>NZ_JBITDW010000031.1:94253-110903 GCF_044454685.1 Actinoplanes sp. NPDC051513
CCTGGTGGGGGCGCAGCGGGCTGATCTTTCGGGGGGGCGCGCCAACAAATTGGGGCCCCGCCCCAATTTATATGGGCGTTTGGGGGGGCGTGCCAAATCTAGGTGGCCCCGCCCCCACTCGGGAGTCCCATAGTGGGCGCTTGCCCACTCAAAGTGGGCATGCGCCCACTCAAGGGGTCAGGACGACGCGCCCTCGGTGATCGTCGTGACGCTGCCCGCGTCGATGCCGTTCACCGAGCAGACCTGGGTCGGGAGCGCCACGAAAACCGCCCTGGTCTCGTTGGACGGGTAGACCCGGAAGCCGCGGACGTCGACCGGCTTGCACTTCGCGGCGTCGAAGAAGCCCACGTCGTGGGTGGCGAGGGTGGCGTGCGCGACCGCGCCGGGCTTCAGGGTGACTGTGCTCTTGGTGTCCACGCTGTTGCGGGTGAACGGCACGTTGACCTGGTGGCCGTCGTTGCCGGCGACCCACGAGACGCCGGGGTAGCCGAACAGCGTGCAGGCGTGTTTCGTGGCGTTCTTGAAGACCAGCGCGGTGTACAAGGTGCCGGCGGCGCCCTCACCCTGGCCGATGGAGACCTTGAGGTCGGCCGTGTGGCAGCGCGGCGTGCCCGTCTCACCCCCGGCCTCCCCCGCGGAGGCCGGAGGTGGCGTCGTGGGCGCGGCCGTGACCGGGGGTGGGGCGGTGGTGGCCGGGGCCGGGGCGGGCGAGGTGGACGCGCAGATCAGCCCAACCTCACGGATTCGTGCCCCGCTGGTGTTTCTTGACATACGTGTACCCGGGCGCCAGCGGGTCCGCCTCGACCTGCTGGTGCAGGGTCACCTGCCGCTCGGAGGCGTGCGCGCCCGGCGGAAGCTTGCGCACGAAACCGTTGACCAGGTGCTCGTGCCGGTCGCCTTCGAGACCCTCGAACGGGTCGGCCGGCTCGACCAGCGGCGCGTAGAAGACCATGCCGGCCGGCTTCTGGCCGTCGACCGCCGGGTACCAGGGGTAGCCGGTCGAGTCGACGCTGCCCTCGACGCGGGTCAGGTAGCCCTCGCGGATCAGCTGGTCGACGGCGTTGCGCAGCAGGAACTCGTTGCGCGCCCCCCGGCCCATCCCGGTCCGGGCCGCCAGTTCCGCCGCGGGGAGCACGGCGCTGCCGTCCTCGAAGACGCGTCCCTGTTTGCGGACCGCGTGCAGCACCCGGCCCCGATTCGACTTGTCGAGGTCGAATTCCCTGGTCACGACCTTTGGGTCGTACTCGTGAAAGTAGTTGATCCCGTCGATCGCCAGGGGCTCGTCGAGAGCGTTGGTGCGCGCGACCACCTCGTTCGCGCCGATCTGCCAGGTCACGGTGACCAGCACGCCGGGTTGGACGTCGGTGGGCCACTCGACGCCCTCGAACTGCCACTCGACGTCCTCCCGCAGCGTGGACTCGAAGGTCTCGCGGAGGGGTGCGATGCCCCGTACGCGATGCTCTAAATGCAGTTGAATGGGGTTTTTGCCGTGAAGGGCGTCGACGCACTCCTCCGGGGCAGCGCACAGGCCGCCCTCGAGGTCGGAGCGCCAGAGGGCGAACCGGCGCGTCGCCGTTTTCATGACCCCTCCGATCAGGAATCGAGAAGTGCAGGAAGGATAACCACACGTACTCTTCGTAGCTGGTGAGACGCACGACGAAGGAGCGATGATGCCGAAGGCCGCGCCGCAAGCCGCCGACAGCCACGATCTGATCCGCGTGCACGGTGCGCGCGTCAACAATCTCAAGGATGTCAGCGTCGAGATCCCGAAACGCCGGCTCACGGTGTTCACGGGCGTCTCCGGCTCGGGCAAGAGCTCGCTGGTGTTCGGCACGATCGCCGCCGAGTCGCAGCGGCTGATCAACGAGACGTACAGCGCGTTCGTCCAGGGCTTCATGCCGTCGCTGGCCCGGCCCGACGTCGATGTGCTCGACGGCCTGACCACCGCGATCCTCGTCGACCAGGAACGGATGGGCGGCGACGTACGCTCGACCGTCGGCACGGCCACCGACGCCAACGCCATGCTGCGCATCCTGTTCAGCCGGATCGGGCAGCCGCACATCGGCTCGCCGCAGGCGTTCTCGTTCAACGTCCCGTCGGTCAGCGGCGCCGGCGCGGTCACCCTCAACAAGGGCGGGCAGCAGACCAAGGAGCGGCGCAGCTTCAGCATCCTCGGCGGCATGTGCCCGCGCTGCGAGGGGCGCGGCTCGGTCAACGACATCAACCTGGCGGCGCTCTACGACGAGAACAAGTCGATCAACGAGGGCGCCATCATGATCCCCGGGTACAGCATGGAGGGCTGGTTCGGCCGGATCTTCCGCGGCGTCGGCTACTTCGACCCCGACAAGCCGATCAAGAAGTACAACAAGAAGGAACTGAACGACCTTCTCTACAAAGAGGCGACCAAGGTCAAAATCGAGGGCATCAACCTCACGTACGCGGGGCTCATCCCCTCGATTCAGCGGTCCATGCTGTCGAAGGACATCGACTCGCTCCAGCCCCACATCCGCGCGTTCGTCGAGCGGGTCGCGACGTTCACCACCTGCCCCGAGTGCGGCGGCAGCCGGCTCGCGCCCGAGGCCCGCTCCTCGAAGATCAACGGCATCAACATCGCCGACTGCTGCGCCATGCAGATCAGCGACCTCGCCGAGTGGGTGCGCTCTTTGTCCGAGCCGTCGGTGGCGCCGCTGTTGACGGCCCTCGGCGAGACCCTCGACTCGTTCGTCGAGATCGGCCTGGGCTACCTCTCGCTCGAGCGGCCGTCCGGCACCCTCTCCGGCGGCGAGGCGCAGCGCACCAAGATGATCCGCCACCTCGGGTCGGCGCTCACCGACGTCACGTACGTCTTCGACGAGCCCACCATCGGCCTGCACCCGCACGACATCCAGCGGATGAACGAGCTGCTGATCCAGCTGCGCGACAAGGGCAACACGGTGCTCGTCGTCGAGCACAAGCCCGAGGCGATCGCGATCGCCGACCACGTCGTCGATCTCGGGCCGGGCGCCGGCTCCGGGGGTGGCGAGGTCGTGTTCGAGGGTACGGTCGCCGGCCTGCGCTCCAGCGGCACGCTCACCGGGCAGCACCTGGACGACCGCGCGTCGCTCAAGGACGACGTCCGCAAGCCCTCCGGCAAGCTGTCGATCACCTGCGCCGACACCAACAACCTGCAGAACGTGGATGTCGACATCCCGCTCGGGATGCTCGTCGTGGTCACCGGCGTGGCGGGCTCCGGGAAGAGCTCCCTGATCCGCGGCTCGGTCGCTCCCCGCGACGGCGTCGTGAGCGTCGACCAGGGCGCGATCCGTGGCTCACGGCGGAGCAGCCCCGCGACGTACACGGGACTGCTGGAACCCATCCGCAAAGCCTTCGCCAAGGTCAACGGCGTCAAGCCGGCGCTGTTCAGCGCCAACTCCGAGGGCGCCTGCCCCAACTGCAACGGCGCCGGCGTCATCTACACCGATCTCGGGATGCTGGCCACCATGGCCACCACCTGCGAGGTGTGCGAGGGCAAGCGGTTCGACGCGTCGGTGCTGGAATACAAGCTGGGCGGCAAGGACATCAGCGAGGTGCTGGCGATGCCGGTCACCGAGGCCGCGACCTTCTTCGGCGAGGGCGACGCCCGCATCCCGGCCGCCCACGCGATCCTTTCGCGGCTCGCGGATGTCGGTCTCGGCTATCTTTCGCTCGGGCAGCCGCTCACCACGCTGTCGGGCGGCGAGCGGCAGCGATTGAAGCTGGCCACGCACCTGGGCGAGAAGGGCGGCATCTACGTCCTCGACGAGCCCACGACCGGCCTCCACCTGGCCGACGTGGAAAACCTGCTGGGTCTGCTCGACCGCATCGTCGACTCCGGCAAGTCGGTCATCGTCATCGAGCACCACCAGGCCGTGATGGCCCACGCCGACTGGATCATCGACCTGGGCCCGGGCGCCGGCCACGACGGCGGCAAAATCGTCTTCGAGGGCACGCCCCGAGACCTGGTGGCCGACCACTCGACGCTTACCGGAGAGCACCTGGCCAAGTACGTCGGGGCGTGACTCACGCTGCGCATACCCGAGATCGACGAAGAGTAATATCCCCCGTTAGAGTGACCGCCGGGGGTGTCTTGTGCGGTCCGCTCGGGGTGTCTGCGTCGTGTTCGCGGTCAGCGGCGCGACGCAGGCGTCCTGGATGTCGCGCCTGCCGGCGATCCTCGAGCAGACCACCACCGGTCTCGTACGGCTGGGCGTCGCCTTCTTCCTGCTCGGGGTGGGCACGCTCGCCGCGATGCTGCTGACCGGCCCCGCCTGCGACCGCTACGGCAGCAGGCGGGTGCTGGTCGCGGGCTTCGCCGTCGCGCTCCCGTCGCTGCTCGCGATCGCGCTCTGCCGGTCGCCGCAGGCGTTGGCGTTCGCGCTGCTCGCGATGGGCATCGGCAGCGGTGTCTGGGATGCCGGCATGAACGTGCAGGGCTACGCCGTCGAACGTGGACTGGGCAAGCACCTGATGAGCAGCTTCCACGGCTGGTGGAGCGTCGGCAGCATGGCCGGGGCCGGTCTGGGCCTGGTCGCGGCCCGCCTCTCGGTCGGGCTGATCCCCCATCTGGTGGTGGTTTCGCTGCTCGCCGCCGCGCTCTGCGTGCTGAGCCTGAGCACGCTCGACGACGGCAAGATCTCCGAGCCGGACGCGGTCGAGTCGAGGCGACGATGGCCGGTCGGGCGCCTCGCGATGATCGCGATTCTCATGTTCTGCGGCGCGCTGGCCGAGGGCGGCGCCAGCGACTGGCTGGCCGTCTACCTGAGCGAGGAGCGGAACCTCTCGCACTCGAGCGCGGCCTTGGGGTACACGATCTTCGTCACCGCCATGGCCGCCGGGCGACTGGCGGCCGAGCGACCCCACCGGCACGTGGGCGCCGCCGGGGTGGTCCGCGGCGGCGCGATAGTGGCCGGGGTCAGCATCGGGCTGGTCGTGTTCACCTCGAAGAGTTTCTGGGCCTTCGTCGGCGCGTTCGGGTGGGGCGTCGGCATCTGCTGGGCGTTCCCGGCCGCACTGAGCGCCGCCGGAAACATCGCGACCGCCTCGGCGGTCGCGATGATGACCGCGATCGGCTACTGCGCCAGCATTTTCGGGCCGCTGGCGATCGGCTGGCTAGCGCACTCCTCGGGGCTCGGCCACGCGCTGCTCGCCCTGCTGCCGCTGGTTCTTCTTGTCGCCTTGCTGGCCCCGATACTGGCGCCTCGCGAGTGAGACATCCTGGGCGTGTCGCGAGTGGAACGCCCGCAGTCGGAGCCGGTCCAGCGCGACCTCGATCGGCCTGCGCTGCCCGTTCGACTCCTTGCGGATCGGTCGCACGCCCCTCATGAAGCGGTGCCAACGCTCGCGATCCCGCCGCCAGGCCCGGATGTAGCCGACGCAGTGTCGGGGCTCGATGAACTGCAAACGGCCGCTCGCCGCCGCCAACGACTCCAGAATGTACTTCTCCCGGAGGGTGATCGGGCCGATCGTCCGCTCGATGCGAGCCCTGATCTCCTCGATGAGCTCCAACCGAGCCGCCAGGAACGCCTTCCAGTAACCGCGATCGGCATCCGCGATCCGGCCGCCGTCGTCGAACAGCGCGAAGAGCCCTTCGGCGAGGACGTCGCCGAACTCCTCGCCACGGGCCCGGTCGGGATTGGCGAAGGGGTCGTACGGCTTCTGGAACGCGGTGCCGACCTGGCCCACCGGCCGGAGCATCACCTCGCCGACCAGGAAGAACCAGTCCTCGTTGTAGACCTCGGGAAAGAACGAGTCGATCCGGTCCGCCGGCACGGCCAGCGCACCGCCCCCGATGAACGTGTCCTGCCGAGCCCCGGTCTCGCGATTGGCATGGCAGACAACGGAATTGTCGGGAAACCCTCCGATGTGGAGGCCGACGCCGTCGCGAGTGTCCAGCAGGGCCACGGCACGCTCCAGATCGGCCGCGTCGGGCACCACGATGTCGTCGTCGAGGAACACCACGCGCTTCCAGCCGGCCAGCCGCGCGAGCACCAGGCCGAGATTCCGCTTCGCGCTGGTGTCGGTGCGCCGCCTCAGCCGGGACTCGCCGAGCACCGTCGAGGTCTCCAGGAGCGGAAGCCGGGCGACGCCCGCCTCGGGATAGTCGACCGCGATGACGTCCGCGTCCGGATACCGCGTCAGGTAGGCGACGGCTTCAAGAGCGTCCGCATGCTTGCTGCACAGCACCAGAAGCGTGCAGCCGAGCTCGTCGGCCAGACGGCCGGCCTCGGCGAGCGCGGCGGCGCGGCGGCCGCTGGGCACGATGATGGCGTCGACGGGTTCGCGGTCGCGGGCCGGCCCCGAATCCGTGATGAGACGCCGGTGCGACGAATGATGGGCGCTCGAGCTCACCCGTCGCCCACCGTGGGCGGCCACTCGTGCAGCCGCTCCTCTGCCAGCGTCCAGTCAGGGGTCACCACGGCTCCGTTCAGGTTGATCCGGACCCGCATCAGGATGCTGAACGTCGGCGCATCCCGAAAGCGCTTCCGAACGTAGTCTTCATTGCGATCGCGGAACTTCGCGTCGGTCAACGCACGAACGGCGCCGTAGGTTCCGCGTCCGTACATGCCATTGCACAACGTTACTGTCCGTTGGGCGTTGTAGGGGCTGGTTCCCCGAAAGAAGTGGGCGACGTCCTCCACCAGAGTGCCGCCCGCCTCATCGAGGACGGGTGTGAAGGTATCGCCTTCGGCGGTGGAAAAGTAACCGGGGTCGGAATCATCGGGACGCATCTGTTGCCGTACGGGAAGATCCAGGCGCCGGGTGACATCCCGGTTGACGGGGTTCCAGTCGACGCCACCGATCAGCACGAGATGCGAGCTGAAGTCGTCCTCGTGCATCTCCTCCGACCGCAGGATGCGAACGTCCGCGACCGGATTCACCGCCCGGATGTGCCCGTGCACCTCGATCAGCGCGTCTAGGTCCGCCAGGCCGTACGAGCGGACGTAGTCGGGGTTCTCGGGATCGGCGAAGAGCATCTGCTCCCGATACCGCCTCGGCAGGCTTCCGCTCACGATGATGATCGGCCGCTGGTCGGGGAAGAACCACGTGCCGCCGCCGATGGTCTCCTGGTTCGAGCCCACGAGGGAAAGCTGCCGGGCATCGAACAAACCGGACTCGTCGCCATTGAGCGGGGTGTCCGGGAAGCGCAGGCTGAGCAGCTCGGCGTAGAGCCGGTCGCGCACCTTGCGCTCGTCCTCGCCGAGCTCGGCTTCGTCGAGCAGGCGGGCCGGTTCGGACGTCACGGATCGCCGGCTGGCGAAGAAGGTGGCGTATCCGATGAGCCGGTTCGTCGGGGGCAGGACGGGTTTTCGGGTGGATTCCCACGAGGAGATCAGGGACAGGCTCAACGGGCTTTCGCCGCCGAGAGCCTCGGCAATCTGCTGTTGGGTGATTTTGGCGCCTGGCCAGTGCTGCTGCCTCAGGGATCGCAGGCGCCGTGCGAGGCGGGCATCGGGTCGCGCTGCCGGTTGCATGAGATGATCCTCACTGAACCTTCAGGAGTCCAAGAAGTTTAGAGCTTGGTCAACATTCTTACCAGGTCAAGACCGCATCGTCGCAGATGACGCCACAGAGTGTCGGCGTGAATATGACTGAATGCGCTCGCCTTCTTGCTCACGGTCTTCAACCGACTTAGCCTGAGGGCCTGCAGTTCAGTCAAGTCTTCTGAAGTTTGCAGGAGGCGCGATGAAACCGACGACACGATCTCCGCCGCGCACACGCGGCCGACTACGCCCCGCCCTGGCGAATTCCTCAAGGCACCAGAGATCCGATCTCGAGGAGTCCGTTATGTCGAAAGTTCGAGGCACGGTCAGCCGGATCAAACGAGGACTTCCGATCGTGGTCGGCGTCGTCGTCCTTCTCGCCCTCACCGGCGCCGCGCCCGGGCCCGACGCCTCACGGGCCGAGCTGACGGCCTACTCGCTCGGATGCGCCGTAGCCCTCATCGTGGCCGTCAAGATTGTCATCAAGCTTTTCGTCTACATAGTTCAAGCGGCCGTCGTCGTCTCCGCGCTCCTCGCGCTCCTCACACTGGTCAAGATTGCGGTCAACGCAGTCACGGGCGAATGACCCTCGCGGCGGTCGGGGCGGGACCGCCGCGAGCCCGTGTTCAGACGTCCACCCGCTCCAGCTCGATGGGCTCCGCGCCGTTCAGATAGATGACGTAGCCCGCCTCGTCGTCGTCGATCAGGTCGGTCGGGACTACCTCGAGCACGTACTCGGGCCGGGGCAGGAAGCCGAAATCGGCGGGCGGCTCGTACTTCTCTATTCCGGTGACCCGCACCTCGGTCGGTGGGATGCCGACGAAGCACGCGTCGCCCGTCTCGAGCTCGGACGGATCGGGCTCGAGACGCCACGGCGTGTTGCACCAGTCGTACGCGTCCGGATCGCGCGGGAAACCCACGGTGCCGTCCCATGAGTTGGCCGAGTCGGGGTCGGACTCCCACCACGGCCAGTCGATGAGCACGCGCTGACGGGTGGTGCCGCCGACCCGCGCGTCGAACGCCTCGGCCGAGATCACGAGAAGGTCACCGACGGAATAGCCGAGCGCCTCCGTCAACCGGACACTGTCCACGGCCTACCAGTCCTCCTGCCAGAAGTACGAGAACGGTGTCTTGTCCGCCCGGCCGCCGAAATAGCCGGCGCCGCCGAATCTCATGCCGTTGCCGTTGAGCAGCGGATAACAGGTGTCCCGGCAGATGTTCCGCGACGTGCCGCCGAATCCTACAATCTCGTCCGGTCCGAGGTTGGCGAGAATTGTCTCCTCGGCGTGGCCGGCGCCCTGGACGAACTTCTCGCCCGCCCGGAGCGTCCACGTGCTCGGCATCGCGCCGCCACCGTTGATCGCGACGTGGTTGGTCCAGCGTCCGGTCGTCTTGTTGAAGACGCCGATCACCGACGTGGTGCCGTGGTTGGCGGCGTTCGGGTAGTCGTTCCGCAGGGATTGCAGTTCCTCGGCGCGGTCCCGGGCGAGCTTCCCATCGATCTCCTCGGGCCCGCCGCAGTTGTGGACCAGGACGGTGGTGTGGCCGGCGACCACGTAGTACGTGTGGGTGTCGCTGACCGTGAGGTTGTAGACGGTCGTGGTGGCGGCACGTTCGGCTCGCCGTACGACGGTGATCTGCATGCCGTCCGCGTCGCGGAGGGTCTCACCGATCTTGAGCTCGGCGGCCGGCACCCATGCGGCGCGGTCGACGCTGTAGAACTTGTGTCCTGCTGTAGCGGTGACGACCGACGGCGGACCGCCACCACCGGCCCCGGCGCCGGCCAGGGTCAGGTCGATCAGGTCCTTGTCGCCGGCGCCGACCACCGTGGCGGTCACCTGCTGCGGCTCGGTCAGCCCGGTCGCCGGGTCGGTGGCCCGGACCGCGTCGCCGGGGTGCAGCTTCTCGATCGGCTTGGTGCTGCCGTCGGCGAGCAGCACCGCGGTGCCGGCCGCGAACGAGTTGGAGGCCAGGCGGGCCTTGCCGCCCTTGGCGACCTTGCAGCTCTCGCCGGTCGTGGACTCTTTCTTCTTCGCGCGTTTGGCGTTGTCCGCGGCCTTCTGCGAGGTCGCCTTCGCCTTGCCGCCGGCGTCCTTGGCGCCCTTGGCCGCCTTGGCCGCCTCGTCGGCGTACTTCTTGCTGCTGGCCGCCTCGTCCGCGGTGCGGGTGGCCTTCTTGATCCAGCGTGGGATCGCGGACAGCGCGTTCTTCGCGGATTTGAGCCGGCCGTACGCGTCGATCAGCCGCCGGCCGACCCCGATCGCCTTGATCGCGACCTTGGCGGCCTTGAACATCTTGCCCCACGGCACCGCCTGCAGCGCCGTCGAGACGCAGGCGACGATGTCGCCCTCGGTGATGCAGGCCTTCGCGTCGTTGAAGCCGACCAGATCGAGGATCAGGTTGACGATCTCGTCGCCGATCATCTTCACGAAGCCCTCGGCCTCGTCGACGATCTTCTTGGAGTTCAGCCAGTCCGGGTTCTCGGTCTGCTGGTCGCCCTCGCCGCCGGCCGGCGTGTTGCCGTCGGTCATCGCGCCGCACGCGGCGGGGTTGTTGGCGCATCCCGAGTAGTACGAGACGTACGCGTCGGTCATGCCGGTCTTGCCGTCGGCCGGATCGCCACCGGTCGGGTCGGTCAGCACGGTCGGGCGGCCATTGGTGTACGAGTACGTCGACACCGCCTGGTCGGTGGCCGGCTGAGCGACCGGGTCGGCCGAGGCGAACCGCCCGGTGGACGGGTCGTAGCTGCGGGCGCCCATCGCGTACCGGTCGCCCTGGCTGACGTCCTGGTAGGTCCCCGCGAACTGGATCGGGTTGGCCGGCGCGTCGTCGGCGGCCTTGGTGACCCCGCGGCTCACCCCGAACGCGTCGTAGTCGTAGCTCCACTCCGGAGCGCCGGCCGGCGAGACCACCCCGGCGATGCCGCCGAGCCAGTCCCGCAGGTAGGAGTGGGCGCCCAGCGCGTCCGCCGACGGCACGAGCAGGGCGAGCGGCTGACCGGACGGGTCGTACAGGTAGTCCCGGCCGACCGTGCCGGTGGCGTCGGTCTGCCGCTCCTGCGCAAGCAGCGCCCGGCCGGCGTTCAGATCCCAGCTCCAGGTCTGGGTCTGGTCGCCGGAGACCGCCGCGATCCGGTTGCCGGCCGCGTCGTACGTGTAGTCGGTGGTGCGGCCGTTGGCGGTGGCCGACGTCATGGTGTGGTCGAGGGCGTACGTGAACCTGTCGTTGCCGGCCTGCGTCTGGTTGCCCTCGAGGTCGTACGCGAAGGACCGGCTGCTGGTCCGGCTGCCCGTGACGCTCTCGGTGACGAGCTGGTCCGCGGCGTCGTACGCGTATCTGGTCGTGGTGTTCTCGCCCGGCGCCTTGCGGGTCATCGTCTTGCGGTTGCCGACCAGGTCGTACGTGTAGTCGGTCCGCTCGGCGACCGCACCCGAGCAGGCCTGCGCGCCGAAACACTCGGCGGTGAGCCGGTTCGCGGCGTCGTAGGCGTACGCGGTGGCCTCGGTGATTGTCGGCTGGCCCGGCTCGCCGGTGGTCTGCGTGATCCGGGTCGGGTTGCCCACCTTGTCGAGGTCCACGTCGAATGCGGACAGCGTGGTCTCGCCCTTGGTGGCGGCGATCCGGGTCATCCGGCCGGCCCGGTCGTAGTCCCGGTGCTCGGCGATGCCGGTGGACGCCGGGTAGGTGATCCCGGTGAGGTTGTCTGCGACGTCGTACGAGAACTGGTACCCGGCGCTCGACTCCCCCCGCGTGGCGGTCAGCGTCTTGACCCGGTTGCCTTCGTCGTAGGTGGCGCCGATGTGCGTGCCGTCCGGGTAGCTGCGCCCGGTGACCCGGTCCTCGCTGTCGTAGTCGTACTTGAACGTCTCGACGCCGCGGGTGGTCGCGGTGAGCCGGTCGGTGTCGTCGTAGGCGTACGACTGCACGCCGGCCGGGTCGGCGGCGCTGACCAGCCGGTTCTTGCCGTCGTAGCCGTAGTTGTAGGTGACGCCGCCCGAGCCGAGCTGTTTGCTGGTCAGCCGGCCCAGGTTGTCGTAGGCGTAGAACACCGTCCGGGCCGGGCGGTTCGGGTCGGGGCGGCCCGGCTCGACGATCCGGGCGGTGACCTCCTCGATCAGGTTGGAGTCGGCGTCGTAGACGTACTCGCGGCGCCGGCCGAGCGGGTCGGTGCTGACCGTGGTGCGGCCGGCCCGGTCGTACTCGGTCGAGGCGACCCGGCCGAGCGGGTCGGTTCGCTTGATCACCTGGCCGTCGGCGTTGTAGGTGTAGACCAGCGACTGACCGCCGGTGGCGTCCGCGCCGGTCACCTTCGCAAGCCGGTCGGCCTCGTCGTACCCGAACTTGGTGGTGTTGCCGTTGGCGTCGATCTGCGCGGTGGGCCGGTTCAGCGCGTCGTAGGTGGCCTTGCTGACGTTGCCAAGCGGGTCGGTCACCGTCTCGGGGTTGCCGGCCCGGTCGTACGTGTACGTCGTGGTGTAGTCGTCCGGGTTCGCGCCGGGTACGTTGCCGCGCGGCTCGGTGACCGCGACGACCCGGCCGTCGTCGTCGTACCTGGTGGTGACCACGCCGCCGGTCGGGGTGGTCTGTCTGACCGGGTTGCCGGCGTCGTCGTACTCGATGCCGGCCGCTCCGGCCCCGGGCCCGGAGCTTCCGGTACGCCGGTTGGCCGCGTCGAAGCTGCTGGTCAGTTTCTCGCCGCGCTCGTTGGTCATCTCGACGACGTTGCCGCTGTTGTCGTACGCGACCGAGGTGTCCTTCTTGAACTGGTCCTTCTGCCCGGTGGGCCGGTCCAGCGCGTCGAACTTGGTGTCCACTTCGACCCGCTCGCCGCTCGAGCCGTACGGCCGGTCGGCGCGGATCAGGTTGCCGTTGTAGTCGTAGTGGAAGACCGCGGTGAACAGGTCCTTGTGTGCCGGGTCGGCGTTGCCCCGCGGCGACGTCTCGGTCGCGACGCGGCCGTTGAGGTCATACGTCCAGCTGGTGGTGTTGCCCTCGCCGTCGATCAGCGACGCGCGCCGGCCGCCGGGCGTGTACCTGGTCGACGTGACATTGCCGATCGGGGACTTGGTCTCGACGCGCCGGCTGGCGTCGTCGTACGTGTAGCGGCTGGAGTTGCTCAGTGGATCGGTCGAGACCACCACGTTGCCGAGCTCGTCGTAGACGGTCCGGAACGGCTGGGCCTTGCCCGGCTGCCAGACCTCGAGAATCTGGCTCTGTGCGTCGTAGACGTATCTCGTGCGGTAGGCGTCCTTGTTGCCGCCGGACACCGTGCCGCGCGGGTCGACCACCGAGGCGAGCCGGCCGGTGCCGTCGTACGTCATCTCGGTGCGCCGGCCGGTCGGCGCGACCTCGGCCGTGCGGTCGCCGTTGGCGTCGTACTCGTACTTGGTGACCTTGCCGCGCGGGTCGGTGCGCGAGATCAGCTGACCCTTGGCGTCGTACTCGTAGCGGTAGCCAGTGTCCTGCTTCGGGTCGCGCTGCGCGACCATCTCGTTGAACTCGTTGTACTCGTACTTCCAGGTGTTGCCCCGGCCGTCCTGGTACGCCGTGAGGTTGCTGCGGTTGTCGAACGAGTTGACCGTGGTGAACGCGAACGGCTCCGGCGCCGTACGCGAGACGGGGTTGCCCTCGTCGTCGAAACGGGTCTCCTCCTGGTTTCCCTTCGGGTCGACCACGAGGCTCTTGTTCAGCTTGCCGGTGTAGCGGTGGTTGGTCGTGTCGTTGCCGGCGTTCTGGCTATAGAGCAGGACGTTGTTCTTGTAGCCGTCGACCACCGCGACGCCGTCCGGGTCGGTGGTGCGGGCGATCTGCTGCCCGGCGTCCCAGGCGAAGGTCGTCCTGGCGCCGAGCGGGTCCAACTGCGCGGCGACCCGGCCGCTCGCGTCGTACGTGTTGCGGATCAGCTTGTGGCCGCGCGCGTCGGTGATCTCGGCGAGCCGGCCGGCGGCGTCATAGCCGTACGAGGTCACGTAGCCGCGCGGGTCCTGCACCTTGAGCAGGCGCCCGTCCTGGTAGTCGAACTGGGTCGATCGGCCGTCCGGCAGCGTGATCTTGGTCATCAGCCGCAGGTCGGCCCGCGACTCGAGGCGCACCACCCGGCCGCTCGCGTCGGTGACCGTGCTCAGCAACCCGGCCGAGGTGTAGCCGAGGGTCACGCCGAGCCCGCGCGCATTCTTGATCGACTGCAGCAGGCCGGTGGCGTCGAAGCGCAGCACCCGGCGGTCCGGCGGCACCAGCTGCCAGCCGCCGTCCACCTTGGACAGCTTGGCGCGGACGCCGGCCGGCGCGCTGTAGGCACCGTCGGCCGCCGCGGTGTAGACCGCCTCGGACCCGTCCTCGGCGCGCACCCGCGCCGCGCCGCTGTCCGCGGCGATCACCCGGATGTCGTACGAGGAACTCCAGCCCGCGCCGAACATGCCGGTCGCGGCGTTGCCGGACGAGTAGTAGCGGGCGTGGTCGAACGGGATGCCGGACGAGGGCATCGCGAAGTCCCGCTCCACTCGCAGGTAGGCGCCGGTGGCCGTGTTCACCGTGGCGCCGCGCAGCGCCTGGGCGACCACGGTCGGGCCGAGCACCGTGGCGCAGCCGCAGCCGGCCGCCTGCCCGGCCGGCAGCGCCGGCACGTCGTCGGTCTTGCGTGGATGCGCGGGCGCGGACGGCACGCTGGTCAGCTCGGTGTCGTCGGGCGCGACCTCGGTGACGGTGACCGTGTAGGTGCGCGCCGGGTCGAGCACCCATCCGTCGGCCGAGCCGAAGCTGCGGCACAGCAGCGCCGGGTCGTAGCAGCGACTCAGGTCCTTCTTCGCGAGCACCGCCGACCGCTGCTCGGCGGCCGTCTCGGTGTCGGTGACGGTGGCGAACCAGCGACCCCAGGAGTCCGGGTTGCCCTCGTCGACCTCGGCATCCCAGTAGACGACCAGCGAGGTGTCGCCGAGCAGGAACCCGGGCCGGGCGATGGGCCGTCCGGGCACCGCCGCCTGCGCCCGGGCCACCGCGGCGGCCATGGTCTTGCGCTTCGCCTTCTCGGCGGCGCTGGGTCTCGCCGGTGGGCCGGCGGCCTCCGCGGCGGGCGGCACCGGCGGCGCCGCCCGACCGGCCGGCAGGCCGTGGTTCGCGGTGGCGGTGGCCGGCAATGGGCTGTGCACCGGGCCGGCGCCGGGAGCGGCGACCGGGGCCGCGGACGCCGGCGAAATCGGCGAGGCAACAAGGTAGGCGGCGACGATCGCCAGGATCAGGGCATGACAGAGCAGCCGGAATCGAGCAGACACGCGCACGAGACAATCCCCCCGTGGATGTGGCGTTTTGCAGTCCGCGAAGCACGCTGCCGCATAGACGAAGATCGAATCAACCGGTCAAAGAGGGGATTGACATTTGTCGCTGGGAGCGCTCCCAGATCAACGACCACTCTTTCGCCAGCGTCCGCATCAGCCCGACCAGCGCGTGCTTGGCCGTCGCATACGCGCTGATCCCGGCATCCGACGTCAGCCCGACCACGCTGGAGTTGATGACGGTACGGCCGCCGTCGGGCAAGAAGGGCAGGCTGTACTGCAGGTCAGGAACGATCCCCGCACGTGGATTCCCGCGAGCGCCACGCGGCAGCCCTCGCGGACGAAAGCCCGCGCGGTCGCCAGGCCGACGCTTCCCTCGCCGCCGGTGATCAGAGCCACCTGGTCGTCCAACCGTCCCACGACGGCCATCTGGCCAGGAACGAGCTGATCAGGCCACCGAGGCCGGCACGCCCAGCGCAGCCACCGACCAACCGCGTCGGGCCAAGGCCCTCAGGCGGGCGCGGCGGAGAGCGACAGCGTGTTGCCGTCGGGATCGTGGAACCAGGCGATGCGCGTGCCGCCCGGGGCGGTCCAGGCGCCGCGGGCGTCCTGCTCCATGCCCGGGTAGCGGACAAACTTGACACCCCGGGAGGCGAGGACGTCGATCTCGGCGTCCAGTTCGGCGACCTCCCAGCCGAGGACCGTGAAGGGCTGCGGCCGCAGACCGGGCCCGACATCGGTGATGCGGATGGCGCCGGTGGGCGACGCGACCACCACGGCGAAGCCGTCGGCGGAGGCGATCGGGAGGCCGAGCGTCTTCTCGTAGAACTCGCGGGACCGGCCGAGATCGGTCGACGGCACGAAGGCGACAACGCGCCCGGAAGCCAGCATGCCCTCCACGCTGCCGTGTCCACCAAGTGGTTGACAACCGCATTCGGCGATTCGGTCGTCCCGGCGGGAACCCCGTCACAGCCAGGATCAATGCATCAACCGGGAGCGATGAGGGAGACCGATATGCAGCAGCACGGCATGACCGCGATGATCCGCTCGATGGCCTGGGACCTCGGTCTTCCGCTGGCCGCCTACTACGCCTTGCACACTGCCGACGCGAGCGACACCGCGGCGCTCCTGGCCGGCAGCGGGGCCGCGGGCGTGCGGCTGGTCTGGGTGGCGGCGCGCAGCCGTGCGCTCAGCGCGTTCTCGATGGTGATGGGTGCCGTCTTCGGCGTCGGGCTGCTGTTCACGCTGCTGACCGGCGACCCGCGCTTTCTGCTCGTCAAACACTCGGCGATGGCCGCGGTGATCGGCTCGATGTTCCTGATCACGGCGTTCCGGGGCCGCCCGCTCACCCTCGCCGCACAGCAGAGCTTCATGCCCAAGCGGGCCGCCGAGCTGGCCGAGGCCTACGCGACCACCCCGGAGATCCGCCACGGCCACCGCGTCGCCTCCCTCGTCTGGGGCGGCGGTCTGCTCGCCGAGGCGGTGGTCCGGGCGGCACTGGTCTACACCCTCCCGATCTCGGTCATGGTCGGCCTCTCCACGGCGCTCACCGTCGTCACCTTCGCCGCGCTGATCGGCTGGAACGCTCGCTACATCGCCACCCACAGCCGCCCCGCTGCCACCCCGGCTCCACTCGCGGCCTGACCAAGCCGCCCGGCCGCCCTGCCACCCCGGCCGCCCTGCCACCCCGGCCGCCCTGCCACCCCGGCCGCCCTGCCACCCCGGCCGCCCTGCCACCCCGGCCGCCCTGCCACCCCGGCCGCCCTGCCACCCCGGCCGCCCTGCCACCCCGGCCACCCTGCCACCCCGGCCACCCTGCCACCCCGGCCACCCTGCCACCCCGGCCACCCTGCCACCCCGGCCACCCTGCCACCCCGGCCGCC
>NZ_JBITDW010000032.1:0-109158 GCF_044454685.1 Actinoplanes sp. NPDC051513
TATCGCAACCGCTGAAAGAAGTCTTGGACACCGACTCAGGCCAATGGCACGCTTAATCGGTACCTGATGGAGCCGGAGCGAATTCGATATAAGAAATTCGGCATCGGGACTTGATGGCAGGGCCCAGAACCAGAATGGGCACATCGTGAATTGAGCCAGGCCGGTCGCGTCATTCAATGGCGTCGACGAGACCACCGTCAACAACGACAGGGTGGGCATGGCTTCCTATTCAGCTCCAGAAAGCAGGCACGCCATGGGCAGCATCAGCATTATCGGCCTGGGGAATATGGCCGGCGCCCTGGCCGGCCGCGCGCTCGCGGGCGGCAACGCCGTCGAGATCATCGGCCGCGACCCGGCCAAAGCCAAGGAATTGGCCGCCGCGCTCGGCAGCGCCACTGTCGGGACGCCCGGCGCCGCCCCGGCCGGGGACATCGTCATCCTCGCCGTGCCGTACGCGAGCGCGGCGACGGTGGTCAGCGAGTACGGGGACGCACTGCACGGCAAGGTCATCATCGACATCACCAACCCCGTCAACGCCGACTTCACGGGCTTTGTCACCTCCGACGGCAGTTCCGGTGCGCAGGAGATCGCCAAGGCCGCCCCCGAGGGCGCGCATGTCGTCAATCGAGAGCCTGGGACTGCGCCCGATGGACACCGGGCGGCTGCCAATGGCGCGGACACTGGAGAACGCCTCCCTGCTGGAGCTGGGCCTTCTCACTCACTCCGTCAAGCACACCAATTTCTTCCTCGGCGTCAGCATTCTCAGCTGAGCGCGCCCGCATCCCACTTCTCGCGCCACATCACGCCAGTCGATCTACGGCACGAGAAGGACAGCCCCTTCCACCTAATCTGACAAGGACAGTCGCATGCGCGTTTTCGTCACTGGCGGGACCGGCCATTCCGGTTCGTACATCGTCCCCGAGCTCATCGGTGCCGGGCACGAGGTCACCGGCCTGGCCCGGTCGGACCCGGCCGCGGCGGTGCTGTCCGCGCTCGGCGCGAAGGTGCGCCGCGGCGACCTCCGGGACCTCGACGGCCTCAAGGAGGCGGCCGCGGACTCCGACGGCGTCATCCACGTCGCGCACCGACAGGATCTGCTTCCGTCGGGCGGGATCAAGGCCGTGGCCGCCGCGGAGGTCCCGATCATGCTCGCGTACGGCGAGGCACTGGCGGGAACCGGAAAGCCGCTGGTGGTGGCCGGGAGCATTGGCTCGCCCGGGAAGCTGGGCCGGCCGGTCACCGAAGATGACCCGGCCCTTCCCGTCGGCGATGAGCACAAGGGCACCCTGCGGGCTCGTAACGTCGTGGAAACCACCGTAATTGGCCTCGCCGAACGGGGAGTGCGGTCCTCGGTCGTGCGGCTTCCCACCATCGCACACAGCATGACCGATCGTGCCGGCTTCCTATCCATGCTGATCGCGCTCGCGAAGGAGAGGGGCTTCGCCGGTTACCCCGGAGACGGCGCCAACCTGTGGAACGCCGTGCACGTCCGCGATGCCGCCTCCGTGTTCCGCCTGGCGCTGGAGAAGGGGCCGGCCGGCAAATATTGGCACGCGATCGGGGACGGGGGCATCCCGTTCCGCGAGATCGCCGAGGCCATCGGCAGCCGTCTGAGCCTGCCCGCCGTGAGCATTCCCATGGACGAACTGATGGTGCCGGGATACTTCGGGTTCCTCGCGAACATCGTCACGCAGAGCTACCCGGCGTCCAATCTCATCACCCGCCGGACCCTCGGCTGGGAACCCACTCAGCCCAGCCTGCTCGCCGACCTGGACAACGGCCATTACTTTCCCGCCGGCTGACGGCGGAACCCGAATCGAAACGAGTCCGGCGGGAAGCAAAGCCGTCCAGCACGCCGGGGCCCGCGTCTGGCTCAACGAACTGCGCGACCGCAAGATCTGGGTCAACGTCCTGACTCCCGGCCAGGTCGCCACCGCCAAACAAGAAGAACTGTTCGACGAGGCCACCAGGGACGCATTCGAGTCCCTCATCCCCCGCGGAAAGATGGGCCGCCCCGAAGAAATCGCCACCGTCGCACTTGTCCTCGCCTCTGACGACTCCAGCTACGTCAACGGCTTGGAACTGGTCGCCGACGGCGGCACCACCGCCATCTGAACCACACACCAGAAATACCGGGGGCACCCCCCACGACGAGTCGGTAAAGACGCGGCAGCCGGCTCAGAAGCGACGCGGCCGACGCCGTGCGCCTGACCCGGCCGGAACTAGACAGAGTGACACCTCGAGAAACAGGAAGAGAGCACACCTCATGAGCAGCATCACCATCATCGGTACGGGGAACATGGCCCGTACCATCGGCACGCTCGCGGTGGCCGGCGGCAACACCGTCGAGGTGATCGGCCGCGATCAGTCCAAGGCCGATGACCTGGCCGAGGCTCTGGGCGGTGGCGCCACGGCCGGGACATTCGGTGCCGCCCCGGCTGGCGAGATCGTCATCCTCGCGGTGTTGTTCGACAGCGCCGTGCCGGCCGTCCGCGAGTTCGGGGACGCGCTGGCCGGTAAAATCATCGTCGACATCAGCAACCCCTTCAGCGCCACCGGCACCGGGCTGGCTGTCCCTCACGACACGTCCATCGCGCAGAGGGTGGCCGAGGCCGCGCCCGCGAGCGTGCATGTCGTGAAGGCGTTCAACACCCTTTTCCGCCACGTCCTGGCCCAGGGCGGCCCGGTGGACGTGTTCTTGGCCGGCGACGATGCGCAGGCCAAGGCGAGCGTGTCAGCGTTCATCGAGAGCTTGGGACTGCGCCCGCGGGACACGGGCGACCTGAGCATGGCCCACTGGCTGGAGGGAGCGGGCGTGTTGACGATGGGCCTGGCCCGCTACGGCGTGGGGACCTTCGACTTCTCCCTCGGCATCAACAGCCTCGAAGGAGCGTCACGATGACCTCGTCTGCCCGAGACCTCGATGGAGCAGACATCGATCTGACGGCCGCTTCGTCCGGGAGGCGCGCGGCTGTGCGGCGATGGGCGTGGCTCGGCCTGGTCGCCCAGGCGGTCTTCGTCGCGAGCTGCCTTGTCCCGGTGCTCTGGCAGGGACCGCACTACAGCGTCGTCGCCCACACCATCAGCGACATGTATGCGGTCACTGCGCCGCATGCCGGGTTCCTGGTGGTGGTCCTGAGTTTGTGCGGTGCCGCCACGATCGGCTTCGCATTGCGTTCGGTGTGGTCGCAGCTGCGTACCGGCGGCTGGAGGGCAGCGACGGGTTCCGTCCTGCTCGCCCTGTCCATCGTCGGGCTCGGTGACCTGCTCTCTCCCGCCGAGAGGCTGGCCTGCCGGATGGCCGACCCGGGATGCACCGCCACGCAACAGCTGTCCAACACGGGCGGACAGCTTGACAACGCCATCAGCTCGATCGGCGTCCTGCTGCTCGTAATCGCCGCATTCTTCCTGGCCGCCGCGATGCGCCGCACACACGGCTGGGAGGGCTGGGCGCGCCCGACGCGCTGGACGGCAGTCCTGATCACCGTTTTCGCGGTGGCCAGCGTGCTGACGCAGGAGGCGGGCTACACCGGCCTGTTCGAGCGCCTGGTCGCCGCCACGGGCGCCGCCACGCTCGCGGTGCTCGCGGTCGGGGTCCTCCGACGGACCCGAGGCACATCCTGACGGCCGCGTCTACATCATGCACAAGGTGCCGGTCGACTCCGTCCACTACGTCGACCGGCCGATCTTCGCGCTGCCCGTCCCGCACACCTGGACGCCGGATGCGGCTGTCACCCTGCTCGGCGACGCCGCACACCTAATGCCCCCGCTCGGCGTCGGCGTCAACCTCGCGATGCTCGTCGCCAGCGAGCTCGCGCTCGCCGTGGCCGATTCGGCCACCATCGCCGACCCCCGCGTGGCTACGAGAACACGATGCTGCCTCGCTCCATCGAGAATGCGACAAGGTTGCACCATGGTGCCGAGTTCATGATCATGACCGACTAATACTCCAGCAGGAGATCTGCACCGTCCCGAATATGGTGGAGTCTTCAGCTCGACATAGGTCCGATTCGCCGGCCGGACTCGAACCGGATGATCTTTGCCTAGAACTGCGGTAAGACGGTTATCGGGTGAGCCAGCGATCCAGTTCGGCGACGATGTTCTCGATCTGCGGGCGGAGCGCGTCGGCTATCTCGGCCGGGGTCTGACCTTCGCGGGCGCGGTGGCCCGACTCGCTGATGATGATCTGGAACACGCCGGCCAGCGCGATGCCTTGAAGGCGGGCGATTTCCGGCGTGATCGGGCTCGTTTCGCCGATGGCGGCAGCGAGCGCGGTGGCCTGGCGGTCGGTCAGCTCCAGGGCGAGCCGGTTGACCGCTGGGCTGATCACCGCTAGGTAGCCGAGCGTGCCGCGGGCGATCTCCGGCTGCGTGTCGCGGATAGCCGACACGCTCTGCAGGACGAAATCGCGGATGGCGGCGGCCGGGCTGGTTCCCACCGGCCGGGAGCGGATCAGGTCGTCCAGTTGCTGCTGTATCTGCTGTTCGCGGTCGGTGACCAGCTGTTCCTTGGTCGGGAAGTAGTTGTAGACCGTCTGCTCGGCCACCTCGGCCGCGCGCGCGATCTCGCGGACCGTCACCTGCTCGTAGCCCTGCTCGGCGAACAGGCGGGCCGCGGTATCGGCGATGAGACGGCGGGTGCGCGCCTTCTTCAGGTCACGAAGTCCGGGTTCAGCCACTACGAGAGTGTATCAAGCCACATTAATATGGTGGACAACAACTTTATGGCATGATCCATGCACGGAGGCGATCCAGGGATCGAGCTGATCTCCGCCCTCCGATTTCAGCCAAGCAGCGACCCCGGGGTCGAGAGCGGAGCACATGATGAGGGCAGCCCGTTTCAGCCGGTTCGGCGGTCCGGAGGTTCTGGAGATCGTGAACGTTCCGGAGCCGCATCCGGGGCCGGGGCAGGTCCGGATCGCGGTGCGCGCCGCCGGGGTCAGCCCGAGTGACTGGAAGAAGCGCAAGGGCCTGATGGATCAGGAGCTTCCGCAGACCCTGGGTTATGAGGCGGCCGGGGTCGTCGACGAGCTCGGCGACGGCGTCACCGACGTGACCGTCGGCGATCCTGTGTTCGGCGTCTGCGCCGAGGCGGCGGCTCAGGCCGAACTGGCGGTGCTGTCGGCCTATGCGCCGATCCCGCCGTCGCTCGACTTCCCGGCCGCCGCTGCGCTGCCGGCCACCATTGAGACGGCCATGCGTGCGCTGGACCAGCTCGGCGTCGCCCGCGGCAGCACGCTGCTGATCAACGGTGCGTCTGGCAGCGTCGGCAGTGCGGCGGTTCAGTTCGCCGTAGCGCGTGGTGCACGCGTGATCGGCACCGCAGGCGCGGCCAATCACGACTACTTGCGCTCGTTGGGAGCCGAGCCCGTCACGTACGGCGAGGGCCTCACCGGGTGGGTACGGGCGCTCGCCCCCAAGGGCGTCGACCTCGCGCTCGACGTCGCCGGCAGCGGAATCCTGCCCGAACTCATCGAACTCGCCGGCGGCGCGGAACACGTCCTGACGGTCGCCGACTTCGCCGGCGCGCACAAGTACGCAGTGAGATTCAGCCGGGGCGACTCTGGTCGCGCGCTCCACGCGCTCGCCGAAATCGGCGAGCTGATCGAGTCCGGGCGCTTCGAGCCCCAGGCTGTGCGGACCTTCCCGCTGGCCGAGATCGCCGAAGCCCACCGCGTCAGCGAGCAGGGTAAAGGGCGGGGAAAGCTCGTTCTGCTGATCGGCTGAGACGCCTCACGCCGTCACTCCCTCCGTAAGGGAGCCCACGACTGCTCAGCACCACGAAGACGTCCTCGAATAGCCGGCGACCGTGCAGCTGCAGCTCGACTGCGGATGGTCGGCCGCACGCGCGGCCATCGGTATGCTGCCCCCAGGTCGTCCTCGTCGCGGCTGGTGCGTTCGTCAGTCCGTTCGGGCAACGGGTCGGTTCGGACCGGGTCGCCTGGATCCCGTGCCGCGGCTGTCGTGTTCGCCGACACTGCTTCCGAGTTGCCACCGGCGTCGGCGTCGGCGTCGGCGTCGGCGTTGCCGTTACCGGCGCCATCCCTCGCCGTGATCTTCACACGCAACATCGCCGCCTCGAGTTGAAGACCGGCCGAACAGCACAAAGGACTGTCGCTTTCCTGGTCCTCGCCGTGGTGGTCGTCGCTCTTATCGCGTGGGCTATTCGCGTACGCTGAAAGGCGGCAGACAACCAGCCAGCCAGCCAGGCCGACGGCGAAGGCGCGTTAGAGCCATCCCGCCTTGTGGGCGATCCGGGCCGCATCTGATGCGATTGTGGGCGCCGGCCTTGCTGATCGCGTTGGACAAGTGGTTGCGGACCGTCGCGCCGGACAGCTACAGGCGAAGGGCGATCTGATCCCCCGGATGCGTACGCAAAACACGAGGCGCGGGCTACTGAGATCGTCTCCGCGTACACCGGCGGCACGCTACCGACCTGTGACGGTGCGGCAATCGCCGCCTCCGGGTGGACCCGCCCCGTCGCGGGCACCGTGGGCTCCGGGTTCCGCACCCTGGACCGGCGGCGAGCCGATGGGCTATTGGGTAAACTGAGCGATGTTGCAAGAAACGCAACGTGTGGCCGAGTTGATATTTGTCCTGTTTCGCCGAAGGTTGCGAGTGTCAGACTTAGGTTGCGAGTGATCTTGCGAGGGTCAGGATGCTCTGCAAGTCGCAGCCAGGCTACGGGGATCGGCGCCGAAGAACGCTTGGCGACGGCGACGTTGAGTGCGGTCTCCGGCTCGGCTGACGTGGAGCGAAGCCGCTAGGCGGCCCGTGCCTGGTGCAACGGCCATGCGCCTCGCGCAGGTCGGCCAAGTTCTGCGCAAGCGCCGTGACCCTGTTGACGTGGCGGATGCCGGGCAGCGCGTGCTGGTTGGCGTGGGCTACCTTCGATGCCGGTCGCAGAACGCTGTCGTTCTTGCATGGGAGGGGCTCTTGCCAGCGATACCCCCGGCCGCATCGCCGCCTCCGGAGTCATCGCCATCCACTAGGAAGGCGTCCCCGCGAGGTCCGGGACCGGACGGAACACATCCAGTAACCCCCATCAGGCGGCCATCGCCCGCGCCGGGAAAGCCGGCGCCGTCCGCGGGTCGGACTGCCCCGACTGCGATTCCACACCCGGCCTCTCCACAGACGGCGAACGGGCCGTCCATCGCGGCCTTGCTGGCCAACCGCTTCCTTGACGGCGCAAAGGATTTGCCGCCACGAAAGCGGTGGGTTGCCTTGGCCGTGGTCGTGGTTCTTGTCATGGCTGGCGCATTGGTCGCACTCGGCTGGGACCTCGTCTCCGACACGTGGACGGCGAAACCACGGGCCGAAGCTCAGCGGGACGCGGACCGGGGGATCGACCTGGCGAAGACGCCGTTCACCAGTACTGCCGACTACGACACCTCGCTGCCGGAGTTCTGGAAGATTGTCCTTGATCGCACCCTCACGGAGGATGAACAAGCTGCCCTAGAGGCGATCCCGCTCGATGGAGCCGGCAAGAAGGTGTGGGAGTTCCTTCGTCCACTGGGTGGGCGCCTGTTGCGCTACCCGACATCGATGCTTCAGCCTCCTCCTAACTTCGATTCAGGAGAGGCGTTCTGGGCGGACGCGACCATCTTCAACATGAATCTGTTCAGCGAACGAACATCGCAGCTTTCGATTGTCGACATGCGGGCGATCAATGTGTCCTGTCGGCCGCCGTCGGCCAAGACCGTAGTGGAGTTCCCTCCTCAGGGCGAGGCCGAGTATCCCGGTGTCCTGTTCGACTTGACGACGAAGGACACTGCACCGTTCATCACCGATCCTGGAGACGACCAAGGCCAGCCGTACTTCAGCCGAAGGAAGATCGACCTCGGGGGCGGCACATCACCGGGTGCGCTTCGGGTCGAGGCGATGGTGAGAGGCCAGTCTTGCCAGTGGGAGATCCAGGCGCGCTACCGCGACTCCATCGGGAACGGCAGCGAGGTGACCCTGCGAGACGGTGACAAGCCGTTCTTCGCCGAGGCCTTGCCGGCGAAGCCCGAACAATACTGGGTCGTGGATTTTCTCCCGTCGGGAAGCTCTTACTTGTCCCCGTGTCACGAGGCGTCTACGGCCATCATGTGCACACACCGGGCTAAAGCCAACGGCTAACGAGAGCTGAGGCCCCGAAAGCGATCGCCCCGAGCCGCCTCGCCAACCGTTGCCGGCCGCCGGCCCGGCCAGGGCGGTGGCTGGTGAACGCGGTGCGGGCGGCGAACTGCTCCGCGCTGCATCT
Organism: Actinoplanes sp. NPDC051513; assembly: GCF_044454685.1. Lineage (NCBI taxonomy): Bacteria > Bacillati > Actinomycetota > Actinomycetes > Micromonosporales > Micromonosporaceae > Actinoplanes > Actinoplanes sp. NPDC051513. The sequence goes on from NZ_JBITDW010000032.1 coordinate 8,245, forward strand.
GGGCCAACTCCTCGACGCTGAGCCCGGCGCCTCCTCCAGCGGGCGCAGTTCGCTGCCCGGCGGGGGCTGGCCCGGTTGCCGGCGGGCGAAAGCGAGCGCGGCCAAGGCACAGAAGCTGGTCAACGTCATCTGCGCCGCGTCGGCGGCCCGGATCGTCGCCAGTTCCTCATCGGTGCACCCGGAGTGATCCGGTGATCCGCGGGGTCTGCCCGCGCGGCCGGTAATGGCGGCCCGGCGCCGTCCGGTCCACAGTGCTCGCGGTTTTCGGGGCGCTCCTGCCGTGCGTGGTGTCAGTCATGCCCTCGCCGCAGCTGCCACCAAGGAATCCGCAAGGTAAGTCTGATCAGATCCCTGCCGCGTCGGTCAGAACTACCTTGCAAGCGGCTGGTGAGCACGTCGGGCTTCCGCAAGGTTCGACTGAAACGGACAATATTCCTTTCGGTAGCCGACGTTCCGCTGTCGAAGCTGGCCAGTCTCGCGATGCTCGGGAGGTCCTACGAATCTTGCTGCGGCGAGACCGCAGCCTCTAGGTCCGGACGATCGAGCATGCGCGCCCGGAGCACCTGGCTGCTCCCAGCCCGCTTCCTCTCAGCGTGGGCGCTGACCGGTAAGGCGGGCGAATGCCGCTGCGAACAGATTACTAATCCATTCTGGAAGCTTTTGCACGCAGGACTAACAACTTCTTTGGTGCAAGATCGGCCGTCCTCTTTTGCCGCCGAGAGGGCGCGCGAGCGTCACTCAAGGTGATCGCAGTGCGGATTGCATTTACGGCCGATCGAGTGAGCAAGGTCTCGGAGAAGGCGTCCGAGCCGCTCGACTTCCTCGGCAGTCGGCGGAGTGATGGGCGCGCCGGCCGCGATATGTTCGCCGAGTTCGTTCAGCGCCACGTAGAGGTCTTCAGCGGTCGCCCGATCCAGTCGTATCACGACGTCGTCTTTCACCCGGGCGACGTCACTGTCATGCCGCCGACCGCGCCCGCTCGGACGGGTGTTATATGACGCGTGATGCCCTTGTCGCGGGTCGGCGAGGATGTTCACAATCGAGGCGACTATCCGTTCGGCGGCTGAGGTGTTGATCCGAGGGCTTGGTGCTTCATGCCCGGGAGTCGGCCACTGGCGGGCGAATCGCCGCGCTTCACCGGTTGGCAAGGTGACCGGAGGTGTGCGTGGTGGCCATTGTCAGAAGCTGTCGCGGACCCAACTGACCCCGCAGGCCAGCAGGATCAGCAACGCGACGGCGCCGATCCGCAACCACGGAATGTCGTGGATGCGGCGGTCCACTGCGATGGACACGCTGATCCCGAAGCACACGGCGAACATTACGGCGAGAAGACGGTCAGTGCTCGCCGGCCGCCGCTGTCTACGTCCCAGTAGAGCCAGCTGCACAGCGGTGTCGCGGCGAACGGCAGCGCCGAGAGGATGATCGGTGGGATGGCGATCCGCCAGCGATTGAACGGGCTCACTGCCGGTCTTCCTCGACCGTGCTGGCCAGCCGCTCGGCGGTTCGTTCGGTCTGGTCGCGTTCCTGCGGCGACATGCGGTCGAGGTCGGTTTGGGCCTTCTGCGCCGCCGCGGCCAGCGCATGGCTGTGCCAAGGCGGGAGGCCTTGTCGGGTCACTCGGCGTCAAGCTCGGCGTCGTCACACTCCGCAACGCGATCGACAAGATCCCCGTCACGCACCGACCAGGACATAGCCAGCCCAAAAGTACGGGCTCGCGTAAGGGGTCTCGGCCGGGGTTTCGGCCAGCAGTCGCCAGCGGCGGGCCGCTTTGGGGCTGGCCTCCTGGGTGGCCAGCTCGGCCACGGTGACGGATCGCAACCACAGCTGCGCCTCGCGCAGGGCCGCGTCCGGAGGCATGGCGCGGCGCACCAGACCGTCGTAGAACCGCCTCATCAGCAGGCTGCTTGCCAGGTCGTTGACGTTCCACAGGGTGGCGATCACGGCGGGCGCGCCGGCCCGCAGCAGCGCCGCCGCTAGGCCGGTGTACTCACCGGCGGCCGGGTCGGGCTCGGTCACCGCCGACTGGCAGGCCGATAGCACCACCAGGCGGGCGGCGGCTAGGTCGAGGCCGGCTAGCTCGGCGGCGTACGCGTAACCGTCCGCGAGCTCGACCACCGAGTGGTGCGGCTGGAACCAGTTCACCGCCGCGTGGCAGGCGACGTGGACGAGGCCGTGCCCGGCCGTGTTGCGGAGCAGCGCGGCGCGGGTGGCGGCCTCGCCGGTGAAGACATCGGCATCGGTGAGGGCGGCGATGGCCCGGACCTCGTCGAGCGCATTGGGCAGGTCGCCGGTGGAGTCTGCGAGCAGCAACGCCCGGCGGCCGGCCCGGGACGGCTGGTCGCGGCGGCGGATCGCCTGCCGCAGCAGTTGGGTGCTCGGGGCGTACGAGATGATCCGATCTTCGATGAGGGCGCGATGGCGGCCGCCCTCGGTGTGCCACGCGGCGTGCAACGGGAATAGCCGCGACAACGGGGACGAGACAATCCGCAGCGGCGTCTCCGCGGGGACGCCCAGCTGCTCCAGCCGCTCCTCCAGCGGGCCGGCGACCGCGGTCCACAGCCAGCCGGTGATCTCTTGCATCAGCTCGGTCAGCTGGTCGAGCCGGAGGCGGCCGAGTTCGAGCTGAGCCGCGGCGGTCAGCCATCGGACCTCGGCGTCCTGCACGGCGTGCCGCTCGATCTCCAGACGCACGACGGCCGGCTCGGATGCGCCGGGCGACAGCACGAACAACGCCACCCCGTACGCGCAGACCAGCGGCACCACCAGCACCGCGCCGACCGGTGCGGCGGTGTCCGGCCGGTCCGGCGTGACACCGGCGAGGGCGTTGGCGAGTTCGCGGCGGGCCAGCGCCAGCGTCCGGCCGAGTTGCGCGTCGCTCGGCCGGCCCGGCACCGGCGGCGCGTTGAGGGCGTTGCGGATCTGTTCGATCTGCCGACGGGCGCGCTCGACGCGGCCGCGGGCCGGTTCGGGCAGATCGTCCGGGCCCGGGTCCAGGACGTCCAGCAGCACCCGCGCCCGGCCCTGTTCCACCAGCGTCAGCGCCTCAGCGGTCCGTCCCCGCTCGAGCATGTCAAAGGCGAGGCACGCGTATGCGCGGGAGAGCGCCGGCAGGATCTGCTGCTGCGACGCCTCGGTAGTGGTGCCGCCCAACAGCCGCTCCCCTACGCCGATGATCTCCTCGAAGGCGGCCGCGCGCTCGATCCCGGTCTCGGCGAGGTCGACGCGGGCCCGGAACACGTCGACCTCGGTGCGCGGGGTGACCGCGGCCCTCGCCTCGTCGAGCAGCTCAGCCGCTGCGGCCACGTGCTCCGGCCGGTCGCCGCGGTCCGCCATCGTCAGACGCAGGTTCATGCCGGCCAGGCGCACCTGCACGTACTCGTCCGGGTGGTCCCGGCGGGTGTATGCGGCCAGGGCGATGCGCAGGTTGTCGAGCAGCTCCGCGGTGACCGCCGTCTCACCGGCCTGGATCCGCCGCTGCCCGACGCCGACCAATCCGATGTGCGCGCCGGCCGCCCAGGAGTCGCCCAGGCGGTCCAGCTCGGCGAGCGCCGCCCGGTAGTGCCGCTCGGCGACGGCCAGCCGCTCCACCGTGCCGAACCTGTTGGCCAGCAGGGCGGCCGCGATCTTGGTTTCGATGCGGGCCCACTGCCGGGCGTCGCCGCGCGCCCGGTAGAACTCGACGAGCGTGCTGTACAGCGCCACCGCGTCGTCGGTCGTCGTGATCGGGTTGCCGTAGAGGCTCAGCCGATAGGCGTCGGCGAGCTCGCCCGCGGCCTCGGCCCACTGATCCGGGAAGGCGCCCGGGGTGAAGACCGTCAGCGCCCGCTCGCCGTGCTCGATGGCCTGCGCGTAGTTGTCGGCCGGGTCGCCGGTGGGCCGCCACCGGTATGCGGTGGCGAGCAGCGCGTGCACCTGCGCCCACTGCACCGGCCGGCGGTCGCGGTCGGTCAGGGCGAGCGCGTCCTGCAGGGCGGCGAGCGCATCTTCCGAGGTCTCCGACGTCGCCGTCTCCTGCAGCGCCGCCACCCGGGCGAACTCCATCGCCGCCCGCGCCCAGTTGTCTGGATTGGTGGCCCGGTCGACCAGCGCGACCGACTCGCGCAGATAGGTCAGGCCGCGGTCGTGGTGGTCGTCCGGCCCGCCGCGGTCGGCGATGCGCGCCAGGGTCTGGTAGATGCCGACCGTGACGGCCGGATCGGTCGAGAGCTCCAGCGCGGCGTGCGCCTGCTCGTGGGCCTCGGCCAGGTTTCCGGTCAGGCCTGCCTCCAGCGCGTCGGCCAGCAGGGCGCGCGCCCGGGCCGCGTCGCGCGCGTGCTCGGCCGGATCGAAGCCGGCCACGGCCTGCCGGGCCTGGGCGACCGCCTCGGCCACGTTCTCGGCGCGGCTGCCGTGGACGCGCGCGAGGAAAGTGCCGGCGAGGTTGGTATGCGCGCTCGCGGCCGCGGTGACGTTGTCCCGCTCCTGTGCCCAGGCCAGCACGGCGCGATGGTGGTCCAGTGCCTCGTCGACCCGGTCGGCGCGGTCGGTCCCGTACGTCTCCAGCAGGGTCTCGCCGACGACGCTGTGGAACAACGCCCACAACGACGAGCCGGCCTCTATCAGGGCCAGGCCTCGCCGGGCCAGCTCGAGCCGGCGCTCAGTGCCCAGGTGGTCGTCGGTGAAGAGCAGCTCGTTGACGATGTCGTCGACCTCGCGGCTGCCGCTCACCGGCGGCTGCTCGTCGGCCGGGCCGAGGGCTGCCTCGACCGCTGCCTCGACGCCGTGCTGTCGCGCGTAGGAGAGTAGGTTCGCGAGGGCGTTCAGGTGCGGGTCGGTGCCCGCGATGCCGCGGACGAAGAACTCGGCGGGCGGGGTGCGGAGCAGATCCGCCTCGCGCCGCAGCACCGACCGCAGGCCGGCGCCGGTCTTGGTGTCCACGTAAGCGACGACGGCCGCCATCAGCACCTCGCGCACCGCCGGCCGGCTCGCCAGGTATGCCGCCATGGCCGGCTCGTCGCGCAGGCCGGCCAGGTCGGCCAGCACCTCGGGGGTGACGGCGCGCTCCCGATCCCGGTGCAGCCGAGCCCCGAACGCCTCGGCGACGCCGCGCTCCCGGCTCTCGAGCAGCAGCGCCCGGTCGGCCTCGATCCCGCCCGCGACCTCGGGGTCGGCGCCGTACTGCGCGATCAGCACCGCCAATAGCGGGTCGGCGTATTCGCCGAGCAGGTCCTCGGCGTGCGTCTCGAGAATGGCCCGCTTCTCGGAGAGCTCGGCCGTGTTGACGAACGCCTCCACGGCGTCCACCACCGACTGTGGAACCTCGACGCCGCGCGGCTGCCCCATGCCGCGACACTAACGGAACCGGACGCGCCGGGTCCTGGACTCGCGGCCGGGCGGCTGGTAACCAACTCATGTGACTGTGGACTGGGGTGAGGTCGGCGACCGGCCGCTCGCGGAGGCCGCGACCGTCGCCTCGTCGGGGACCGTGCACGACGCGGTCGGGCGGGCCGGAACCGGGTGGGTGGTCATCACCGACGGCACGGGATCCCCGCTCGCGGCGGCGGCGCCCGGCGCCTTCGCGGGGCAGCCTGCCGACCGGCCGCTGGCCGAGTCGATCCACGAGCTGCCGCCCACGGTGATCGTCCCGTCCGGCACCAGGATGCGCGACCTGCTCCGCTCCTGGGTCATCGACGAGATCGAGCCCGACTCGGGCTTCGTGGTCGTCGCCGGCGGCGAGGTGGTCGGCGTGTGGGCCGGCGCGGACATGCGGCACACGGTCGCAGTCAGCGGCGAGCGCGGCGCCTTCACCGACGCCGAGCTGCCCGGCGAGATCAAGATCCCGCTACTCACCCACGTCTGCGGCTACGTCGAGGGCGGCGCCCGCTGCTCATCGATCCAGCTGTTCCCGGAGCCGCCGGCGCAACCTGTGCGATGCGCGAACCCGGCCGGGCTGTCGCCGCACGCGTTCGCCTGGTAGGACGCTGTGTTCGGTGCGCTGCTCGACAAGACGACCGGCTGGCTGGACCAGCGCCTCATCACCACGATCGTGCTGCCGTCGCTGGTCTTCTGGGCCGGCCTCGGCGCGCTGCTGGCCACGCACTTCGGCTGGGCGGCCGCCACGCACCGGTGGGCGGAGCTGGACGGGGCACGGCAGCTCATCGTCGCGGCCGGCGCGGCCGTCGCCCTGATCTCATTCTCGCTGCTGGCGCAGGTGCTGCTGCCCGGGCTGATCCGGCTGTACGAGGGATATTGGCTGGTGGGCACGAAGCCGGCAGCCTGGCTGATCGACCGGCAAAAGAAGCGCTGGGATGGCCTCGACCTCACCCGGCCCCGGGACTACACCCGCCGCTACCAGCTCTACCCGCCGGACAAGGCCGACCTGCTCCCCACCCGGCTGGGCACCACGCTGAAGGCCGCCGAGGCGTACCCCGGCGACCCGCGGCGCTACGGCATGGACGCGGTGTTCTTCTGGCCGCGGCTCTACCCGCTGCTGCCGGACGCGCTGCGCCAGTCGCTGACCGCGGCCCGGTCGAGCCTCGAGCAGATGCTGTTCACCGCCACGCTTTGCGGCGTCTTCGCGGTCACCACGGCGGTCTTCGCGGCCACCCTGCGCCTGCCGCGTTCGGTGTGGATCCCGGTGCTGATCGGCACGACCCTGCTGGCCCTGCTCTGCCACCAGGCCGCGCTGCGCGTCGCGGTGAGCTACGGCGAGCTGGTGCGCTCGGCATTCGACACACACCGACGGGCCCTGCTGACCGCGATGGGCCTGGAGCCGCCCAAGACGCTGGAGGCCGAGCGAGCCTTGTGGAAGGCGCTGGGCCAGCAGCTCTACCGCGGCGGCGCCGACAGCCCCGACCTGATCGTCTTCAAGACCACCTAGCGCAGCATCTCCCCAGGGGCTCTGTTGCGTTCGCCCCGTCGGAAGATCGAGGCAGGCTTGTACTCGAGCAGTCTGTGTCACCTGCTGTGCTTCGCCGGAGTCGCCCCCGGTCCGCACGCGTTCGACATCGGCCTGGTCTGGCTGACCCCGGCCGATCTCGCGGCCGTGCACGACCGCACCACGCCGTCCGTCGTCTACCTGCTAGGTCTGCGCCTGGCCGACCCGTCCGCGGCGCCCGCCTTCGCGGCCGCCCACGGCGCGCTGCCCGGGCCCGGCGTGACGGCGCCCTTCGTGCTGACGTGGCAGCAGATCCGCGACGCGGACGGCGGGGTGACCCGCTCGGCGCAGGCCGCGCTGCAGGTCGGCGCGGTCCTGCTCGCCCTGCTCGCGGTTGCCGGTCTGACCGTGCTTGCCGGGCGCCGCACGCTGGAGCAGACCCGCCGGGTCGGCCTGCTGAAGGCCGTCGGTGGCACGCCCGGCCTGATCGCAGTGGTGCTGCTCGTCGAGCATCTCGCGCTGGCGGCGCTCGCTGCCGCCGCCGGGCTCGGCGCCGGCCGCCTGCTGGCCGGCCGGTTCACCGGGCCGGGCGCCGGGCTGCTCGGCTCGCCCGGCCCGGCGTCGCTGACCGGCTCGACCGTCGGCGTCGCGGTCGCGGCCGCCCTGCTCGTTGCGCTCGCCGCCACCCTGATCCCGGCGCTGCGGGCGGCCCGGTCCGGCACGATCACCGCTCTCGAGGCGCCGGCCCGGACGCCGCGCCGCCACGGCGGGCTGATCGCCGCGTCCGCGGCCCTGCCCGTCCCGCTGCTGCTCGGGCTGCGCCTGATCGCCCGCCGGCCGGTCCGGGCGGCGCTGGCGGTGCTGAGCAGCGCGGTCACGGTCACCGGACTGGTGACGATCGTGACCAGCGCGACCGTAGCCGGCCGCGACACCGGCGGGCTGCACAACCTGCGTACCGAACGGCTGGCCCAGGTCACCACCATGATCACGGTGATGCTGCTGGTGCTGGCCGCGGTCAACACGGTCTTCCTGACCTGGGCCACGGTCGCCGATGCCCGGCACGCCTCGGCGCTGGCCCGCGCGTTCGGCGCCACGCCAGGTCAGGTGACAGCCGGCCTGTCAGCGGCTCAGGCCGTGCCTGCCACGCTCGGGGCGCTTGCCGGCGTGCCTTCAGGGCTGCTCGTCTATCGTGCCGTGACCCAGACGTCGTTCGCCGTGCCATCGGTCGCGGTGCTGGCCGCCGTCCTGCTGGGTTCCGTGCTGGCGGTGGTGGTTTGCACCGCGGTGCCGGGCCGCGTCGGCGCGCTCCGGCCGGTTGCCGATGTGTTGAGCGCCGAGTCGGCCTAGGAGCGCCGGCTGCTCATGCTGCGCGCCCGGCCGCGGGCGCAAGCAGCGCCTCCGATCAGCCGGGACGCGCACCGGTTCGACGGCAGCCCGCACGTTGAGCCGGGGGTGGAGTTCGGCCAGGCGTTCCCGTTCGGTGTAGACCAGGTCGTCGAGGTCGACGTCCTGGCGGCGTACCCGGAGCTCGTGGTTGTCCGCCCGGGCGAGTAGCAGCAGGTCCGCCACCAGGCGGACATCCGCGTGCTCTCGGTCCGGATCCGGCCGACCGACCGCGCCGGCCAAACCTGATGGAGAGCTGAAACTCGTTCAGCGGGCTCTTACCTTTTCGTTGCCAGAGTGTCACGGTGAATTACCAGGTTTTTCAGGCGATCAACACCTTCGCCGGACGGTGGGCGCCGATCGACTGGATCATGCGGATCGCCGCCGTGTGGCTCATTTTCGCCGTTTTTGCCGTGGCGAGCGTCGTCGTGGTCCGTGCGCTGGCGCGGCACCAGATCCGCTCTGTGATCTGTCTGGGGATTTCGCTGTTGCTCGCCTTCGGGCTGGGGCAGGGTCTCGCCCGCCTCAGCCACGAGCAGCGGCCCTTCCAAGACCACGCCGTGCATCAGCTGATCCCGCACGCGCCGGGCGTCTCAATGCCCAGCGATCACGCCACCGCCGCGTTCGCCCTGGCCTTCGGCATGCTGCTCCTCCTCAACCGCAGGGCAGGCCTCGCGCTGACAGCGGCAGCTGTTCTGATCGGTTTCGCCCGGGTGTGGGCCGGAGTGCACTATCCCGGTGACATCCTCGCCAGCGCCGCGATCGCCGGCCTGTCGGCCTTCTTGGTGTACGTCACGGACCTTGGCGCCCGCGACGTTCAGCAACGCCACGCCTCGGCCGGGCAACCCCGGAAGCCTTCTGGTTCGGGCTAGACAGGTCGGGTGTTGGCGCGCCCCGCGCGCCAACACACGACCCACTTCTCCGACCCGGTCAGATGCCGTCGAACTTGTTCAGGGTGCTGACCAGTGTGGCCAGGGCCGCCGAGCAGGCGGACTGGCTTGGGTTGCCGGCGCGCAGGGCGGTGAGGGCGTCGTCGATCTCGCCGTCCAGCTGGTGCCATTTGCTGGAGTCGCGGGGCTTGAGCCCGGCCTCGGCGTCGTCCCAGGCCACCTCCAGGCCCTTGATCCGGGCCTTACCGCCGGCGAGATCATTCTTGGCGACTCGGGCTTGGACGTCGGTGACGATCGTGGCGAAGGAGGTGAGATCGCCGAGTCGCGTGGTCGGATGAGCCTTCCGAGCCGATGTCGCCGCGCGGGAGCTGCTACCGGATTGGCCTGGCAACGGCGCTTCCTGGTCGGTGACGGTCAGCGAGCTGCTGTCCGATGAAGGGGAGTGCGTTGCACTGAGCGCCAATCCCACGGCGGCGACCACCGCGAGGCCTGCCGCGGCCCAGGCGTAGTCCGCGCGATAACCGCCGGCCGGTCCACTTCCCTTGACCTTGACCCCGTGCTGGTTGACCAGCAGTTGCTCGCGGACTACCAGCACGATGATGACCGCGAAGAACAGCAGGCTGGTGGCGCTGGCGCCCAGCGCGAGCCCGCCGAATTGTTTGTCCTGGGTGAGCAAATCACCCATCGATGCGCCGAGCGGACGGGTGAGCACGTACGCGATCCAAAAGGTCAGCACCTGACCGGCGCCGGCCTTGTACGCGATCCAGCTGGCCACAATGAGCCCGCCGAAGATGAGCACTCCGTTGCGGAACCCGAGACTGAGCGCCTCGGTGGCCAGATCGCCCGCGGCGGTGCCGAGCGCGAAGGTGGTGAGAATGGCACCCCAGTAAAAACCTTCCCGGCCCGGTGTGTCGACCGAGGCGATCGCGAGTGTCCCCTCCTGGCGGTGCCAGACGACGAAGACGATCGCGAGAACGACCGCGAAGACCGCAGTGCTCAGATAGAGGCTGACCCCGAGCGTGTCGGTGAAGAAGTCGGTGATCTGGGTACCGACGATGCTGACCAGCACGACACAGAGCCAGTAGATCCAGGGCGTGTACTTCCTGGTCCGGAACTGGATCATCAGCGCGGTGGCGAGCACGGTCGCCATGACGGCGTCGGTGACCAGCGGGCCCAGCCCGACGTTGACCGTCAGGTAATCGGCGAACGTTTCGCCGATTGTCGTGGACAATACTTTGATGACCCAGAACGTCGCGGTGATCGCCGGAACTTTCGTCAACCAGACACGCGAGCGTTCCTCGGTGGCATAAGTCACCGACATTGTTTCTCCTTCAAAGGTCTCAAGAATGGCGCGGACGTCGCATGGTGAGAGTGCGACGGAATCGAAGGCTGCGCTGACTAAGAAGCCGACGGTTCAGGTAGCGTCGGAGGCGCGGCAGGTTCGCGAGCGGACGTCATGACTGGTAACGATCGGCCAGCCGACCTTAAATTTCGCTGAAGCGCCCATTCGAGCGACACGGGCAAGAGCTCGCGCGGGCGCGTCGCATCTGGTAAAACCGTGGGTCGCGAACCGGCGTCGTCATGACCGGCGGGCCGTCACCGCAAGGTGGCGAACACGTCACCGATTCGATGCACAGCCGGTGGACGACCAACTTCGATGAACCATTCCCGTCCGGCGACCAACCGGAACAGAGGACCGGGGAGCCGGCCAAGTAGTGCGACAGTCCGCAGCCGTGAGCCGCCCTCAGCCTGGCTCTCGTGCGCGCGCAGGGCAATGCGTTTCTGCCGCCAAAAGGCGCCGACGTCGATCAGATGAGTCGTTTCGGATACCGAGCTGTACGCGTCCGATGTTCGGTTCAACGGCAACCGCGGAAGCATGGGGCCGGCCAGGCGCATCAACCGAAGTGCCAGCGCTAGCCTTCCGCGGTCGACGGTCGCCTCAAGCAGCACGGGGATCGCCGCCGCAGCAGCGGCATAACAGGCCACGTGATGCAGGTGGCGGTGGTCGGGGTGACCGTAACCGCCATGTGCGTCGTAGCTGGTGAGCACATGTGCCTGTTCCGCACGGAGGATAGCGATCAAGCCCGCCGCGGCCTGCTCAACCGGCACGTCAACGAATCGTGGTGGGCGGCCGGACGCCGACGGCGCGTCGCCGTGCAGGCCGGAGTCGCGATAGCCGAGGACGGCGACGCGGGCACAGCCGAGTGCCTCGGCCGCGCGGCGCAGCTCGGCCTGCCGGCGAGCACCGAGCTTGTCATCGCCGTCGGCGCCGCCGGCCTCACCGAGGGTTGCGACGACGAGCACGACGCGGTGACCCTCGGCGGCGACGCGGGCCAGCGTGCCGCCCGTGAGCAGGCTCTCGTCGTCGGGGTGGGCGTGGAACGCGACCAGCGTGAACCGTCGCGTCATCCCGGCGCCCCGACTGTGCCCGGGACCAACGGGTCTGCCTGGCGCCGGATCGCTGCCTGGTACATGGCATCGGCGGCCTCGAGCACCGACGGCCAGCTCATGGGGGGTGTCGTGGTCCGGTTGCGGCCGGCGACGACAGCGAGCCGGGCCGGATCGTCCAGGAGGCCGGCGAGCGTCTCGGCGAGCTCCCCGTCGGAGCCGACCAGCCATCCCTCGACATCCGGCCGGATGAAGTCAGCGATGCCGGTTCCGGCGCGAGCCACGACAGGAAGGCCGGCCGTGCGCGCCTCCAAGGCGGCGATACCGAATGATTCGCGCGATGCTGGCGCGATGTACAAGTCGGCCGTGGCGAGAACGCTGCGGATCGCCGGGCGAGGCAGGGCGCCCATGAGCTGGATGCTGGGAGCCGAACCGGAGTTGGCGGCGCGCCTTTGCAGGCGCGGCAAGAGGGGTCCGTCGCCGACCAGGATGGCACGGAACCGGCCAGGATGGCTGGCCTGCAGGGCGAGCAGGACATCGACCAGGGCGTGTGGCCGCTTCCGGCGAACCATACGCATCACGCTGACGAGGGTCGGTATCGGTGGCCGGCCGGGCGGGCGGGAGATCCGCCAATCGCCAGGATCGATGCCGTTCGGCAATACCTCGACGACTGTGCTGTCCAGCGCCGCGCTCACTGCTCGTGCTGCCACGGTGCTGACGGCTGTCCACACCACGGGCCACGTGGTGGCACGCTGCCAGCGAGCGTACCGGCGGATCAATGGCAGAAAGTCGTGCCACATGGAATGCACTGAGATGACCGTTGGCAGCCCTGTCGAGCCCGCCATCCGGGCCGCCGTCCACGACAGCGGAGAGAAAGCGGAGATGTGTACGTGCACCAGCTCTGCGGCGCACCTGCGCAGAGCGGCAGCCAACTCGGCGTCGGGGATCCGGCGGTAGGGGCCCGCGCCGAGCCGGCGGGACACGCCGAGCCGATGAACGGGGACATCGGGTTCGTGATCGTCGCCGTGCGCGGTCGTGGTCAGAACGAACGAGTCGTCGCCGCGTCGCCGCTGACGTGCGACGAGGTCATGGACTTGCCACTCGACGCCGCCAAGCCGGGGCAGGTAGACGTCGCTGATGTGAGCTATGCGCATATCGGTGGGGCCCCATCCCGGCGCCGTCGTGCGTCCGAGTGACCATGCAGCCGCCTGGTGGCCCACCATCCAAGGCCCACTGCAGCGCCTACGGGAATCTCGGCCGCGAACACGAAGGCGCGGAAGAGCAGGACTCCCGCGAGCGCCTCGGTGGGGTGGACGCCGAGCGCGATCAGGATGGTCACCATGCCGGCCTCTGCCGATCCGGCGCCGCCTGGTGTGACCACCAGCAGCGTCATCATCCGCTCTGCGGCCAGAGCGGCGAACACCACTGACGGAAGCGGGTGCAGTCCGACGGCCACCAGACAGCACCACAGCAGCAGGGCCTGAGCGAGCCAGTAGCCGGCCATTCCGAGCGTCAAAGGCAAACGGCGGCGCCGCACCAGCACGTCGGTGCCCTTCAGCAGCGCAGAGACCGTGGCCGGCCACATCGTGCCTACCGGCCGTGCTCGCCGTCGGATAGCCCAGGAACAGGCCCGGGCCGCCAGGCTCACCATGCGATGCAGGGGTGCGGCCCGTCCGCACAACGCCCGGAGCAGCAGCACTCCGGCCACAAAGGCGACGGCTCCGGGGATCGCCCAGGTACCGCCGGTCGCCGGAGTGACGGCGCCCGCGGCGAGCAGAGCTGCCAATGCCACGGCGGGCATCAGCAGCTTGGCGATGATGTCGCAGCCCTTCGACACCACGACGAAGCGCGCGAAGTCGAGGCGGCTGTGCCCCCACGAGCGGGTCATGCTGAGGTTCAGCGCCGTCCCGGCGAGCCCGCCCAGCGGCAGCACGTTCGATACGGCGCTGCCGGTCAGGTTCAGTGTCAGGGCGCGGAGACGACTCAGCCCCGGCAGCGACGCGGCGAGCACGATCGCGTGCACGTACAGCCCCAATATCCAGACGAGGCCGAGCCCGAGGACGTCGAACCAGGGGAGCCTGCCGATCAGCCCGAGCGCGGCGGTCCAGGAGGCGCCGGCGGCCGATGCGCGGCTGGCAGCCCAGGCGGCCACCGCGATAACGACGACTATCAAGATTGCTCGCCACAACCGCCCGGCAGAATCGCGTGCGGGGGAAGTGGGCTCCTGCATGGCAGCTTTCATGTCCGGGCGCCGGCCGACGAAGGGGTCCACCACCACGTAGGGCATCGCGACTGGCTTCGTATCGGCACGCGATCCTCCGTCGCTCTACCGCATGGGACGGGTCACGATCACAAACGTCGACTGAGGGAACGCTGAAAGAGGGGCGCCGTCGATCGTCGGCGGCATCAGCTGAACGCAATGCCGCCCGATTTTCACGCATGTCGTCGAACACCATCTCGATGGTCGCAATTTGGCAATCGGGCCCCCGACATCCCGAATGGCTCGGACCCTGACGCGCGTTTCCGGCTCGGCTTCGTCGATCTTCGATCATCATCGGACCGTCATGCGAGCCCGTGACCGGCCTGCACGTGCTCGCCCGCCTGAAACCGACCTGGCGATTGACCGGATCTCGTGCCGCAACGCCGCCTGTGCTGGCTGCTACCGACGTGCCGCCACCCGGGCGGTCACATCTGTGGTCGCGATCTGACGGTTCTCCTGCTGTGGCCCACGACGGCTGGCTGGCGCGACCTGATCCCATCAGCGCCCGGAATGGGGGAGCGGCGGCTGGGTCTTTCAGGTTCGGGAGACCATCGATCCACAGCCCGGCGGTCAGGACATGGGCGGGGTATAGGCCGGGGGGTTTGATTCGATCGGGACCAGGACGCCGGTCGCCGGTCGTGCCGGCTGCTGGCGCAGCCAGTCGGTGAACGCGTTGGCCGGCATCGGGCGGGCGTAGTGATAGCCCTGGGCGATGTCGCATCCGAGCCGTTGCAGGGCGGCGACATGGGTGGCAGTTTCGACGCCTTCGGCGACCACGGTGAGGCCGAGGTTGTGGCCGAGGTCGATGGCGCCGCGTACGAGTGCGGCATCGTTCGGGTCGCTGTTCATGCCGAGGACGAAGCTGCTGTCGATCTTCAGCTCGTCGATCGGCAGGCGTTTGAGGTACGCCATGGAGGAGTAGCCGGTGCCGAAGTCGTCGATGGATAACGTGATGCCGAGGCCGTGCAGCTCGGTCAGGGTGCTCAGTGCGAGCGCCGGGTTGGCCATCACGGCGGTCTCGGTGACTTCGAGCCGCAGCAGGGTGGCGGGGAGCCTGAACTCGGCGAGGAGCTTGGTGACGTGCTCGACGAGCATGGGATCGAGCAGACAGCGGGGGGACAGGTTGACTGAGATCGCGGTGGGGTGATCGTCGTCGAGCCAGGTGCGGCCCTGCTTGATGGCGTGGCGCAGAACGCACAGGGTGAGCCGGTTGATCAGGCCGGTCGTCTCGGCGATGGGAATGAACTCGGCGGGCGAGACCGCGCCACGTACGGGGTGATGCCAGCGCAACAGCGCCTCTGCTCCGCGGATGGTCCCGGACGCCAGGTCGACCTTGGGCTGGTAGTGCAGCTGCAGCTGGTCGGTGGCGTCGAGGGCGCGACGGAGGTCGCCGAGCAGTTGTAGGCGGCCGGCATCCTCGGTGTGCATGTCGGGGGAGTACAGGACTGCACCGGTCTTGGCGTCCTTGGCCGCGTACAGGGCGATGTCCGCGTGCCTGAGCAACGCGTCCGCGCCCATCGGCCCGGTCGTGGTGGCCGCGCCGATGCTGGTCTCGACATCGACGGTGATGCCGCTGATGAGGAAGCTGCGGTGCAGCTCACCGGTCAGGCGGTCGGCGAGGGCGAGCGCTTCCTGGGCGCCGGTGCCGGGGAGCAGGACAGCGAATTCGTCGGCGGACAGCCGGGCGACCGTGTCGCCGGTCCGGACGGTGGCCGCGACACGTTGGGCGACCTGGCGCAGAAGGTCGTCGCCGTAGGAGTGTCCGAGGGTGTCGTTGACCTCTTTGAACCGGTCCAGGTCCAAGATCAGGACAGCGACGTCACGGCCTGCGTCCACGACGTCGGCCAGCCGTTCGTTGAGCAGAACCCGGTTGGCGAGGCCGGTCAGCTCGTCGTGCTGGGCGCGGCGCCGGCTGTCGGCGGCCTGTCGCAGCAATGCCCGCTGATATCCGATGGTGACGGCGGTGAAGGCGGCCAGCAGCGCCAGGCCGACCCCAAATCCGGCGACGGTGGTGGCGAAGACTGCGGTTTCCACCCGGTGCAGCTGCCGGAGAGTCTGCTGCGCTACGCGGGCATGCGCGTCGGTCGCTGTCTGGACCAGATCGCTGATGCGGCCGAACGCCGGATCGACCTCGTCGTTGTCGATGCGCAGCACGGTGGCCGGATCGCCGGTGTCCACGGCGGCGAACATCCGCGCGATGGCGGTGACATAGCCCGCGTGGAGCGACCTCAGGGAGGTCACCAGCTCGCGATCGGCGGGGGTGCCGCGCGTGTAGACGTCATCGAGTGCCTGTTGCAGGTCGTCGCCGGCCTGGCGGTGGCGCTCACGGACCTCCGTGCCCGGTTCCAGGCGGTACTTGCGCTCGAGGGATTCCTCCGCCGCGACGGCGTCGAACGCCCGGTCGTACGCCTTTGCGAGCATCGCCGACCGGCTCGCTGTCTGCGCCGAGCGGCGGGTGCTGGCGGCGCCGAGCACGCTGAGCGCGGTCAAGGCCAGCAGAACGCCGGCGAGACCGATCGCCGCGACGCGCCGGATCCGTTGTGAGCGACCCACTGCCCCACCCCCCAACTCTGCTGCCGTTCGCACATGTTGCGGTTACATCGGCGCTGCGGACACCGAATTGACGATTCCTTGTCCTCTGTGTTTGTCCGCGATGTTTGCTCAGGTGGGGCCTTTTACCGCCGATGGAGCGGACAACGGGGCGGGAGTGCGCTCGCCGAAAAGGCGCAGTGATGGCCGTTTGAGGACGTGGCAATGCCGGCGTCGCAAGGGGTTGGGCCGGTGGGTCGACGATAGGTGACCGCGTACCAAGATGCTCGCTCCGGTAGTGCTTGCGGTGCTCGGAACCGTAGTTGTGCTGTGGTCGGGGTTACGACGCTGCGTTCGGCGGACAGCCGCCCACGCTCTGTACAACCACACCGCCGTGCCGTTGGCGGATCTTGGCACGGTGCGAGACGGTATCGGCGATGCTCGCCGCGACCTGCGTGATCTGGCCGTCAGCGCCCCGAGCGGGCAGGCGCAAATGCTGAGCGCGATTCACGACACGGGCCAAACGGTGGCCGCGCTGTGACCGCTTCTGAAACGGACAGCGGGAGTCTGGACGCCACTCGCAGCGGTCTGTTGGCTAACGTGCGCACCGGATTGACTCTGTGGCGTGAGGTCCGCGACACCCACGTGGTGCCCGCGGCAGAGGTTGGCGACATCGCCGCGGCGCTTCGTGTGATCGCCGGAGCCCTCGACAACAGCGACGCCGCCTACGCCGAACCGTTGGACAGCCTGCCCGGGTGCCGCCGAAGCCGTCGCTCTGGCCAGGAACACTGCCCAGACCATGAGCAAGCTGGACGCGTCGTCCGCGCAGATCGGCACGGTCGTCAAGATGATCACTGCGATCGCCGAGCAGACGAACCTGCTGGCCATGAACGCCACGATCGAGGCGGCCCGGGCGGGGGATGCCGGCAAGGATTTCGCCGTGGTCGCCAGGAAGTCAAGGACCTGGCGCAAGAAACCGCGAAGGCAACCGAGAACATCTCCCGGCTCGTCGAGGCCATGCAAGGACGCGACGACGGGACAGAGAGCCGCCGCCGACGGACGTATGGTCGCGACTGGAGGAATGTCTCATATATTGCTTTTATCACCTGAACACGATTCGCGTGCCCGGAACGCCTAGCTTCCGGAGTTGTCCAGTGCACGCCGAGCCACACTCGCGACCAGCCGACCGCGCCGGCGTACAGCACGGCGACCAGCCAGAGGCCTGAGCGCCCGCTACGGGGCGCCGCCCGCAGCGACCGCGCCGCAGGTTCGGGGGAGGGTCGTTCGCGGCCGACGGCGTTCATCGGTGGACCGCGACCTGACCCACGCCCCCGGCCAGCATGACGATCAGCGTGGCGTTGGCCACGAGTTGACGGGCGTAGCGGTGGGCGAGAGCTTCCAGCTGCTGGGCGTGCCGGACGACGACGAAGGTCAGCACGCCGAAGGCGGCCGCGCCGATGCCGACGTACGTGATTTGGCCCGGCACCCCTTGCAGCTGCTGCCAGGACGCTCCGGCGCAGTGGCCGCCGAGCACCACGGCCGCCGCCCACACGCCTCCGCCGATGGCGTTGAAGAGCAGGAACCGGCGGTACGGCATGCCGGTCATGACGGCGAGCGCCGGTACGAGCGCGCGGTCGTGAGCACGCACCTGAAGGCGAGCGGCCGACGCTCACAGGTCCCGTAGGCGCGAGGGGTCCACTCGTCCGGCCCAGCGGGTGGCCAATGCCGTCGCGAACGCCGCGCTGGTGCCCACGGCGAGCAGGACCGCGCCGACGAACGTCCACGGCACCGCGGGATGTTGCGGCGGCGGGTCGAAGATCCCGTTCAACACCTTGATCAGCTCGGCGGCGATCACGGCCGCGGCAATGAGTCCGCCGATCACGCCGGCGATGGTCAGCGCGCGTGCCTCGGTCCACAGGAAGCCGGCTCGCTGCCGGGTCGAGGCGCCCAGCACCGCCAGCGCGGTGGTTGAGCGCCGCCGCTGGGCGGCGCCGACCACGAGCACCAGGCCGGCGCTCGCCGCGGCCAGCAGAATCCCGAAGGCCAGGGCCAGACGGGAAAGTCCGGACAGGCTGCCGGCGGCGAGGCCAGAGGCCGAGGGCACGGCGACCCGGGGAGCAGTGATGTCGTTGACCAGCGCCGCCGCCGGCGCGCGGATGGCCCCGGACACGGAGGCCGGCCGGTCGGTGCGTACCAGCAGGGTCTGCACCGCAGAGAGCCCGGTTGCGGAGGCTACGTACGAGCGGTTGGCCACGACGAAGCTGTCGCGCGGCGCGGTGGCGAACTCGGTGATCACGCCGACGACGTGGAATCGGACTGTGCGGTAGGCCCCACCGGCGTCCTTGAGGCGCAGCTGCACCAGGTCGCCGGTGTGCAGCTGGTAGTCGTGCAGCGTCTCCTGGGAGAGCAGGGCGCCGTCGGTCGTGGCGGCGAGCCGGCCGAGTGTCGACTTGATGGAGCTGCCGGGGGTGAACGCGTCCTGCAGGGGAGCGGCGCGGCCGACGGTGGCCGCGTCGATGCCGTACAGATCTTGCAGGTCTGGCCCGACGTAGACGAGCCGGTGGCTGACCTGTTCCACGGCCGTGGCCCCGGGGACGGCGGCGATTGCCGGATCCAGGCCGGTGGTGTTGTCCGGCGGGAGCGTGACGGCGACGTCGGACCCGACCGTGAGTGCCGTGTCGAGGCGCGCCTGCTGGTCGTAGGTGTGGGTGAACACCGCGGCCGAGACGGTGACGGCGACGGCTATCGCGAGGCCGGTGACACCGCGCGCTATCCGGACCCGGCGGCGGCGGACGACGTCGTGGCGCAGGTCGGGCATGCGGCCGTTGCGGTCGGCTGCCGGTGTGCGGGCGGGCCGGTTCAGGGTCAGTACTGTCACGCGCCAGATCAGCAGGGCCAGTCCCGGCCACGCCAGTGCCGGGGCCAGCAGGGCGGCATAGTTCACCGACGCCACCGGTACGCCTTCGGGAACGACCACTACCTGGTAGCCGCCGCGAGCGGTCAGCCAGAACACGATCGCCGAGCCGGCCAGCAACAGCCCGTCGAGGCCGAGGCGAAGCGCGAGCGGCGGTCGGGTCGACGGAAGCGGATTCACGCCCGCCTGCACCGTCGGCGAGGATCCGCGCAGCGTCCCGGCGAGCGGTGCGAGTTCGGTGGCCAGTGCCAGCAGCGTGCCCGCCAGGGCACCGGCGGCCAGCCAGCCCGCCGACGGATTGCCGTACGCCCCGAAGCGGGGCGCGAGCAGGGCGGCGCCGGCCCCGATGGCCGCGCCGAGCAGCCCGTCGAGCAGCGCGGTGCCGCCGATCAGGATCGCCGCCCGCCGGGGGCTGACCCCGCGTAGCCGCAGCAGCGTGAGGTCACGGTGCTGCCGGTCGTTGCGCAGCGAGACGACCAGCGCGGTGACCACACCGGCCAGCAGCAACCCGGGCACGCCGAGCAGCAGAACCAGCAGCCGGGCGTAGGTCGCGTCCTCCCGCGCCGCCGACAAGGAGGTTCCGAGGTTGTCGCCGATCAAAGCGCCGCCGGCCACCGCCGCGACGAGATGGTTGGCCCGGCGGGTGACTTCGTCGGCGGCCTTCGCGGGATCGGTGGGCAGCGTCGCGCGATCGAGCCGGACGTGAAATTGGTGCACCACGGTCGCGCCGGCGGTAAGCGTGGTGAACTGGGCCGGACTGACCAGCACGACATTGTCCGGTGGCGCGCTGGCGCCGGATCCGGACGGTGCCCCGACGACCTGGAAGAACGAATCGGCGTTGGGCAGGTCGGCCACGCCGGCGATCTGCGCCGTCCGCCGGGCGCCCAGGACGGTGACGGTCGTGCCCGGGCCGGCGCCCAGGTTGGACGCGGTTTGCTGCTGCAGGATCACCCCACCGGCGGCGCCGACGAGCGGGCGGATCTCGCCGGGGGCGAAGGATCGATAGTCATCGGGAACGGACACGACATAGGCCGCGCCCGTCGTGTGGGTCCCGGCGTCGGAGGAGGCCGAGCTCAGGCCCGGCACCTTGGCGTAGTCGACGGCACGGAAGCCGAGCAGTCCCGGGACCTCGCGCAGGGCCGTGGCCGCGACCGCGGGATCGCTGCCCGGCGTGACCTGGACCTGCCAGTCGACCGGTAACCGCTCTGCGGCCCGCAGAGTCAGCCGCGCTCCGGTCTGGGCGGTGAATGATCCGAGCAAGATCAGAAACGCGACGGTGAGCGCTACGGACACCGCGGCCGCGATCGTCTCGGCCGGGCGCCGCCGCATTGATTGCAGCACGTATCGAAGGATCATCGGGCAAGCTCCTGGTCGGGCTGCCAGGCGATCGCGACCTGCGCCGGGAAGCGGGCGGCGACGTTCGGGTCGTGCGTCGCGACGACGAGGGCGGTCGCGGTGCTCGACGCGTACGCGGAAAGGGTGTTGATCGTCTGGACACCGGTGGCCTGGTCCAGGGCCGCCGTGGGCTCGTCGACCAGCAGCAGGCGCGGCCCGACCGCCAGCGCGCGGGCGAGCGCGACCCGTTGCTGCATGCCGCCGGAGAGCTCGGCGGGCAGCGCGTCGTCGACGTCGTCCAGTCCGAGCGAGGTCAGGTGAATGCGGGCCTGCTCGTTCGCGTCGGCGGGAGCGACGCCACGGATCCGCAGGCCCAGGGCGGCGTTCTGCAGGGCGGTCAACTCGAGGACGAGCGACGGTGCCTGAGGCACGTAGACGACCTCCTCCGGTTTCAGGCGCATGTCCATGGATCCGGCCGAGGGGGTGATCAGCCCGGCGAGCACGAGGAGCAGGGTGGTCTTGCCGGAGCCGGACCGGCCGGTCACCGCGTATTGCTCGCCGGCCGCAAGCTCGAAGGACATCTTGCCGAGGACGACGCGGCCGCCGAGGCTGACCGAGACGTCAGTGGCGGACAGGATCACGTGAGCCTCCCGTCGACCAGGTGGAGAACGCGGTCGGCGTGCGCCGCGACCGCCGGGGAGTGCGTGACGATGACGGCCGCGCCGTCGCGGGGGCGCCAGGCGCCGATCAGGCCGAGGATGGTGGTCTCCTCGTCGCGGCTCACCTCCGCGGTCGGTTCGTCGGCGAGCAGTACGGTGGGGGAGCCGGCGAGCGCGACCGCGAGGCCGGCCCGGGCGGTCTCACCTCCCGACAATGTGCGGGGCAGGCTTCCGCGCACCGCCGCAAGCCCGAGCCCGTCGATGAGCTCGGCCGGGCTCGGCCCGCCGGGCCGGCCGAGCGAGGTCGCTAGCTGGATGTTTTCCCGTACGCTCAGATGGCCGAACAGGCCGCTGCTCTGGGTGAGGAAGCCGATGTGTTGGGCACGAATGCGGGCCGCGGCCGCCGGACTGCGGTGACTCAGCCGCTGGCCGGCGACATGCACCGCGCCTCCGTCCGGATCGTCGAGTCCGGCCAGCAGGCTCAGCAGCGTCGACTTGCCGGAGCCGGACGGCCCGGTGACTGCCAGGGTTTCGCCCGCCGCGCAGACGACGGAGACGTCCTTCAGAGCCGGGATCTCAGTGTCGCCGCGCCGGAAGAAGCGGTGCAGCCCGCGGGCTTCCAGCGGCGTCATAGGATCTTCAGGCTGGTGATCATGGTGTGGTACGCGTCGACATTGTCGGCGCCGACCGGGCCGAACAACTCGACGATGACCTCCCGGCCGTGGGACACCAGTTCGTAACGCTCGACCTCGTCGCGGTATTGCCGCCCGGTGACCGCGTCGGGCGCCGAGTTGCGGCGATAGACGATACGCACGCCGTGGCCGGCCGGCGCAGTTGCGTCGGTGATGGTGCGCAGCTCGAACGCGGCCTGACTGCGCGCCAGCACGGGCACATCCTGCTGTTTGGCGGTTGCGATAGTCGGCGCGGTGGTGGCGGCGCCGGTGGAGGCCTGCACGCCGTTGAGCTTGTCGGTGAAGGTGACGGTGGAGCCGTGAGTCTTCTCGGCCCAGCCCTCAGGGTGCGTGAACCGGTACCGCCCGGCGGTGTTCGAGTAGGCGACGAACGCGATGTTGTCCGGGATGTCGCCGGGCGGATTACTCTCGGCCGCGACAGCGGACTGCGCAGCGGCGCTCGGTTCGGCGCTCGGTTCGGTACCGGCCGTCGCCGCGGATGCGGTCGCCGCGGGAGCCGTGGCCGTCGGCGTGCCCGCGGTGGGGCCGCCGGAGCTGCACCCGCCCACCAGCACGACCAGCACGACCAGCACGATGTACGGATTTGGTCGTCTCATGCCGGCGACGCTAGGCGGGGATCGGCCAGCGCCCGGGCAATGAAAGGTAAACGCCAAGTTTGCCTTCGGCCGCCCTAAAGTCCAAAGCATGAGGCGATCGCGAATCCGCAGCACACGGACCCGGATTCACAACGCGATCGTGCTGGTCGTGACGCTGGCGCTGTTGCTGTTCGGGGTGCCACTGGCGGTGGTGCTGGATCGGCTGGTCACGAGTCAAGCTGTGGCCGGGTTGCAGCGCGACGCGACCAGGGGCGTAGCGGCGGTGCCGGACAACATCCTCGAGGCCGGCACTCCGGTGCGGGTGCCGCCCGGGACCAACGACTTCCTGATCGCGGTGTACGACGCGCAAGGGCTGCGGGTCGCCGGCGCCGGTCCGATGCGGTCGGCGCTGGCCGGCTCTGCAGTTGACGGACACGAACACGACGGTCACGACGGAGCGGACCTTGCGGTCGTCGTGCCGGTGCTGTCGGACACGACGGTCGCCGGCAGCGTACGGGCGGCCGTTCCGCTGGCACGGCTCAGAACGCAGAGCTACCGGATCTGGGGGCTCCTCGCCGCGCTGGCATTGTCGGTGATCGCCGTGGCGGTGCTGCTCGCGCGGCGATCGGCGATCCGGATCGCCCGGCCGTTCGAGAATCTGACCGTAGCTGCCCGCAGCCTGGGCGACGGCCAGTACGACGTGCACCTGCCACGCTGGGGAATCACCGAGGCCGACGCGGCCGGCGAGGCCCTGCGCGACAGCGCCCGGCAGATCGAGGAGCTGCTCGAACACGAGCGCAATTTCGTCCGGGATGCTTCTCATCAGTTGCGGACACCGCTCGCCGGCTTTCTGCTCGCCTTGGAACAGCCGACACCGGACGTGCCCACCGCCATCGCCCGGGCGCGAGATCTCGAGACCACGATCGCGGATCTGGTCCTGCTGCGGCGCCGGACCGGGCACGGCACCGCGGACCCGGTCATGATCGCCCAGGCGGCGGTCCGGCGGTGGAGTACAGCCGGCAGGCTTGTGGTCCTGCGCAGCGACAGCGATCGGTCCGTGGCGATCAGCGAGCCGGCACTGAGGCAGAGTCTTGACGTGCTGATCGACAACGCTTTGCGGCACGGCAGCGGGACCGTCACCGTGACGGTTGAGCCCTATGGCGACAGCGTGCTTATCGAGGTCGCGGATGAGGGCCACGGGTTCCCCGGCGATGCCCCCTTCGGAACGGGGTTGAACCTTGCGACCGGCGTCATCGAGCGCGCCGGGGGGTCGGTGCTGATCCGGCGGCGCGCACCCCAGCCGCGAGTGGCCCTGCTCGTGCCCGAAGCGCCTGCGCCGCAGAGCTTGCTTCAGTCCGGCTCGAAGCGGTAGCCGTAGCCGCGCAGGGTGGCGATCCGGTCCCACCGGTCGCCGGCGTCGGCCAGCTTGCGGCGGACGCTGGCCACGTGCACGTCCAGCGTCTTGGTCGAGCCCGCCCAGTGCTGGTCCCACACGACGTCCATCAGGTGCTCCCGGCGTACCGCTTCGCCCGCCGCGGCGACCAGGACGGCCAGCAGCTCGTGTTCCTTCGGCCGCAAGACGATCTCCTGTTCACCGACCCAGGCCCGCCTTGCCCCTTGATCCAGCCGGACCGGTCCGGCCCGCAGCTCCGGCGGGCCGGTCCCGCCACGACGCCGCAGATGGGCGCGTAGCCGTGCCCGCAGCTCCACCTGCCGGAACGGCTTCGTCACGAAGTCGTCGGCGCCACCGTCGAGCGCACGAACCGCGTCGGTCTCGTCGGTGCGGGCAGTCACCACCACCACCACGACCTCCGCGTACTGCGCGCGGATCGCCGCGCACAGGTCGAGACCGTCGGCGTCGGGAAGTCCTAGATCCAGGATGATCAGGTTGGGCACCCGATCGGCGATCAGCCGGTGGGCGTCCGCCGCCGTACGTGCCCAGCGAACTTCGTGGCCGTCGGCGGCGAGGAGGCCGGCCAGGCCGGAGCCGACGCCTTGGTCGTCCTCGACGACCAGCACCTTCGAAGGGATGTCCAGGCCGTTCACGAGCGGATCGCTCATATCTGGACGGTAACCCGGTGCGCTGCCGGTTCCCTAAACCGCCGGTTCAGCGAATCTTCAGCACCTCCTAGATGTTGCAGGCGCGGCCGGGGAGTGGCGAAGGCAGACGCGGACGTGACCGCACGTCTTCTCGGCCGGATGGCCGAGGAACTGCCCGACGTGGCACGGGCGATCGTGGACGCCGGGCACGAGGTCGGCGTGCACGGCTACGAGGATCTGCTGCTGGTCGAACAGGGCCCCGCCGTCACCTGCCACGACATCAGCCGCGCCATCGCGGCCATCACCGCAGATGAACGGCGTACAGCCGCGGTGGTGGCTCGGTCCCGGTGGTAGGCCGCCGGTCAGCGGAGGATGCCGGTGTGGCCGAGGGAGTAGCGGCCGGGCTGGGGCCAGACGCAGAGGCCGTGCGGCTCGGCGCCGACCGGGATACGGGCGATGAGGTGGCCGGTGGTGGTGTCGATGGCGTAGACCTCGCGGTCGTAGCGGCCGGAGAGCCAGAGCACGTGGCCGTCTTCGGAGACGCCGCCCATGTCGGGGCTGGCGTGGCCGGGTAGGCGCCATGTGGCTACCAGGTGGTTGGTGTGGAAGTCGAGGACCGAGACGCTGCCCTCGCCGCGGTTGGCGATGTAGAGGTAGCGGGAGTCGCGGCTGGGGTAGAGGCCGTGGGCGCCGTCGCCGGTGGGGATGAAGGTACGGGCGGTCAGTTGGTCGCCGTTGATGAGCCAGAGGCCGCTGGTCTGCATGTCGGCGACGTACCAGGTGTGGCCGTCGGGGGAGATCTTGATGTCCTGGGGCATGGCGTGGCCGGGTAGGTGCAGGCGGCCGGCGACGCGTTGGGTGGTGGTGTTGACCTTGATGAGCTCGCCGGAGAACTCGCAGGTGGCGATGAAGTAGCGGCCGTCGGCCGAGAAGTCGGCGTGGTTGATGCCGTCGCAGCCGACCGGGAGGACGTGCCGGGGGGCCATGGTGTGCGGGTCGCTGAAGATGATGGCCCGGCGGGACTCGGCCATCACCATCGCGAACTTGCCGTCCGGGGTGAAGTAGAGGTTGTACGGGTCCTGCACCGGTACCGGTTTGCCAAGCGTGCCGGTAGCGGGGTTGATCGGGATGAGGGTGTTGCCGGCGTTGTCGTTGATCCACAGTGTGCGCAGGTCCCAGGACGGGACGACGTGTTGCGGGCCGTGTCCGGCGGGGACGGTGCGGATCACCCGGTAGGTGCGGGGGTCGATCACCGAGAGGGTGTCGCTGCCGAAGTTCGGGACGTAGACGAGGGGCTTCGCGTGGGCCGTGGCGGGCGCGAGGTCGCCGGGGCGGTCGGCGGCGTAGACGTCTGCGGGGTCGATCGGCGGTGGCATCCCGGGCAGCAGCGCTCCGGCCGCCGTCGCGGGCAGCGCAGGCGAGGGTGCGGACGCTTGGGGAACGGCGGGCGCGGGAGCGGCCGCGCACCCGGCGAGCAACGCGAGCGCGACCAGGGCGCAGGCCCGGCGTCCGGCGTCTCGCGCGCGGCGGCTGTCGGCGGGCGGGCCTCTCATCCGAACAGCTCCGAGGCGGTGACTGCGTGCAGCCCACGGGTACGGAGTCCGGCCAGCAGCGGGGCGATCGCGGCGACTGTCCCCTGGTGGCCGCAGTGCAGGCTCACGATCGATCCGGGCCGGGCGGCGGCGAGTGTGGCGGAGACGATCGCGGAAGGGCCCGGGTCGGTGAAGTCGCGCGGGTCCACGTCGTACGACAGGCAGGTGGGGTAGCCGGCCCGGCGGGCGGCGCTTTTGATCGTCGGCGTCGCGTACTGGGTCTGGGACGGACGGAACCAGCGGCCGATCGAACCGGTCACGGAACGGACCGCTTCGGCGCAGGCGCTGATCTCGGCGTACGCAAGCTGGGGTTTCATGGTCTTGATGTCGGCGTGGTGCTGGGTGTGGTTGCCGAGTTCGTGACCGTCGGCCAGCACCCGTCGGCCGAGGGCGGGGTTTGCGGTCAGCCAGGTGCCGACAGCCAGGATCGTGGCGTGGGCGCCGCCGTGTCGCAGCTGGTCGAGCAGTCCGGTGACCAGCCGCGGATCGCCCTGCCCATGGAAGGTCAGGGCGATCCGGGACCGGTCGCGTGGTCCGTGTCGTACCTCGTCGGGGAGGGTGGGTGCGACCGGGGCGGTGGATCGGGGCGCGACCGCCGGAGTGGATGGGTCGGCGGTACGAAGGGGAGACTGCTCGGCGCCGTCGCAGGCGGCGACGGCGCCGAGGGCCACGGCGGTGACCGCGCGTAGGGCGTCACGACGTTGCATACGTTCGGACGCTACGCAGCCCGAGATGAGAGGGGGCTGAAGACGTCCTGCCTCGCCCAGGACGGGGCGTGGACCCAGTTGGCCGCCCCCATCACCGTCGAGTCTCGGTACTCGCTCGCGCGGGGCGCGCCGTGCCCGGCTCATTCCGTGCGTAGTGCGGTCGCGGTGGCGGAGCGGGCCGCCCAGCCGGCCGGGATCAGCGCGCCGAGCACGGCGATGACCGGGCCGGCCACGACCAGCAGAGCGAGCACGGCCGGCCGGTAGACGTGCAGCGCCTGGATCGGCAGGGTCAGCCCGATCGCGTTCCTCATGGCCGGCATCACCGCGGCATGCAGGAGGAAGCCGGCCGGCGAGGCCGGTCAGCAGCACCGAGGCGACGACCATGGTCACCGTCTGGCGCGGCGTCATGCCCAGCGCCTTGTAGACGCCGATGTCGTGCGCCCGGTCGCGGGTGTCGAGCACGACCGTGTTGAGCACACCGAGGGCGGCCACGGCCACCAGCATCGGCGTGAGCAGGCCGGTGAGCGCGCCCAGCGCGAGGATGGTGCCGCTGTGGCTGGACGCCTGGTCCCGGTCGACCACCACGCCGTACGGCTGCAGCGCGCCGCCGAGCCGGTTGATTTAGCCGGTGGCATCGGCGCCGGGCCGCAGCGTGATGTGGTACATGTCGGGTGGCAGGGCCGGCACTGTGGACGCGTCCACGAGCACCTCGGGATCGGTGTGCGGGTTGAACACCTCGCCGACGATCCGCACCGGGACCGGCCGGCCGTTCTCGGTCAGGACCACCGTGTCACCGATCCGGGCGTCAGCGGCGGTGAGGAAGTTGTGCACCGTCACCGCCTCGCCCGGCCCGTGGAACCACCGCCCGGAGACCATCTGGTAACCGCCCCGGCCGGCGTCGCCGGTGAAGGCGTACAGGTCGGCGGCGCCGCTCAGGCCGGGCTCACCCCCCGCGAACGGGAGGTGCTGCGCCTGATCGCGCACGGGCTCAGCAACTCCGAGCTGGCGAGCCGGCTGTACCTGTCCGAAGCGACGATCAAGACCCACGTCGTCCGGATCCTGGCCGAACTCGGCCTGCGCGACCGCGTCCAGGCGGTCGTGCTCGCCTACGAGACGGGGTTGGTCAGCCCGGGCCAGGAGAGCCCTTGAGCTCGCCGGTTCATCGATAGACCAGAATCTGGCCCGCGCTCGCCGCCACCAGGACGCTCAGCGCGGTCGCGGCGACGATCCGGCGACCGTACCGGCGGCCGAGCGTGCGTAGCTTCGCCGCATGCCGGACCGCGGCGAAGAGACCAGGACGCCGGTCACCGTCACCGGGCCTAGGACGTACGTGATGTTGCCCAGCACACCCTGAAGGTGCTGCCAGGACGGGACCAGCGCCCGCATCAACCCCACCCAGCGACCGACGAGCACCGCCCAGTTGCCGTGCTTGCAGGTGAAGGCCTCGGCTCTGGCCCAGCGTTGTTCGCCGACGAACCGGCCCGCCCGGCTCGACTTGATGGCGCCGCCGCCGTGCCGCCCGATCTCGTACCCCACCGAGTCGCCGCCGATCGCGGCGACGATCGCCACGACCACCACCAGCGGCAGGCTGATGTGTCCCGTGCCGGCCAGGACACCGCCGAGCAACAGCGCGGACTCGCCGGGCAGCACGAGCCGACGAACGCCGCGGACTCCCGGAACGCGAGCAGCCCGATCACGAGGTAGGTGAGCCACGGCGGGATCGACACGATGAACTGCAGCGCCTGAGTCACGATCGGAAACGTACGATGGCCGACCTTAAGATTCGGTGAAAGCCACCGCGCCGGCAATAGCGCGGCTCACAGGGCAGAGGTGGTCGAGGTTGTCTTCGGCGGCGATTTCGATCGGCCCGATTCTGCTCGTCGTGCTGGTCGCTCTGACGTTGCTGGCCGTGACCGCCGCGCTGATCGGGCGCCTCGGCGTGAGCCGGGCGGTCGTGTCGGCGTCGGTCCGCGCTGTCGTCCAACTGGCGGCGGTCTCGCTGCTGATCGCGGCGGTGCTGCGGTCCTGGTGGGCGACCGCCGCGTTCATCACGTTGATGGTGATCGTCGCCGCCGCGACCTCGGCCCGCCGGATCGGCGGCTGGGGCCTCGTCCGGTTCACCATCGTGCCGATCGCCGCCGGAGCCATGCCGGTCGGAGGTTTGATCGTGGTGGCGGGGACCGTGCCGAGATCGGAGGTGGCGGTGCTGCCGATCGCCGGCATCCTGATCGGAGGCGCCATGACCGCGACGTCTCTTGCCGGCCGGCGCGCTCTGGACGAGCTGCGCAACCGTTTCGGCGAGTACGAAGCCGCGCTGGCCCTCGGGTTCATGCCCCGCGACGCCGTGCTGGAGGTGTGCCGTCCTACCGCCGGTCAGGCGCTCGTCCCCGCCCTCGACCAGACGCGCACGGTGGGTCTGGTCACCCTGCCAGGAGCGTTCGTCGGTGTGCTGCTCGGCGGCGGATCGGCGGCTCAGGCCGGCGCGACGCAACTGCTGGTCCTGGTTGCCCTGCTGGCGGTCGAGGCCATCGCCGTCACGGTCACCATCGAGCTGGTCGCCGTAGGGCTGGTGCGGCGTACCGAGGCATCTCGAGGCGCGGCTTGACTTGCACCTACAAGTTGTAGGAGATTCAGCGAGTTAGGTAATCCTTAGCTCGAGGAGTGGACCTCCATGCGTGAATCCCGGCTGCTCGCCCTGACTGCCCTCGCTGGGCTGGCCGCCTGTTCCCACTCTCCGCAAAAGGCGGCCGATGGGATCGGCTCGATCACGGTGCACGCGAACGACACCGGCTGCACCGCCACCACCGCGGAGGCCCAGGCGGGCACCTCGGTCTTCTCGGTCGTCAACGAGGGCTCCAAGATCACCGAGTTCTACGTCTACGCCGAGGGCGACCGGGTCATGGGTGAGGTGGAGAACATCCTTCCCGGCGTCACCCGCGAGTTGCACGTGGAGCTCGGCGTCGGCGCGTACCAGATCGCCTGCAAACCAGGAATGGCCGGGACCGGGATCCGGACGGCGTTCCGTGTCAGCGGCTCGTCGGCGCCGCTGACCACGGACGCCGCGCTGGCCGCCGCGACCGCCCGGTGGCCCGCACCTACTGGGAGCGCATCGAACCGGTCGCCACGATTTTCGGCGACCTCGACCCGAAGATCGACGGCCGCGAGGACGCGGTCGAGCCCGGCGCTCAGTTCACCGGCTTCCACCGTCTGGAGAAGGACCTCTGGGCGATCGGCGACATCACCAAATCCGGCTCGATCGCCGACCAGCTGACGACCGACGTCGATGCGATCGCCACCAAGGCGACTGCGGCCAAACTCTCCCCGCTGAACCTCGCCGACGGCGCCAAGTCATTGCTCGACGAGGTCGCCACCGGAAAGATCACCGGCGAGGAGGACCGCTACTCGCACACCGACCTGTGGGACTTCGCCGCCAACATCGAAGGCTCGAAGGCGGCGATCGCCGCGCTCCGGCCGGTGTTGCAGGAGCGCGCCCCCGAACTCGTCAAGTAGATCGACACCGGATTCGCCGACGTCGACGCGGCTCTGGGCAAGCATCGGGCCGGCGACGGATACCGCCTGCACAGCGAGCTGTCCAAGGCGGACCTGAAGGAGCTCTCAGACGTGATCAACGCCGTGGCCGAGCCGATCAGCAAAGGTGGCCGCGGTCGTCGCCCGCTAGGCGGCGGCGGGAACCTTCTTCGGCGCGGGACGGAAGAACAAGAAGAGCACCACGATTGCGTACGCGAGCCAGGCCGTCACCTCGAGAGCGGTCGCCGACGGGGTGACATTGATCGTGGCGGCGAGCAGGGTGCCGTACCACGAGGTGGGCTCGATGGTGTGGGACAGGTCGTAGGCGACGGTGGTGGAGCCGGGCAGGAAACCTGCGACCTGGAACCCGTGCACGGCGTACTTGATGATCCCGGCGGCCACCAGCACCAGCAGGGCGCCGGTCCAGGTGAACAGGCGGCCCAGGTTGACCCGGGCGACCGCCGCGTACATCAGCCAGCCGAGCAGCACTGCGGACGCGACACCGGCGATCATGCCGAGCAGCGGCGCGACGGTCTCGCTGGCGGCCTGTGCGGCGGCGAACACCAGCAGCACCATCTCGACGCCCTCACGGATCACCGCCACGAACGCGAGCGCGGCAACGGCCGCCTTGCCCAGCCCGAGCGCGACGGTGAGCTTGCCGGTCATCTCGCCCTTGATGGTCCGGGCGCTACGGCGCATCCAGAAGATCATCCAGGTGACCATCGACACGGCGACCAGGGAGCTGATCGCCTCGAACAGTTCCAGGCGGACGCCGGACAGCAGCGAAGTGGCCACATAGGTGAGCACGACCCCGAGCGCCGCGGCGCACACCACTGCCACGCCCACGCCGGCCCAGAGCGGCGGCAGCCCGTCCCGTCTCTTCGAGCGGGCCAGCACGGTGACGAGAATCGAGACGACCAGCGCCGCCTCCAGGCCGTCGCGTAGTCCGATGAGGTAGCTGGCGAAGAAGGCGCCGCCCACGTGGTGCTCCTGGGTTAGTTAGGCTTACCTGACTCCGCCAAACTCCTACGACGTGTAGGAGTTTGTCAAGCCGGACTCGACTCCTACAGCGTGTAGGTTTAATCCGGTCGAGGCCGGGCAAG
The DNA here is from genome assembly GCF_044454685.1 of Actinoplanes sp. NPDC051513. Taxonomy (NCBI): domain Bacteria; kingdom Bacillati; phylum Actinomycetota; class Actinomycetes; order Micromonosporales; family Micromonosporaceae; genus Actinoplanes; species Actinoplanes sp. NPDC051513. Next base: position 39,696 of record NZ_JBITDW010000032.1, read on the forward strand.
GCCGACGCTGAGAAGCCGATCGAGAGGGATGCAATTCGATGACGTCAGCGCTGGGTCCGTCCTTCCTCGACCCGCAATGGCTGATCTCGACATTCGGACTGATCGGGATCCTGGCGATTGTGTTCGCCGAGTCGGGCCTGCTGATCGGCTTCTTCCTGCCCGGCGACTCGCTGCTGTTCAACACGGGACTCCTGGTTGCCGACGGCACCTACCTGCATCAGCCGCTGTGGCTGATGTGCCTGCTGGTGTCGATCGCGGCGATCGCCGGCGACCAGTTCGGCTATCTGTTCGGCCGCCGCTTCGGGCCGGCCGTGTTCCGGCGGCCCGACTCCCGCTTCTTCAAGCAGGAGAACCTCGCCCGGGCTCGAGACTTCTTCGCGCGGTACGGCGCCCGGTCGATCGTGCTCGCCCGCTTCGTGCCGATCGTGCGGACCTTCACCCCGATCGTGGCCGGGGCGAGCCACATGCACTACCGGACCTTCCTGATCTACAACGCGATCGGCGGCACCCTGTGGGGCTGCGGCGTGACGATCCTCGGCTACTTCCTCGGCCAGGTGGGCTTCGTGCGCTCGAACATCGAGCTCATCCTGATCGGCATCGTGATCGTGTCGCTGATCCCGATCGGCGTCGAGTTGCTCCGTGGGCGCCGACGGGCTCGAACGAGTGGTTCCGAGCCGCGCTGACCGCGCGTCTCCCGCCGGATGCGCACACCAACTCCTACAACTTGTAGGAATCGGTGTGAAGGGAGACACGTATGAGCAAGGTCGGATGGGCGGCGATGGCCGGCGTCCTCGTCGGGGCCATCGTTCCCGCAACCGCGGCGCAGGCGGCGCCGGTCGCGGTTCCGAAAGCCGATCACGTGGTGATCGTGATGCTCGAGAACAAGCGGTACGACGCCGTCGTCGGGCACCCGAAGACGCCCTGGATCACGGCACTGGCCGGCAGTTCGGCGAACATGACGCAGTTCTACGCCGAGACGCATCCCAGCCAGCCGAACTACCTCGCGCTATTCGCCGGGTCGGAACAGGGAGTCACCGACAACGGCTGCCCGCATGATCTGGGTGCCCGGGGAAACCTGGGCCGGCAGCTGATCGACGCGGGCCGCACGTTCGCCGGGTATTCCGAGGATCTGCCGCGCGCCGGATGGAAGGGCTGCTCCTACCGCGGTTACGTGCGGCGGCACAGCCCGTGGGTCAACTTCAGCAACCTGCCGGCCGCGGTGAATCAGCCGTACAGCGCCTTTCCCCGGGACTACCGCCGGCTTCCCACCGTGTCCTTCGTCATCCCGAACCTCTGCCACGACATGCACGACTGTCCCAAGGCGCAGAGCGATGCCTGGCTCCGGCAGCAGTTCACCCCGTACCTCGCGTGGGCGAAGACGCACAACAGTCTGTTCGTGCTCACCTTCGACGAGGACAACCGGACCGGCGGCAACCGCATTGCGACCATCGTGGCCGGCGCCGGTGTGCGCCCGGGCCAGTACGCGAGCCGGCTGGATCACTACGACCTGCTGCGCACCTTGCAGACGATGTACGGGCTGCCGCTCATCGGCGCGGCGCGGAGCCGCGGCGGGTTGCCTGGCATCTGGCGGTAGTCAGAGCCACACCCGGGCGAGATCGAGGAAGGACTGCGTGGCCGTCGCGCCAACGGCCAGGATCGCCGCGGCGACCAGTACCGGGCCGGCGAGGCGACGCCTCAGTGGGGCGGGCGTGGGCTGGCTCAGTGCCCGCACCCGCCGGACGACGACGCCACCGTCGATGCCGAGCACACCGTTCCATCCAGAATCGGACGCCGCGAGCGCGGCGCGGGCCACCGTGCGGGCGGTCAGATCCCGGCTGCCGACATCGGCCGCGGCCACCTCGTCGGCCCAGCGCTCGACCAGGAACTCGACCGCCCGGCGTACCGGGACAAGGAGCGGATTCACCGCTGCTGCCGTGGCGGCAGTGGCGGTGAGGCGGTGATGCCGATGGGCCAGGTGCGCCCGCTCGTGGGCGAAGACGACCTTGCGTTCGGCGGGATCCAGCAACCGGAGAATGCCAGTGGTGACCAGGAGATGACCCTCCTCGCGGACCCGGCCCGGAACGGCCAACGCCATCGGCTTGGCCCAGTCGGCGACGACCATGTCGTGACGCGGATCGCCGATGGCACGCAGCCGCCGGTTGGTCACGACCCGCCGCCGCACGTCGATGAACAGTCGCACGCCGCCGCCGATCAGCAGCAGGCCGGCGATCAGCGCGACCGGGCCCGGCACCGGCTCGGGCAACTCCAGCGTCGGATGATCGTCGAGCGCCGACAGCGGCGGGACATCGTCGAACATGGTCAGGGCCAGCATGACCAGCGACCAGGTGGACGCGAGAGCCGCGAGGGCCGCGGTCACCGCGAGTGTCGACGCGGCCGATCCCGGCGCGCCGCGCGCCGCGATCCGTGGCGCGGCGAGAGGGAGCGTCAGCAGCAACGGGAGGTAGATGCTGATGGTCATGGCTGACGCTGCGGCGGGGTTCTGGTCAGATAGTGCCGCAGCAACGCGGCGTCGGTCTCGTCGAGAGAGGCCGCGAACAACTGGAGCACGGCCTGACGGTCAGCCCGATCCGTCAGAGCCTCTCGCATCCGGAAGGCCGCGGCCGCGATGGCGTCGCGGGCCGGCCAATAGGCGTGTCCGCGGCCGGCTCGATGGCGCTCGACGGCCTTCTTGTCGTGCAGGCGGAAGAGGACCGTCTGCACGGTGTTGTAGGCCAGGTCGCCGCCCAGCGCCCGATGCACCTCGGCCGCCGTCATCGGGGCCTCAGTAGCCCACAGCGCGCCCATGACCTCGGCCTCCAGGGTTCCCGGCGGCCGCCGATTGTCCTTCGTCACCGTCGCTGACCTCCGCGACCAGAGTATCCCCCACCCGCGTGGGCACGGTGCCGGCGACACGGGGGCGGGAGCGGGCACGCAGTAGCTCCATGGCGATCGGGACGACCGAAAGGGCGACGATGCCGATCAGGATGAGCTCGATGTGGTCGCGGACGAACGCGACCTGGCCGAGGAGATAGCCGAGCGTCGTGACGCCGCCGACCGGTGGTCGGTACCGGCAGCCGTTGGTGCAGGTTGCGGGAGGTAATTGACGCGGCCTGTCGGCGCATCGCCTCGACCGGGCGCAGGGTGCGGCCGACGAACAGGAACGTGGCGCAGCCGACGACCAGCGCCAGCAGCGGCAGGCCGAGCAGCACGGCCACGAGCACCGCGTCGGTGCCGTCGTCGACGAGGTCCAGCGACTGCGCGACGAGCACGATCCGGTCGCCGGTGGGGGTGGTCACGCCCTGGGCGACGATCCAGAACGGCTCGTCGTGGGCGTCGGGCAGGTGCCGTTGTTCCTTGACGCGTACGCCGGCGGCCGGCGGGAGTGTGGAGATCGCGGTCTGCCCGGCCAGGACGGTGAGTACGACCAGGCCGACGCGTTCGATCTCGGCGCCGACGACTACCTGACCAAGCCGTTCTCGTTCGTGGTGCTGATCGCGCGGATGCGGGCGCTGATCCGGCGCGGCGCCCCGGAGCGGCCGGCCGTGCTGAAAGCCGGTGACCTGTCGCTTGATCCGGGGGAGCGGCGGGTGTGGCGGGGCGAGGAGCCGATCGCGATAACGCCGCGCGAGTTCGCAATGCTGGAGTTCCTGATGCGCCAGCAGGGGGCAGGCGGTGACCAAGCGAGCGATCCTGGAGAACGTCTGGGACGCCCATTTTTCCGGCGATCCGAACATCGTCGAGGTCTACATCGGCTACCTGCGCAAGAAGATCGACCATCCGTTCGGCAAGGCGTCGATCGAGACCGTGCGCGGCGCCGGCTACCGACTCGTGCCCTGACCGGGGCGTATTCAGTGCCACGGGCAAGGTGATCACGCTGGGCTGGGGTCGACGACATGCCCTCGCTGCTGCACGCCGCCGACGTCGTGGTGCAGAACGCCGGCGGCCTGACCAGCATGGAGGCGCTGGCCCGCGGCGTGCCGCTGATCAGCTACCGGTGCTCGCCCGGACACGGGTGGCCAACGCCGCCGCGCTCGAACGGCTGGGCGGGCTCCTGGCCCGGGCGGTGATCAAGCAGCGGCCGGGCACCCGATCTGTGCACGGCCCGCGGCCGACCCGGCAGTCATAGCTCAAGCGTACCGAGAACCCCCCCGCCGGCCGTGAAGCCAGGCGGCGGCAGCACGAGCGGGCGAAGGACTGCTCCGCGCATTGTCCGCGGCAAATGAGTGTGCACCGAGGTGCGTTTCTACAGAGGGAAAGAGATTCTCGCCGGGCCGCCAGCTCGCCAGATGCCTCGGCAGCGACCTTGACAGTATGTGATCCGCCGGGCGATGAGCTGAGCTGATAGCTCAGATCTTCCAGTGGCGCGCTCGACTTTCGTCTGGTCATTCCCTGCGCTCAGGTTTGCCGCGCTGTTGGGGCGGTATGGGCGGGGGTATGGCAGGCGTGGGTTGCGGCGGTTAGATGCGGAAGGTGGCAACCAGACCGCTGAGTTCGGTGGACATGCGGGCGAGTTCGGCCGTGGCCTGCTGGGTTTCGGTGACGCCTTGGCTGGTCATCCGGGCGGCTTCGGCGACGCCGGTGATGTTTTGTGCGATCTCGCCGCTACCGCCGGCGGCCTCGCTGACGCTGCGATTCATCTCCGCGGTGGTGGCGGTCTGTTCCTCCACGGCCGAGGCGATGGTGGTCTGGAACTCGCTGATCCGTCCGATCACGACCGAGATCTCGTCGATCGCGACGACCGCGCCGCTGGTGTCGGCCTGGATCGCCTGCACCCGGCGGGAGATGTCCTCGGTGGCCCGGGCGGTTTCCTGAGCGAGGTCCTTGACCTCGGAAGCGACCACGGCGAATCCCTTACCCAGTTCGCCGGCCCGGGCGGCCTCGATGGTGGCGTTGAGGGCGAGCAGGTTGGTCTGCTCGGCGATCGCGGTGATCGTCTTGATGACGTTGCCGATCTCGGCGGAGGAGTCACCAAGTTTGTTCATGGTGGCTGATGTGTTGGCGGTGATGGTGACCGCCTCCGAGGCGACCCGGGCGGCCTCGGCGGCGTTCTGCGAGATCTCCCGGATCGAGGCGCCCATCTCTTCGCTACCGGAGGACACCGTTTCGACACTGCGGGAGACCTGTTCGGCGGCGGCGGACACGGCCAGCGCCTGGGTCGAGGTTTCTTCCGCGGAGGCGGCGATGTTCGCGGCGGTGCTGCTCATCTGCTCGGAGGCACCGGCCAACGAGGTGGCGGACCCCTCGATCGTCGTGATCGTCTGCCGCAGCCGGGTCAGCGCGGTGTCCAGTGCCCGAGCCATCCGGCCCGGCTCGTCGCGTGTGTCCAGGCCGGTGCTGCGGGTCAGGTCGCCGTCGGCGAGCCCGTCACACACGTAGGTGACCTTCGTCAGCGACTGCACTATCTTGCGGGCAACGAAGACACCGACTGCCAGGGCCACGATCAGGCCCACGGTCAGCGTGATGATGGAGGTGGTCCGGCTGGATTCGTAGCCGGACTTCGCCGCCGCGGCCTTTTGGTCCGCGTCCGCGGTTTCCGAACGGTCCATGGTGGCAAGTCCATCGAACAGGCGCGTCAGGATCGGCAGCACCTCGGTGTCGCGGATCTTCGCCCACTCGACCAGCGCACTGCGGTCGCCGGCCGGCAGCAGCTTGCTCGTCGCGACGTCGGCGTAGGCGTCCCAGTCGGTCTGCAACTGGTCGATCACGGCCGGGTCCGACGCCGGGTTGGTGGCCCGGTAGTCGGCCATCGCGGCGGTGAAGTCTTGAAGATCGGTGGTGAATGAATCAGCGAACTTGTTGGTAGATGCGGCATCCACCGACAGTGCCTGGTTCGCGGAGTCCACGCGGGCCTGCAACACGATCGCTCTCAGATGCCCGACCGCTTTGATACTGGGGACCGTGCTGTTGGAGATCAGCGCGGCGGAGTTGCTGGCGTCGCGTAACGACATCAGTCCGAGGATTCCGACGATCAACGCGACCAGCGCCGCGGTTCCGACCGCGGCGAGAACCTTCACGCTGACGCTCAGATCGGCGAATGAGGGCCGTCGGGCCCCAGCTCCGACCCCAGCACCGGCAGTAAGGGTCATTGCAGCCATGATGGTCCTCTTTCGAAAGAAAGATCAGAGTCTTAAATCTGGCGGGCTTCTACGCCCTAGCTCTCACTATGTGGGCACCGGTCGGCCCAGTGTCCCTATTTCGACAGATTCAGTGGCCATCGATGAAAAGTCCGATGCTGGCGGCGGACGCGGCCTACCGTGAGGGCGTGAGGGTCACCGAGCAAAAAAGTACGATTTTCCTGCAGGCAAGGGCGTCGGCGGCGTTCGCCGACATACAGGTCCGCCTGATGCGCGACCTCGCTACCCGGCTGAGAACAAGCGGAACAGCCGCCGACCACACCCTTGCTTTGGAAGCCGCGGCCGATCAACTCGAGGCAGCGGCACGGGAAACCCTGCACGCCTTGCGGCACAACCAATGACTCAAAGGCTGATTCAAACAAATCATTAAATGACATGTGCTGAATGCGCGAGCAGGACGAATACACTTCAAATATGCGTGCCGACCGCTCACTCGGCCATGGTCAAATGCACTGACATCGGCAGATGCGCGCGTTGGGCGAGCGCCCCGCGGGCCGTGTGATGGCGTCGGCCCGCTTAATTCATGGCGATGCTGCGCCTTCGGTGGCGAATCCGCGCTGGAGTTCCTTCAGCTCCCCATCGTCGCCGATCCGGGGGCGCCGGTCCGGGTGCTCGAGGTACCAGCGGATCGTGTACGCCAGGAATGCCGAATCGATGTGCAGTCCACTGGCCGGCAGCGACAGCCGCCCGGCGGCCGATCCTGCGCGGTCGGGGAGCGGCGCAGTTTGATGGTGGCCGGGTTTCGTTTCGCCGGTCGCGGCGGGCCGCCGGGCAGCAGCTCGTCCCACCGGATCTCGTCCCGGCGGGCACGACGGTGCAGGCTCAGCCCATCCGGACTCAGTGCGATGCCCGGCCTGTTCATCATCGACCGCAGCACGGCGTCGACCAACAGCACCACCACGATGAGGAGAAGGACCGTCGTCAGCAAGCCGAGTTGCGCGATTCGCGCCCGATCCTGATTCGGCACGCGCTCAACAGGAACGAGCCGGGCAACCACCCACCCCCAGATGATCATCGCTACTGCTTGCCGCGGAGACGACGGCACGCTGAACCGGTGCGCATCCGCGTCGCTGTCCCAAGCGACCGGCCGGCGGCGGTACGCCTCGGCGATCAGGGCGTACGCCCCCGCGGGAACGGCCACGCTCGCCGCAGCGAAGAGCCCGTAAACCGTGAGCCCAGCAAGGGCAGGCTCGACCTGCCAGGTGAAAGGCTGCAGCCACAAAGCCACGCCGAGCGACAGCGCGAAGGCCAGAACCACGAACGGTGGTGCGAGCAGCGCGCGGACGCGTGGTGACATCGCCGGATCGTACGGCCAGGAAGATCAACCGCGCTGGGAAATGCTCCACAGCGCTACCCGTCCAGCGGGCACCCGACGCGGAGCCGCCCAGAGAGCCAGATTACGTACGTATCCGTGAGTTGGCCCCTGGCGAGGCCGGCGGTCACGGTGGGGGGACGCGGTTTCGAAACACCGAGTCGGGGCTGCCGCAGCATGCCCGAAACGCCGCAGACACGCCGAGCCGTTGTGCGGTCTTTCTAACGCCCACCTGTTCCGGATGAAACCTCGCCGAAATCGCAGCTGCCTTGACTGGCTCTCACTAACAGCGTGATTCTCCTGGTCGGACGTGGTGCCACCATGCCGGAACGGTACTTGTTGGTGCGCTGGCCCGGCGGGCCGGAGCAACGGATCTACTCGCCCTCGACTGTCGTCGAGGACTACTTCAGGGCCGGGCAGAAGCTTCCGATCGCGGACTTCGTCAGACGTAGCCACGAGGCCCTGACGATCGCCAGTGATCGGGTCGAGGCGGCCTACGGCTTTCCCTGCAACCGGGCGGCCCGGTCGATGGCGGAGATCGCGGAGTTCGCCGCCGTTCATCGCGACGGGGACGTCACGATAGAAGGGATCGAAGCGTGAATCTCGACAACACGCACCGGGCGGTCGCGGTGGTCGGTGGCGGGCAGGCCGGCTTGTCGATGAGCTGGCACCTGCGGCAGCGCGGCGTCGACCACGTCGTCATCGAGCGGGAGCGGGTCGGCCACGAGTGGCGCGACCGCCGGTGGGACTCGTTCTGCCTGGTCACCCCGAACTGGCAATGCCGGTTGCCCGGCTTCGGGTATGCGGGCGGCGACCCGGACGGGTTCATGATCGGCGCGGACATCGTGGGCTACCTGGAGAAGTACGCCGCCAGCTTCGACCCGCCGCTGGTCGAGGGCGTCGCCGTGAACCGCCTACGGCGTACTTCCAAGGGGGTTTTCGAACTGGTCACGACGGCGGGGACCTGCACCGCGGACCAGGTGGTGGTCGCGACCGGGCCCTACCACAACCCGGCCGTGCCACGGATCGCCGAGCGGCTGCCCGGCGACGTCGTGCAGGTCCATTCGTCGCAGTACCGTAACCCGGAGCAGCTGCCGGCGGGTGCCGTGCTGGTGGTGGGCACCGGCCAGTCCGGCTGCCAGATTGCCGAGGACCTGCACCTGGCCGGCAGACGCGTGCACCTCGCCGTGGGCAGCGCGCCGCGTGCCGCCCGCAGGTATCGGGGCCGCGACACGCTGGCGTGGCTGGACGAGATGGGCCACTACGCGAAGGGCATCGACGAGTTCGGCGACGCGGATGAGGTGCGGCTGCGCGCCAACCACTACATGACCGGCCGTGACGGCGGCCGCGACATCGACCTGCGGGCCTTCGCGGCCGAGGGGATGCGCCTGTACGGGCGGCTGACCAGTGTGGACGGCTCGGCGGTGACCTTCGGCGGTGACCTGAAAGCCAATCTGGACAACGCCGACGCGGTGGCCGAGGGCATCAAGGACGCGATCGACGGCTACATCGCCGCGGTGGGCATCCGGGCGCCGGCCGAGGACCGCTACGTGCCGGTGTGGGAACCCGCCGGCCGCGCGACGACGAACGACATGGCCGCCGAGGGCATCACGGCGGTCGTCTGGGGCACCGGGTTCCACCGCGACCACCGCTGGGTCGAGGTGCCGGTCTTCGACGGGCGCGGCTACCCGACCCACGACCGCGGCGTCACCAGTTGCCCTGGCCTCTATTTCCTCGGGCTGCCGTGGCAGTACACGTGGGGCTCGGGCCGGTTCGCGGGGGTGGCCCAGGACGCGGGTTACCTGATCGAGCGGATCACCGCGGCCCGCCGGGAGCGGATCACCGAGGGCGTCAGCTGGCTCGCCGGCACGCCGACCGAGACGTACCCGGATCTGGACTGGTTCACCCCGCGGGCCGCCGCATGAAAAGGACCTTGAACGATGCGCACCGGCACCTCGGCGTGCTTCCCGCATACCCGTTCTACGGTGGGCCGCCGGTCAGCCCGGACACCACCGCCCGCGCCACCATCGACGAGCTGATCGCCGACCTCGACGCCGAGGGAACCGCACGCGCCCTGATCCTGCCGAACTACGGCGTGCCCGACCCGGACGTCGCCTTCGGCTTCAACGAACTCGTCGTCGAGGCGGCCCAGCGCGACGACCGGATCCGCTGCGGGCTCTGGGTCTCGGCGCAGGAACGCGACCGGGAACGGACCGCGGCCGCGCTCGCGCTGGCCGGCGAGGACGGCGTCCGGGCGCTGAAGCTGAGCTTCCTGCTCGGAGGGAGCGTGGACGACCCCGGCCTGGAGCCGATCTTCGCCGCGGCCCGGGCCCACGATCTGGTCGTCCACGTGCACACCTCGCCCGGTGCCGCCTCCGACATCGACAAGGTCGGCCGGCTGGTCGACCGGTACGCCGACGACGTGAAGGTGCACCTCGTGCACTTCGGCGGTGGGATGAGCGGCCACATCAAGCTGATCGGCACCCGGTTCTTCGACTGGGTGGCGGCAGGCAAGCAGATTTACACCGATCTCTCCTGGGCCATCGGGTTCGCCCCGCGCTGGCTCGTGGCCGAGATCGACCGCCGGGGCCTCGGTCACGACCGGGTGCTGTTCGCCAGCGACGAGCCGTGGGGCGACCACGCCGGCGAGCTGGCCCGGCTGCAGGCCGCCGTCGGGGGCGGCGAACTGTCCGAAGCTGTTTTCGAGACCACGTTCGACAAGCTCTACGCCTGAAGGAGAAGCAACCATGACGGACCTGACCGACCTCGAGCAGAAGAGCCTGACCGAGATCCCCCACCCGGCCCTGGCGGAGGGATCGAGCATCTACGGCGGCACCAAGGTCTTCCCCGACTACAAGGCCGAGGAGGGGCAGAGCTACTTCACCCTCGTGCATGGCATCGCGCACGAGTCGTCGGTCAGCTTCGTCGCCGTCCTGCAGGCCACCCGGGCACTGCGCAAGGGCTTCGAGTCGGCGATCTACTTCTACGGCCCCGGCTCGCTGAACTGCCTGGCCACCCGGGGCTTCCCCACCACCGGCGCGTCGGCCTTCCCGGGCGAGCACAACATCAACAACTCGCTGAAGACGTTCATGGCCGAGGGCGGCAAGGTCTACTGCTGCCGGTTCGGGCTGTCGCTGCACGGCGCCCGCGAGGAGGACCTGATCGAGGGCGTCATCCCGACGCATCCGCTCGACGTGCAGGACGCGCTGATCCACTACGCGCGCAAGGGCGCGATCATCAACTCGACGTACATGTTCTGAGGTGGCGACGATGAGCGTTGGCATCCGAACTGACATAGCCGTGCAGGGTGTGCGGGTCGAGGCGCCCGTGCGGCGCCCGGCCGGCGCCGGGCCCAGCGACGACGGCCACCTGGTCATCGACGGTGCCAACGCCGCCCTGCCGATCAACCCCGACAGCCCCTACCAGGTACGCGGTGAGCGGCTCTGGCGGGGCGACGTCGACACCGGGCTCTCACTCGAGGTCGTCCGCCGGCCCAGGTTCTACGACCTCGTCACGGGCGACGGGGTGCGCTACGAGCAGATCGCCCGGCTGCACGGCAAGGACGTGCTGGCCACGACCGTGGTGCAGACCTGCATCCGGTACGCGCAGAAGCAGCGCTGCCGGTTCTGCACGATCGAGGAGTCGCTGCGCGAGGGTTCCACGATCGCGGCCAAGACGCCGGCGCAGCTGGCCGAGGTGGCCGCGGCGGCGGTGCGGCTCGACGGCGTGAAACACATGGTCATGACCACCGGCACCACCACCGGCCCGGATCGTGGCGCCCGCAACCTGGTCCGGTCGGTGCGGGCCGTGCTCGACGCTGTGCCGGGCCTGCCCATCCAGGTACAGATCGAGCCGCCCGGCGACCTGTCGGTCATCGACGAGCTGCACGAGGCGGGTGCGGCGTCGATCGGCATCCACGTCGAGTCGCTCGACGACGAGGTACGCCGCCGGTGGATGCCGGGCAAGGGCGCGGTCCCGATGGCCGAGTACGAGGCCGCCTGGGACCATGCCGTGCGCGTCTTCGGCCGCAACCAGGTGTCCACGTATCTCCTGGTCGGCCTCGGGGAGGATCCGGACGAGCTCGTCGCCGGCGCGGCCCGGCTGATCGAGCGCGGGGTCTATCCCTTCGTGGTGCCGTTCCGGCCGACGGCCGGGACGCTCGCCCGCCGCGACGGGGTGCCGGGACCGGCGCCGGCGCTGGTCCGCGACGTCACCGTGCGGGTCGCCGCGCTGCTCAAGGACGCCGGGATGCTCAGCACCGGCCAGAAGGCGGGCTGCGCGGCCTGCGGAGCGTGTGGCGTGCTGCAGGCGGCAGGCGCATGACCGCCCGCACCGAGCGGCACCCGGCCGCACCTGCGGACGGCCTCGCGCGCGAGGGCCGGACGGGCCTGCCTCAGGAGGGCACAGCATGACCGATCTGGTGCCCACTCTGCTCGGGCCGCACGTCATCGTCGAGCGGACCGAGGACCTGGCCGGCTATCACCGGTTACGCGAGCGGGTCTTCGTCGACGAGCAGGGCCTGTTCGACGGCTCCGACCTCGACGACCGGGACGACGACGCCCGCACGGTCGTGCTGGTCGCCAGGTCGGCGCGCGGCGAACTGCTCGGCGGCGTGCGGGTCGGCCCGGCCTCCAGCGGGCCGGACATCGGCTGGTGGGTGGGTGGCCGGCTGGTCGTCGACCCCGCGGTCCGCGGGGCCGGGGCCATCGGACCTGCTCTGGTACGCGCGGCCTGCGCCTATGCCGAGAACGCGGGTGCGTTGCGGTTCGACGCGACAGTGCAGACCAGGCACGAGCGGTTGTTCCGACGGCTCGGCTGGCGCAGCGTGCGCCCGGTCACCGTGGCCCGGCGGCCGCACACGCTGATGCGCTGGCCGATCGAGCGGTTGTCCGCGTTGGCCGCCGCCACCAAGAATCCGCTCGGTGCCCTGCTGCGCGATCTGGCGCCGGGCGGCCCGGGGTTCGTCGGCGACGACGGCGCTCCGGTGCCCGGCTCGGACCTGATCGCCGCGTGCGACGCGATCCTGCCGTCCATGGTGGAGCGCGACCCGGACTGGGCCGGCTGGTGCGCCGTACTGGTGAACGTGAATGATCTGGCCGCGATGGGCGCGACGCCCGTCGGCCTGCTGAACGCCGTCGGCGCCCGGGATGCGGCCCTGGCCGCGCGGATCCTCGGCGGATTGCGCCGGGCCGCGCGGGCCTACGGCGTGCCGGTCCTCGGCGGGCATACCCAGCTCGGCGTGCCCGCGGCCCTGTCCGCGACGGCGCTGGGCCGCACGGCCCGGCCGGTGCTGGGTGGTGGCGGGCGGCCCGGGCTGCGGGTGCGGCTCACGGCGGACCTCGGCGGGCGCTGGCGGCCCGGCTACCAGGGCCGGCAGTGGGACTCCACCAGCCACCGCACGCCGTCCGAACTGCGCGCCATGCTGTCGTTCGTGGCGAAGGCGCGGCCCGCGGCCGCCAAGGACGTGTCCATGGCCGGGATCGCCGGGACGCTCGGCATGCTCGCCGAGGCCAGCGGCTGCGGGGCGGTGCTCGACGTGGCGAGCGTGCCCCTTCCGCCGGCCGCGACCGCCGGGGACTGGCTGACCTGCTTCCCGGGCTTCGCCATGGTCACCGCGGGCGAGCTGGCCGGCACCGAGGCCGGACCCGCGGTCACCGCCGCCTGCGGCGAACTCGTCGCCGGCCAGGGGGTCCAGCTGCGCTGGCCGGACGGGGCCCTCACCGAAGGCATCGACGCGGGAGTCACGGGACTGGGGACGGCGGCATGACGGAGCGCAACTGGCCCACACGAAAGGCAGGCAGGGCATGAGTGTGATCAGGATGGCCGCCGTTGCCGAGGCGTTCGATCGGGATCTCGAGGGGGACTTCGCGACGATCGAGAAGCTGATCGCGACGGCGCGGGCCGACGGCGTACAACTGCTGGCCCTGCCCGAGGCTTGCCTCGGCGGCTACCTCGCGCATCTCGACGGTGGTTCCGACGAGCCGCCGGCGTTGCGCGTCGACGGTCCGGAGATCGCCCGGCTCGCCGCGCTGGCCGGGGACACGGTCGTGTGCGCCGGCTACTGCGAGGCCGACGGGGACAAGCGGTTCAACAGCGTGGTCTGCGTGCACGACGGGCGGGTCCTCGGCAACCACCGCAAGGTGCACCAGCCGCTGCGCGAGAGCGCCAGCTACGACTCCGGCGACTCGTTCGCCGCGTTCGACACCCCGGTCGGCCGGATCGGGCTGCTGATCTGCTACGACAAGGCGTTCCCCGAGTCGGCGCGGGCGCTCGCGCTGGACGGCGCGGAGATCATCGTGGTGGTCTCGGCGTGGCCGGGCAGCCGCACCGACGCCCCGGCCGACCTGGCCGACGACCGGTGGACCCGGCGGTTCGACCTGTTCGACCGGGCACGCGCGCTGGAGAACCAGGTGGTCTGGGTGTCGGCGAACCAGTCCGGCCGGTTCGGGTCGCTGCGCTTCGTGTGCAGCGCGAAGGTCGTCGACCCGGGCGGCGACGTGTTGGCCACGACCGGCACCGCACCTGGCCTGGCGGTGGCCGATGTGGACGTCAGCACGGCGCTGGCGGCGGCCCGCCGGTCGATGGGTCACCTTCGGGACCGCCGCCCCGACACCTACCGCGGGCACGCGGCGTCGATGATGTGAGCGTGTTGACTCGGATCGCCGCCGCCGCGGCACACTTCGGCCGCGACCTCGACCACGACCTGGGGCGGATCGGCAAGCTCATCGACGACGCCCGGGCAGCGGGATCCGCGCTGCTGGTGCTGCCCGACGCGGCGATCGGCGGCTACCTGGCCGACCTGCGCCACCCCGACCCGGCCGCGTTCCCGCCGGCGCTCAAGCCGGACGACCCGATCTTCGAGCGGATCCGTGGCCTGGCCCGGGACATGGTGGTCTGCGTCGGGTTCTGCGAGGCCGACGGCGGCGACCGGTACAACGCGGCCGTCTGCCTGACCGGCGACGGCATACTCGGACGGCACCGCAAGGTGCACCTGCCGGCCGCCGAGGGGATCGCCTACCGGGCCGGGAACACGTTCGCGGCGTTCGACACCCCCGTCGGCCGGGTCGGCATGCTCATCGACTACGACAAGACGTTCCCCGAGTCGGCACGCACCCTGGCGCTCGACGGCGCCCAGATCGTGGCCTGCCTGTCGGCGTGGCCGGCGAGCATCACCAACGCGGCGCCGAAGCTGTCCCAGGACCGCCAGTCCCGGCTGTTCGACCTCTACGACTGCGCCCGGGCCGCCGAGAACCAGATCGTGGTGGTCTCCTCCAACCAGACCGGCGCGGCCGGCGGGATGCGTTTCCTCGGCCAGGCCAAGGTGGTCGGCCCGGCCGGCAACGTGCTGGCCCGCACCTGGGCCAAGGCCGGGCTCGCGGTGGCCGAGCTGGACGTGGTCCAGGAGATCGGCAACGCCCGGCGGGTGCTGAACCACCTGCGCGAGCTGCGACCGGCGACCTACCGGGCGGCGGAGTGATGCGGATAGCGCTGCTGAGCTATTCGACCCGGCCGCGCGGCGGTGTCGTGCACACGCTCGCCCTGGCGGAGGCGCTGGCGGAGCGGGGACAGGATGTGACGGTGTGGACGCTGGGACGCGGCGGCGACGCGGGCTTCTTCCGGCCGGTCGACCCGCGGGTGCGGCTGGTCGTCGTGCCGTTCCCGGAGGTGCCGGACGAGGGCGTCGGACCGCGCATTCTGCGCTCGATCGCGGTCCTGCGGGCGGCCTTCACCCCGGAGGCGTACGACGTGGCGCACGCCCAGGACTGCATCAGCGCGAACGCCGTCGACCGGTGCGTGCGCACGATCCACCACCTCGACCAGTTCACCACCCCCGAGCTGGCGGCCTGCCACGAACGCGCGATCGTCCGCCCGTACGCGCACATCTGCGTCTCCGCCGCCGTGGCGGCCGAGGTACGGGCCGGCTGGGGTCTGACACCGGCAGTGATCCCGAACGGGGTGGACGCGGCCCGGTTCGCCGCCGCTACGCCGGACACCCGGCACGGCTCCTATCTCCTGGCCGTCGGTGGCATCGAACCCCGAAAGGGCTCGCTGGACCTGCTCGACGCCTATGCGCTGGTGCGCCGGGAACTACCAGGCACACGGCTGGTCATCGCCGGTGGGGAGACACTGTTCGACTACCGCGACTACCGCGCCGCGTGGGAGGCACGCGCTCGCGATCTCGCCGTCGAGCCGGTGGTCCTCGGCCCGGTCGCGCACGACGAACTGCCCGGCCTGGTCGCCGGGGCGGCCGCGTTCGCCTTCCCCTCCGTCAAAGAAGGCTTCGGTCTGGCCGCCATGGAAGCCCTGGCCGCCGGGATCCCGGTCGTCGTGCGTGACCTGCCGGTGCTGCGGGACGTCTTCGGGTCCGCCGTCGGCTACGGCGCGGATCCGGTGTCGCTCGCCACGGCGTTGCTGCTCGCCGTCAAGGAGCCCGACCCGGCCCGCCGAGCCCGGGGTGTGGCGCTTGCGCAACGGCACACGTGGACCGCGGCGGCGGCGCGGCACCTCGACTTCTACGCCTCGCTGTAGAGAGCCTGCGGCGGCTCGACGGTCAGGCAACGGTCCCGGCAGTCGACGTCAGGACCGCACGGCCCGAGGATGTGCCGGGCCGTGCTGAAGCCGAGGAAGGCGGGGGTCGCGTCGGTCGGGATGCCGATGCCCACGCCTCGCGGTTCTCGCCGTAATCGGGGGCCATCCGGGCGGGCTGGCCGGCCGTCCGCGCCGCCGTGGCTAACAGCTTCTGGTGTACCTCCTGCGAGCGCATGGCGGTTCTGATCCGCCCCCGCTTTACCCACCGAGAACAGCGCGAACTCATGACAAGCGAGGACAAGCCACGGAGGCCGCCCGGCTGCGTTTGAGCTTGTCAGGCCATACTTTCGACAGCCAATGCAAAGCCTTTTGCCCGAACGGGCGTACGGTTTGCGGAGTTGTCGTTGATCGCGTCCTTCCTTGTGGCTTGTGGGGGAGTGCGGCGTAAGGGTCTTCGCGTAAGCGCAGCATTTCCCGAAGCTGGCCTTGAGCAGGTATTCCTTGCCGCGATCTGCCCGGCCTTCGGCGTGTGGCGGCGACCTTGGGTATTGCGATTGTGCGGTGTCCACTCTGGATTATCGTGACACCTCGGTGACACGAACTTCCGTACGGTGATCTCGGTCCGACTGCTGGGGTGCGGGCCGTGGGTGGTGGGCCTGGCGGGTGCCGTGGTGGTTGCCTGCTGGCGGTTGGCGGCGGCGGCATGCCACTCCGGACACGTCGCGGGGCGCGGATTGGTCAGCCCGGGTTGTGGGTCGCCACCGCCCGGACGAGTGGGAGCGCGGAGGGCTGGGCCGGGTCTCCCGCCGGTACCAGGCGGGTGACCGCCTGCGGCATGCCGCCGACCGTGAACGCGCGGACGGCCGGTCCGGCGGACACGGTGACGAACGAGGCCACGGACGGCACCTCGATGGGCAGCGGGATGACATGCTCCCCGGCGTCGAACTGGGCGTCGATCACGCGCATTGAGGTGCTCGTCGGCTCGGGCGGCGCGAACGAGGTGCCCCACCAGGCCTCGACGAGCACCCGGGCGGGCTCCCGCAGAGCGAGCCGCACCGATCGCCGCGTCGCGTCGTACGCCACGGTGTCGTCGTCGTCGGCCGATGACGCGGCGCCCTCGACCTGGACGGCGATGAGGCCGGCGATTCCGGCGAGTCCCTGCACGAAGGTGACGCGGTCGTTGACCTTGGAGATTTCGTCCCTTAGGTGCTGCTTTGTGGCGGGCGGAACCATGCCGCCGAAGACGACGATGTCGAGGTTCGCGGTGTCGTACTCCGTCAGGACCTCGTCGAACTGATTGGTCGCGTCGGCGTGGAAGCCCCGGCCGCGCAGGATCTCGGTGGTGTCGAGAATGACGCTTGGGCTTCGGCCGATGATGAGAATCCGCTCGGTCATGCGATGGTCTCCTGAGTCGAAGTAATTGTTGGCATGGCCAACATAGCAAGCGTTGGGCGCACCAACAACTGGTAGTGTTTTGACATGGATCACCGGCCGAGTCCGCCCGCACGCATTGCGGACCGTCCGACCTGGCTCATCAGCCGGACCTTCGCCCTCTCGTCGGGTCTGCTCGCCGCCGGGTTCGAGTCATACGGCCGCGGCCTGCGCAGTTACCACTACCGCCTGCTGGCCGCGCTGGAGGAGTACGGGCCGGTGAGCCAGGCGGACCTGGGCCGCGGGACCGGGATGGATCGCAGTGACGTCACCGGTGTGCTGTCCGAGCTCGAGTCGCGCCGGCTCGTCGTGCGTTCGGTCGACCCCGAGCACAAGCGCCGCAACATCGTCACGATCACGCCAGCCGGCATCGAGCAACTCCTGGAGCTCGACAAGGTCATCGAGGACGTGCAGGAACAGGTGCTGAGGCCTCTGACGGGCGCGCAGCGGCATCAGTTCATCGCCCTGATGATGAAACTGCTGGCGGGCGCGGGCCGGCCGCCCGGGGACTGACTCCGGCGGCCGCCGATCGCGTTCTACAGCGTGTCGAGGTCGGTCGCCCTGGCGATCGCGCGCATTCCCGCGTCGTTGGGGTGCGGGCGCTCCGAGGGTTGCTCAACCAGGTATCAGTCGGCGTCGTCAACGCCTGGAGGCGTCAGGCCCCAAGGCGATCCTGATGGCCGCCGCGAGGGCTGCCGTGTCGACCGCCTGCGCGGTGTTGACCTCCACCAGGGGTCCCACCCCGAGAGCAGGGACCTCGCTTCCCCAAAGCTCCCCTTCGGTGCGCAGGCTGTCCAAATGCCGCTCATCTCGGACACGGCGTCGATACCGCTCGCGAGCAACCTCCACGTCAACTTTGCAGCGAACCTCGACGAAGGGACCAGCGAGAGCGCGCACCAGTGGCAGGGCATACGGATACCACGTGCAATCGATGACGGCGGCCGGACATCCTCGAGCGACACCGAGAACGGCGTGCACAGCCGCAACACCCAGCTGACGTGATTGCTCGACGGTTCCGGGTGCGCCCAAGGAGTCCATCAGCGCCTCCTTGACCTCGTCCTTGGAGAGGTAGGGGACTCGGAGGCCGGACGCGAGAGCTTGAGCGACTGTCGTCTTTCCTGAGGCGGGCCAACCGCCCACGAGTACGTGTCCGCTCACGTACGGATTGTTCTCGATCATCGCTAGCCCAACTCCTTCTACCGCCAGGCGCTTCGCTACACAGTGTTACGTAGCCCTGGGACTGGCTTCCGGACAAGTAGCCGATGAGCGCGCACGTGATCATGCGCGAATTCCGTCCGCGCCGCCCACTTCAGCCGGCTCTTCCGCGCCGTGCACGGGGTGCCGCCGAGCGTCTACCGCGAGATGGTCGACGCGGCGCGGTAACGCAAGCCCGCGGCGCTGATTCGCAAGACAGACCCCGCCCCGCGGGCCAACCTTGGGGTGAGCGATAAGGGGTATGCATGCGAAGAATCGTCGTCTCACAGTTTGTGACGGTTGACGGCGTCATGGAGGGTCCCGGGAACGACCCGGCCTTCGACCGCGCCGGTTGGGCGTTCAAGTTCGACCGCGGCAGCGAAGGCAGCGCCTTCAAGCTCAACGAGGTGATGGAGGCCGGCGCGCTCCTGCTCGGGCGGGTCACCTACGACGGGTTCGCGGCGGCGTGGCCGAACATGACCGACGAGGTCGGGTTCGCCGAGAAGATGAACGGCATGCCGAAGTATGTCGTCTCCAGGACGCTGAACGCGCCGTCATGGACCAACACGACCGTCCTGAGCGGCGACGTCGTCGCGACGATCAGTCGGCTCAAGAAGGAGCCGGGCGGGGATCTGCTCGTCAACGGCAGCGGCCAACTGGTGCGCACCCTCGCCGCTAACAACCTGGTCGACGAGTACCGGCTGATGGTCTTCCCGATCATCGTCGGCGCCGGCCAGACGATGTTCGGCTCCGACTTCCAGCCCTCCGCCCTCACCCTGGTCGAGGCCCGTCCGGTCGGCCCCGACGGCGTCCTCGTGCTGACCTACCGACCGAACACGACAGAGCAGCTACAGCGGCCGACAGCCGCAGAGGAGACTCCCTGATGAACCACGTCACATCCGCCGACGGCACCGAGATCGCCTACGAACGTGAAGGCAGCGGACCGGCCGTCGTCCTGGTCGTCGGCGCGTTCGGCGACCGGAACGAGCCGGTCACCGCCGGGCTCGCCGCCCAGCTCGCGGCCGACTTCACCGTCTACCGCTACGACCAGCGGGGTCGGGGCGACAGCGGTGACACCGCCCCGTACGCGGTGGAGCGCGAGATCGAGGATCTGGGCGCGGTCGTGTCGGCCGCCGGTGGCGAGGCCATGGTGTTCGGCGGCTCGTCCGGCGCGATCCTGGCCCTGGGAGCCGACGCGGCCGGTGTGCCGATCACCCGCCTCGCCGCGTTCGAGCCGCCCTTCGTGACCGACCCGGAGCGCCCGCCGTTGCCGACGGAGAAGGAGCTGACCGACCTTGTCACCTTGGGCCGGCGCGATCTCGCGATCGAGGATTTCCTGACCCGGGGCGCCGACATGCCGGCCGAGATGGTCGCCGGGATGCGGACGCAGCCGTTCTGGCCGGTCATGGAGGCGGTGGCGCACACCCTGGCTTACGACGCCGCCATCGTGGGTAAGGGGCCGGTTCCGGTCGAGCTGCTGGCGTCGGTGACCGCGCCGACGCTCGTGCTGGTGGGCACCGCCAGCCCCGTGCGCATGCAGACCGCGGCCGCGGCGGTTACCGAGTCGGTGCCCGGCGCACGGTCGCAGACGCTGGAAGGGCAGGCGCACGGCCAGCTCGACCCCGCCGTCCTCGGCGAAGCGGTGGTGGCGTTCTTCCGCGCCGGGTAGCTCACGTCACGCAGGCGGAGCGCGGCCGGCCGGTCACCGCAATCGGGGACCGGCCGGCCGCTTTCGCCTTTCCGGCGAGCACGGCGGCGAGTGCCCGCATCGACGCCTCGGACGTCGAGTAGGTCGCGAGCAGGGTGCCGGACTGTCCACGCAGGACGGCCGGCGGATGACGGCCAACCGTTACTTCCGCCGTTCCCGAATCGCGCAATGGTTCACTGATGTCTGCCGCGACGGGAGCTCTGGTTTTTGATCAAGAGACGTGACGCACGGTGAGGCGCTGCTTCCTCGGCATTGAATCTTCGGTAGATGGGTCTGTTCGCATCTGGTATCCGTGGTGCTGTCCGCCTACTCGGCTGCCGCCGGGGAGGGCCCAGGTGCATGCGGTGGACCGCGGTCTGATCGCGGCCCGGGTGGCTGTCAGGAGCGGCGGCTCTGCCGGCCTGGGGTCTCGGGATCGATGCCCCAGCTGGTGACCCAGGTGGGGGTGATCCGGATGACCTCACGACTCATGAACGGCACCGGCGGGTCAACGTCTTGCAGCGCGACCGCGGTGCTGCGGATCTCCAGACCCCGCACGGTCCATGGGTCCCGTGAGACGAGGTCGTCGACGACGACGGCGACCCGGCCGTTGGCCTGAACGTTGCGGAACTTGCGGGTTGTACCCATGGCGGCGCCGCCGATCAGGATGTCGCCGGTCGCCTCGTCGAGGAACACCCCGACCGGGTTGTTCTGCGGCGCGCCGCTCGCGTCCACGGTGGCTAGACGTGCCAGCGGCTCGTTCTTCAGGTAGGTGCGCTCGGCCTCGGTCAGGGCGACTGTCATACCCGCAGCGTACGACCCAAGCGGTGTTCGCGGCCTGATCCGCCTCGCTGCACCAGGCAGCGCCTCATCAAAACGCGCCTTACCCAACGTGACCTCAGCCGGGGACCAACTCGGCGTACGGTCATGCCGCGATGTGCTCGCTATGGCGCGCCGTGCTCTCGCTCGCATCGTGGCCATTGTCCGGGCCGGCGCCCGCGGGTGAAGGACGATCGGCTTCACCCGCATGGCCGACACTCTCATCCGCCGTAACGGCGTTCACCACATTGTGGCCGGTCTTCCTCCCAGGGATGCGTCGATGGGGGAGCAGGTTGGTGCCGAACGCTGAGGGCCCGAAAACGCGCCCTCAGACGCGGCCGGACACTGTCACTGAGCTGCGCGAATACGGTCGAGGTGCAGGTCAATCTCGATGGCCGGATACATCCCAAACCTGCTCCCCGCCCGGACGTTTGGCCATAGCTGCTGACCTGCCCATTTAGGCATTCGGTGGTGATCCGCGGCGGCCCCGACTGCTGTCGGCACCCTTACCGCGGCCAGCACGATCGGCGCCCGGTCCGCTTCCTCACGCGCGGCCGGTCGTCCGTGTTGATCAGCGTGAGTTCCAGCCATACCAGACGCGCCTGCCTCCCCGACGGCTGCCGTGACCCGACGAGCGCCACGTACCGTCATGATGATCGTGTTAATCGCCGACGAGGGTTTCCGGATTTGGCGAGTTGAGTACGCCAGGCCATATTCAAGTCCGTGCGCTGAAATGAGGTGGAGGAAAGCTCTGCCAGTGTTTCGGAAAGCAATTTCCGGGGGGTCACGATCACCGCGGTGCTGCGAGTCATCAGGGCGCCGTCGATCAGCGGCAGGCCGTGATCGCGGCACGCTCGCTGCCGCCACGGGCAGTGGACGCCGGCCCCAATGCGTTCACGTACCAGTGGTCGGCGGACGGGGTGCGGTTCAAGCGGCCACCGCCCGACGTGGGTGATCCCGGCCGCGATGCTCGGCAAGCGGCTCACCGTGACGGTGATCGGCGTCAAGAAGGGGTGCATCGACGGCACCGCGACGAGCTAGTCGGTCACCGTACGTTGAGCTTCCGACGGCCGTTTCGTCGCCTTCGACGGCCGGGACGCCGAGGTCAGGTCGGCCGGGTCTGCGGGAACGACAGGGCGCGGGTGAGGATCCCGGTCGGCGCGGCGGCCGAGTCGACGCCCATACCGTGCATCTGTATCCCGATCATCGCGAGTCTCCCGGGCACCCCAAACGGTGATACCGGAGGAAATGCCGTTCAGCCTGAATTGCTACCAAGCGTCCTTAACCTTGGGCTCAGGCTCGGGGAGGGACGGCCATGGTCACACTGATCATCGAGGCATTCTTCGCCCTGGTGTTCGTGCGGGCCCTGATCGCGTACGCCTGGCGCCGGGACACGTTGCAGCGCGATCTGGCCCTCGTCTTCTTCCCAATGACCGTCCTGCTCGTGTTGGAGATCATCAGGCAGGTCGAAGGGATCCCGCGGCTCCCGACAATCCCGGGGTTGCTGGGGATCACCCTTCTGCTGGCCCAGCCGTGCCTGACGCTGCGTCTGGTCCGGGCCGTGCGGCCGGTGTCGCGTGCCGTCAGCTGGGGCGCGTTCGCCGTGTTCGCGGTGACCACGGTGCCGTGGTACTTCCTCGGTACGCGGCAGGTACCAGTGGTCACTTTGAGCACGGTCATCGCCTTCTTCATCGTGCAGGGCTGGGCGGCCACCCTGTTGATGGCCGAGGCGCGGCGACGTGTCGGCGCGCCCCGGGCCCGGCTGACACTCGCCGCCTCGGCGACCGCGGTGCTCGGGCTGTGCCTGCTGGCGGCGGGGGCCGGCCCGGCCTTCGACCGGGCCGAGAACGTCATTCACCTCAGCAGCGAGGTGCTGGCCCTGTTGTCCGGAGTCGGCTACGTGGTGGCCTTCCTGCCGCCGCGCTGGCTGCGGCAGGTGTGGTCCGGTGGAACCGCGTACCGGGTGCACCGGCAGATGGCGAACGCCCCGATCAGCGAGACGCCGGAGCAGACCTGGCAGCGGTACGCGCGGACGGTCCGCGAGGCCAGCGGCGCCAGCACGGTGATCGTGCTGCTACCCGGCGAGAACGGGCCGGTCTGCGTGGCGATCAGCGGGGACGCCAGGCCGGCCGAGGTGGTCACCACCGCGCAGGATCTGCAAGAGGTGCTGGACCTCCCTCAGCCGGTCCCGGCACCGACCGCGACGGGCTCGCCGCTGCTGGCGTACGCGCGGCAGGCCGGCGCCCGGGTGTTGACCGCGGTGCCGTTGCAGCTGCCCTCTGCCGAACAGGGTGCGCTCGTCCTGCTGAGTCGACGCCGGCCGCTGTTCGTGGAGGACGACGCCCGGCTGCTCGGTGAACTGGGCGCGCAGGCCGCCATCGTCGCCGAACGCGGTGCGGCCGCCGCCGCGATCCGGGCGATGAACGCCCAGCTGGAGAACCGCGTCCAGGAACGAACCGCCCAGCTGCGGGTGGCCCAAACCGCGCTGGAGGACGTCAACCACCAGCTCGAGGCGCAAAACGCCATGCTGGCCAGGTCGAACGAGGAGCTGCAGCGGTTCGCGTACGTCGCCTCGCATGACCTGCAGGAGCCACTCCGCAAAATCATCAGCTTCTCCGGGCTGTTGGTGGAACGGATGCCGGCGGGCCTGGATGCGGACACCTCGATGTACGTCGACCGGATCGTGGGCGCCGCCGCACGGATGAAGCGCCTGATCGAGGACCTGCTGATGTTCTCCCGGGCCGGTGGCCAGGTCGAGATGCGTCCGGTGGACTGCGAAAGCGTTCTGACCGCGGTGCTCGACTCGCTCGCCATCGCGATCACCGAGTCGCAAGCCACCGTGACGCACGACCCGCTGCCGATCATTCAGTCGAACCGCGCGTCGATCGAACGGCTGCTGCAGAACCTCATCGGTAACGCCCTCAAGTACCGCTCGGACGCCCCACCGCGAATCCATGTCGGGGCCGAGCGCCTCGATGAGGGCTGGCGACTGACCGTCACTGACAACGGGATCGGCCTCGACATGGCGTACGCGGACCGAATCTTCCAGGTCTTCCAGCGCCTGCACCCGCGGGGGCAGTACGACGGCACCGGCATCGGGCTGGCGGTCTGCAAACGCATCGTCGAATCCGTCGGCGGTCGGATCGGCGTCGACTCGGTTCTCGGGGCCGGCTCGACGTTCTGGTGTGTCCTGCCCGCGCCGCCCGACGAGCCGAGCCGAAAGGAATCCGATGCACTCGGTGTCCACGCCGGCTGAACCACAGGCCGCCGTACGTCCGATTACCGTCCTGATGGTCGAGGACGATCCGGACGACGTGTACCTCACCCAGGAGGCGCTGCGCAGCGGCCGTTTGCAGATCACCATGCAGGTGGTCTCCGACGGCGCCTCGGCCATGCAGTACCTGCGCGGTGAGCAGGAGTACGCCGGCAGCCGACGACCCGACCTGGTGCTGCTCGACCTCAACCTCCCCCGGATGGACGGCCGGGAGGTACTGGCAGCGATCAAGGAGGACCCGGAGCTCAGCGACATTCCGGTGGTCATCCTCACCACCTCAGAGGCCGAGGAGGACATCGCCTCGAGCTACCGGCACCACGCCAACTGCTACATCTCCAAACCCGTCGGCATCGACGAGTTCCGCTCGGTGGTGGGCTCGATCGAGTCGTTCTGGTTCACCATCGTCAAACTCCCACCGGACAACGCCCAGTAGGACCCGTAAGACGACGAGCGAGGTGAGCGCCATGCCCGACAGCGATCCAGCCGCGCTGCGAGTCCTGCTGGTCGAGGACGACGAGGACGACGTCCTGCTGTGCCGTGACGCGATCGCTCACGGCTCCGTGCGCTGCCGTCTCGAGGTCGCAGACACCCTGCAGACCGCCATCCAGCACCTTGAGCGCGACGGCGCCGACGTCGCGCTCGTCGACCTTTCCCTGCCCGACGCCCAGGACCTGCAGGCCGTCACTGTCCTCACCGAACGCTTCGACGGGCTGCCCATCGTGGTCCTTACCGGACTGCACGACGAGGAGACCGCCGCGCGGGCCCTGCACGCCGGGGCGGAGGACTATCTGGTCAAAGGCGCCACCAGCGACGCGATCGGGCGCGCCATGCGATACGCCATCGAACGCAAACGGGTCGAGGAGAACCGGCGGGCCAGGCAGGCCGCCGAAATGGCGAAACACCGCGCCGAACAGACCGCCCGCGAACTCGAACACAACTACCGCCAACTGTTCGACAGCAACCCATACCCGATGTTCGTCTTCGACACCGAAGCCCTCGGCTTCCTCGAGGTCAACGACGCCGCGGCGAGCTACTACGGGTACCCTCGGCCCGACCTGCTCGCGCTGGACATCACCCGGCTGTGCCTGCCCGAGGACGTGGCTATGCTCACCGAGGCGATCGCCGATGCCGGCGCCGTCGACCGCTGGGGCCCGCTGCGTCACGTCAAGCGGGACGGTACCGTCGTGGAGGTCAACCTCACCTCGCATGCGCTGTCGTTCAACGGCCGGCCCGCTCGCTGCGCGGTCATCGAGGACATCACAGAGAAGGAACATCTCGAACGCCGCCTGCGTCAGTCCCAACGGCTGGAAAGCTTGGGACAACTCGCCGGGGGCGTCGCGCACGACTTCAACAACCTGCTGAACATCATCATCGGGTACGCCACAATGTGCGTACGCGACCTCGAGGACGCCGGGCAGGACGATCCCCGCTGGCTTCCGATGCGCGACGACCTGCAGCAGATCGTGCGGGCCGGTGACCGGGCCACCAACCTGACCCGCCAACTGTTGTCGTTCGCGCGAGCCGAAGTCAGCCCGCGCCAGATCATCGACCTCAACGCGGTGGTCCATGGCATGGAGGAGCTGCTACGCCGGACCATCGGCGAGGACATCGACCTCATCACGCGCCCGGCCGACGAGGTGTGGCCGGTTCGGGCCGACCCGGGCCAGATCGAGCAGGTCCTGCTCAACCTAGTGGTGAACGCCCGCGACGCGATGCCGACGGGAGGCACCATCACGGTGCAGGTCGACGCGTTCATGGCCGACGAGTACTACGCTGCATACCACCCCGGGGTCGACGTCGGTCGACACATGCGGCTCCGAGTGACCGACACCGGTACCGGCATGAGCCAGACCACCATTGACCGCGCCTTTGAACCGTTCTTCACGACCAAGCCCAAAGGACAAGGTACGGGCCTGGGGCTGGCAACCATCTACGGCATCGTCACCCAGACCGGCGGGCACGCACAGATCACCTCCGAGGTCGGCATGGGCACCACGTTCACCGCGTCGTTCCCGGTCACCGAGCAGACCGTGGACGAACAGGCGCAGACGCCGCCCGACGCCCGAGATCCGGACCCTCCACACCGGCCCAGGGAAACGATCCTGCTGGCCGAGGACGAGGACAGCCTGCGTCTGCTGACCCACCGCATTCTGACCCGGCACGGGTACACCGTCATCGCCGCCTGCAACGGCCAGGAGGCGCTCGAGCTCGCCTCCCAGCACGCCGCGAGCATCGATCTCGTGCTCACCGACGTGATCATGCCGCAGATGAACGGGCATGACCTGGCCTGCCGCCTGCAGGCCGCCCACCCCGGCCTACCGGTGATCTACATGTCCGGCTACGCCGAACCCATGCTCGCCTCCCGCAGCACCTTGCCGGCCGGCGTCAACCTGCTCAGCAAACCGATCAGCGAACACCAGATCCTCGCCGCGCTCCGGCGCGAACTCGACACCCGTCGCCACGGCACGCGCCAATCCGCACCCGGACCGGCGAACTGACCGGCACGGACGGGGCCATCTACCACGCAACAGAGCCGCCTGGCCGTGGGGCTGCTCGACACGGCATGATCCAATGGTATTCGTGAATCCGCAGCGTTTGGTTGCCGTAGTCCTGTTTCTGGCCGCCTTCCTCGTGCTGGCCGCTTCCCGTGCCTTTCCCTTCCTGAACGACATCCCAGGCGTCGTTCAGACAGCTATCGTCCTCCTCGGAGTGGTATGCGCCCTGGCCGGCGTCTATCTGTGGCTTCGCAAGTCGCCCGACTCCAAGGCGTAGGCCAACCGGCGCTGGCACGCGCTGCCTGCAAATCTCGATACACGGACCTGCCGCCGATAAATGCGCGAAGGCTGTAATCCGCAGCGAGGACACACCGACGGGTCGGCTGTGGCATCCTCCGGGAGTTCGGCGACCGCGGGTTGAGGAAGCTCGGCTTCGCCCGCATCGCCGCCCTTCATCCTCGGCCGGCGGATCAACTTCACTGCAGCTGGCCCGGTTTCGCCAGGATGCGTTCGAGGGGGAGCAGGTTGGTGCCGAATGTTGGGCCCCGGAACGCGGCCTCGAGCGCGCTTGGATCATGTCGCTGAGCTGCATAAATACGGTCGGAGTGCAGGTCAATCTCGATGGCCGGATACATCCCAAACCTGCTCCCCACGGGGACGCCTGTCCGTAGCGGTTGACCTGCCCAATTAGGCATTCGGCGGTGATCCGCTGTGGCCCGTAGGCGCCGTCGTACGAGGCCCCGTACCGTCAAGACCCGTACGGCCAGCCCGGTCCGTTGCCTCACGCGTGGCCGGTCGTTCGTGTTGAGCAGCGTGAGGTCCGGCAGTACCAGACGCGCGGGCTTCGCCGACGCTGCCTTGGCCCGACGAGCGCTACGTACAGTCATGATGATCGCGTTCATCGCCGACCGGGGTCTTTACGGATTTGCCGAATTGAGTGCGCCGTTCAAGCGTGGCATCGCCTTCATATGTCCGGCAATGGGCTTCGCGCTACACCATTCCAGTCCACACGAACATAGCTCGGCAAGATTACACGAACGCAAAATACAGCCAGTCCAGGAAATGGCAGTGGCGCACAATCGCCGTACAACTGATTGTCAAGTATCTAATAGACGTTAGCAATTCGGTGGAAGCACTTTAAAATGTGGGCGGCGCATCCACACCGCATCGAGGAGTTGGTCTGGCGCGCATGACGCGACCACTCTGCCAGGACGTCCCGCAGCGCGACTCACTCGACGGACAAAGCCGCCCGCCCCAGGTCACCCCAACCTCCCCGAGCAAGGGCCCCTTGGCCCGAGCGGGACCGCCGGCCCTGGCTCAGCTCGGATCGGGCGGCACGTCGGCGAGACGCCATCCGCGCGTCACCTCAGGATCGGCGGGCACGTCCGGCCCCAGGTCGAACCCGATCCCCTCCCCGGTGCGCCACCGCAGATCGTCCGGATAAGGCGGCGGCGCGTCGAACCGTTCGATGTACGCCGCCCACCGCCGGGCCACCACGTCCGCGTCCGCGCGAGGCATGGGCCGGCTGCGCCGCATCCGCATCTCGACGTTGAACGGAACCGTCACGTAGCAGATCACCGGCCACCGGTTGGTGACCGCCCGCCACGGCAGCACAACGATGGTCGCCAGCAGGCAGAACAGGGCGGAGTACGGATTCGAGTTGTATCCGGGCGGCGCGGACGGCCACCACGACTCGTAGCGAGCAGGCCGCCAGGCGAGCCACTGCCGCCCAACCCGCCACATCACCCACTCGCCCCGAGCTCGGGACACAACCAGCACGTCCATATCGTCCTCCCACCCCGCAACCCCGCACGTTTCGCACCGCAGGATCGCGGCAGGTTCAGCAGATCGCAGACCGTGCGGTGGCTCGTCCAACAAGATCGAGGGCCTCCTGTTCGCCGGACCGGTGGCGAACGGCAGCAACGTGTAGAACCGTCCGAGCATCCGAGTGCACTGACCACTCGATCCCTCGCGGCTTGCGCATGGCTACCTGGCGTGCGGCTAACCGTGATTGGTCAGGTCGCTACCGGTTCTCTGGGCGCCGCTCCGGACGTGGACTGACAGAGGCGGATGGGCATCCTCCGGCTCCACACTCGTCATCGGGATCGAACGGATCGTGCTCGAACTCATAGTGGAAGCAGACGTAGTGCATCCCTTCGAACACCTCGTATTGGTCACGGGAGACGACCACTGGCCTGTTGCACCGCCGACAATTCGGCGCCGGCTCGTCCTCGCCCATTGTTCGATCCTCGCACGGGATTCGTTCCAGCCGAGGCAACTTACTGTCATGCCGCAGATAATGCTCACGGCTTCATGATCTTGATCGTGAAGTTACTCACCGTGACTCCGGTCGATCTCGCACTCATGATCTTGTCGGGAGGCGCGGTATCGAACCGCCGCGATGGCCACTGATGGCCCCTGAACTGGGAAGATTCGGGTTCCTATTCTGCCACGTATGGTCCACCAGTGTTAGCGCAGGTCAAGACTGGTCAAGGCTCGTTACCAGTTCGCTGTTAACGAGCCTTTCGCGTTGCGGCCCTTACGCTGGGTGCCGCCGCTCGGTCTCTTGGCCTTGCTGACAGCCAGAAGGCGGCGACAATGAGGCTAGGTACAGGTACAGGGAGGCCGCATGGCGGACGCAGGTTCGGCCGGCGCGTGGTTCGCGTTGGCCGGCGCGCTTGGCGGCGTGGCCCTAACCGGCGCGGTCGGCCTTGGAACTGCCGCGCTAACCCATCGGTGGAACGAGCAGGCGCGTTCCCGCGCGGCCCACGAGGAAGAGGCGCGGGCAATGCGGAATCAGCGCCGCGAAGCCTGTCACCATTACCTGGTCGCGACGAATTCGTTTTACCAGGCCGTCGATCAGATGTATCGGAAGGCACTTCGCAGAGAGCAGTTCGATCCTCGTGAGCACACACGCACCGCAATCACTGCGCTGCAGGACGCTTACGTCTACCTCACCATCAGCACCGGCGCCGCGGTCAGACAACTCGCGCGCACCTACAACATGGTCCTGTACGATCTTGAGATAGCTGCCCGCGCAGCAGAGGAAGCTACCTGGTCGCAACTCGAGCCGAAGACGCATCTCGCGCGCGACGAGTTGCGGGCGGCCATGCGCGCTGAGCTCGGAATCGTGGACTGACACCCCTCCCACGAGCAGACCCAATTGGCAGGACTCGGAGGCCGACGGGCGGCCCCTGACTTCCACGGATCGTTGCGGGTTGTTCGGCTTGGCCGGCGGTTGCGCCGCGCGTCATCCGATCAACCGCGGTGTCAGCTGATCCTCGGGAACCTCACCGGTGTGCTGCTCGATCCGCCCGGCCAACGCGCGGGCCCAGGTCGTCAGGGCGGCAACCGCGACACCGTAGGGCGCGGCGGCGGCGTACGGCTCGATGCGGTCGGCTGCTCGCGTGAGCAGCCGGATCGCTCCGGTGTCGTTGCCTCGCCGGACGTGGGTGATACCGACCGCCAACTGGGCGAGGCCTTTCCACAGCTCGCGCGTATCGTCGTTGCAGGCCTTCCACGCGCCTTCAAGCACCTCGTGAGCGTGGAATGGACGGCCGGCCGCCAGCAGACGCTCTGCTTCCCTGAGCGATTCCGCAGGGGACAGGGCGATGTCTTCGGGCGTTGTCGACACGCCCACCATGCCTCGCGGCAAGGGGCGCCCGAGCCCGTCACGCGGGCGGGCGTTGCGGGCCCGACCGGCCGAATCGCGATCACGGGGTACACGGCCGCCGTCCTCCGCCGGAGTCGGCGCACGAGACATCATGACCCCATAATGCCGCTCCGGCCGCGGCTCCTGGCTTCCGACCCGGTTCGCCGCCGCCCATGCACCAGCCCGAGCACCAGTCACGCTCCGTCGATGACCCTGCGGGTACTGTGACCTAAACTGCCGATGACAACGCATCTGATCTTGGCCATGTGCCCAGGGTCATTGCGTTGTCGGATAGCTGCTGGTCACGGCCGTAATCAGGTCGTGTGAGCGGCGGTTGGCCTGGCGGGTGGAGCGGGCGATGTTGGTGGCGCCGGTGGTGCGGTGCCAGCCGATCGCGGTGTTACGCAGGGTCGCGATAACGGCAGGGCCGTTGCCGGTCCGGGCTTGGTGCAGATCTTCACGGAAAGTCACGTCGCGGACGTGGTGGAGGCGGCTGGTCGGCCTGGTCGGCGCGCTGTCGGTCGCCGCCGGCCTGCTGATCCTGTTCCGCCCGGCCGCCGGTGCGGTGGCGCTGGCGTGGATCATCGGCGTGTACGCCATCGTCGCCGGCGTGCTGATGCTCGCCGCGACCTGGCAGCTCAGCCACTCGCCGATGGGCCGAGGCACCGGCCGCCCGGCCGCCGCGGGCATCCGACCCCACGCGAGGAGGAGCGTCGGTCAGCCGAACGTGCAAAACCGGGACCTGGCACTGTCCTGAATCTTGCTCACGGGTCCGGCGCGGATCACAGTGTGGGGACACTGCACCCTCCTCACACCGTGTGGGGGCTCGCCCTCGTCGGACACAGGAGCAGGCATGCGGTCGTTGTCCCGGAAGCTGGCGATTGGCGCGGTATGCGTGGGGTTGACCGCCGCCGGCGTGACGGCCGGCACGCCCAGCTACGCCGCTGCCACGCCCAGCTTCGTCCAGCAGGCAACGGCGCACGGGCTCGGTAGCACCCGCGCCGTCACGCTGCCGTCCAACACGGTCGCCGGCAACCGCCTCATCGTCGAGGTCGGGGTGTGGAACTCGAAGAGCGCCACGATCAGCACGGTCACCGACAACGCCGGCGACACGTTCATCAAGCTGCTCAGCTACACCGCGGCCGACCACACGGAGATGAGCGTGTGGACCGCCGTCGTGGCGACGGGCGGCACGAAGCCCACCATCACGGCCAAGCCCACGTCGTCGGCCGATGTGGGGGTACTGGCGTTGGAGTACTCGGGACTGTCCACCGTCACCGACGCGACGGTGCTGGACCAGCAGGCCCACGCCGCCGGTACCACCTCGAGTGCGGGCAGCGTCAGCTCGGGAACCACGGGCGCCACGAGCGCCGACGGTGAGCTGGCGCTCGGGCTCTACGCCGACTCGGGCTTCGGCGCCTCCCTGACCGCCGGCAGCGGGTTCTCCCAGCGGGCCAACCTGTCACCGACCAGCGACATGGAGCTGCTGGCCGAGGACAAGGTGGTGTCGGTCGGCTCGACCGTCTCGGCGACGGTCGGCACCGGCGCCAACACCACCTGGCTGATGGCGGTGCTCGTGCTGCGCGCGGGCAGCGGCTCCGGCAACCCGCCCACCGCGCCGTCGGCACCCAGCGGGGTGACCGCCACCGCGGGCGGCGGCGTTGCCACGGTCACCTGGAACGCGCCCGCCAACGGCGGCAGCCCGATCACCGGCTACACCGTCACGCCGTACGTGGGAACGACGGCGCAGGCCACCAAGACCGTCACCGGCAACCCGCCGGCGACGACCGCGACGGTGTCCGGGCTGACCAACGGCACCGCCTACACGTTCACGGTCACCGCCACCAACGCGGTCGGCAGCGGGCCCGCCTCGGCGGCCTCCAACGCGGTCACCCCCGGCTCCTCACCCGGCGGCTCCTGGTCGAGCCTGCAGACCTGGCCGATCGTCGCGCTGTCCAACACGCTGCTCTACAACGGCAACGTGGTCGCCTGGGACGGCTGGCAGCAGCCGCAGCCGTCGGTCATCTGGAACCCATCGACGCCGGACACGTTCACCACCGTCAACGCGCCGACGAGCGTCTTCTGCGACGGCGGGGCTACCCTGCCCGACGGCCGGGTGCTCGTCGTCGGCGGCTACGGCGGCCTGACCACCGGCAAGATCGGCATTGTCGACACGAACATCTTCGACCCGGCCACCAACAGCTGGTCGCGCGTCGCCGACATGCACTTCCCGCGCTGGTACCCGACGGTGACCGAACTGGCCGACGGCCGGTACGTGGCGCTCAGCGGCAACGACACCACGGCGACACACTGGGCCGAGACGCCCGAGGTGTACGACCCGTCGACCAACACCTGGACCCTGCTGTCCAACGTGTCCACCCCGCAGATCCACGAGACCGAGTACCCGTTCTCCTACCTTCTGCCCAGCGGGAAGATCTTCGCGATCGGGCCGGACGAGGACAACTCGTTCCTGCTCGACGTCAACGCGCAGACCTGGACCCAGATCGGCGGGACCAGCGGCGTCCACAATGGATCGTCGGTGATGTACCGGCCGGGAAAGGTGCTCTACACCGGCGGCGGCGCCAACGTCAATGCGGCGGGGCCGGCGTTCAACACGGCCGCCACCATCGACCTCACCTCGGCCAGCCCGACCTGGACGGCGGCGGCGCCGATGAGCTCGGCCCGCGTGTATCACACGCTGACGATGCTGGCCGACGGCAAGGTGCTCGCGGTCGGCGGCAACACCGACACCAACCAGGGCATCGTCACCTCGGGCGTGCTGTCGACCGAGATCTGGGACCCGGCCACGCAGGCGTGGACGACCGGCGCCTCGATGGCGGCGGCCCGCAACTACCACTCGACCGCGCTGCTCATGCCGGACGGCCGGGTGCTCGTCGCGGGCGGCGGCCACCCGTACGGGCAGGGTGACGCGGGACAGTACTCGGCGCAGTACTACTCCCCGCCGTACCTGTCCAACGGAGCGCGGCCGACGATCAACTCGGCGTCGGCGGGCGCGTCCTACGGCGGCAGCATCACGGTGTCGACCCCCGACGCGGCAAGCATCAGCTCGGTGAACCTCGTCTCGCTGGGCGCCGATACCCACCAGATGGACATGAACCAGCACTTCGTGCCGCTGAGCTTCACCGCCAACGGCTCCACGCTGTCGGTGCAGGCGCCGGCCAGTTCGGCGCTCGCGCCGCCCGGCTACTACATGCTGTTCATCGTCAACGACAAGGGCGTGCCGTCGGTCGCCTCGATGGTGCAGATGTCCCAGACGCCGACCGCGCCCGCCGCGCTGACCGGGGTGAGCGCCACGGCCGGCGACGGGTTCACGACGGTGCGGTGGACCGCGCCGCCGAACAGCGGGAGTCCGGTCACCGGATACACCGTCACGCCGTACGTCGGCACTACCGCGCAGACCCCGATGACGGTGACCGGCAACCCGCCGGCCACGACCGCGACCGTGACCGGGCTGACCAACGGCACCACGTACACCTTCAAGGTGGCGGCGACGAACGCGATCGGGACGTCGCCCGCCTCGGCCGCTTCCAACGCGGTGACGCCGGGCACGGTGGCCACCCCGACGTTCGTGCAGCAGACCGGCGCCCAGGGTACGGCCGGCACGCTGTCGGTCACCCTGCCGGCGAACCTCGGCTCGGGCAACCGGCTCGTCGTCGAGGTCGGCACGTGGAGCGGCACCGGCGCGACCACCAGCGGGGTGACCGACTCGGCCGGAGACCCGTTCACCGAAGTGGCGCACTGGAAGGCCAGCGACAACACCGAGCTGAGCGTCTGGACCGCGCCGATCACCGGCGGGGGAGGGCAGGCACCGGTCATCACCGCCCGCGCGTCCGGCACCGCCGATGTCGGCGTCGTCGCAATGGAGTACAGGGGACTGTCCGCTGTGGCCGATGCCAGCGTGGTCGATGTCGCGGCCACCAACTCGGGCACCACGTCGGGTGCCGCGACGGTTCAGTCAGGCGCGACCGCGGCCACCGCGACCGGCAACGAGCTGGCGATCGGCTTCTACGGCGACTCGGGCTTCAACCACCCGCTCACCGCCGGCAGCGGCTGGACCGTGCGCGGCAACGTCTCACCCAACGGCAACATGGACCTGCTCACCGAGGACCAGGTCGTCGCGGCCGGCGCCAAGCCTAACGCGGCGGTCGGCGCCGGGGCGAGCACGAACTGGCTGCTCGGCACGCTCGTGTTCAAGCCGGGCACGGCCGGACTGCCGACCGCCCCGGCCGCGCCGAGCGGGGTGACCGCCACCGCCGGCAACACTTCGGCGACCGTGAGCTGGTCGGCACCGGCCAACGGGGGCAGCGCCATCACGTCCTACACGATGACGCCCTACATCGGCAGCACCGCGCAGACCCCGGTGACGGTGACGGCGCCGACGGCGACCGTGACCGGGCTGACCAACGGCACCGCGTACACCTTCAAGGTGTCGGCGACGAACGCGGTCGGTACCTCACCGGACTCCGCCGCCTCCAACCCGGTGACCCCGACGAACGTGACCGCGCCGGCCTTCGTCCAGCAGGTATCGGCCCAGGGCGCCGGCAAGACCAGCCTGGGCGTCACCCTGCCGGCCAACGCGACGACCAACAACCGGCTGGTCGTCGAGGTCGGCGTGTGGAGTTCCGGGTCGGCGACGGTCAGCACGGTCACCGACAGCGTCGGTGACGTCTTCACGAAGCTCACCTCGTTCACCGCGTCCGACCACTCGCAGGTCAGCGTGTGGACCGCCGTGGTGGCGACCGGTGGCGCCAAGCCCACCATTACGGCGAAGGTCAGCGCGTCGGCCGACGTCGGGATCGCGGTGGCCGAGTACTCCGGCCTGTCGACCGCCTCGGGCGCCGGCGCCGTCGACCAGCAGGCGACCGGCACCGGCACCACCACCAGCCAGCAAGTGGTGAAGTCGGCCGCCACCCCGGCCGTCACCGGCGACGGCGAGCTGGCGATCGGGCTCTACGCCGACTCGGGCTTCGGCAATACGTTGACCGGGGACTCGGGCTACACGACGCGGGTGAACCTGTCCCCGAACGGCAACATGGACATGCTCGTCGAGGACACCGTGGTCGGCGCCGGCGGCACCCCGGCGGCCAGCGCGACCACGGGCGCGTCGACGGTCTGGCTGATGGCGACGGTGGTGTTCAAGCATGCCTAGGCTTCCGGCCCGTCTCACCCCGCTGTTGGCCGAGATCCCGGTCCTCGTGGCGGTCGGGGTGCTCGCGGTGGTGCTGACGCCGGCCAGCACTCCGGTCGGCCCGCAGCGCGTGACCGCCCGCGTCGCCTCCTGCGACCTGCAGAACGCGGGCTCGGCCAACGTCACCTACACGGTCGTCAACGGCGACCGCGTGGAGCACGCCTACAAGGTGGAGCTCACGGTGGCCGCGGCCGGCAGCCCGCTCGGCGCCGGCGTCGGCCTGGTCAACCGGGTCGCACCCGGCGCCACGGTGACGGGCCGCGCCCTGATCGTCGTGCGCGCCAACCCCCCGGACGCCGCGTGCACGCTGAGCGCGACCGCCCACGACGGCCACGCCGGCCACGGATCGTAGCCCCGCCGCGTTCCGGGCGAACCCGTTCCGGAAACTCGGCCTCCGGCTGATGCTGTCGCCGGAGTGCTATCGGCCGCGTCGCGCATGTTGCTGATGGTGATCGGCAACGCGGAAGGCGCGCTCGCCCCGCTGACCCTCACCGTGATCTATGGCCGACCGTTGCTGGGCGGACGTAGCGGTCGATCACGTCCGGGCAGGCGACGACGCGCATCCCGAGCTGCAGGCGGCGTTCCGTGAGATCTACGAGCGGGCACGGCAAAGACGACGCGACCTGGACGAGGCCTTCGCGGGCCGGCTACAGGCCTGGGCCACCGCGGGGCCGGGCAACGACGGCGGCCCGAACTTCGGCGGCACCCGCCGTGTCGCCGGACTACGCCGGGCCGAGGTCGCGATGCTCGCCCGGCTCCTCCGTCGCTCAGCGGGTCACCGTCCTCACCGAGATTCGTCGAAGCAGCCAGCCAGGCCTTGCACCTCTCCATTCACATGGATGACGTCGACCTTGTTGGACAGGCTTCGATATGGTTTCGGTCTGGGGGAGACTGCCTGCACGAGGAGGCTGTTGGAGATGACCAGCCCTATCGATCCGACCGGCCTGGGCGGCACTCTGGCCGACGTGGTGGCCGCGCTCGGCCGGGCTCAGGCACCCTCCGGCGATCAGAGCGAGCAGGAACCGACCATCGGTAGGGGCGAGGCCGCCGACGGCCGGGTCCGGGTCCGGGCGGTGCTGCCCGGGCGGATCGAGAACCTCGAGCTGGATCCCTCGGTGCTGCGGCTGAGCGGCGAGGAATTCGCACGAGCGATCGAGTCGGCCGTCAACATGGCGCTCGCCGACCTGCAGGGACGGGCCGTGGCCACCGCTGGCGCGGCCGACCTCGGCGCGCTGACCGACCAGCTCAAGGACATCCAGTTCAACGCCGAGCGCCAGTTCACGAAGCTGACCGTGTCATTGGTCGAAGCGCAGGAGCAGCTTACCCGCCGGGCCGGTGACCGATGAATGGCTTTACGATCGATCCTGAGCGGCTCTCGGCGTCCGGATCGGCCCTGCAGAGCGTCGCCTCGCGGCTCTCCTCCGAGCTCGTGTCGTTCCAGTCCGAGCTGGCCGGGTTCGGCGCGCCCTGGGGAAGTGATGACATCGGCTCGCTGATCGGCGCCGCCCACGACGAGGTGTCGTCGTGGGCGTTCGAGTGCTACCAGGACGCCCTGGACGAGATGGCCGCGGCCGGAGCCGACGTGGTGGACATTAGTGCGCAATACACCGACGTGGACGAAAACGTCGGCCGCCGGCTCCACGGGCTACTTACCGAGTTGGGGAACTGACGGGTGGGCATGGAGATCCCGGGGGAACTCCGGTCGCTGCTTGGCATCCTCGGTTACCACTGGCCGGAGGCTGACGAGACGGCGCTGTTGGAGATGGGCAAGGCGTGGATTTCGTTCTCCGCCCGGCTCGAGGCCATCGTGTCGGACGCGACGTCGACCGCCACCGAGGTGTGGACGCAACACGAGGGGGAGGCCGTCGCCGCGTTTCAGGACTGGTGGACCAGAGAGGACAGCCCGGCCAAGACGCTCCTGGACGGCGCGAACGCGGCTACACTGACCGGCACCGGCCTGATGATCTGCGGCGGGATCGTGCTCGCCCTCAAGGCAGCGGTCATCGCCCAGCTCGCCATCCTGGCGGTGGAGATCGCGCAGGCGGTGGCCACGGCGGCACCCACGTTCGGTGCGAGCCTGCTCGAGATTCCGATTTTCCAGCAGCTGACCCGGACGATCGTCGGGAACCTCGTGCAGGACGCCATCCTCCAACTGCTCGACGGCTGACTGGACATGGCGAAGGGCTCCGGACGGCTCATGCGGGCCGCGCTGCGGTTCCTCCGCAAGACGCGCAAGCGCGCCCGCCCGGACCGAATGAATCCGCACTTCACGACCCACACCATCGGCGGCGGCCACGCGCGGCCGGGCCAGCCCAAAGGCTCCGGTTATCACTACCGCCCGGGCGGCGAGGATTTCCCCGACCGCCGGCTCGTGCCCGGCTCGGAGGTTACCTACCCGAATGGCGTGTACGAGGCGGAGCCCGAGTTCTTCGACCCGACCCTGAACCCGCCGGCCGGCGCCTGGAAGCCGAAAGCCGGCAACGGCGGCGTCAGCACATTCTTCCCCGACGACTGGACGCCGGCGCAGGTGGACAACGCGGTGTCCGGTGCTTTCATGAACTCCACGCCGCTCCCCGGCAACATGTGGGCCGGTACCTACAATGGCGTCACGATAAGAGGCTTCTACAACCAGGCCGGTGGCTTCACGCACGGCTGGCCCGTTCCTTAGCGCATCGAGAGGCTCGCGGTGGGTGTTATCAGCTTGGGGATCGATCCCATGTACGGCCTGCCCGTGTACCAGGTCGAGGACCAGCGGTACGACCTGCTGGGTCAGTGGCTGACCGCTGACCTCGACAGGTACTTTCTGGCCACCCTGGACGCGCTGGCGATGGTCGATGACGTGGCTCGCGGCGAGCCGCCGTTCGAGGAATGGAGCAGCGAGAACTACGCCGTGTCGTTCACGCCGTCGGCGCTGCTGATCACCAACCTGTGGGTGCCCGGTGCCGAGGGGGAGTTCCCGGCCGACGTCGCTCGGGCGGCGATCGAGGACTACTGGCGTTTCCTGGTCGCTCAGCCGGAACGACCAGCCGTCCGGGAGTACCGCCCCGACCTCCCGAAATGGCAGGCCGACCTGCTCCGGTGGGAGGAGAAGTGGGGCCGCACCCATCCATACCGGGGGCGGCTCTTCTAACGGTTTCAGCCGTGAGGCGTCGGCCGACGCGGCCGGCCCGCTACAGCGGCTTGTCGGTCTCCTTCGTCACTGCGCGGACCTGGTCGGGATCCGGCTTCCGGCTCGCGACGCGGACTTGATTGGCCGTGGTAACCCATTGCAACGCGACCTCCTGGGGGTCAAGGGGTCGCGGGTTCAAATCCTGTCAGCCCGACTTGGTGAAAGGCCAGCTCAGCTGGCCTTTTCCATTTCCCGCCGTGAATGCTTCCCGATCACCACGACACGCATTTTTGTCCGAACGCGCGTACGGTTTACGACGTTGTTGTTGATCGCGTCCGTCCGGCTGGCCTGTGGGGAATTGCGGTGTCGGGTCGCCGCGTGAGCATCGCGGTTCCCGAAGGCGGCGTTGAGCAGGTATTTCTTTCCGCGGTCTGGCTGGGCTTCGGCGTGCGGCCGCGACCTTGAGTATCGTAATTGTTGGATGTCCACTCTGGATGATCGTGATACATCGGTGACACGAACGCCCGTACGGTGATCTTGCCCGAGTGTCGCGCTCGACCGGCGGATCTGCTGGAGCGCACTTCAAATTCAAAGGAATTGCGATCGGTGGGTGAGTGACCCGGCGTGCTGGGGCCTTCGATGAGTGGGTCCCAGCACGCCACCGTCTATCGCGTCTTCCTAGCGGGATCTCAGTTGCAGGACTTGGCTCCTGACGCGTGCGCCAGGCCGAAGCCGGACGCTGACGAGTCCATGAAGACCACCTCGCGCCCCACCGCTGCCGTCGCGTACATCTGGGCGCCCGGGCTGCATGACGCCGGGCCGATGTACCTCCCCTGGAAGGTGTACTGCTTGAGCTTCGGGTTGAGTGAGTTGTCCGGGTAGCCGCCGGTTTCGAGCCAGGCCTTCACCGGTGCCTCCTCGGTGATGGAGAGGGTCGTGTCGGACAAAGCGACGGTGTCGGCGCGGACCGCCTGTGGCGAGTTCTCCTCGAAGAGCAGGTGGCTGGTGCGGGTGGCGAAGTCGAAGAGCCGCACCGAGTCGTAGTACGCCCCCTGGCTCCACTCGCCGTTGACAATGGTGCCGTAGTCGCGGTCGACCATCCACGCGACGCCGGTGCCGGACAGGTCCGGATAGCTCATCCGCTCGGCGCCGGCATCGCCGCCGGCGTAGGTCGTCCTCCCGGTCTTGAGGTCGTACACTTCGACGGCCAGCGACCAATATTGGCCGTTGGCGTCGGGCTGCGTGTAGATCTCGTACCGGACATAGGAGATCTTCCCGGCTTTGACGCTCGGTGCCGTCGCGGGCCCGAACCAGTCGGGATGCGTGAGGGTGTGCACGGTCGGCGAGTTGCCTCGCAGGTAGCGAACGACGTCAAGGTATCCCTGCGTCGGATCGTTCTGGCTCCACGTGACGACGTCGCCGTCGAAGCCCAGGCCGTCGATGCGTTCCGGGGAGCTGTAGAGCTCCTTGACGGGGCCGCCGCCGATAGGCGCCGACAGGATGCGGTTGGTCTCCCAGGTCGGCGAGTCGGGGTCCGTCGCGATCGACAGCCACACGACCCGCTTGCCATCGGTGTGCGGGAAGCTGTGAGTGCTCCCGTCGTCAGGGGAGATCCGGTACGGCGTGCCCTTGCCGTTGGTGCGGCCGACCCAGATCGAGGTCGGCTGGGTACGGTTCGCGTCCGTCCGCGGTACGGCGAACCATCCGCCCGCCACGCTCGCCTTCATGTCGGCGTACATGCCGGTGTTGAGTCTGTCGATCAGCACGTCGGTGCCCTTGCCGTACAGGTTCGCCTCCCATTTCGCGGTGATCCCGCGGGAGTCGAACGCCGTTTGCACCACCTTGAGGTCTTTCTTGCTCAGGCGGAACGACCTGGCCGAGGCGAGTACGGCGTCGCGCGCGTCGACGAAGTCGGACATGGGCGTCAGGTAGTCGGTGAGGGCGCGATAGATGATCTTGTCGGCGACCGCCTTGCCGAGCGCCTGACGCAGGTCCCACAGCGCACCGGACACGATCGTCGAGTTGAGGTGCACCCCGCCGTCGTCCATCGACGGGATGTCGATGAGGTGCTGGAAGTCGGCCGTGGTGGCGCCGTCGTCGAGGTCGCGCAGGGCGCACTGGGCGGGCGCCAGGTTACGGCAGAGGTCGCCGCCGAGCAGGCTCGCCTGCGGGTCGGACATCGAGGTGCCCGACGCGTCGACGTCGATGGCGTTGCCGAAGTAGTCGGCGATCGCCTCGTTGAGCGCGCCCGGCTGTCCGGCGTAGACGAGGCTCGCGGTGTGTTCCACCACGCCGTGCGTCATCTCATGGCCCACGACGTCCGGGTCCGCGGCCAGCGGCAGATACTCGTCGTCGCCGCTGCCGTACACCATGCGGGTGCCGTCCCAGTACGCGTTGACGAACGGGGTGCCGCCGTACGTGATCCCGACGATCGAGTTGATCGGCAGGCCGGCGTCGTCCAGGCTGTTGCGCCCGAGCTTCGCCTGGTACCACTCGAACACCTGCGCGGCGTCCCAGGCGGCGTCCACGGCGCCGGCGTCGGTCAGGTCGGCGCCGAGCTTGGTCGACGGCGACGCGAACGGCGTCAGGCCCTCGGGCCACTGGCCGTCGAGCAGGTTGTAGTAGTCCCAGCCCCGGCCGTCCCAGGTGGTGATCGGCACCGTCGCGCCGCTCGGCTGGCGGTGGGTTTCGTCCTTCATGAGGTAGGAGCCGGTGTCGGACTTGACGAGCGGGAGCGACACGGAGGCGCCGTGCAGGGTGGTGCCCTGGCCGGCGACCGCCGCCGTCCCGTTGCCCGCGGGGCGCGGCTTCGTCGTGGCCGGCGGCGCGGCGGCGGTGCCCTCGGCGGCCAGGGCGGCGGCCTGCTGGCCGGCGGCGAAGGACTTGATCCGGCTGACGCTGAGGAGCGGCACCCCGTTCGTCGCGCCCAGGTACACGTCGCGGAGCACGGGCTGGCCGGTCGCGGTGTCCTTGCCCTTGACGAGCACGCGCCGGGCGAGCACACCGGTGCCGGTCGGCATGACCAGGAGTCCCTGGTCAGTGCCGACAAGGTCGGCCGCGCCGGTACGCGAGGCCACGACCGCTGCGCCGGGGTGCAGGCTCTTGCGTACGTCTTCGACCGCTCGGGAAACGGCGACCGCGGCCGGGATCGGGGTGACGGTCGTGTCGACGTCCAGGTTCGTGAAGTAGGTGCCCGACGTTCCGGTCACCGTGCGCTTGCCGGCTGCCTTCTCCGTACGCACGACGTACTGGGCGCCGAACACGGGCAGGCCCTTGTACCTTTGGTCCAGGCGGACCGTCTCCCGTTCGCCTTCCGTCTCGACGCTCGCGGTGGTGAGCGTGCCGGCCGGATCGCCGATCTTGTAGCGGTCCTTGTGGGCGGCGAGGTGAGCTTTGGCGGCCTTGTCCGGTGCGACTGTGGCGTCGACCGGGTCGGCCACATCGTCCACCAGCGCGGGGGTGTCCGTGGCCGGCGCCACAGTAGCCGGGACGGACTCGTCCGACGGCGGCGGCGTCGCCGCGTTCGCGGGCTGGACGGTGGTTCCGAGGATGGCGGCCACCGCCAGAACGGCGATTGCGGGTAGTGCCTTGGGTCTACGCAACTGTTGCTCCTGCGAGGTTGTGGACAGGTTCCAGCCACCGGCCGGCTGGTTCCGCGCCGGTTCGCCCACCTCACCCCGGTGCCGGCGTTCGCCACAAGGACGACCTTGTGCACTTGCGCAAGTGCGCAGGATCGTCCACGGCGGACGGACGGGCTCTTACAGGTTCGTAATCCCCGATTCATCGGAGCGAGAGGCGCTCCGAGCATGCTCAGGCCGGAGGGGTGCAAGAAACGTATGGACGCAACGGACATACCGTGGTCGGCAACTGGTCTTGATCCGCTGTCCGGCCGGGTGTTGGAGCACCTGATGGCCGTACGATCGGCGGACCGCGACGAGGTGGCGTCCGCGGCCGGGGTGCCGCCCGCAGAGGCGGAACAAGCGCTGCGGCTCCTCACCGACTTGGCACTGGCGTCGCGGATCGGTGGTGCGGTGCCGCGATGGGCGGCCGCGCCGCCGCGACCGTCGCTCGGTGCCCTCCTGGCCCGGCGGCGGGCCGAACTTGCCCAGGTCGAGGCTCTCGCGGAGCGGCTCTTCGAAGTGCACGAAGCGGTCTCCGGGCCACGCGCCGCGGACGTGGTGGAGGTGCTGAAGAGCGAGGACGAGGTGCCCGCGCGCTATCGCCAGTTGCTCATGGGAAGCACGTTTGAAGTGCTACATCTGGCAAAGCCGCCGTACGTGACGAGTGCGTCGGCTGAGGCGGTGGGAGTGACGCCCGGCGTGCGGATGCGATCGGTGTACGAGACGGACGGTTTCACCGACGCGGTGTCGCTCACGACGGCTCTGCGGGGGACCGGCCAGGGCGGCAAGCTGCGGCTCACCTCGCAGATCCCGGTGAAGCTGGTGATTTTCGACCGGGCGGCCGCTCTGCTGCCGATCTGGGGAGAACGCCCGTCGGCGGGTTCGGTGGTGGTGCACTCGCCCGCGATGGTGACGGCGCTCGTGGCACTGTTCGAGAGCGTGTGGCAGCGCGCCGAGCCGGTGTCGCTGACGAGGCGGCACGACCTGGCTGACGCGGACGACGGCTTGCCGGCTTCGGGGCGAGACCTGCGAACCCGGGAAATCCTGCGCATGATGGCGGTCGGCATGAAGGACGAGACGATCGCCCGGATCCTCAACGTCAGTCGCCGTACGGTTCAGCAGCACATCAGCGATGCCGGCGCCGTGCTCGGTGCCCGGACTCGCTTCCAGATGGCCGTGCTGGCGGCGAAGCAAGGGTGGCTGAGCGACCAGGACGACACCGCGCAGCAGCCGGCGCCGGGTTCCAGGTAGGACAGCGAACCCTTCTCACCCGAACGCGACTCAAGGACACTATCAGGATCATCTAAATAGTAATGTGTCGATGTCTTGGCCCCGTTCTCAACACCCATGAGGAGCCGGAATGCCGACCAGGAAACAGATGCTCGTGGTGGCGCTGACCCCCATCGTGGCGCTGGGCGTCGCTGCGCAACCCGCGGCGGCCCACCCGCACCGACCGCAACCGATCGTGACCTATGACGGGGACCCGGGCCGACCCGTCGACCCAGCGAGCTGGCGTACCCCCGAATTCGTCTCGGACACCGGGCTGGTGTCGATGGGAGCCGAGT
The DNA here is from genome assembly GCF_044454685.1 of Actinoplanes sp. NPDC051513. Classification (NCBI taxonomy): domain Bacteria; kingdom Bacillati; phylum Actinomycetota; class Actinomycetes; order Micromonosporales; family Micromonosporaceae; genus Actinoplanes; species Actinoplanes sp. NPDC051513. The sequence goes on from NZ_JBITDW010000032.1 coordinate 83,726, forward strand.
TCGCCTATGCGGCCGGCTATGCCGGCGCGGGCGAGAACATCGGCCTGGTCGACTCGGGCTTCTTCAACGGTCACCCGGTCGAGCAGCAGAACCGGTACTTCTCGGTGGTTGCCGAAGGCGGGCAGACCGGCCCGACGCCGGGCTACTACGACCCGGCGTTCAACGACACGCACGGCACCCATGTCAGCGGCACCGTCGGCGCCGCCCGGGACGGGGTCGGCCAGGAGCAGCCGCAGGGCACGGCGGCCAACATGCACGGCGTCGCGTTCAACGCCAACGTGTACATGGGCAACACGCACAAGACCGACGCCGTGCTCTACGGGCAGCTGCCGCCGGGCGCGACTGCGGAGCAGACGCCGGACAACGCCTACCTGGCCAATGTCTACCGGGCCGTCAACCGGGCCCGCACCACCAACGGCAAGCGGATCCGGATCGTCAGCAGCAGCTGGGGCAGTGCGCCCGCCATCGAGAGCTACAACACGTACGAGGGTCTGCTCGCGGCCTGGCGCAACCTGGCCCTGCCCGAGGGGGTGCCCGACTCCAACGGCACGACCAGCCACTGGATCAACGGGCCGTTCGACGTCGCCCGTACCGGCACGATCATCGGTTTCAGCGCCGGCAACGGCGGCGTGGCCAACCCGACCCCGCGCGGCGCCGCCACCTACTTCAAGCCCGAGCTGGAGGGCAGCTGGTTCACCACCTCAGGGACCAACGACAACGTGGGGCGCACGTTCAACCCGGACGGCTCGGTGCTGGTTCCCGGTCAGCAGCGGTTCAACCAGTGCGGCGTGGCCAAGTGGGCCTGCGTCACCGCGCCCAGCACGCTGATCAACAGCACCACCGTGGAGCTGGTCGACGGCGTCCCGCAACCCCGTTACGCCCGCTTCTCCGGTACGTCGATGGCGGCGCCGCACTCGGCCGGCGCGCTCGCGCTGATCATGCAGCGGTTCCCGTACCTGACCAACGAGCAGGCGCTGTACACGATGTACACGACCGGCCGGCAGAACAGCACCACCAACGACGCGGCCGGCGTGCAGATCCCCAACCCCACGGCCGGGCAGATCGTGCAGGTGCCGGATGCGCGCAACGGGTGGGGCACGCCCAGCCTGCGCGAGGCGCTCAACGGGCCGGGCCAGCTGTTCGGTGCGTTCGACGTGAACACCCGCAGCGCCGGTGACGTCTGGTCCAACGACATCTCCGACGTCGCGATCCGGGCTCGCGAGCTGGAGGACGACGCCGAGGCCGCCGCGTGGCAGGCGACCAAACAGGCCAAGGGCTGGACGAGCGGGCTGCCGGCCGACGCGACCGACGCCGACCGGGCCGACTATGCGATCGGCACGGCAAGGGAAAAGGCCAGGAAGATCCGGGTGTACGCCGGGAGCCTGACCAAGCGTGGCGGGGGCACCCTGTTCCTGACCGGCGACGACACCTGGACCGGGAAGACCACCGTGCTCGGCGGCAAGCTGTCGGTGGCCGGCACGCATGCGAGCGCGGTCCGGGTCCGCGGCGGGGTCCTCGGTGGCACCGGCACGGTGGCCGGTGACGTCGAGGTCACCGGCGGCGAGCTGCGCCCGGGTGTCGCGGCCGGCGAGTCGGCCACGGTCCCGGCGGGCACTACGCTGAGCGCCGGCGGCGGGGTGCGCCTGGGCGGCGCGAGTCGTTACGCGGTCACGATCAAAGGCACGAGCGACTACACGCGCGTACGGGCGAATGGCGCTCTTGAGCTCGACGGCCGGCTCAGCCTGGACGTGCGCGGCCCGCTGACCCGCGGCGCCGTGCTGACCATCCTCTCCGGATCGTCGGTCCGCGGCACCTTCGACGGCCTCCCCGAGGGCAAGCTGCTGGCCTCGGGCGGCCACCTGCTCCGCGTGTCGTATCGGAGTCACAGCGTGACCCTGACCGTGATCCGATAGTCCAGGACGAGGGTGCCGCCGCGGCGGCACCCTCGTCGGCCGACTCCCCGCGTACGGTGGCGACGTTCGACTGGACCGGGCAGTTCATCGCCGTGCTCGGTCTCGCGGCCCTCACCTATGGGGTCATCGAGCTGCGGTGTTGGCTTTGAGCGTCTGCTCGGGCACCAGTCGTCTTTGACCTTGGGACCCAGGAGCTTTCGGCCGTTTCTTGTGTCCGCCGGTTTCGGACCCACCCGGCCTCCGCGGCTCGGGGTCGGGGTGGGGATCTGCCGGTGACGGCCGGTTTCGCGTGCGAGGCTGGGCGGTGTGATCGCGGCGTGCCGACGGTGCGCCTAGGGTCGTGCTGCCTAGTTTGGGAGGTCTTGCGGTGGAGTACACACGGCTCGGTCGGACCGGGCTGCGGGTAAGTCGCATCGGGCTGGGGTGCATGAGCTACGGCCAGGCCGCGGCCGGCATGCACCAGTGGACCCTGGACGAGGACGCCGCGGCGCCGTTCTTCCGGCAGGCTGTCGAGTTGGGTGTGACGTTCTGGGATACCGCGAACGTCTACCAGGGCGGCACCTCGGAGCAGTTCGTCGGCAGGGCGATCACCCGGTTCTCCCGGCGCGAGGAGATCGTGCTGGCCACCAAGGTCAGCGGGAAGGTGCACGACGGACCGGGTGGCAGTGGTTTGTCCCGCAAGGCGATCCTGGAGCAGGCAGATGCCTCGCTGCGCCGGCTGGGCACCGACTACATCGACCTCTACTACATCCACCGCTTCGACCCCGAGACGCCGGTCGAGGAGACCATGCAGGCCCTCGACGACCTGGTCCGGGCGGGCAAGGTCCGCTATCTCGGTGCGTCGTCGATGTGGGCCTGGCAGTTCGCGAAGGCGCAGCACGCCGCCGTGGTGAACGGGTGGACGACGTTCGCGGCGATGCAGGACCAGTACAACGTGCTCAAACGCGAGGAAGAGCGGGACATGATCCCGATGTGCCTCGATCAGGGCGTCGGCCTGACCCCGTACTCACCGCTGGCGAAAGGCCGGGCCGCCCGCCCGTGGGGTCAGCAGACGACCCGGTCGTCGTCGGACAACGTGGCCAAGGCGTTCGACCGCGACGTCGACGAGCCGGTGGTGAACGCGATCCAGAAGGTCGCCGAGGTTCGCGGCGTCGCGATGGCCCCGGTGGCGCTGGCCTGGGTGCTGTCCAAGCCCGTCGTTTCCTGCCCGATCGTCGGAGCAACCAAGCCGCACCACCTGCAGGACGCCGTCGCCGCCCTCGAACTCAGTCTCACCGAGGCTGAGATCGCCGCACTGGAGGCCCCGTACCTGCCTCAGGACAACTACTGGTGGTGATCATCGCCCGATGACCGGATCCGGGGGTGGAACCCGATGACCAGGGATTTGTTTCGCGGTTCGGGTCCCACCTCGATGGGGTGAATTTGATCGACCTTGCCGGTTTCGCCGAACTCTCGGCCGGTTGCGGTGTTCCAGGTCGTGAAGTTGGCTTACTGATCTGCCGGGGTAGTCGCCACGGTGGTGACGGCCCAACTGGCCAGCAGGCGCAGCGCGTCGTGGGTGGCGGTGCCGGCTTCGGCGCTGTAGGCGGTCAGGGTCAGGCCGGGGTCGGCGGGCAGTGGCATGGCTTCGAAGGCGAGGTCGAGCCGGCCGATGGCGGGATGGTGGAAATGTTTGACGCCGGTGTGGTGCAGGCGCACGTTGTGCGCGGCCCAGCGGGTGCGGAAGTCGTCGCTACGGGTGGCGAGCTCGCCGATCAGGTCGGTGAGGTCCTTGTTGTACGGGTCGCGGCCGGCTTCGGTGCGTAGCAGGTTGACGGTGGTGTCCGCGGCGTCGCCCCAGTCGGGGTAGAACTCCTCCGCCGTGGGGTTGAGGAAACAGTATCGGGCCAGGTTGGCCGGCCGAACGTGCGAGACGAACGCGGGCGAATACAGGGCCTGGCCGAGGGGGTTGATCGCGAGGATGTCGAGGCGGCCGTTGCGGACGAAGGCGGGGGCGTCGGTCATGGCGTCGAGCAGGCTTTGCACGCCCGGCCGGATCTGCTGTTTGACCGGCCGGCGCCGGGCCCGGGGACTCGTGTTGGCGGCGCGGGCCAGGTCATGCAGGTGGGAGCGTTCGGCGTCGTCGAGTTGCAGGGCGCGGGCGATGGCGTCCAGGACACTGTCGGAGACTCCGGAGAGGTTGCCCCGTTCGAGGCGGGTGTAGTAGTCGGGGCTGACGCCGGCGAGCATCGCGACCTCGGCTCGGCGTAGTCCGGCGACACGGCGGGTGCCGCCGAAGTTCGGGAGCCCGGCCCGTTCGGGGGTGATCTTGGCCCGCCGAGTAGCCAGGAACTCGCGTACGTCGCCCTGGTTGTCCATGCTCGCCACGGTACGGGGGCCGGCTGGCGGCAGAGGGGTTCTGTCATTACCTGCTAAGCCGAGCCCCCCACCGGCCGCGGCTAGCGGGTTTCATGGATGACGTAACCCCTGGCCGGTAAACGTTTCTGCTGGTCAGCTGCTTGTTGCGCGGTTTAGGGAGCAGGTATCTCATCGCAATAGCATCCGAAGCGGTCGAGCGCCCGGCGGCGGGCGGGCAGCTCGCCCTGCTCGGCCTGCACCCCGGCGACCCCGTCGTCCGGCTGCTGCCTGGTCTGCTGCTCGAGGGCGCCGCGAACGGCGTCCTGAACGCCGCGCTGGGCCGGCAGGCCGTTTCCACCGTACCGGTCGAGCAAGCCGCGATGGGCAGCGGCGCGAACAACACCGCCCGCTACGTAGGCTCGGCGATCGGACTGGCACTGGTCGCGATCATCGTGACCCGCGGAGGTCACGACCCGGCGGCCGTCGTGCACGGCTGGAACACCGCCGTGCTGCTCACCAGCGCGTTCTCTCTCGCCGGGGCGGTGATCGTGCTGCTCGCCCGGCAGCGGGCCGCCGTCGCCGAACCCGCGGCCGTCTCCGCAGCTGCGCGATGCCCTCACCGACGGACTGGACGCTGGGCTGAGCGTCAACCAGATCAGAGAGATCCTCGTGCAGATGTACGCCTACGCCGGCTTCCCGCGCAGCCTCAACGCCCTCGGCACGTTCAAGGCGCTGCTCGAGCAACGCCGTGCCGACGGCATCACCGACCCGGCCGGCGACGAACCGAAACCGCTGCCGGCCGGCACGAACATGCTGGAGCTCGGCACCGCCAACCAGACCCAGCTGTCCGGCGCGCCGGTATCCGGCCCGCTGTTCGACTTCGCCCCCGCCATCGACAGGTTCCTCAAGACGCACCTGTTCGGCGACATCTTCAGCCGCGACAACCTCGACCGGCGGAGCCGCGAGATCGCCACCGTCGCCGCCCTGGCCACCGGCCACCACACCCGCTGAGACGACAAATGCGAGAAGGCATCCACATGATTCTGAACGAGACGTACACCCTGTCCAACGGAGTAAAGATCCCCAAGCTCGGCCTCGGCACCTGGTTCATCGAGGACGACAAGGCCGCCCAGGCCGTCCGCGATGCCGTCGCCATCGGCTACCGCAACATCGACACCGCCCAGGCCTACGGCAACGAGCGCGGCGTCGGTGAAGGAGTACGTACCAGCGGCGTTCCCCGTGACCAGATTTTCCTTTCCACGAAGCTGGCCGCCGAGGTCAAGAGCTACAACGACGCGGCCGCCGCGATCGACGGCTCCCTGACCACGCTGGGGCTCGACCACATCGACCTGATGCTGATCCACAGCCCGCAGCCCTGGTCCGACTTCCGCGGCGGTGACTACGCCGAAGGCAACCGCGAGGCGTGGCGCGCGCTCGAATATGCCCACAAGGCGGGGAAGATCCGCGCCATCGGCGTCTCGAACTTCGAGCAGCACGACATCGAGAACATCCTCGAAGCCAGCACGGTCACTCCACACGTCAACCAGCTACTCGTCCACGCCGGCAACACCCCGGCCGAACTGATCACCTACGGCCAGGACAAGAACATCCTCGTCGAGGCGTATTCGCCTATCGCTCACGGCGAGATCCTGAAGAACCCGGACGTCGCCGCGATGGCCGACCGATACGGCGTGACCGTCCCGCAGCTGTGCATTCGCTACACGCTGCAGCTGGGCACCGTGTCACTGCCCAAGACCGCAAATCCCGAGCACATGCGCAGCAACGCCCAGGTCGACGTCGCGATCTCCGACGATGACATGAACCTGCTCCGCACCCTGCAGGCACACGACTACGGCCAGCACAGCGAGTTCCCGGTCTACAGCGGTAAGTAGCCGAGTCTCCACACCGTTCTACGCCGCTGGCAAGCCCACCTTCCCGACCGGGCGATGTCGCCAGCGGGATGAGCCCGGGTGGGGGCACACCGGGCAACCTCGACCCGTCGAATCGGTGCGGCGTGACTGCCACACGCCGTCCACGACACACCTGTAGCAGACAACGAGTTGGCAGCCGATCTACCCCGAGGTGCGGTTTTCCTGATCTGAACGGCACTCGCAGCCGCCGCGGTGTTCGTCATGGACAAGCACCGCGGCGGACTTATGGATCACGTTTCACGCGTTGATCGAGATCAGGTTCTCCACTTCCGCGACACCGGGCGCCGACCAGGCGACACGCTCGGCCTCGCGGCGCTCGGCCCACGAACGTACGCTCCCTGTCAGGATCACCTTACTGCCGTGGGTGGCGACGTGGATCCGTTCCGCGTCCGTTTCGGCCGTCCGTACCAGGGCGTCCTCGATCTTCTTCTTGAGCTCATCGGGCGACGGGCCGGTATGCGGCCGCACGGTGATGAGGTTGCTGATCCCCTTGACGCCGGTGAGGTTCCGGACCACCCGTTCCGCCTCCCGCCGCTGGTAGTCCCAGTTCGTCTCGCCGCGCAGGGTGACCCAGCCGCCGGACACCGAGACCTTCACCGTTTCATCGGGTACGAGTGAGTCCATCTCGAGCGCCTGCGCGACGGATCGGGCGAGGTCGACGTCGGTCTGCTCCTCGCTGGGGACCAGGCGGACCTCGATGTTGTTGACGACGGCCTTGACCCCCCGGATACGAAGCGCCGCGCGTTCGGCGGCCCACTTCTTGCTGAACGTGTCCACCTGGCCGGTCAGCGTCGTCACTCCGCTCAGCACGGCTACGCCGATCTCGTTCGGCGCGACCTCGGCGTCCCACTTCAGCTCGCGCAGTACCTCACGCTGGATGTCCTCATCGGTCTGGGTAGTTACTGTGCTGGCCACGCGATCCTCCAAGACTTCTCGGTCGTCAGCTGTGCGGGCCTGCTCGCGCCGCGGTCAGGCGACGGCCCCGTTTCGATCCTCGGCCCGGATCGGATGACTGCGGCTCACCCGCGGCAGGGTAGAAGCGCGCCTGCTCCTCAAGAGAAGCCGGCGAGCGCGTCGCGGACGCGGTCCGCCGTTTGTGCCACGGCCCGCGGCTCGGCCCACGCCGGGTCCCGGGGACCTGCCTCGTCGGCGGCCGCCGCCTCGGCCGCGCGGACCGCCCGGCCCATCTCCCTGCGCTCCTGCACCGGCACGGTTCTGCGGAGCTTGGGGAACTCGTCGTGTTCCTCACCGCGGGAGTGGGTGGTCACCATGTCACGCAGCCCGCCGATCGTGTCGTCGAAATGGCCGTGGGCGGCGGCGCGTACGGCGTCGGACAGTGCGTCGCTGATCCGGCTCTCCTCGTCGACGAGACGGTCGGCCAGATGGTCGTCCGGGCGCAATCGCCGGATCAGCGGGTGGACTATTCGCTCCTCCGCGATCTCGTGCACTGCGATCAGCTGTGCCAGGTCGCCGAACGCCATGCGCGCGTCGTCTCCGGTTGACCTGGCGGCACTGTCGAACAGCCGGTTCGTCCGAGCGTGGTGCGCGGTCAGCAGCTCCAGGACGTCTTGCCCTCGGTCCGGCCGCGTCCGGTCCCGCGTCCGTCGACGGCGCGGGCGGGCACAGCGGGCGCGTTCCTGCCGGTCCCGGCTGCTGGGCGGTGTGCGTTACCGGCCGGGCGTGCCCGGCGGGGGCCAGGAGCGGGAGGCAGAGGCAACGGACGTCGAGGATCAGGCCCGGGCCGCCGTGGCCGGACTAGCCTGGAATCATGGAGATCAGCATCGGTTTGCCGAACACGTTGACACATCCCGGGCCGCTTATGATCGAGTGGGCCAGACGGGCCGAGGAGCGCGGATTCACCTCGCTCGGGACTATCGACCGGATTGTCTACCCGAACTACGACACCATCGCCTCGCTGTGCGTCGCGGCGGGGGCCACCTCCCGAATCGGCCTGCTCAGCGGGGTACTGCTAACGCCGCTGTATCCGCCGGTGTGGCTGGCCAAGGCGGCGGCGAGCCTGGACGCGATGTCCGGCGGCCGGCTCACCCTCGGCCTGGGCGTCGGCGGACGCGAGGACGACTTTGTCGCGATGGGCCGCTCGATGCGCGGGCGCGGCCAGAACATGGACGCAGCGCTCGAGATCATGCGAACGGTGTTCGCGGGCGAGAAGCTCGCCGGCGACGCTTTCCCGGTGGCCGAGCACGGCCACCCGAAGGTGCTCATCGGCGGCACCAGCGACGCGGCCGTCCGCCGCACGGTCGAGCACGGGCAGGGCTGGATCGCTGGCGGCGCCTCTCCCGCGCAGGTGAAGCCGATGGTCGACCGGATCCGCCGCGAGTGGCACGACGCCGGCCGTGAGGGCGAGCCGCGGTTCGCCGGCCTGGCGTACTTCGGACTCAGCGATGAAGAGACGTCCAAGCGGTCACTGCGCAGCTATTACGGGTTCCTCGGCGACTTCGCCGACGTCATCGCCAACGGCGCGCTGCGGTCGCCGCAGGCGCTGCGGGACGCGATCAAGGCGTTCGAGGATGCCGGCCTCGACGAGCTGATCCTGGACCCGACCGTGCCCGACCTCGCCGAAGTCGATCGGCTGGCCGACGTCGTCTTCTGACCCGGTGGTGATCGACGACCGCCAGCGGCTCCGGCACGGGCTGTCGCACACGTCGCCGCTGCTCGCCACGAGAAACTGACCTGGACGGCGACCGGCAAGGTGGCCACCGCCGCCACCGGCCGCGGCACCACGACGTACGGGTACGCCGCCGACGGCAGCCAGCTGCTCCAGCGCGACCCGGCCACCACCACGCTGTACCTCGGCGACGAGCAGATCGTCATGAACAACAGCACCAAGGCGCTGACCGGGACGCGGTACTACACCATCAACGGCGCGGTCGTCGCGGCCCGGGCCGGGGCCAGCCGGGATGGTCCTCGTGGACACGACCGCACCGCGCGAGACACCGCCTGCCGCAGGGTCTGCCGACCCGAACCGCTACTACGCCATGGGACGGGTCGCCACCCTGGTTTCCACCTCGGCTCGCCTTGGCCTGACCCGCCTGTACGCGCCGACCGAGGCCGGTACTCTGCCGCCGCAGTCAGAGGCCGAGGCACGTGCCAACCTTGCCACCGGCAGTAACCTGCGCAGCTTCGTCGACGAGTTCGCCCAAGCCAACGCCTCCGCGGTCGAAGCAGGAGCATTCACCGACTTCGGCGCCAAGCCGTTGGTGGTGCTCACCGCCGGAACCGGAAGCGACGCCGACCTGATCGCCAGCCATGTCCGCCTCGCCACCATGTCGACCAATAGCGCGCACCGAGTCATCGACGGCGCCAGCCATCAAGAGCTCCTCGCAGACGAGAAGGACTCGACCGCGACCAGTCAGGCGATCCTCGACGTGGTCGCAGCGATCCGGAACGCGGCGCCGCTGGCGTGACAGCGCAAGCAGATCCCGACCTCCGCGGTGGGCCATTCCGCCCGGCAGATCAACATCGATGCATGACCTTGGCAGGACCGCCGACAAGCGGTAGCGCTGGCTGAAATGGGCGCGAGCATGAGCAGCGGCCGGGGCCGCAACCTCTGGCTGGGGGCATCGACCCTTCTGCCAACACGGCCTCAGGCATAGAGTCAAGACGGCACATATTGATGCCCAGCTTCACGGCTAGCCCGCGCATCTCGCGGACCGTTGGTGCCCCCATAGTACGTAGGCCATCAGATCTTGATGTCGCGACGGTGCGATGCACGGACAACTGCGCCCGCATGGGGAGGACACGATGCCGACACCGTCCGATCGACGTACCTTCGAGATGTGGCGTCAAATCTCACAAACTGTACATCGCCTTCGACACACGGCGCGTCCGACTGCTAGTAACGAACTGTTGCAGGGCAATGTCGATGCCCACCAGGACGAGCCATTGGCTGGCCTATTGCTTCTGTGGCTCGGTGACAACTTCCTGCTGGAGTCACGTTTTGATGCTGGGGTCCAGATCTATCAGGACATTATCAGTCGATATCCTGATCGTCGGTTCGGCAGTCAAACGCTGCTGGGCCTTGCCCTGCAGCAAGCCGCGACGTGCCATGAAGCGATGGGGCGATTTGAGCAGGCGGCGGACTGCTTTAAACAAATCGTGCAAGCGGGCACAGGGGACACGTCTCCGGCCTGGTGCTATCGCGAGATCGGACGACTGGCCGAGGCTGCCGGGCGCCGGGAAGAGGCGACACAGGCGTATCGGCAGGCGGCCGAAGCGATCGATGTGCCGTCGCGCACCATGGCGAACATTCCCGATCTCGCCAGACGAGATGCTGAGCGCTTGACCCGCGGCCCCGATTGGGTGCGCGCTCCGGAACAACTGGCGCGCGAATTGGCAGACGCACTACGAAGAGGTGACGGCGACCATCTGGAACGACTTGCGTCTCCGACCCATTTCACCATTGGACTGTCCGGCGGTGAACGGCAATTCGTCGAGCCAGGTCCGTTACTTCGGGAGCTTCGGTCCGATCTAGCCGACTCTGATGTCGCCGTCGACGCGGCAGCAATTCGGGGAGCTGGTGGCAAGCTGTATCTGGAAACTCATGGTTGGAACGGCAGTTTTTTCTCCGGCAGCGTTCTGCTTATTATGGCTCGTGCTCCCGGCGGATATGAGTGGGGAGGCATTGGTCTGACTCAGTTGCCGCACCGCAACGGCGATCGCCCTGATCGCCCGGATCTTCCTCATGACGATCCACCGGTTCTTCCTCCAGATCCGCCGCCCGGTGAAGGTTCGACGCCGACCAGTCCACCTGTCACTCCGGCCTCGTTGATGATGAAAGCCCCGTGGCCGGCCGGCCAAAACTTCCGCGCCGGGGGCATCGTCGGCTTCAGCGCCGAGATCGCAGGTTTCTACGCGATCGCCGCTCCATTCGGTCCTTTCGCGCCATTCATTTACGCTGGCCTCGTCGAGACTGCTTCGCTTGCCACGCCATGTGGTTTCGGTCCAGGCGGCCTCTACTACGGACAACCTACTACCCACGTGGGCCGGGACACCTTCGCCGTCGACTTTTCCCGCTTTGTTCAAGGTGTACCGCTATTCCTCGACGCTCGAGGCAAGGCGGTTCTTGCTGTTGCCGACGGCATTGTGAGCTTCGTTCGTGGCAGCACAGTCACTGGTGACCCAGCGATCGACAATCAGGTTGTGATAGGGCACATCACCGAGATCGAGATCTTCATAGAGTTCCTCAACCAGCTTTTCGGAGGCCAGCCAACCTTGCCAAAATACAGTACGGAGTACCTGCATCTCGATGGTCCCGGACTGGTGCCAGTAAGCACGGGAATGTTCGTCAAGCAAGGCGCACGACTCGGGCTCGTCGATGACACCGGGCTCTCGGTGGCTGATCACTTGCATTTCTCACTGCATGATCGTGACCTACCTGGGTCGTCGGACAGCGTCCGACCGACGCCAATCGATGGGCAGAGTCTTGAGGACTGGGATGACGGCCGTTGCCTATCCTCGACCAACGTGCCTATCCCCTGATCCCCGACTGCACCAACCTGGATCCCGATCAAGCAGCGGCGAGTTCATGCCGGCACCGAGAATGTCGTGAGCTCGCGTGGCTTCAGGGCGCGCCGCGAGCTCGGTAGCCGACAGCGTTTGCGCACGTGATGGGCCGGGCTGGCGCCGGCGGGGATGAGGTCGTCGGCGATGGCGCGGGTGTAGAAGGCGCTGGGCCGCGCTGATCACGTTCTCGCCGGCGTGCCGCCGCGGATGGTCCATCTGAGCCACGGTAGCCAGGAGAGTCGACTGTCGCGGCTCGGGCCGAACTCGGCCTCATCCGGTGGACGCAGCTTTCGGCTCATGATGCAAAAGATATGTCTGTCGATGCGAAAGTGTGGAATGTTTCGAGCAGGTAACCAGCTCCCCGAGCCTGCCCGGGCACATCGGTGCCACAGCACTCCCCGGCTGCGGCGCAGCGGCCTGCGCCCCCGCCTGGCAATCCCCAGTCAGGAAGGGACACCGTGAACCACCGAACAAAGGTCCGTCGATCAGCCGCGATATCTACGTCCGTCCTCCTCCTCTCCACCGCCCTCGGCGTCACCGCCGGCCCGGCGGCAGCGGCGATCGATCCGGCCGACTTCCAGCAGGTCACGCTGGCCAAGGGCGTCGCCGAGACCGGCGAGCCGATGAGCATCGCGGTGCTGCCCGACCGATCGGTGCTGCACACCGCACGCAACGGCACGCTGCGCCGCACCGACGCGGCCGGTAACACCGCGGTGGTCGCGACGATCCCGGTCTACACGCACGACGAGGAGGGCCTGCAGGGCGTGGCCGTCGACCCCGGCTTCGCCACCAACCGGCGCATTTATCTCTTCTACGCGCCGCCGCTGAACACCCCGGCGGGCGACGCCCCGGCCACCGGCGCCGCAACGACCTGGGCCACCTGGGCGGGCGTCAACCGGCTGTCCCGGTTCACGCTCAACACCGACTTCACCGTCAACACGGCGAGCCAGGTCAACGTGCTCGACGTGGCGACCGATCGGGGCATGTGCTGCCACGTCGGCGGCGACATGGACTGGGACGCCGCCGGCAACCTCTACCTCTCGACCGGCGACGACTCCAACCCGTTCGACTCGGCCGGATACTCCCCGATCGACGAGCGCACCGACCGCAACCCGGTCTACGACGCGCAGCGCAGCGCGGCCAACACCAACGACCTGCGCGGCAAGATCCTGCGTATCAAGCCGAACGACAACGGCACGTACGCGATCCCGGCGGGCAATCTCTTCGCGCCCGGCACGGCGAACACCAGGCCCGAGATCTACGCGATGGGCTTCCGCAACCCGTTCCGGATCAGCGTCGACAAGTCCACCGGCGCCGTCTACGTCGGCGACTACGGCCCCGACGCGGGAACGACGTCGGCGACCCGCGGCCCCTCCGGGCAGGTGGAGTTCAACCGGGTCGTCGCACCCGGCAACTACGGCTGGCCGTACTGCACCGGGACGAACACGACCGCCGAGACGTACAACGAGTGGGACTTCGCCGCGGGGACCGGCGGCGCCAAGTACAACTGCACCGGCGGGCCGACCAACAACTCGTTCCGCAACACCGGCCTGACCGCGCTGCCCGCGGCCAGAGCGGCATGGATCCGGTACGCCGGTGATGCCGGGTCGCCGCCCGAGTTCGGCGGCGGATCCGAGTCACCGATGGGCGGTCCGGTCTATCGATACAGCGCGAGCAACACGTCGGCGACGAAGTTCCCGCAGACGTTCGACGGGCAGTTCTTCGCCGGCGAGTTCGGCCGCGGCTGGATCAAGCCGATCGTGGTCAACGCGAACGGCACACCGGGCACGATCGACACGTTCCCGTGGAACGGCAAGCAGGTCATGGACATGGCGTTCGGCCCGGACGGCGCGCTCTACGTCCTCGACTACGGCACCGGCTACTTCAACGGCGACGCCAACTCGGCGCTCTACCGCTACGACTACGTGGCCGGCGGCAACCGCGCACCGACCGCGGTGGCGGCCGCGAACCCGACCTCCGGCGCCTCGCCCCTGACCGTCACCTTCTCGTCGGCGGGCAGCACCGACCCCGAGGGCGGCGCGCTCACCTATTCCTGGGCGTTCGGCGACGGCACCACATCGACGGCCGCCAACCCGACCAAGACGTACGCCACCAACGGCACCTACACGGCGACGCTGACCGTGCGTGACCCGCAGGGCGCGACCGGCACGTCGAGCGTGAGCATCAGCGTCGGCAACACCGCCCCGACGATCGTCATCAACGCCCCGGCCTCGGGCCAGCTGACCTCGTTCGGCGACACCGTTCCGTGGAGCGTGACGGTCACCGACCCCGAGGACGGGACGATCGACTGCACGAAGGTGACGATGGCCTACGTCCTCGGCCACGATCAGCACGCGCACCAGATCACGTCGCAGAACGGCTGTTCCGGCTCGATCACGATCCCCGTCGACGGGGAGCACGACGACGCCGCGAACATCTTCCCGATCTTCGACGCGTCGTACACCGACAAGGGCGGGCTGACCACGCACGCGCAGAACATCCTCACGCCCCGCAAGCGGCAGGCCGAGCATTACAAGTCCTCCTCGGGCGTCAGCAAAATCGCCAAGACGGCGGCCGAGGGTGGCCAGACGGTCGGCGATGTCAACAACGGTGACTGGATTCAGTTCGACCCGTACAAGCTGAACAACGCCACCTCCTTCACGGCGCGAGTCTCCTCGGGCGGCAGCGGCGGCACACTTCAGTTCCGTACGGGCTCGCCGACCGGCACCGTCATCGGCTCGGCCGCCGTGACGCCGACCGGGTCGTGGGAGATCTTCGTCAACGTCACCGGCGCGATCAGTGGAGCGCCGGCCGGTACGACGTTGCTGTACCTGACGTTCGCCGGCACCGGCACGGGCGCTCTGTTCGATGTGGACAGTTTCACGTTCACGACCGGTGCCGCCGCCGGACTCCTGTCGCTGAACAAACCGGCCACGGCGGCCAGCGTCGAGAACGCCACCTACCCGGCTTCGGCCGCGGTGGACGCCTCGACGACGACCCGCTGGTCGAGTCAGTTCAGCGATCCACAGTGGATCCGGGTCGATCTGGGTGCGACGTACACGGTCTCCCGGGTACGGCTGCTGTGGGAGGCGGCCTACGGTTCCGCGTACCAAATTCAGACCTCGACCAACGGCACCGCTTGGACCGCCGCGCGGTCGGTGACCGGAGGCAACGGTGGCGAGGACGACAACACCGGGCTGAGCGCGCAAGCCCGCTACGTGCGCATCAACGGCACGACCCGGGCCACGGCCTGGGGCTACTCGCTCTTCAACCTCGAGGTGTACGGCAACTGACCCCGCCGCTTTCCCCCCAGCACAGGAGGTTCCATGCGTAAGCTCTTGGCCGTCGCGACGATCCTGTTCGCCGTGGCCGCCTGCACGTTCACGGCATCCCCGGCGTCCGCGGCCGACACCCCCTACGACGTCCTGGTGTTCTCCAAGACGGCCGGGTTCCGGCACGACGCGATCCCGGTGGGCATCCAGACGATCCGCGATCTGGGCGCCGCCAACAACTTCACGGTCACCGCGACTGAGGACGCGGCCGCGTTCACGGCCGGCAACCTGGCCGCGTACGAGGCAGTCGTCTTTCTCAACACGACCGGCGATGTGCTCAACGATTCGCAGCAAGCAGCCTTCGAGGCGTACGTGCGCGGCGGTGGCGGTTACGTCGGCGTGCACGCCGCGGCCGACACCGAGTACGGCTGGCCCTTCTACGGTCAGTTGGTCGGGGCGTACTTCCAGTCGCACCCGGCGATCCAGCAGGTGACCGCGCGGGTCGAGAACCGGGCGCACCCCAGCAGCGCCCACCTGCCGCAGGCGTGGACCCGCACTGACGAGCTCTACAACTACCAGAGCAACCCGCGCAGCAGCGCCCGTGTGCTCGCCACCCTCGACGAGTCGACGTACTCGGGCGGCAGCATGGGAGCCGACCATCCGATCGCCTGGTGCAAGACGGTCGACAGCGGCCGATCCTGGTACACCGGTTTCGGGCACACTCAGGCCTCATACGCGGAGGCAAACTTCCGCGGCCATCTGCTTGGCGGCCTGCGCTACGCGGCCGGCCGGGCCAAGGCCGACTGCCGGCCCGAGACCGGATACACCCCGCTCTACAACGGCGGCACCACCGGCTGGTCCCAGTCCGGGCCGGGCAGCTTCACCAACAGCGACGCGACGCTGAGCTCGGTCGGCGGCATGGGCCTCTACTGGTACTCCGCCAAGCAGTTCACGTCGTACTCGCTGAAGGCCGACTGGCGCCTGACCGGCGACAGCAACTCGGGCATCTTCGTCGGCTTCCCCAACCCGGGCAACGATCCGTGGGTGGCGGTCAACCAGGGCTACGAGGTGCAGATCGACGCCACCGACGCGGCCGACCGCACCACGGGCGCCATCTACACCTTCAAGTCGGCCGACATCGCCGCCCGCGACGCCGCGCTGAACCCGCCCGGCGAGTGGAACGCCTACGAGCTGCTGGTCGAGGCCCAGCGGATCCGCGTCTACCTCAACGGCCGGCTCATCAACGACTTCACCAACACCGACCCGGCCCGCAACCTGGACGGCTACATCGGCATCCAGAACCACGGTGCCGGCGACCAGGCCGCGTTCCGCAACATCCGCGTCAAGGAGCTCACCGGGCAGCCGCCGGTGACCAACCTGGCGCTCAACAAGGCGGCAACGGCGTCCAGCGTCGAGAGCGCGAGCTATCCGGCTTCGGCCGCGGTGGACGCCTCGACGACGACCCGCTGGTCGAGTCAATTCAGCGATCCACAGTGGATCCAGGTCGATCTGGGTGCGACGTACACGGTCTCCCGGGTACGACTGCTGTGGGAGGCGGCCTACGGTTCCGCGTACCAAATTCAGACCTCGACCAACGGCACCGCTTGGACCACCGCGCGGTCGGTGACCGGAGGCAACGGTGGCGAGGACGACAACACCGGGCTGAGCGCGCAAGCCCGGTACGTGCGCATCAACGGCACCACCCGAGCCACTCCGTGGGGTTACTCGCTCTTCACCTTCGAGGTGTACGGCAACTGACCGGTCGGACCTCCCCAGCCCGGGCCCACAGCCCTGACTGGGGAGGGACCGTTGCGTTCAACGGAAAGTGGCAACAAGCGGCGGAACGGTGGCCCGGCACTCCGTCAGGCGTGCCGGACTGCGACCGCCACCCAGCGTGGCGTGGCATAGATCTCGCCTGCCCAGCCGTCCGCGTTGCGGAACGCCAGGCTGGTCGTGTCCGGTCCGGCTCGGTCGGCGACGATCGTGAACGCGCCTCGCGGCAGCTCGCGTCGATAGAACGCGAGCACAGCGTCCGGGTCCGGCGCGGTCAGCGTGAACGAGGCGCCGGACTCGCGGTCAGACAGCATGGTCACCCGGCTGTCCGGCGGCAGTCGGAAGGCGGACGGCAGATGGCGTACGCCGGCGTCGGCTCGGGCGGCGGCCTGGACCTCTCGCGTGGCCGCCCGGACGTCGTCCGCCGAACCCGGCGCGATCGCGACCGGTTCGTTGCGCCGTGCCTCGACGGTGGCGGCGCTACCACAGGCGCCCAGGCCGGTGACGGCCAGCAGGGTTGCCACCAGGGTGGCGATCCGCCTCGCGATCATGCGTTTACTTCCCTCCCGGTGCCACCGCCGGCGCGGGCCGCGGTCAGGTCATGAGCGCCGCCGATCTCCATTCTCGATGATCCCGTCAAGGTTGTGGCAACTGGCTCAACGTCTGCGCCGGTGAGCTCGACCAGAGTGAGGGCGGCCGCGAAGACGGTTCGGTCGGCTGGGGGCTGAGTCGTGGCCTCGTGTCAGGTGGTGATGAAGTTGGCCATCATGGCCATGTCCTCGTGCTCGAGGTTGTGGCAGTGCAGGACGTACTTGCCGGGATAGCCGTCGAAGTGGACGAGGATTCTGGCCTGTTCGCCGGGGCGCAGGTCGATGGTGTCCTTCCAGCCGGCGTCGTAGGGTCCCGGGCCTTCGCTGCCGCGGCTGAGGACCTGGAAGTGGCTCAGGTGCAGGTGGACGGGGTGGTGGAAGTCGGAGTTGAGTTGCCAGATCTCGGTGGTGCCGAGCTTGACGCGGGCGGCGATGGTGTCGGGGTTAAACGGTTGGTGGGAGATGAGCCATCCGTCGTGGCCGTCGACGTCGCCGGTACGGAAGTCGAATTTCCGGGTGGTCACCGCGTCCTGCTCGCGCAGCGGGGTGACGGTGGACAGCCGGTCGGGGATTGCGGTGGGTTCGGGCCGGCTGTCGTCGACGACGAATTTTATGATCTGGCTCATGGCGGCCGTGTCGAAGTCGTTGACCATGGTGACCCGGGTGCCCGGGGGCGTAGGCGGAGAAGTCGACGAGGATGTCGAACCGCTGTGCGGGCGCCAGCTCGAGGTGGTCGTGCCGCAGGGGTGCGGCGAGCAGTCCGCCGTCGGTGCTGATCTGTGCGAGGCCGGGTTCGGGGCGACGGATCGAAGCGTACCGACAGGAGGCGGGCGTTGCACGCGTTGAGCAGTCGTAGCCGGTATGTGCCGCGGCTGACGGTGAGGGTGGGCCAGGGCCGGCCGTTGACGAGCACGACGTCCCCGAGCACGCCAGCCACGTAGTCGGCGGTGACGCCGTGCCGGTTGACGAGGGTGGGATCGACGCTGGGGTAGAGCAGCGTGCCGTCGGCGTCGAAGCTGCGGTCGGCGATCATCAGCGGCAGGTCCCGGTCGCCGGCAGGCAGGCGCAGCGCGGCTTCCTCGTCGTCGTGGTGCAAGTGGAATCCGTCGAGTCCGCGCCAGACGCTCGGGCCGGTGAAGTCCATCCGGTGGTCGTGGTACCAGAGGGTCGCGGCGCGCTGATCGAGCGGGTACGTGTAGGTGCTTTCACACGCTGAACGTCGTGCGCCGTCGGGCGACCGCGGAACAGATCCACGCCCTGGGTGGTACGGAAGTCATCTGCACCGAGGACGAAGACCCGCACACCGCCAGACCGACCCAGCCATGCTCACCATCCCGTTGTCCGCCGGCTGCCTCGTCTTCGGCAGCAAGCAGGTGCGAGGGTTCTTCCTCTCACACTGGTTCGCCACGACATCCCAGGACGACATTCGGCGCGGATTGGCGTCGGCGATCGCGCTGGTCGAGAACTCCGTGATGGTCATCCCTGAGGGACAGCCGGTCCCCGCCCACCGGGCCGTACATGCAGCCCACCTGGCCGAGGCGGCCGACCGGGGCGGGAAACCACTGTTGGTGTTCTGACCCTCAGTCCGTGGCCCGCGAAACGGTCGCGAGCAACGTGGGCTAGGGCACATCCACGCCGCGACCGATCACTTCCCGGCTGAGCCCGAGTCTGCATCACGAGAGCCCGGACACAAAGGCAACGAGGAGTTCTGAAAATGACCACTCCGAAACCTGGCAGCATCCTTCTCGGTTCCGCCAAGCCCGTCGAACTGCGCGACTGGTACCGCAAGACACTCGCGCCCGACCATGAGGGCGAAGGGCCTATCGACCTAGGCGGCTTCCGGGTGGCCATCGAGCACCGCCTCGACGTCGGCACGAAGAACAACGAGCCGGGCCGGATGATCCTCAACTTCCACGTCGACGACTTCGACGCCGCTGAGGCGCAGCTGCGGGCGGCCGGGGTGGACTGGCTCGTTCCCGCCGAGGACCGTCCCGCCGGCCGCTTCGCGACATTCGTGGACCCCGACGGTAACTACCTCCAGATCATTCAGTTCAACCGGCATTCGTGAGCCGTCACGACCTCCGGGAATCGAGCTGAGGTCGCTCTTGTCGGAAGATCAGCGGTATGCGCCACGAGAGCTTGAATCGAGAGGAATGTGCCGACACCGCCCGCTGGGGCGGTGTCAGGACACTCTGGAGTCAGCCGCCACCTGCGCCGGGAAGCGCCACGGTGTGCCTGTCGGCCAGGCAGTGCGTGGCAGGTGCGCTGTTGGCGCCGGTGAGCAGGCGACCCGCTCCTAGAAATTAAGTGTGAGCGTAAGGAGATCCAATGATTCTGGTGACGGGGTGCCGCAGGACTTAGCGGTCGTGCAGTGATCGACGAGTTCACCCGGCACGGCGTGCCGGTGCGGGCCCTCGTCCGCGACGGCGGCCGGCTCGATGGGCTCGCTGACCGTCAGGGCGTGGAGGTCGTAGTGGGCGACATGCTGCGTCCGCAGACCCTGGAGCCGGTGCTAGACGGCGTGGAGCGGGCACTGCTGTTCGCCGGGTACGCCGCGGCCGCCGCCTGCTGGTGGCGGTCCTGCACGGCTGTCCGGCATCGGCGGGCGCCGGGTTGCTCGCGGCGGCCGGTGTGGCCGGGGCGACCCTGGTCACCTGGCGTCTGCTCGGCGCGCGGCCGTCCCGCCGGACCTCCCGGGTGGTGGTGGCGGCGCTCGCCACCCTGATGGCCGGCACCGGCCTCGCTACCGCGTCGGGCGCGTCCCGGGCACACCCCACGATCATCGCCATCCGGCGGCGGCGCCCCCGGGGCGAACCGACGAGACGGTTCGCCCTGACCGCCGGGACCACCACCGGCGACGTGCCGGCCGTCGCCGGGTGCGTGGACCGCTGATCGCCGGCGTCCAGCCGCGAATCGCCGATGTTAACCTTCACAATTCTTTTGTGCGTCTGCCGTGAATAGACGCGATCAACTGACCGCCGAAAAAGCGTTACGCAGCATCTCTGCCGGGGGTCGCACCCCGCACTGAAACCTGTCAACTGCCCGAATCGCGGCGGCCTTTCCGGTCTATGGCAGCTTCGTCCCAGTCTGCGCCCCCGGCAATGCCGTCCGCGCTCGACCGCCCAACAGCGAGCCAGGGCGACTCGTACATCGACATACGTCATTCGAATGATGTAGTAGTTAACGCTAACTTAACGACCTAGTGACGCGATCAGCAGGGAAAGCCGGTCACGGCGCCTCGGCGGAAGGGAAGCGACTTCATGACAACATCTGAGGACCGGCCGAACCGCCGGTCGTTGCGCAGGCCGTGGCGATCGCGCGGGTGGGCGGTCGTGCAGATCTGGTCCGGCAACCGCGGCGCCAACGAGCAGTGGCTGATCAACGCGGACGGCACCATCACCGGGGTCCAGTCGAAGCTCTGCCTCGACTGGACCGGCTCGGCCACCACCAACGGCGGCGCCGTCGAGTTGCGGACCTGCAACGGCGGCAGCAACCAGCGATGGACCAAGTCGTGACCGGCGCCGGGAAACTCGGCCGTACCGGGCGGATCCTGCTCGCCGCCGTGCTCGCGCTCGCCGGGGCTGTCGTGGCCCAGCAGCCGGCGCGCGCCGACACCATGCAGTTCCGCGGGGTGAACTGGGCCGACCAGCGGGACAACTTCGTCAACGGGGTGCTCTACGTGTCGGGCCTGGGCTCGGCCGACACGTACGCCTCGGCGGCCGTCGTCGCCGATCGGGTGGTCGGGCAGCTGTACGCGATCACCGGGGCCAACACCGTCCGGATGCCGATCAACGAACCGACCGTCGCGAACTACTGGAACACCTACACCGGCGCGATCGATCAGGCACTCACCAAGGGCAAGGTGATCCTGGCGTACTGGGCCTACAGCGGTGGCCGGCCGAGCACCGTCGCGGCCTACGACCGCATGTGGGACACCGTCGTCGCCCGGTACGCCGGCAACAGCAACGCCTACTTCGAAGTCATCAACGAGCCGTACGGGTACTCCACAGGCGACCTGAACAACCTGTACAACGCGTGGCTCGGCCGGCACTCCAACGTGCCGCGCGGACGGGTCATCCTGGACGGCGCCGGGCTCGCCCAGAACGTCGCCGCCGTCGGCCAGGACGGTCGGCTGAACGACACCCTGCTCGCCGTACACGATTATTCGTTCTTCGCCGGGTTCGAGGACGAGACCTCGTGGGCCAACCACATCGCGAGCTCCATCGGCGGATACGCGGCGCGGACCGTAGCCACCGAATGGGGCGGCCCGATGAGCCCGGGCAGCAAGAACGGCGTCTCGTACGACACCATCGACTACAACATCCCGAGCGGGTCGTTCTTCGCCGACTACATCCGGGGCGTCAGCAGCAAGCTCCGTGAGCTGGGCGTCGGCGGGGTCTACTGGCCCGGCCTGCGCGACGGCGACTGGTACAGCCTGACGAAGCGCAGCGGCAGCGGCTCCACCCTGAACCTGACGCTGACCAACCCTTCCGGGCTCAACCGGCTGCAGTACTCCTGGGGGATCGGCACCGGCGGCAGCACGACGGTCCGCATCGTCAACGCCGCCACCGGCCGGTACGCCGACGGGCTGGGCCGCACCGCCGCCGGATCCGATGTCGGTCAGGCGCCCGCCGGCACCGGCCTGAACCAGCAGTGGGTGGTCGAGAACTCCGGGACCTACGTGCGGATCCGGAATCTCGGCAGCGGGCTGTACGTGGACGGCATGGGCCGCACCGCCAACGGCAGCGCCGCCGGCCAGTACACCGGCGGAACCTCGGCCAACCAGCAGTGGTCCGTGGTCACCGACGCCAACAACGTACGACTGCGGAACCGGGCCACCGGCCTCTATCTGGACGGCATGGGACGCACGGCGACCGGGGCGAGTGCCGGCCAGTACAGCGATTCCACCAGCGCCAACCAGCGCTGGAAGATCGTCGCCGCCGGATGAGGCAGAAGGAGCACGCATGAGGAGCACCTTTTCCACCGTCGGCCGGTCGATGCTGGCGGCTGCCATGATCATCTCGGCCACCTCGGCGGTCGCGGCCGTGACCGCCGGATCCGCCGCGGCCGCGACCCAGGCCACGTTCTACGTGGCGCCCGACGGCGACGACGGCAATCCGGGGTCGATCACGGCACCGTTCCGCACCGTGCAGCACGCCCGGGACGTCGTTCGCACCGCCAAGGCCACCATGACCGGCGACATCTACGTCTACCTGCGCGGTGGTAGCTATCCGGTGAGCAGCACCATCGAGTTCGGGCCGAGCGACTCCGGCACCGGCAACTACCGGGTCGTCTACGCCGCGTACCCGAACGAGACGCCGGTGCTCGAGGGCGGTGTCCGGGTGACCGGATGGACCCAGCAGAGCGGCAACATCTGGAAGGCCCCGCTCGACCGGGCCAACAAGCTCCGGGCGCTGTACGTCAACGACAAGCGGGCGTACATGGCCGCGAAGACCATCAGCTCGGGCGGATGTTACGGAACGTACAACATCACCGCGGGGCAGGCCGACTGGGCGTGGGAGTCGGGGTCACAGTGTGCCGGCGCCAAATACAACCAGTCCGACTTCCCGGCCATCGCCCGCAACCAGGACGACATCGAGATCGAGACCGCGACCACCTGGACCTCGGCCATCGTGGGAGTCCGCCAGGTGACCACCGACGGCGGCAACCGGGTGGCGCTCTTCCAGCAGCCGGGCGCGGCGATCGCGCAGGGCGCGTTCAACGGCAATGCCCAGGTCGGCGGGGTCCACAAGGTCATGAACGCCTACGAGTTCCTGGACACGCCGGGCGAGTTCTACTTCGACCGGACCAGCCGGACGCTCTACTACTACAAGACCGACGCCGAGAACATGTCGACCGCGACGGTGTTCGCACCCGACAACGTGTCCACCGTGCTGCGGGTCGCCGGCACCTCGACGAGCAGTCACGCCCGCAACCTCACGTTCTCCGGCCTCACGGTGCGGCATTCCGACTGGAACCTCGTCTCCGTGGCCGGCTCGGCGTACAAGCAGGCGCAGCAGGGCAATCTCAGCGCGATCGCCTACGCCAAGCAGAACTTCCACGCCTACTACTACCGCAACGTCGACACCGTTCCCGCCATCGTGCAGATCCAGAACGCCGACGGGATCCTGTTGCAGCGCAACCGGATCCAGCACACCGGCGCCGACGGGATCAGCATGCTCAACGACGTGCAGGGCAGCCAGCTGATCGGGAACTACACCGGCGACATCGCCGGATCGGCGATCTCGGTGGGGCATCCGCAGCATGTCTACATCGGCGACTACACGTCGACCAACCGCGAGAAGTATCCGGTCCAGGTCGAAGGGCTATGCCGGAACATCGAGATCAAGAACAATTACGTGTACGACAGCGCGGTGCTGTTCAACGGCCACAGCCCGATCTCGGCGTACTTCGTCGACACCCTGACCGTGCAGCACAACCGGATCGAGAAGGCGCCCTGGGCCGGCATCACGCTCGGCTGGGGATGGTGGAACTTCGACGGCTCGTCCGGCTCGATCGCGCCCGACCGGCCCACCACGACGGCGCGGAACAACACCATCAGCTACAACCAGATCGTCGACACGGTGCAGCGCCTCGGCGACACGGCCCCGATCTACACGCTCGGCAGTCAGCCGGGGACCACGATCACCGACAACTATCTGCAGGGCGTTCCGTCCGGGCACAAGTACGGGCTCCATCCGGACGAGGGCTCGGCGTACCTGACCTTCCGCGACAACGTGCTCAGCGTCGACAAGAACGTCACCTGGCTCATCAACTCCGACGACTTCGGGCGCAAGCACGATCTGAGCATCACGCAGACGTACGGACCGATCAACAAGGTCTCCAACAAGAACCTGCCGAACAGTACGATCCAGGACATCCTGGTGTCGTCCGACTATGTCTGGCCGGCCGCCGCGTACGCCATCGCCGTCGACTCCGGGCTCGAGGAGTCGTATTCCGACATCGTCCCGCCGGGCAACCTCTCCCTGCCGGATCGCGTCCTGCCGGCCAGCACGTTCGTCGGCAGCGGGACCGCGTCCGCGCGGATCCGCAGCACCGGCGACGCGAGCAGGCGGATCTGGCTGGCACCCGCCGGCACGACGACCTTCGTCGCCGGACCGACGATGACGACCGCGGGCGGCGTCGCCACTTCGATCGCGGTTCCGTCGTCCGCGGGTGACTACCGGCTCTATGTCCTGGACGCGCAGGGCAATCGATCCGCCCAGTCCACGTCGATCGTCCGGCGGCAGGGCGGCGGCCAGCAGAGCGGGCAGCTCGTGGGCGGCCAGTCCGGGCGGTGCGTGGACGTGCCCAACGCCACCACCACCAACGGAACCCAGGTGCAGCTGTGGGACTGCGACGGCAGCGCGAAGCAGCGATGGGCCTACACCGCCGGCAAGCAACTGATGGTGTACGGCAACAAGTGCCTGGACGCCTCCGGCAACGGCACGGCCAACGGCACCGCGGTCATCATCTGGGACTGCCATGGCGCGCTCAACCAGCAGTGGAACCTCAACGCCGACGGAACCGTCACCAGTGCCCAGTCCGGGCTGTGCGTCGACGCCAACAACGCGGCCAATACGAACGGCACCAAGTTGATCCTCTGGTCGTGCAATGGCGGCGCGAACCAGCGATGGACCCTGAGCAGCTGACCTCGAGAAGGAAGCGCACCGATGAACGAAGTTCCCGTCCGACCGAAACGCCGTACCGCCGGTCTGCTCCTCGCCGGCACCCTGGCCGTGGTGACCGCCGTGGCCTCGGTGGCCGTGGCCACCGTCGCCCACGCCGATCTCAGCGGCCCGCCGGGGACCACGCTGAAGGCGGCCGCCGAGCGGAGCGGCCGCTATTTCGGCGCCGCCATGGGGCGCGACCGCCTCACCGACTCCGGCTTCCTCACCATCGCGAACCGCGAGTTCGACATGATGACCGCGGTCAACGAGATGAAGCCCGACGCGACCGAGCCCAATCCCGGCCAGTTCTCGTTCACCGCCGGCGACGCGATCTACAACTGGGCCGTCCAGCACGGCATGCGGGTCCGTGGCCACACCCTGGCCTGGCACGCACAGCAGCCGGGCTTCTGGCGCAACCTCAGCG
>NZ_JBITDW010000033.1:0-107930 GCF_044454685.1 Actinoplanes sp. NPDC051513
TTGATCAGGCCGACGGTGGCGGTCTGGATCAGGTCGTCGGTGGGCTCGCCGCGGCCGGAGTAGCGGTTGGCGAGGTGGCGGGCCAGCGGCAGCCAGGCCTCGATCGCGCTGTCGCGCAGCGCGGCCCGCGACGGGTGGCCGATCGGCATCGCGGCCATCGCGTTGAGCAGCTCGGCGGCGCTGTCCACCGGCGCCTCGGCGCTCGTGGTGACGGCCGGCGCGATCTTCGAGGTCTCGGTGACGGTCATGCTTGGTCCTCCCTGGCACCTCTCCGGAGAGCCGGTCCCGTTATTTCGTGGGACCCGGTCGGTCGGGTGTCCCTATCGGCGGTCGATGGCGGTCGATCAGACCGCCTCCGACCGAGCACATTAGGCCGTTCGGATACCAAGACCCTAGCCGAGGGGATGAGAAAAGACTAGCCGAAAGTATGAGTGACTTTGCGTGATGACAACTAATACGGAGCGATCAACAGACGGTCATCACCGTATCGGCCCATGCTCCACAACGCCCGGTCCAGGCAGGATGAACGCCATGACCTCGCTGCCCGCTTCGGTCCCATACCCGGTGGCCGCGGAGATATGCCGGTGGACTTTGGCGAGCTTCGGCGACCTGCGCGGCCTGCGGGCCGAGCTGCGCGAGGCGCTCGCGGGGTCGGCCGGGGCCGGCGATGTCACCGACCGGATGACGGTGGTGGCCAACGAGCTCGCCACCAACGCGCTGCGGCACGGCCTGCCGCCGACCGTCGTGCGGCTGCTCCGCCAGGACGACCGCCTGATCATCGACGTGGCCGACCGCGACCGCGACGCCGAGCCGATGCTGGCCGAAGATCGCCCGCTCGGCGCCGGTGGCCTCGGACTTCAGCTCACCAAGACCTTCGCGATCGACGTCGGGTGGTACGCCACCGATGCCGCCAAACACGTCTGGGCCAGCTTCCCGAGCTGAATTCGCCGACTGCTGGTAGAAAGGCCCCGTGGCGGACTCCTACAAGATCGGCCAGGAGCGGGCGGCCGACGGGTCCGCGACGCTCCTGCACCTCGGCGGCGAGCTGGACATCACCGCCCGCGACGCCCTGCGCACGGTGATCCTCGCCGCCCTGGCCGTCGGCGACGTCGTGATCGATCTCGACGCCGTGACCTTCATCGACTCCGAGGCCCTGGGCGCGCTGGTCGACGGCTACAACGAGGCCCGCGCCAGGCCCGCCGGCTTCCGCGTCGTGAACGCGAACGGACTGGTCGCCCGGGTGCTGAAGGTGTCCGGCGTGCTGGAGCTCTTCGGCGCCTAGATGGCCCTCCTCGTCGCGTCTGTCCTGCTGGCCGGCGTGCTCGCCGTTGCCGTCGTGCGCCCGTGTGGCCTGCCCGAGGCCGTCGTCGCCGGGCCCGCGGCGGTCGCCGTGGTCGCGACCGGCCTGCTGCCGTGGCGGGACGCTTTCGCCGAGGTGCGAGAGCTCGGCCCCACCGTCGGCTTCCTCGCGGCGGTCCTGCTGCTCGCGTTTCTCGCGGGAGAGCACGGCGT
The DNA here is from genome assembly GCF_044454685.1 of Actinoplanes sp. NPDC051513. Taxonomy (NCBI): domain Bacteria; kingdom Bacillati; phylum Actinomycetota; class Actinomycetes; order Micromonosporales; family Micromonosporaceae; genus Actinoplanes; species Actinoplanes sp. NPDC051513. The sequence continues at coordinate 1,513 of NZ_JBITDW010000033.1, forward strand.
TTTCGCGTACGCCGGAGCTTTGACCGCCCGCGTCAGCGGCCGTTCCGCGTCCCGCCTGCTGGCCGCCGTCTTCGTCGCGGCCGCGTTGACCACCGCCGTGCTCAGCCTGGACGCCACCGTCGTGCTGCTGACCCCGGTCGTCCTCGCGACCGCCGCCCGCACCGGCGCCCGGCCGCGACCGGCCGCGTACGCGTCGGCACACCTGGCCAACTCGGCGTCGTTGCTGCTGCCGGTGTCCAATTTGACCAACCTGCTGGCGTTCGCGGCGAGCGGCCTCACCTTCCTCGGCTTCGCCGCCGTGATGGCCCTGCCCTGGATGGCCGTGATCCTCGCCGAGTACCTGGTCTTCCGATGGTTCTTCCGGGAGGACCTGAGCGCCCCCGCCGCACACCGGTCGGACGGCGACAACCCGCACGCGCCTCGCTATGCCCTGATCGTGCTGGCCCTGACCCTGGCCGGCTTCGCGACCGCCCAGCCGCTCGGCGTGCACCCCGCCTGGGCCGCCGCGGCGGGCGCGCTGGCCCTGGCCTTGCCCCGGCGGATCCGTCCGGCCATCCTGCTGCGCGAGGCGAACCTGCCGTTCTGCGCCTTCGTCCTGGCGCTCGGTGTGGTGGTGCTGGCGGTCCGCCAGCACGGCCTGGATCGCGCGGTGGACGCGCTGGTGCCGCCCGGCGACGGTTGGTGGCAGCTGTTCGCGGTGGCCGGGCTGGCCGCGCTGCTGGCCAACCTGGTGAACAATCTGCCGGCCACGCTGGTGTTGGTTCCCGCCGTGCAGGGCCGCCCGGCGTTGCTGCTTGCCGTGCTGATCGGGGTGAACGTCGGGCCGAACCTGACCTATGTCGGCTCGCTCGCGACGCTGCTGTGGCGGCAGATCCTGCACACCCGCGACGCTCCGCCCGACGGCCGCGACTTCTTGAAGCTCGGCGCGGTGAGCGTGCCGGCCGCGCTGATAGCGGGCGTGCTCGCGCTGTGGCTGAGCATCTCGCTGGCGGGAATATAGAACGCACCGCCGCCGCCGCGCCGGGATCGGTCCGGGGAAAAACCGAGGTGATCCAGCGGGGGATCGGCGGCGGCGGTGCGTCCAACGCAGTCAGTCTTGTCGATGCAATTCGTAACATGCAAGCAATCTGAGTTACGGAACCGGTTTCGACACTCGGAAGTCCTGTGCGTGATCGCGGGCCCATTGCGCGTACGTGCGGGCCGGCTGCCCGGTGACCTCGGTGACCAGCGCCGAGACCTCGGCCGGTCGCCCCTGCCCGGCGGCCCACACCCGCAGGATCGCGTCGGCCGCGAACTCCGGCAGTCCCACCCGCCCGTCCGCGATGATCGAGGGCGCCCAGGCCGGCGTGTTGGTCGCGAACATCCCGGCCCGCACGAACGTCCACTCCAGACCGGACGGGTCAGAGGAGCATGCCGCCCGAGGCCTCGATGCGCTGGCCGGTGATCCACTTGGTGTTGTCGGCGAGCATGGCGACCATGACGCCGGCGATGTCCTCGGGCTCGCCCAGGCGGCCGAAGGCGATCTGCCCGCTCACGTGCGCACGGATCTGCTCGTTGTCACGCAGCAGGCCGCCGCCGAAGTCGGTGGCGGTGGCGCCGGGGGCCACCACGTTCACGCTGATGTTGCGGGGGCCCAGCTCCTTGGCCAGATAGCGGGTGAACGTCTCGACGGCGCTCTTGATGGAGCCGTACGCGGCGTAGATGCCCTCGCCGGTGAAGCGGGCGAGACCGGTGGACAGGTTGATGATCCGGCCGCCGTCGGCGATCAGCGGTAGCAGCGACTGGGTCAGGAAGAACATGCCGCGGAAGTGGACGTTGAACAGCTCGTCGAAGGCCGCCACCGGGAAGTCGGCGATCTTGCCGCCGATGCCGACGCCGGCGTTGTTGACCAGGAAGTCGAAGTCCTCGCGGCCGAACCGGTCACGCAGGACCTCGCGCAGCGACTCGACGAACGCGGGGTACGAGTCGAGGTCGCCGACGGTCAGCTTGAGCGCGACCGCGTCGATCTTCTCGCCCGGGTCGTCCCGGTAGGTGTAGATGACCTCGACGCCGTCCGCGATGAGGGCCTCGGCGGTGGCCCGGCCGAGTCCGCGGTTGCCGCCGGTGATCAGAGCGATTTTGGGCATGGTGGTGCCTTTCTCCGTTGGAACGAGGACTTTTACTCGCCGACTGCGGCGAGGAGCTGGAGCTTCTCGTGGCTCGGCGAGCCGGGTACGGCGGTGAAGACCAGCAGCACCTGCGACTGGTCGGGGTCGAGCAGGGTCTGGCAGTACAGCTCGAGCTCGCCCAGCGAGGGGTGGACGAAGCGCTTGCGGTCGAGGTGGGTGACGCCGACCTCGTGCGCGGCCCAGACCTCGGCGAACTCGGGGCTGACCGCCAGCAGGGCGTCGACGATCTCGGCGGCCCGGCCGCGGGGCGCCGCCGCGTACACCTCGCGCAGCTGGGAGGTGAAGACCCGGGTGTGGGTCGGGTGGTCCTCGACCGGGTAGATCTTGCGGGCGTCGGGGTTGGTGAACCAGCGGTAGACCGTGTAGCGGTCGAGGCCGGTGTACTGGGTCTCGCTGCCGAGCAGGGCGGCCGCCGGGCCGGTCTGCGCCAGCGTCTCGCCGAAGCGCGAGATCACCATGGCCGGGGTGTCCGCGAGCCGGTCGAAGATCCGCATCATGCCGGGGCCGATGTGGTCCTCGCGCAGGATCCGCTGTGGCGCGGGGTGCCCGCCGAGGCGGAACAGGTGGTCCCGCTCGTCGAGGCTCAGGTGCAGGCCGCGGGCGAGCGCGGCGAGCATCTGCTCGGAGGGGACCGGGCCGCGCTGCTGCTCGATGCGGCCGTAGTAGTCGGCCGACATGCCGGCCAGCGCGGCGACCTCCTCGCGGCGCAGTCCGCCGGTGCGGCGGCGCTGCCCGCGCGGCAGCCCGACGTCCTCCGGCTGGAGCGCCTCGCGGCGCGTCCGGAGAAAGTCGGCGAGCTGTGCCCGATCCATGCGATCAACCTCCCGTGGTGAACAAACAAAGAGTGGCCCGAACGGGAAACTTGAGGAAGGCCGGATCTATCCAGGGACAAGTTGTCCGCGTCTACGGCGTGGCCTGATCCTTGCCCTTCGGGGCCGGGCCCGGCCGATCGCGCCACCCGGGCGGGCCCGGCCGGCCGGGCCATGGCCGCCGGCCGAGCATCGCCTGCGGCGCGGTGTGCATGGCCGCCTGGCGCAGGTCGAGGTCCTCGATCAGCGCGCGGGCGATCTCCTCGGCCAGCCGCCGCTCCATCACCGCCGTGCCGAGCGCGCGCCGCTGGGCCTCGAAGGACGCGTCCACGTCGGCGGCCGGCTGGGCGGCGGCCTCCGCCACGATCTGCCGTCCGACCTCGCGCATCTCCTCCTCCTTGGCCTGCTCGGCGGTCAGGTCGAAGCGCAGCCGGCGGGTCAGCCAGCCGATCGTGGTGCCCTGGATCAGCAGCGTGCCGAGCGTGACGAACAGCGCGATCGCCAGGATCGCGTCCCGGCCCGGGACGCTCTCCGGGATCGAGCCCGCCGCGGCCAGCGTCAGGATGCCGCGCATGCCGATCCATCCGACGAGCAGCGTCTCCTTCTGCGTCGGCGGGCCCAGCGGCTCGCCGCCGCGTCGCTTGCGGCGCTGCCGCACGGCGTCCATCCGGGTGCGGTACCGCTCGTCGGCCGCGACCCGGCGCTTGATCAACCGGTCCTTGATCGTGTAGCGACCGAACAGCAGATACACCGCCAGCAGCCGGAACACGATCGCGACCACCAGCAGGACGCCGGCCGCCACCAGCGTGCGGGCCAGGCCCGGGTCCTCGGAGTCGGCGAGGTCGACGAGCACGAAGCGCAGCTGGAACCCGATGTACGCGAAGACGAACGTCTCCAGCATGAAGTCGAGCACCGGCCAGAAGTTCTCCTCCTGCAGCCGGGTGCGGTAGGCGCCCGAGTACTGGTGCTGAGGGTCGAGCGTGAGGTTGGTGCTCACCGCGAACGCCGCCACCACGACCGCGAGGATGCCCGAGGCGTGCACCTGCTCGGCGACGAGGAAGGCGGTGAACGGCAGCAGCAGCACGAGGGAGGTCTCCAGCGTCGGGTTGCCGAGCCGCTTGCGCAGCCACAGCGTGGCCACCGCGAAAGCCCCGCCGATGCCCATCCCGACGAAGGCGTTGCGCAGCAGCTCCAGCGCGCCGTGGCCCCAGGTGGTGTGCTCGCCGTTGACCGCGCCGATCGCGATGGCGAACAGGGTGAGCGCGGTGGCGTCGTTGACCAGGCTCTCCCCGGTCAGGATCGAGGTGACCCGTTTGGGCAGCCCGATCTCGTCGCCGTGCGAGACCGTGGTGATCGTGTCGGGCGGCGCGAGCACAGCGCCCAGCACGAACACGGCGGCGCCCATCGACGGCAGCAGCCACGAGCCGACCACGCCGAGCACGCCGGTGGTGAGCAGCACGAGCACCACGCCGAGGGTGACGACCGGGCCCAGATTGGCGCCGAACGCGGAGAACGACGCACCGCGGGTCGCCGAGTAGAGCAGCGGCGGCACCACCACCGCGAGGATGAACTCGCTCTCCAGCTCGAGCCGCGGCACCCCGGGTATGAACGACGCGGCCGCCGCCAGCACCACGATGATCAGGCCCGGTTCGAGGTTTCGTTTCTTGGCGACCGCCGAGATCGCGATGCCGGCACCGATGATGAGCAGGAGCTGCACGCCGTCCACGAAGATCAGGCTAGAGCGTCGCGGGCTCATCTCGGGCGTCGCGCTCACCCTTGTCGCGAGCCCGCTGACCGTCATCGGCACGGCGCAGGCGGCATCCGCGTCGCACTTCGAGAGCCCACCGGTCGTGCAGACCGGCTGGACCGACTCGGCGACGCCGGCGACGCGGCCTACCGCTACGACTTCGGCGCCGCGCAGGCCGAGGCGCACCATGCGCGATCACGGCCGCAGCCCGGTGGTCACGATCTCGATCATCCGGGCTCGGTCCGGCGCCGCCACGCACGCCCCGAGCAGCGCCTTCACGTCGTCGCGGGTCGCGTCGGCGCGCACCGTGCCGGCCGCTTGCGCATCGACCAGCAGGCGCTGCTCGATCCCCTCGAGGGCGCGGCCGGTGCGCCCGCCCGCCGCCTCCACGTCGAAGCCGCCGCCGGACAAGGCCTCGGCCAGCCCGCGGTTCGCCGCCGCCTGCCCGACCATGTAGGCGAAGAACCGGAAGAACGCCTCGCCCGGCGGCGCGACGGCGAGCAGCCGCTCGGCCTCGCCGACGATCTCCTCCACCCGGGCCAGCACGATCGCCTCGTACAGCGACTCCTTGGTGGGGAAGTGCCGGCTCACCGTGCCCGTGCCCACCCCGGCCCGCCGGCCGATCTCGGCGACCGGCACGGACAGCCCGTCCTTCGCGAACGCGGTCATGGCCGCCTCGATCACCTTGGCGCGATTGCGCTCCGCGTCGGCCCGCATCGGCCGCCTCCTCCGGATAATCGGGATGCCCGTCCCGACTATAGGAGTGTGGGAGACCGCGCATCGCCGAACGGGGGTGAACTGGCCCGCCGACGCCGGTATGCTCTCGGGCGGGCCGTGACTGGCGCGTTCGGATGGGACAACCATCGGGGAGCGGCCCCGTCGTCATGACGTCTTGCCGTGCGCCTGGGCCTCTTCCATCGTGATAGGGAGGTCCTATGCCTGAGCTCAGTGTTGAATCCAGCGCATTCCGCTCCGCGCTCGAGGTCGTCCGCTCCGTCGAGCCGCGCATCGCCGACGCGATCGCCAAGGAGCTGCACGACCAGCGCGAGTCCCTCAAGCTGATCGCCAGTGAGAACTACGCCTCTCCGGCGGTGCTGCTGGCGATGGGCAACTGGCTCTCCGACAAGTACGCGGAGGGCACGATCGGCCGCCGCTTCTACGCCGGCTGCCAGAACGTCGACACCGTCGAGGCGATCGCCGTCGAGCATGCGAAGGCCCTGTTCGACGCGCCGTACGCGTACGTCCAGCCGCACTCCGGCATCGACGCGAACCTGGTCGCGTACTGGGCGATCCTCGCCGACCGCGTCGAGGTGCCCCACCTTCGTCGCTTTGAGAAGCGGCAGGTCAACGACCTCACCGACGCCGAGTGGGCCGAGCTGCGCGCCGCCTTCGGCAACCAGCGCATGCTCGGCATGAGCCTCGACGCCGGCGGCCACCTCACCCACGGCTTCCGCCCCAACATCTCCGGCAAGATGTTCGACCAGCGCAGCTACGGCGTCGACCCGGCCACCGGCCAGATCGACTACGCGGCGCTGCGCGAGTCCGCGCGCGAGTTCAAGCCGCTGATCATCGTGGGCGGCTACTCCGCGTACCCCCGCAAGGTGAACTTCGCGACGATGCGCGAGATCGCCGACGAGGTCGGCGCCACCTTCATGGTCGACATGGCCCACTTCGCCGGCCTGGTCGCGGGCAAGGTCTTCACCGGCGATTACAACCCGGTCGAGCATGCTCACATCGTCACCACCACCACCCACAAGAGCCTGCGCGGCCCCCGCGGCGGCGCGGTCCTGGCCCAGCCGTCGCTGGCCGAGCAGGTCGATCGCGGCTGCCCGATGGTCCTCGGCGGCCCGCTGTCCCACATCATGGCGGCCAAGGCGATCGCCTTCGCCGAGGCCCGCCGTCCCGAGTTCGCCACTTACGCCCAGCAGATCGTCACCAACAGCCAGGCGCTGGCCGAGGGCCTCCTGAAGCGCGGCGTCCAACTGGTCAGCGGCGGCACCGACAACCACCTGGTCCTCATCGACGTGCACCCGTTCGGCCTCACCGGCCGCCAGGCCGAGCAGGCCCTCCTGGACAGCGGCGTGGTCACCAACCGCAACGCCATCCCGCAGGACCCGAACGGCGCCTGGTACACGTCGGGCATTCGCATCGGCACGCCGGCCCTCACGTCCCGAGGCCTCGGCACCGCCGAGATGGACCAGATCGCCGACCTGATCCACACAGTCCTCGCGAACACCACATCGGCCGAGGCTTCCAAGGCGAAGTACACCCTCGACCCGGCCCTGTCCGACCGCATCAGCAAGCAGGCGACCGAGCTGCTGGCCCCGTTCCCCCTATACCCCCAGGTCGATCTCGGCTGAGCCGCGTCCGCAAAGCAAGTTCAAGTTCATGATGTCGTGCGTGGGTGGTGGGTACAGACCGTCGCTCACGCCGAGGGCGGGCCGGGGCCCAGCTTTGCTGGCCCTGGCCCTTCATTCTGCGTGAGTGGTGAGTTCCCGCGCGCCGGGCGCACCACTTCACCAAGATCGCCAGCGGCGGCGGCCCCACCGCAACGCTCCACCGCAGCAGCCCCACGCCCCGGGCCACGGCTGGCCGCTGCGGACTCTGCCGACGTTTCGAGAGCACTGCTCTTGACAGTGTGCACCGCTCAGGTGTTCACTGGTTACAGGAGAGAGCAGTGCTCTCGAAATGAAGGAGGAGACATGCGTTACCTGGCCCCCAAGCGCGCCGCGAACATTTTCAACGACACGGCGAAATGGCTCACCGCGCGTGGCGTCAGCCTGATGGGCAGCCGGGTCCTGGCGGTCCGCGGCCGCAAGTCCGGCGAGGTCCGCACCACGATCGTCAACCTGTTCACCTACGAGGGCGAGCGCTATCTGCTGGCGCCGCGTGGCCACACCCAGTGGGTGCGCAACCTGCGCGCGGCCGGCGAGGGCGAGCTCCGGCTCGGCCGGCGTCGCCAGCTTTTCACTCCGGTCGAGATTGCCGACGAAGACAAGGAACCGCTGATCCGGCTCTACCTGAAGAAGTGGGCGTGGGAGACGGGCGCGTTCTTCGACGGTCTCAAGGCAGACTCCCCGCAGGCCGAGATCGAGGCCGCGGCCTCCGGCTTCCCGATCTTCCGTATCGTCGCTCAGCGGCCCGGCAGCTCGTGCAGCGTCACCTCGGTCAGCCGGCCGGCGGCGACGGTCGCGGTCATGTAGGTCGCGAAGGGCTGACGCCGCCGATCTGTCGGCGAGCCAGGGTTGAGCAGCCGTAACCCGTTGGCCGCCGTGGTGTCCCACGGGATGTGCGAATGCCCGAACACCAGCAGATCCACCTCCGGAAAGCGGGCCGCGCAACGCTCCTCGCGGCCCTGCGCCGGCCCGGTCTCGTGCACGACGGCCATCCGCAGCCCGTCGAGGTCGGCGAAGGCGACCTCCGGCAGCCGCGCCCGCAAGGCAGCGCCGTCGTTGTTGCCGTGGCATCCGATCAGTCGCGCGGCCCGCGCCGACAGGGCGTCCAGTGTGGCCACGTCGACCCAGTCTCCCGCGTGCACCACGATGTCGGCGTCGTCGATCGCCGCCCACAGCGGCGCCGGAAGGTCCCGCGCGCGCTTCGGCAGATGGGTGTCGCTGGTCAGCACGAGCCGCATATCTCCCACGATAGAGAAAGCGCTATCCCTGGAACGATCGGGGGAATTGTCCGATGAAGTGGGCGATGGACCTTTTCCTGATCAGCGCCGGAACCGGTTCCGGGGTCTTCGTTATCGCGGTGGGCGCGGAACCTCCCGGGGGATGAACGGGAAGTTACGGTACGCCATTGACCTGCGCTGATGCCCGAACGGGCAAAGTGCCATGACGAACGCTTGTGACATCCGCAAGTCCACGACGGTTATCGATCGGTTCCGGAACCTCGGCCAACTCTGGACAGGGTCACGGACCCTACTTAGCTTCGATGGCGGGGGAGCGCTCTCCCCGTACATGTGGAGAGATCAGCCTCCCCGAGGGTGCAAGCAGTCCCCCTTGCAGTTCCCCGCCCAAGGAGAAGCAATGACCATCCCCGTCACCTCCGCACCTTCGCGGAGACGCTCCCCCTGGCGCCTCGGCGCGATCGGTGGCCTCGTCGCCGCCGTCGTCGCCGGGTACGCCGCCTTCACCACCGTCGGCGCCAGCGCCGCGGAAACCCTGCTCTCGCAGGGCAAGCCGGCCACCGCGTCGTCGACCGAGGCGGCCGGGGCCTACCTTGCCTCCGAGGCCGTCGACGGCAACACCGGCACCCGCTGGTCGTCGGCGTTCTCCGACCCGCAGTGGCTGCAGGTCGACCTCGGCAGCTCGCAGACGATCACCCGGGTCGAGCTGAACTGGGAGACCGCGGCCGGCAAGGCGTTCGAGATCCAGGTCTCGAGCAACGCCAGCAGCTGGACGTCGGTCTACTCGACCACCACGTCGACCGGCGGCAACCAGTCGCTGACGGTCAACGGCACGGGCCGGTACGTGCGGATGTACGGGACCCAGCGCACCACCGGCTACGGCTACTCGCTCTGGGAATTCAAGGTCTACGGCGGCACCCCGACCACCGAACCGACCACCACCCCGCCCACCGGCCCGACCGTCCCCGCGGGCGGATCGCTGGGCGCCAATGTGATCGTGTTCGACCCGGGCATGTCGAGCGCCTCGATCCAGAGCCAGGCCGACACGATCTTCCGGCAGCAGGAGTCGAACCAGTTCGGCAACCAGCGGTACGTGCTCGCGTTCAAGCCGGGCACCTACAACGGCCTGAACATCCAGGTCGGCTTCTACACCTCGGTGGTCGGCCTCGGCCAGAACCCGCAGGACACCCGGATCAACGGCGACATCACCGTGGACGCCGGCTGGTTCAACGGCAACGCGACCCAGAACTTCTGGCGCTCGGTCGAGAACCTGTCGCTCTACCCGGTCTCCGGTGACGACCGGTGGGCCGTCTCGCAGGCCGCGCCGTTCCGCCGGATGGACATCCACGGCGGCGTGAACCTGGCGCCGAACGGCTACGGCTGGGCGTCCGGCGGCTACATCGCCGACTCCCGGATCAGCGGCGTCGAGGGTCAGTATTCGCAGCAGCAGTGGTTCACCCGCAACAGCCAGATCGGGTCGAACTCGAACGCCGTGTGGAACCAGATGTTCGTGGGTGTGCAGGGCGCTCCGGCGGCCAGCTACCCGACTCCGCCGTACACGGTGATCGGCAGCACCCCGGTCATCCGGGAGAAGCCTTACCTGTACCAGACCGGCGGCCAGTACGCGGTGTTCGTACCCAATCTGCAGTCGAATGCCTCGGGTGTCACCTGGGCGAACGGCAACACGCCCGGCACCAGCCTGCCGCTGAGCCAGTTCTATGTGGCCAAGCCGGGAGACTCGGCGGCGACGATCAACCAGGCCCTCGCTCAGGGGCTCAACCTGATCTTCACTCCTGGGATCTACCACGTGCAGCAGACGATCAACGTGACGCGGGCGAACACCGTGGTCATGGGCCTCGGCTACGCGACCATCATTCCGGACAACGGGGTCACCGCGATGCAGGTGGCCGACGTGGACGGTGTGAAGATCGCCGGTGTGCTCTTCGACGCGGGCACGACCAACTCGGCGAACCTGCTCGTCATCGGGCCGAACGGAAGCAACGCGAACCACGCCGCCAACCCGACGACCGTGCAGGACACCTTCTTCCGGATCGGCGGCTCGATCGCCGGCAAGGCCACCAACAGCCTGCTCGTCAACAGCAACAACGCGATCATCGACCACATCTGGGCGTGGCGGGCCGACCACGGCAACGGCGGCACGTACGGCTGGACGGTCAACACCGCGGACAGCGGCCTGATCGTGAACGGGCAGAACGTCACGGCGTACGGCCTGTTCGTCGAGCACTACCAGAAAACCGAGATCCTCTGGAACGGCAACGGCGGGCGGACCTACTTCCTGCAGAACGAGCAGCCGTACGACCCGCCGTCCAACGCCGCCTGGCGCAGTGACGGCACCGGGTACCCGGCGTACAAGGTGGCCGACAGCGTGACCAGCCACGAGGCCTGGGGCATGGGCAGCTACGCGTTCTTCCAGAACAACCCGGCCGTGCACTCGGCCAACGGGTTCCAGGCGCCGGCGAACGGCGGGGTGAGGCTGCACAACATCTTCACGATCTCGCTCGCCTCCGGCACGATCGACCACGTGGTCAACAACATCGGCGCCGCGGCCACGGCCGACCAGGTCGTTCCGCGCACGGTGACCAACTTCCCCTAAACCGCCAACTCACCGCTGCCGCGCGGGATCAGGGTCGTCGGGATCCTGATCTCGCGCGGTGCGCTTATTTCCCCATCGATCCGCTCGAAGAGCGCCAGCGCGGCCGTCCGCCCCATCCGCGCCGGGTCCTGCGCCACCACGGTGACCGGCGGATCGAGCAGATCGGCCAGCGGAAAGTCGTCGAAGCCGATCAGCGCGACCGCGTTCTCCATCCGCAGCCGCCGCAACGCCCGCACCACCCCGATGGTGATCGGACTGCGGGCCGCGAAGATCGCCGTGGGCGGGTCGGGCCCGCGCAGCATCGCGATGGCCGCGCCTTCCGCGGCGGCGGCGTCGCGCAGATCGTGCACCACGGGCCCGGCGCGTCCACCGAGGGCCCGCAGATAACCCCGGTGCCGGTCCCGGGCCGTCGTCAGATTGCGCCGGTCTCCCAGGTACGCGATCCGCCGATGTCCCTGCACGAGCAGATGCCGGACCGCTCCCGCGGCCCCGGCGACGTTGGTGGAGACGACCGTGTCGGCGGCCATCCCGGTGGCCTCCCGGTCGACGAAGACGATCGGCGCCCGCAGCGACGCCAGGTATGTCTGATTAGTTGCCATGGGCGCGACGATGAGGCCATCGGTCTGCCGCTGGTCGAACGCGACGGCGAGATCCCGCTCCCGCCCCTCGTCGAGAATGCCGGCGAGGACCTGGGCGCCGCGCAGGCCGGCCTCCTCGACGATCGCCCGGTGCAGGGCGGCGGAGAACGGATGGGACACGTCCTCGAGCAGCACGCCGATCGTCCGGGCATGCTGGTCGCGCCGCCGCAGCAGGCTTGCGCCGAGGTGCGGCCGATAGTCGAGCGACTGCACCGCCGCCCTGACCCGCGCGGCCAGATCGGGCGCCACCGTGGTCTCGCCGTTGACCACCCGGGAGACCGTCTTGAGGCTCACCCCGGCGGTCCGGGCAACGTCGTTCATGGTCGGCCGATGCGTCATCTACATTGACTCCTGTCAATGATGATCACCAAGCGCAACACTTTGGAAACTCATTGTTGACACACGATGAACGCGGGCGTCTACTGCGGGACAACGTTGTCTCTCGATTTCTGCTAAATCGGTTTGGAGGAGACATGCGGGATCCCACCATGTCTGGGATCGGCTCAGTCAGGGCCGGAAGGTTGGTGGCCGTCGGCTGCGTGATGGCGCTGGCGCTCGGTTCGGCCGCCGCCTGCAACAGGGGGTCCGGCGAGGACGTCGTCGGGCTGATCACCAAGACCGACACGAACCCGTTCTTCGTCCAGATGAAGAAGGGCGCCCAGGCCGAGGCCGAGGCCGAGGGCCTCGAGCTGCAGACCTTCGCCGGCAAGCAGGACGGCGACAACGAGGCCCAGGTGCAGGCGATCGAGAACCTGATGTCGTTCGGCGCCAAGGGCTTCCTGATCACGCCGAACGACTCGAAGGCGATCGTGCCCTCCATCGACAAGGCGCACGAGCAGGACATGCTCGTGATCGCCCTGGACACGCCGGTCGACCCGCCGGACGCCGCGGACGCCACCTTCGCCACCGACAACTACCAGGCCGGCAAGCTGATCGGGCAGTGGGCCAAGGCGAAGTTCGCCAAGGACAGCAAGCAGGCGAAGATCGCCATGCTCGACCTCAACGCCAACGGGGTCTCCGTCGACGTCAAGCGGGACCAGGGCTTCCTCGACGGCTTCGGCATCCCGGTCGGCGACCCCAACAAGATCGGCGACGAGAACGATCCGCGGATCGCCGGGCACGACGTCACCGACGGCGCCGAGGACGGTGGCCGGACCGCGATGGAGAACCTGCTGCAGAAGGACCCGTCGATCAACCTGGTCTACACGATCAACGAGCCCGCCGCGGCCGGCGCGTACCAGGCCCTCAAGTCGGCCGGCAAGGACAAGGACGTCACGATCGTCTCGATCGACGGCGGCTGCCCGGGCGTCGACAACGTTTCCAAGGGCGTCATCGGGGCCACCTCGATGCAGTTCCCGCTCAAGATGGCGCAGCTGGGCGTCGACGCGATCGCCGCGTACGCCAAGGACGGCACGAAACCGCAGGCGACGCCGGGCAAGGACTTCTACGACACCGGCGTCGAACTGATCACCGACGATCCGCAGGCCGGCGTGGACGCGAAAGACTCCGCGTGGGGCAAGCAGAATTGCTGGGGGTGACGCATGGCAACTGCTACAGCTAGCGAATTCGAGGTGCGCCGGCACGACTCGTTCGGCCTGCGCGTCCAACATCTCCTGCACGGCAACCCGGTCCTCGGGCCGCTGGCCGTGCTGATCGTCGCGATCATCGCGTTCTCGATCGTCAACGGCCGCTTCCTGACCGCCACCAACCTCTCCCTCGTCCTGCAGCAGGTCACGGTCATCGCCACGCTCGCCCTCGGGCAGACGCTGATCATCCTGACCGCCGGCATCGACCTGTCGGCCGGCGCCATCGCGGTGTTCTCGGCGGTCCTGATGGCGCAGTTCTGCACCAAGGCCGGCATGCCCGGGGTGATCGCGCTGGTGCTCGGCCTGGCGTGCGGCACCGCGATGGGGGCGATCAACGGCGCGCTGGTCACAAAGATCAAACTGCCACCGTTCATCGTCACCCTCGGCACGCTGACCATCTTCTTCTCGCTGAACTCGGTGGTCAGCAACAGCGAGACCGTGCGCGGCTCGGACATGCCCAGCCTGATGACCTGGACCGGCAACTCGATCCCGATCGGGGGCTTCCGGCTCACGTACGGGTCGATCATCATGCTGCTGCTGTTCGCGTACTTCTTCTACGTGCTCTCGCGCACGGCATGGGGCAAGCACGTGTACGCGACGGGCGACGACGCCGAGTCCGCGCGGCTGGCCGGCATCCGGACCGGGCGCGTGCTGTTCTCGGTCTACACCGTGGCCGGCCTGCTCTACGCGATCGGCGGCTGGATCCTCATCGGCCGGCTCGCCTCGGCCAGCCCGAACGTCGGCCTCGAGTACAACCTCGACTCGATCACCGCGGTCGTGCTCGGCGGCACCAGCCTCTTCGGCGGCCGGGGCAGCGTGATCGGCACCCTGATCGGCGCGCTCATCGTCGGCGTCTTCCGTAACGGCCTGCAGCTGGCCGGCATCGAGGTCGTCTGGCAGGGCTTCGCCATCGGCCTGCTGGTGCTCATCGCCGTCTCGCTCGACCAGTGGATCAGGAAGGTGAAGACGTGACCGAACCCGTTCTGCAGGCCAAGGGCCTCACCAAGCGCTACGGCCGGGTCGTGGCGATCGACGGCAGCGACCTCGAGCTGTACCCCGGCGAGATCCTCGCGGTGATCGGCGACAACGGCGCCGGCAAGTCCAGCCTCATCAAGGCGCTCTCCGGCGCCCTGATCCCGGACGAGGGCGAGATTTTCCTGGACGGCACGAGGGTCCGTTTCCGTACGCCGATGGACGCGCGCTCCGCCGGCATCGAGACCGTCTACCAGACCCTGGCCGTTGCCCCCGGCCTCGACATCGCCGACAACCTGTTTCTCGGCCGCGAGGAGCGCAAGCCGGGCCCGCTCGGCTCGGTCTTCCGGATGCTCGACCGCTCGCACATGCGCGCCGAGGCGAAGCGGCACATGAGCGAGCTCGGCGTCGCCACCCTCCAGAACATCGGCCAGGCCGTCGAGTCGCTCTCCGGCGGTCAGCGGCAGGCCGTGGCGGTGGCCCGCTCGGCCGCGTTCGGCAGCAAGGTGGTGATCCTCGACGAGCCGACCGCCGCGCTCGGCGTCAAGGAGGGCAACCGTGTCCTCCAGCTGATCCGCGACGTCCGCGACCGCGGCCTCCCGGTGATCCTGATCAGCCACAACATGCCGCACGTGTTCGAGGTGGCCGACCGCATCCACATCCAGCGCCTCGGCCGCCGGGCCGCGGTGATCACCCCGAAGTCCCACTCGATGTCCGAGGCGGTAGCGATCATGACGGGCGCCGCCCCGCCGCCGGACGAGCCCGCCGCGGCGGAGCCGTCGTAGGTTCCGCAACGAGGCCGGCCCCCGCGTCGGGGGCCGGCCTCGTCGTCACTTCTTCTTGTCCTTTTTCTTGCCCTTCTTGCCGCCGTCTACGCCGAGCAGCTGGTCGAGCATCATCTGGTCCCGTTCGTCCGCTATGTCGCGGACGGTCTTCGGTGGGGGCACCAGAATTTTGAACATGATGGCGGCGACCACGAGCAGCCAGGCCCACCACGGGATGCCCGATTCCGGACCAAACAGATTGCTGGTCACGGTGTAGGCGTTGTCCACGATCTGATCCATGACCGCTCCTGTTCGCTTCCGGGTCGGCCCCAAGAATCGGACGGCACCCGGCGGCGCCTTAGCGATCCCGGGAAGCAAACCTGGCCGCGCCCATCCGCCGAGCAGCCGCGCAGGTGAGCGCAGCCCGTCGCGCTTCGAGGGCGTTCCGCTTGCGATCTTGATGAGTACGGGTTCGGGGCGGGCGGGGCGTGCGGGAACTTATCAACATCGGGTTGGGATGGGCGCGGAGCGGCCATGGGGTGACCACTCACGCAGAATGAAGCGCCAGGGCCGGCGAAGCTGGGCCCCGGCGCGGCCTCGGCGTGAGCGACGGTCTGCACCACCCACCCAGGCACGACATGAATTTGACCTGGAATTTGCCCCTTATGCGCCCCAGCCCGCCTGCTCGCCGCCAACCCGGTCGGCGATGATTTTCTCGTCGTAGCCGCTTCGCTTGTAGGCGGCGATCGGGTTGGGGTCGAGGCCGGCGTCGGCGCGGACCTCGGCCAGCAGCGGGCGGACGTCGGTGTTGTAGGCGTCCATGAAGACGGCGTTGGCCTCCAGGACGTCGCCGGCGTTCTGGGCGGCGGTCAGGGCGGCGCGGTCGACCAGCAGGGCCTTGGCGGTCGCCTCCTGGACGTTCATCACCGAGCGGATGATGGCGGGGATCTTGCGCTCGATGTTGTGGCACTGGTCGAGCATGAAGGCGATGCCGTAGGCCGGGTCCAGGGCGTCTCCGCGGACGATCTCGTACATGATGCGGAAGAGCTGGAACGGGTCGGCGGCGCCCACCATGAGGTCGTCGTCGGCGTAGAAGCGGCTGTTGAAGTCGAAGGCGCCCAGCCTGCCCTGGCGTAGCAGGAACGCGACGATGAACTCGATGTTCGTGCCGGGGGCGTGGTGGCCGGTGTCGATGCAGACGGTGGCGCGTTCGCCGAGCTCGATGCAATGCGCGTAGGACGTGCCCCAGTCGGGGACGTCGGTGGCGTAGAACGCGGGCTCGAACAGCTTGTACTCGAGCAGCATGCGCTGGTTCTCGCCGAGCCGGTCGTAGGTCTCGCGCAGGGCGGCGGCCAGCCGGTCCTGGCGGGTGCGCAGGTCGTCCTGGCCGGGGTAGTTGATGCCGTCGGAGAACCAGAGCTTGAGGTCCTGCGAACCCGTCCGGTCCATGATGTCGATCGCCTCGAGCAGGTGATCGGTGGCCTTGCGGCGGATCCCGGGGTCGGGGTTGGTGACCGAGCCGAGCTTGTAGTCGTCGTCCTGGAAGACGTTGGTGTTGATCGCGCCGATGCCCACGCCGAGGTCGGTGGCGTAGCGGGCGAGGGCGGCGTAGTCGTCCACCTTGTCCCAGGGGATGTGCAGCGCGACCGTGGGGGCGACGCCGGTGAAGCGGTGCACGACCGCCGCGTCGGCGATCTTCTCCTCGGGGTTGCGCGGCACTCCGGGCTGGGCGAACACCTTGAAACGGGTACCGGAGTTCCCGTATGCCCAGGACGGGGTCTCGATGCGCTGCGCGGTGAGCGCGCGCTTGACTGCGGCCAGGTCAGCCATGGTTCTTCACATCATCTCTTTGTCGAGCACCGCGTTGTCGAGGTGGAACACCTCGGTCAGCAGCGGGAAGCCGTCGGTCGGCGTGGTGCCGGCGAAGAACGGCGCCATCTCCGCCTGCCACCGGGAGTTGACGTCCAGCGCCGCCATTGCCGCCTGGGACGCCGCAAGGTCGTCCGCCTCCACGTAGCCGATCAGCAGCCCGTCGGAGCGCAGGAACAGGGAGTAGTTGCGCCAGCCGGTGGCCCGAAGTGCTTCGCGCATCTCGGGCCACACGGACTGGTGCCGCTCCACGTACTCCGCCATCCGTTCGGGACGGACCTGGAGGTTGAAGCAGTAACGAGGCATGTCGGATCAGAAGTTGAACTTGTCGATGTTCTCCGCGGTGAACTCGGTCGGCAGGCCGAGGACGATCTCGCCGTCCTTGCCGATCGTGTAGTCACCGAGCTTGCCGGCGGTGAACTTGTCGCCCTCCTTGCCGGTGATCTTCCCGGACGCCATCGCCGCGCCGGCGTAGGCGGCGAGGTAGCCGATGTCGGCCGGGTTCCACAGGGCGAACACCTTGACGGTGTTGTCCTTGACGTACTGGCGCATCTGGTTCGGCAGACCCAGCCCGGTGACGGCGACCTTGCCCTTGTACGACGACGAGCCGATGTAGCGGGCGGCCGCCGCGATACCCACCGTGGTCGGCGCCACGATGACCTTCAGGTTCGGGAAGGACTGCATGAGACCCTGGGCCTCCTGGAACGACTTCTGGTCGTCGTCGTTGCCGTAGGCCACCTTCACCAGCTTGAGCTTCGAGTACTCGGGCTTGGCCAGCTCGGTCTTCATCACGTCGATCCAGGCGTTCTGGTTCGTCGCGTTCGGCGTCGCCGACAACACCGCGATCTCGCCGCCCGCGGCGCCGGCCTGATCGAGGGCCATCTTGGCCAGCGACTGGCCGATGCCCTCGGTGGTGGCCTGGTTGATGAACGCGTCCCGGCAGTCCTTCGACGCATCCGAGTCGAACGTGACCACCTTGATCTTCGCCGCCCGCGCCTGGTTCAGCGACGGGCACACCGCGTTCGGGTCGTTCGCCGCGATCACGATGACGTCCTGCTGCTGCTGGATCAGCGTGTTGATGTAGGAAACCTGCGACGACGCCGACGCGTCGTTCGGGCCGACCTTCTTGTACTCACCCTTGAGCTCCTTGACGGCCTCCTCACCGCCCGAAGTCTCCACATCGGAGTACGGGTTGTTCAACTGCTTGGGCAGATACGCGATCTTCAAGCCCTCTTTGAGCGCGGCGTTCGGGTCCGCGGTCGCCGAGGCCTGGGTGCCGCCGCCCGAGTTGGCGTTGCTGTCCTTCGTGGTGCCACCACAACCTGCGACGGCGAGCGTCAGGACCGAGGCGGCAGAGATGGTTACGGCCAAGCGGTGTCGGAACATGCTGGCTCCAAACGGGGGATCTACCGAGCGGCGGACTGGCGGAGCCTGCGGCGCTGCCAGTTGCCGCGAACGGAGGTGACGATGTTGGGAAGAAGGACGGACAGCACGAGCAGGGCGCCCGTGACGATGTTCAGCGCCTGCCCGGAGACGTCCTCCAGGCGCAGCGCGTTCTGCAGCGCGGTCAGCAGCACCACACCGGCGATGACGCCGGGCAGGCTGCCCTTTCCGCCGAAGATCGACACTCCGCCCAGCAGGACGGCCGCGACCACGGCGAGCTCGAGCCCGGCGCCGTTGTCGGCCCGGGCGCTGGAGTAGCGCAGCGTCCACAGCACGCCGACCAGGCCGGCGACGGCGCCGCTCACGACGTACAGCCAGAACTTCGTGCGCGCCACGCGGATGCCGGAGAAGTGCGCGGCCTGCGCGTTGGCGCCGATGGCGTAGAGGGAGCGGCCGACCGGCGTGGCATGCAGGATCACCCCGAAGACCACCGCCATGGCGACGATCAGGATCAGGACATTCGGGATGCTGCTACCGCCGATCGTGCCGGTTACCCAACCCGTGTAGTTCCACGGGAAGTCGGCGACCGCGCCGTCGCCCAGCACCACGAGGGCGAGGCCGCGGTACAGGGCGAGGGTGCCGATCGTGACCGCAAGCGACGGCAGGCCCAGCCCTGTGATCAGGAATCCGTTGAGCACCCCGGCGATCGCGCCGATCAGAATGCAGAGCGGGATGATCACTTCGATCGAGAGGTTGTGGTTCCAGAACCAGCCCATCAGCGAGCTGGTCAGGCCGAGCGTGCTGGCCACCGAGAGGTCGATCTCGCCGGTCACGATGATGAACGTCATCGGCAGCGCGACCAGGATGATCGGCATCAGGTCGAGCACCATGAAGGTGAAGTTGCGACTGGTGCCGAAGTTGTCGACGGTCAGGGAGGCGACCAGCAGCACGGCGATGGTCAGCACGATGATCGCGGTGTCCCAGTTGGCGAAGCGGCGCAGCTCGCCTGATTTAGCGGAAAAATCAGACATGCGCGTCCCTCTTTCGCAGCGAGCGGGCGATCCGCACGGCGACCAGCCGGTCGGCGCAGATGGCCAGGATGATCAGCGCGCCCACGATGGCCTGCTGCCAGAACTGGTTGATGTCGAGCACCGCGAGGGCGCTGCTGATCACCGTGAGCAGCAGGGCGCCGAGGCCCGCGCCCCAGACCGTGCCGCTGCCGCCGAAGACGGCGACGCCGCCGACCACCACGGCGGCCACGACGTTCAGTTCGTAGCCGGTGCCGGCGGACGCGTCGACCGTGCCGAACCGGGCCGCGAACAGCACCCCGGCCAGGCCGGCGAGCGCGCCGGAGAGGATGAACGCGCCGAGCAGGTTGCGGGCGACCTTGATGCCGGCCAGCTCGGCGGCCTGCGGGCTGGAGCCCATCGCGTACAGCTCGCGGCCGGCCCGGTAGTTGCGCATCACCAGCGAGACGCCGCCGACCACGATCAGCGCGATCAGCACCAGCCACGGGATGCCGAGGATGTCGTCGTTGGCGAAGCTGAGGAAGCCCGCGGGCAGCTCGTCGGCGTTGACCTGCGAGCCGCCGGCCCACTGATAGACGATGCCGCGGTACATGTAGAGCGTGCCGAGGGTGACGACCAGCGCCGGAACCTTGCCGTAGCGGACCAGCACGCCGTTGAGCAGGCCCGCCGCGGCGCCGACCGCGAGGCCGACGAGCAGGGCGACGATCATCGGGAGGCCCCGGTGCTGGCTCATCATGGTGGCGACCGTGAAGGCCGAGAAGCCCAGCACCGAGCCGACGCTCAGGTCGATGTTCCGGGTGATCACGACGACTGCCTGGCCGGTGGCCATGACCGCGAGGATCGCGGTGTTCAGCAGGTTGTCGCGGATGCTCTGCGCGGAGAGGAAGCGCGGGTTGCTGATCGTCGTGTAGAGGATGAGTGCCGCGAGAGCGAGGACAATGCCCAATTCGCGGGTTTTCAAGAAGTTTGTCTTCATGGAGGGCGCTGCTATCGGGGTCATGCCGCAGTCTCCTGGCCCATCGCGGCGTACATAACGGACTCTTCGGTAGCCTCGGCCCGGGTCAGGGTCGCCGCCACCCGGCCCTCGCGCAGCACCACGACCCGGTCGGCCATGCCCAGCACCTCGGGCAGCTCGGACGAGACCATGACCACCGCGAGCCCGTCCGCCGCGAGCGACGACATCAGCCGGTGCACCTCGGCCTTGGTGCCGACGTCGATGCCGCGGGTCGGCTCGTCGACGATCAGCAGCTGCGGGCCGGTGGAGAGCCACTTGGCCAGCACGACCTTCTGCTGGTTGCCGCCGGACAGCGTGCCGACCGCGTCGGAGAGCCGGCCGAGCTTGGTCTGCAGTTTCTCGGCCCAGGTGGCCGCCGCCCGCTTCTCCACCCCGCCGAACAGCAGGCCGAGCCGGGCCAGCTTGCGCGCCCGGGGGAGGGTGATGTTGCGCTCGATCGACAGCTCCATCACCAGGCCCTGCTGGCGCCTGTCTTCGGGGACCAGCGCCATGCCGGCGGCCATCGCGGCGCGCGGGTTGCCGGGCTTGAGGCGCTTTCCTTTGACACGGACGACGCCGGAGTCGTACGGGTCGACGCCGAAAACGGCCTGCATCACCTCGGAGCGGCCGGCGCCCACGAGGCCGGCCAGCGCGACGATCTCGCCGGCCCGCACGTCGAAGGTGATGTCGCGGAACACGCCCTCCCGGCTCAGCCCGGAAACCTCGAGCATCACCTCGCCGGGCTCGACCTCCTGCTTGGGGAAGAGCGCGCTCAGGTCGCGGCCGACCATCCGCCGGATCATCTCGTCGACGCTGAGGTCGGCGACCATCTCGGTGGCGACGTGCTTGCCGTCCCGCATGATCGTGATGCGCTCGCAGAGCGCGGTGATCTCCTCGAAGCGGTGCGAGATGAACAGGATCGCGGCGCCCTCGTCGCGCAGCGCCCGCACCACCGCGAACAGCCGCTCGACCTCGACGGCCGAGAGCGCCGCGGTCGGCTCATCCATGATCAGGACGCGGGCCTCGCTGGAGAGCGCCTTGGCTATCTCGACCAGCTGCTGGTCGGCGATCGAGAGGCCGCGCGCCGGGCGGGTCGGGTCGAGGTGGACACCGAGCCGCTGGAAGAGCCGGGAAGCGTTCGCCTGCATGGCCTTGCGGTCGATCTGCCGCAGCCGGGTCAGCGGCTGGTTGCCGATCGCGATGTTCTCGGCGACGGACAGATCGGGGAACAGCGTCGGCTCCTGGTAGATGACCGCTATGCCGGCCGCCTTGGCGTCGGCCGGGCCGGCGAACTCGGCGTCGGCGCCGTTCACCCGCAGGGTGCCGGTGTCGGGGCGGTGCACCCCGGCCAGCATCTTGACAATCGTGGACTTGCCGGCGCCGTTCTCGCCGACGAGGGCATGCGCCTCGCCGCCGTACAGCGGGAAGCTGACGCCCTGCACGGCCGCGACGGCGCCGAAGGATTTCGTCACGTCGTGGACCTCGAGCAGGGCAGTTGCCTCCGCCACGAGCCACCTCCCAGGTCGGGACTTGAAATGTTTCATAAACGTAGGTGGGCCCGATCACACCTGTCAAGCATTGGATGGAAACGTTGGCGTAACACTGCCGTTGCGCAGGTGACAGGTACCGTAGGATGCTGCAACAACGTTTCAAAGGGGGACTGGAAAGTGCTGAACGGCAGGACGCCGTCCGTCAAGGACGTGGCCGCGGCCGCCGGCGTCTCGCTCGGCACGGTCTCGAATGTGATGAATCGGCCCGAAGTGGTCAGTGCCCGCACCCGGGAACGGGTCGAGCGGGCCATGGCCGATCTCGGCTTCGTGCGCAACGAGTCGGCCCGTCAGCTGCGCGCCGGCACCAGCCGCACCCTGGCGTACGTGATGCTCGACGGCACCAACCCTTTCTTTCACGACGTGGCCCAGGGCATCGAGCTCGCCGCCGAGGACGCCGACCTGTCGCTGTTCATCTGCAACAGCAACAGCCGCGCCGAGCGCGAGGAGGCGCACCTCGACCGGCTCCTCCAGCAGCGGGTCCAGGGCATCCTGATCACGCCGGTCAACCCGGAAGCGCCGTACTTGGACGACCTCGCCCGGCGCGGTGTGCCGCTGGTGATTGTCGACCGCCGGCGCGCCGACGGCAGCTGCTGCTCGGTCGCGGTCGACGACGTGCACGGCGGCCGGATAGCGATCGAGCACCTCGTCGAGCAGGGGCACCGCAAGGTCGCGTTCATCGGCGGGCCCGAGTCGATCGGCCAGGTGCGCGAACGCCTCCAGGGCGCCCGCGAGGTGTGGGACGAGCTCGGGCTGCCCACCGACGACCTGGTCTACCTGCCGACCGAGTCATTGACCGTCGCGGAAGGACGGTCGGCGGGGGAGCGGCTGGCCGGGCTGCCGGCCCGGCGGCGGCCGACCGCGGCGTTCTGCGCCAACGACCTGCTCGCGCTGGGCCTGCTCCAGCAGGGCATCGGCGCCGGGCTGCGGGTCCCGGACGACCTGGCGATCGTGGGCTTCGACGACATCGAGTTCGCGGCGGCCGCGGCCGTGCCGCTGACGTCGGTGCGCCAGCCGCGGCAGGAGCTGGGGCGCGCGGCCGCGCAGTTGGTGCTGGACGAGGCGACCAACCCCGGCCACGAGCACCAGCAGCTGTTCTTCACGCCCGAGCTGGTGGCCCGGGCGTCGACGCGGTCTCGGGGTTAGAAGCGCGAGTCCTGGGTGCGGCTGATGCCGTACGCGCGCGAGCTCTTGACCGCGGAGGAGGCGGGCCGTAATCTGCCTGCAACGTCTGAAACGTTTCATGAGATGGTGAAGGCCGGCGATGACCAACCCCGCAGTGCGTGAGCTTCTGGAGCGCAGCAATCGGCTCGGCGCCGATCCGCGCAACACCAACTACGCCGGGGGCAACACCTCGGCCAAGGGCAGCGAGACCGATCCGGTCACCGGCGAGCCCACCGAGCTGCTCTGGGTCAAGGGCTCGGGCGGCGACCTCGGCACGCTCACCGAGAAGGGCCTGGCCGTCCTGCGGCTCGACCGGCTGCGGGCGCTCAGCGGCGTCTACCCCGGCGTCGAGCGCGAGGACGAGATGGTCGCGGCCTTCGACTTCTGCCTGCACGGGCGGGGTGGCGCGGCGCCGAGCATCGACACCGCCATGCACGGTCTCGTCGACGTCGCGCACGTCGATCACCTGCACCCCGACTCGGGCATCGCGATCGCCACCGCCGCCGACGGTCCCGCGCTCACCAAGGAGATCTTCGGCGACCGGGTGCTCTGGGTGCCGTGGCGCCGGCCCGGTTTCCAGCTCGGCCTCGACATCGCCGCCGTCCAGCGCGCGAACCCGCAGGCGATCGGCGTGATCCTCGGCGGGCACGGCGTCACCGCCTGGGGCGCCACCAGCGCCGAGAGCGAAGCCAACTCGCTCGAGATCATCAACACCGCCGCGGCCTATCTGGAGGCGCACGGCCGTCCGGCGCCGTTCGGCCCGGCGGTTCATCAAACCCTGACCGCTTCCGTACGTCGTGAGCGCGCGGCCGCGCTGTTCCCCGTGCTTCGCGGTCTCGCGTCCACCGACCGTCCTCAGGTGGGGCACTACACCGACGCCGACGTCGTCCTCGACTTCGTCAACTCCTCGCGGATGCCGGAACTGGCCGCGCTGGGCACCTCCTGCCCCGACCACTTCCTGCGCACCAAGGTCAAGCCGCTGGTCGTCGACACCGCGCCGGACGCGCCCCTCGACGAGGTGGTGGCCCGGGTCAAGGAGCTGCACGAGACGTACCGCGAGGACTATCGCGGCTACTACGAGCGGCACGCCACCCCCGACTCGCCGGCGATGCGCGGGGCCGACCCGGCGATCGTGCTGGTCCCCGGCGTGGGCATGTTCTCGTTCGGCGCCAACAAGCAGACCGCGCGGGTGGCCGGCGAGTTCTATGTCAACGCGATCAACGTGATGCGCGGGGCCGAGTCGGTGTCGACGTACGCGCCGATCGACGAGAGCGAGAAGTTCCGCATCGAGTACTGGGCCCTGGAGGAGGCGAAGCTCCAGCGGATGCCGAAGCCGAAGCCGCTCGCCACCCGGGTCGCGTACGTGACCGGCGGCGGGTCGGGGATCGGGCGGGCGATCGCGCTGCGGCTCGCGGCCGAGGGCGCTTGTGTGATCGTGGCCGACCGCGACTTCTCCGCCGCGTCGTCGGTTGCCGGCGAGATCGGCGGCGCCGATGTGGCGATCGCCGTGCAGGCCGACGTGACCAGCGCCGACGCCATCGTCGCATCGCTGCGGGACGCGGTGCTGGCGTTCGGCGGGGTCGACCTGGTGGTCAACAACGCCGGGCTGTCGATCTCGAAGCCGCTGCTCGAGACCACCGAGGCCGACTGGGACCTGCAGCACGACGTGATGGCCAAGGGCTCGTTCCTGGTGTCCCGCGAGGCGGCCCGGGTGATGATCCCGCAGGGCATGGGCGGCGACGTCATCTACATCAGCAGCAAGAACTCGATCTTCGCGGGGCCGAACAACGTCGCGTACGGGGCGACGAAGGCCGACCAGGCGCATCAGGTACGGCTGCTGGCCGCGGAGCTCGGCGCCCACGGCGTACGCGTCAACGGCATCAACCCCGACGGCGTCGTGCGCGGCTCCGGGATCTTCGCGGGCGGCTGGGGCGCGAAGCGTGCCGCGGTCTACGGCGTGCCGGAGGAGAAGCTGGGCGAGTACTACGCGCAGCGGACGCTGCTCAAGCGGGAGGTGCTGCCCGAGCACGTGGCGAACGCGGTGTTCGCGCTGACCGGGGGCGACCTCACCCACACCACCGGCCTGCACATCCCGGTCGACGCGGGTGTCGCGGCCGCGTTCCTCAGATGACTGGGCCTGCGATGACCATGCCTTCCGAACCGAGGCCATTTGCCGCGGTCGATCTTGGCGCGTCCAGTGGGCGTGTCATGGTCGGCCGGGTCGGGGCGGGCTCGGTCTCGCTCACGGAGGCGCATCGGTTCGCGAACGAGCCGGTGAACGCGGGCGGGACGCTGCACTGGGACATCCTCGGGCTGTATCGCGGGGTGCTCGAGGGGCTGCGGGCCGCGGGGCCGGTGGACAGCATCGGGATCGACTCGTGGGCCGTCGACTACGGACTGCTCGACGCCTCGGGGGCGCTGCTCGGCAACCCGGTGCACTACCGGGACGGGCGGACGGACGGGGTTCCCTCGCGGGTGGCCTCGGTGGTGACGGACGAGCGGCTGTACGAGATCACCGGGCTGCAGAAGCTGCCGTTCAACACGATCTACCAGTTGGTTTCCGCGGTGGGGACGCCGCAGTACGAGGCGGCCCAGCAGGTGCTGCTCATCCCGGATCTGCTGGCCTATTGGCTGACCGGGGAGTTGGGGGCCGAGTACACCAACGCCTCCACCACCGAGCTGCTCGATGTGCGTACGCGGGATTGGTCGTTGCCGTTGATCTCATCGGTCGGGCTGCGGGCGTCGTTGTTCCCGCGGGTGCGGCAGCCCGGGTCGACGATCGGGCTTCATGGGGAGACTCCGGTGGTGGCGGTGGGGTCGCACGACACCGCCTCGGCCGTGGTGGGGGTGCCCGCCGCCTCCGCCGATTTCGCCTACATCTCGTGCGGGACCTGGTCGTTGGTGGGGCTCGAGCTGCCGGGGCCGGTGCTCAGCGAGGCTTCCCGGCTGGCGAACTTCACCAACGAGGGTGGGGTCGACGGGACCGTCCGCTATCTGCGCAACGTGATGGGGCTTTGGCCGCTTCAGGAATGCATGCGGGAGTGGGGCTCGCCGGATATCTCGGACCTGCTGCGCGCGGCCTCGCGGGAGGCGGCGCTTCGGCACGTCGTCGACCTCGACCTGCCGATTTTCCTGCCGCCGGGGGATATGTGCGGACGGGTCACCTCGGCGGCGGGGCTGCCGCGGGACGCCGCGCCGGCGGTGGTGGCCAGGTGCATTGTGGACAGTCTCGCGCTGGCGCAGTGGCGGGCCGTCGAGCAGGCGCAGGAGCTGGCCGGGCGGTCGGTGGACGCGGTGCACATCGTCGGCGGCGGGGCGCGGAACGCGTTGCTGTGTCAGCTGACCGCGGATGCCTGCGGGCTGCCGGTGCTGGCCGGGCCGGTGGAAGCCACGGCGCTCGGGAACGTGCTGGTGCAGGCGCGTGCGGCCGGGGTGGTCGACGGGGATCTGGCGGCGCTGCGGGCGGTGTTGCGCGAGACCCAGCAGATCGTGCGGTATGAGCCCAGCGGCGATCGGGCGGAGTGGCGGGCGGCGGCCAAGCGGATCGCCTGAGTTCTCGTCGGATCGGATGTGATGAGCGATGCGAATCGCGTTGTTCGCGACGTGCCTGGCCGACACGATGTTCCCGGCCGCGGCCAAGGCGACCGTGCTGCTGCTGGAACGGCTCGGCCACGAGGTCGTGTTCCCGGTGGAGCAGACGTGCTGCGGTCAGATGCACATCAACACGGGCTATCAGAAAGACGCGTTGCCGCTGGTCCGGCGTCATGTCCAGACCTTCGAGCCGTACGACGTGGTCGTCGCCCCCTCCGGCAGCTGCGTGGGCTCGGTCCGTCACCAGCACGCCATGGTCGCGGCGGGGGATTCCCGGCTCGCGGCCCGGGCCGCCGCGGTCGCCTCGCGGACGTATGAGTTGTCCGAGCTCCTGGTAGATGTGCTCGGCGTCGAGGATGTCGGGGCGTACTTCCCGCATCGGGTGACCTATCACCCGACCTGCCACTCGCTGCGCGTGCTCCGCGTCGGCGACAAGCCGCTGCGGCTGCTGCGCAACGTGCGCGGGCTCGACCTGGTCGAGCTGCCGGCGGCCGAGCAGTGCTGCGGCTTCGGCGGCACCTTCTCGATGAAGAACGCGGACACGTCGACGGCGATGCTGGCCGACAAGATGCGCCACGTGCTCGACACGGGCGCCGACGTGTGCACGGCCGGGGACGCCTCCTGCCTGATGCACATCGGGGGCGGGCTGTCCCGGCTCCGTACGGGCGTCCGCACGGTTCATCTCGCCGAGATCCTGGCTTCCATGGAGGCGTCATGACGTTCCTCGGCATGCCGGCTCGCGCGCCGCGTGGCGTCGGCCATCTGCGGGGGGACGAGCCGTTCCCGCGGGCCGCGCGCGAGGCGCTGGGCAATGCGCAGCTGCGCCGCAATCTCCAGCACGCGACGACGACGATCCGCGGGAAGTCGGGCCGGGTCATCGCCGAGCTGCCCGACTGGGAGGAGCTGCGGGCGGCGGGGGCGGCGCTCAAGGCGTACACGATGGCGCATTTGCCGTTGCTCCTGGAACAGCTCGAAGAGAAGGTGACCGCCGCGGGTGGGGTCGTGCACTGGGCGACCGACGCCAACGAGGCCAACCGGATCGTCACCGACCTCGTGCGGCAGACCGGCGAGCGGCGGGTCATCAAGGTCAAGTCGATGGCCACCCAGGAGATCGGGCTGAACGAGGCGCTCGAGGCCGCCGGGATCACGCCGGTCGAGACCGATCTGGCCGAGCTGATCGTGCAGCTCGGCGACGACAAGCCCAGCCACATCCTGGTGCCGGCGATTCACCGCAACCGGTCCGAGATCCGCGAGATCTTCCTGAACGCCATGCCCGGCGTCGACCACGGCCTGACCGACGATCCGCCTGCGCTGGCGGGCGCGGCCCGCAAGTACCTGCGCGAGACGTTCCTGAACACGCGGGTCGCGATCTCGGGGGCGAACTTCGCGATCGCCGACACGGGGACGCTGGCGGTGGTCGAGTCGGAGGGCAACGGTCGGATGTGTCTCACCCTGCCCGACACGCTGATCACCGTGATGGGCATCGAGAAGCTGGTGCCGACCTGGCAAGACCTCGAAGTCTTCCTGCAGCTGCTGCCGCGGGCGTCGACGGGCGAGCGGATGAACCCGTACACGTCGATGTGGCGCGGGGTGACGCCGGGCGACGGGCCGCAGAGCTTCCACCTGGTGCTGCTCGACAACGGCCGCACCGCGGTCCTCGCCGACGAGGTGGGGCGGCAGGCGCTGCACTGCATCCGGTGCTCGGCCTGCCTCAACGTGTGCCCGGTCTACGAGCGGACGGGCGGGCACGCGTACGGGTCGGTGTACCCGGGCCCGATCGGCGCGGTGCTGTCGCCGCAACTCACCGGGGTGGCCGACAACCCGACGCTGCCGTACGCGTCGTCGCTGTGCGGGGCCTGCTTCGACGCCTGCCCCGTGAAGATCGATATCCCGTCGATCCTCGTGCACCTGCGGAATCAAGCGCCGCACCCGCGGTCGGAGGCGGCGGTGATGGCGGCCGCCGCGTACACGATGGACCGTCCTCGCCTTTACACGTCGGCGCAGCGGGCGGCGAAGCTCGCCCGGATCGCCGGGCGACGGGGACGAGGGCTGCCGCCGCCGCTCAACGGCTGGTCGGCGAGCCGTGATCTGCCGGCTCCGCCTTCGCAGACCTTCCGTGATTGGTGGCGGTCGCGGTGAGCTCGAAGGACGTGATCCTCGGCCGGATCCGGGCGGCGCTGGGCTCCGGCGCCGAGGCGCCTGTGGTACCGCGGGACTATCGGCGTGGCGAGGCGAGAGTAGACCTCGACCTGCTGGTCGAGCGCCTCACCGACTACAAGGCCGTCGTGCATCGGGCCTCGACGGTCCGCGACGCCGTTGCGGAAATTTTGCCCACCGGGACCGTGGTCGTGCCGCCCGGCTTGCCGTCCTCGTGGATCCCGGACGGACTCGAGGCCGTGGCCGACGACGGGCTGGACGCTTCCCGGATCGCGGCGGCCGACGGCGTGGTGACCGCGGCGGCGGTGGCCGTCGTCGAGACCGGGACCATCGTGCTGGACGCGTCCGACGACCAGGGCCGGCGGATCATCACGCTCCTGCCCGACCTGCACATCTGCGTGCTGCGGCCTTCGCAGGTCGTGGCGTCGGTGCCCGAGGCGCTGGCCCGGCTCGATCCCACGCGGCCGCTCACCTGGATCAGCGGGCCCTCGGCCACCAGCGACATCGAGCTCAACCGCGTCGAGGGGGTGCACGGACCCCGCAATCTGCACGTGATCCTGACTTCCGTCGGGTCTGAGTAGCCTGAAATGCCGAGTGCGGCCGGTGATCGGTCGGAATAGCCTGTCCTCCCGCACCCGGTGAGCGAAGGACACGAATGCGACGCAGCAGGCTGGCTCCGACCGTCGCCCTCGTCGTCACCGCGGCGGTCGTGGTGCCCGCGGTGGTGAACGTCCTGACCGGACTGCTGACCCCGGAATGGTCGCTCCGCTGGGGTCTGCTGCTGGGCGGCGTCCTCGTCGCCGGCGTCGTCGTGCTGGTCTATTTCGAGCACTACCGCGCGAGACCGGCCGGCCCGGAAGTCGCCGGGCCGATCAAGCGGGTGGCGATCAGCTCGGCGGGCGACGACACCATGCAACTCTTCGCGGTGACCGAGAACGGCTCGATCCTGGAACGGCAGTACCGCCAGCGTCGCGGCTGGGGCGCGTGGACGGATGTCAGCGTGCCGGGCCAGCCCGGGTACGACGTCGCCGCGACGGCGCCGGCACACGGGCGGGTCGACCTGCTCGTCGCCGACCGCGCCGGCGGGCTGTGGGTCCGGCGTCGTGACCGGCAGGGCTGGCGCGAGTGGGACACGATCGACGGTTCCACCCGGCTCGGCCCGATCATCGCGGTCGACATCGTGCACACGGGAACCAGCCGGCTCGAGCTCTACGCGGTGGGCGAGGGCTACCGGCTGGGACACCGCTGGCGACGCGACGGTTTCCCCTGGTCCGAGTGGTACGACCAGACCCGGATCAACTCGCGGGACGTCGCCCTCACCTATCGGCAGGGAAAGCCTCAATGCGCGGTCGTCGACCTCGACAAGCGGGTGTGGTTCCGCGGCGACAAGGAGTGGCTCGATCTCGGCAGGCCGCCGACCGGCTCGGCGCCCGTTGCCATCAGCTCCCTCCGCGGGTCGTCCGGGCATCAGGAGGTGTTCGTCGTGAGCGAGTCGGGCGAGGTCAGCCATCGCTGGAAGTGGCACGACGATCCGTGGTCCGAGTGGTATCCCATGCCCTCGCCCGACGGTGTCCTGGTCGACATCGCCGCCGGGACGACGAGCGACGGCCGGCTCGAGATCGTCGGCGTCGATGACCACGGTGGACTGTGGCAGCGCTCGTTCGGCGAGAAGGTGGAATGGTCGGACTGGCGGCGGGTCGACGCGGCCGTGTACGGCGCCGCCGGCCGTAAGCTGGCGCCGTGACGACCTCACCGGTACCGATGCCCCCGTCCGATCACGAGCGCGAGCGGGCCGCCGAGCTGCTGCAGCGTGCCTGCGGCGAGGGGCGGCTGACGCTCGAGGAGTTCGGGGTGCGGGTCGGCGCGGTCTGGGCCGCCGAGAGCTCGCAGGAGATCGAGCGGGCCACCGCCGACCTCGCGCCCACGCCGATCGTCGGGTCGGCGGAAACCGTCGACAGCGTCACCACCATCTTCAGCGAGAGCAAGCGGCGCGGGCGGTGGCGGCTCAAGTCGCCGCGGGTGTGGCTGCGCACGTTCTTCGGCTCGACCGAGCTCGACCTGCGCGAGGTGGTCACCAGCCAGAGCACCATCGAGATCGCCGGGCTCTGCCTGTTCGGCCAGGTCACCGTCATCGTGCCCGAGGGCGTCGAGGTCGACCTCACCGGCGCGGTGGTGTTCAGCAATCACAGCCTGCACCTGGCGCCGGTGCCCCGGGTGCCGGGCACGCCCGAGGTGCGGGTCGACATCGCCACCTGGTTCGGGCAGGTGCAGGTGGTCAGCAAGCCGTACTCACTGACCGATTGAGACCCACACCTCGTCGAGCGCGCCCTGGAACTGGTCGTTGTTGTCGAACGAGCCCTTGCCGCCGACGCTGAGCGGGATGCGGTTGCGCACCGAGAGATCCGCCGGGATCGTGATGCCGCCCCGGCGCTTGCCGTCGACCAGGATCGTCAGGTTGCTGCCGGCCCGGCGGCATTCGAGGGTGTGCCAGCGGCCGTCGGCCACGCTCACCGAGCTCAGCGCCAGGTGGATGGTGCGCCGCTTGTCGTCGACCATCACACAACTGGGCCGGCCCTCGCCGCCGTCGACCTGCAGCTTGTACTGGCTTCCCTCGGCCGAGTAGCCCTTCTGCAGCACGTTCTCG
This sequence comes from Actinoplanes sp. NPDC051513, assembly GCF_044454685.1. NCBI lineage: Bacteria > Bacillati > Actinomycetota > Actinomycetes > Micromonosporales > Micromonosporaceae > Actinoplanes > Actinoplanes sp. NPDC051513. The sequence continues at coordinate 32,819 of NZ_JBITDW010000033.1, forward strand.
CCCTTGCTCGTCTCGTCGGCGGCGAGCCGAACCGATGCGCCCCAGCGGATCGCTCGCCGGCCGGGGTCGAGGTCGTCGACCGGCACGGCTTGCAGCGCGATCCGCGGGCATGGCTCGTCGTGGCAGGGCTCCGGGAAGACCAGCGCGCTGCCTTTGCCGCGGGGGACCGTGGCGTACAGGCCGCCGTGCCGGCTCACCGGGGTCAGGTCGTGCCCGTGCCCGGTGACGTCGGTCAGCGGCGCCCGGCCGTCGAAGTTGTAGAAGGCCACGTGGTTCGAGACCGTCGACGCGTGCGCGGACGGCCCGGCGACGCCGGCGAGGGCCAGCGCCACGCCGAAGAGAACGGCGCGCCGCATCAGCCGAAGGAGGCGAAGCGCCTCTGGGACCGGCCGCCGATCGTGGTGAAGTCGCCGCCGGCCGCCACCGTCCCCTGTGCTCGGTCGACCGCGATCGTGCGGACCCCGATGATGCCGTTGGCCTGCGGCGCCCAGCCGGCGAGCGCGCCGTCGCCGCCCACCGCGGCCAGCTTGACCCGGGAGACCGAGCCGTCGCTGCAGGTGCCGTGCGCGCCGGTGGCGCCGCTGGTGCAGGCCCGGTCGAAGTGCCCGCCGACGTACGCGGTCCCGTCCAGCACCGCGATGGCCTGGACGTCCCCGTCGAAGGTTCGCGTCCATCGTGTACGCCCGGCGTCGGTGAAGGCCGCCGCCCGGCCGCCCGGCCCGCCCATCGCGGCGTAGACGCCGTTGCCGTCGACCGCGATCGAGTAGACCACCGCCGGGGGCGACGGCCGGAAGCCACGGTCCAGCTCACCGCTGACGGCGTCGACCGCGGAGAGCCGCGGCGTGGAGCTCACGTCGTCGGTGCGGTGGAAGCTGCCGCCCAGATAGACCTTGGAGCCGCGGTGGGCGAGCGAGTAGACGGTGTTGTCCGCGGTCGGCGTCCAGCCGTCGTCGAGCGCGCCGGTGGTCAGCGAGAAAGCGGCGAGCCGCTGCCGTTCCCGCCGGTCGACCCGGCTGATCGTCCCGCCGAGGTAGAGCCGGCCGTTGCCGACCGCGAGAGCCCGCGGGCTGCCGTCGATGCCGTGTGCGAACGTGCCCACCGCGCCGGTCCTGGCGTCGAGCCGGGCCAGCGAGTCGCGGGCCTGGCCGGAGACGTGGCCGAAGTCGCCGGCCGCGTAGACGGACGGGCCGGAGACGGCGAGCGCGCGGACCGTGTCGTCGGCGCGCGGATGCCAGTCGAGCAGGGCGCCGGTGCGCGCGTCGAAGGCGGCGAGCCGCTCCCGGGAGACGCTGCGCCCGCCGACGGTGGTGCTGGTGAAGGAGCCGCCGACGTACACGGTGCCGCCGCGATACGCGATGGCGTACACCGAGCCGTTGAACGACGGCGTGACGCGCGCGGTCGTGCCGACCGCCGCGCCGGCGGGCTGCGCCACGGCGCAGACCGCGATGGCCGCGGCGCCGGTGACGGCGGCACGGCGCACATGCTGTGAGATACGCACGCCGGGCTAACGCGCGTCCCCCACGGCAGGATGCGACTTGGGGCCGGGGTCGAAGCGGTAGCCCATCCCCGGTTCGGTCGACGACGAGAACGCGAGGGTTCATGCGGGGGTTCCGGCCGGCAGGGAAAGAACCATGGTGAGACCTCCGCCCGGGGTGGCCGTGGGCGTGAGCGTGCCGCCCATCGCCTCGGTCAGGCCCCGGGACAGCGCCAGCCCGAGGCCGACGCCGGTGTGGTTGTCGTGATCGCCGAGCCGCTGGAACGGGAGGAAGACGTCGTCCCAGCGGTCCTCGGGAATGCCCGGCCCGTGGTCGATGACGCGGAGTTCGACGACTTCGCCGAGGGTGCTTCCGGTGACCATCGGGGGCCGGCCGGGCGGGCTGTACCGCAGCGCGTTGCCGATGACGTTGACCAGGATGCGCTCGAGCAGCCCGGGGTCGGCGCGGACGGCGGGCAGGTCGGCCGGTAGCCGGGTGGCCACGGTGCCCCCGAGGTCGTCGAGCGCGCGCGGCACGATCTCCTCGAGCCCGATGTCGATCGTGGTCATGCCGAGCGCGCCGGCCTGCAGGCGGCTCATGTCGAGCAGGTTCGACACCAGGCGGTCGAGCCGGTCGAGCGAGACGTTCGCGGTCTCCAGCAGCTCCCGGCGATCGTCGGCGTCGAAGTGCACCTCCTCACTGAGCAGGCCGGCGACCGCCGCCTTGGCCGACGCCAACGGCGTACGCAGGTCGTGGCTGACCGCGGCGAGCAGGGCCGTCCGCATGCGATCGGCCTCGGCCAGCGGCTTGGCCGCGGCCGCCTCGGCGCTGAGCCGTTCCTGCTTGAGCGCCAGCGCCGCCTGCGCGGCGAAGGCCTCGACGATCCGCCGATCCGACGCCTCGAGCGGGTGGCCACGCAGCAGCAGCGTGTGCTCGTCGTCCACCTTGACCTCGGCGTCGGCATCCTGCGCGTCGGTGCACGGATCGCCCACGCAGGCCGTGACCGCGCCGTTTTCGAGCAGCGTCACCGAGTCGAGCCCGAACGTCTCGCGCAGCCTTTCGAGCAGCCGCTCGCCACGGATGACGCCGCCGGCGATGGTGAACAGCGTCTGCGCCTCGGCGGAGGCCCGTGCGGCCTGCCGCGTCTTGCGGGCCGCGGTGTCCACCACCCAGCTCACCGCGAGCGCCACCACCACAAAGATGGCCAGTGCCAGCAGGTTGTCCCGCTCGGCGATCGTGAACTTGCCGAGCGGCGGAGTGAAGAACCAGTTCAGCAGCAGCGAGCCGGCGAACGCGGCGAGCAGCGCCGGCCCGAGGCCGCCGACCAGGGCGATGCCGACCACGGCGGCGAGAAAGATCAGCAGGTCGTTGGTGAGGTCGATCGGGGGAGCGAAGCGCAGCGCCGCGGTCAGCGCGGGCAGGCCGAGCAGCACGAGCAGGAAGCCGGCGATGCGCCGCTTGCGGGACAGCGCGGGCGGCAGCCTCCGCAGGGAGACGCTGCGGGCACGCTCATGGGTCACGAGGTGCACGTCGATCGTGCCGGACATGGCCGTGACGGTCACCCCGACGCCGGACGAGAGGAGCTGGGCGAACCGGCCACGGCTGCTCGCCCCGAGCACGATCTGCGTGGCGTTCACCCCGCTCGCGAAGTCGAGCAGCGCCTGCGGCACGTCCGACCCCACCACCTGGTGATAGGTCCCGCCGAGGCTCTCCACCAAAACCCGCTGCTTGGCCAGCGCCGCGGGGTCGGCGCCGGCCAGGCCGTCGTTTCTTGCGACATGTACGGCCAGCAGATCCGCACCTTTGTTCCGCGCCGCGATCCGCGCGGCCCGCCGGATCAGCGTCCCGCCTTCGGGCCCGCCGGTCAGCGCCACCACCACCCGTTCCCGGGTCTCCCAGGTCGCGTCGATCCGGTGGTCCGCGCGGTACTTGTCGAGCTGGTCGTCGACCTTGTCGGCCAGCCACAGCAGCGCCAGCTCCCGCAGCGCGGTGAGGTTGCCGGTGCGGAAGTAGTTCCCGAGCGCCGCGTCGATCTTCTCGGGCAGGTAGATGTTGCCGTGCGCCATCCGCCGGCGCAGCGCCTCCGGCGTCATGTCGACGAGCTCGACCTGCTCGGCTTTTCTTGCGACGGCATCGGGAACCGTCTCCCGTTGCTCGACCCCGGTGATCTGGGCGACCACGTCGTTGAGCGACTCCAGATGCTGCACGTTGACCGTGGTCAGCACGCTGATCCCGGCGTCGAGCAGTTCCTGGACGTCCTGCCAGCGCTTGGCGTGGTGCGAGCCCGGCACGTTGGTGTGCGCGAGCTCGTCGACCACCGCCACATCGGGCTTGCGGGCCAGCACGGCGTCGAGATCCATCTCCTCGAGCTCGACGCCGCGATAGCCGATCCGCTTGCGCGGGACGACCTCGAGATCACCGATCATGGCCGCGGTGTGCTTGCGCCCGTGCGTCTCGATCAGCGCCACGACCACGTCGGTGCCGCGCTCGGCCCGGCGGTGCGCCTCCTCGAGCATGGTGTAGGTCTTGCCGACACCCGGCGCCGCGCCCAGATAGATGCGAAGTTCCCCGCGCGCCATGTCAGTTGCCGTCGAGGGCCATGTTGAGCTCCAGCACGTTGACCGCGGGCTCGCCCATGAAGCCGAGCGCCCGTCCGTCAGTGTGCTCCTCGATCAGCTTGTGCACCTGGTCGAGGCTCAGGCCTCTTTCTCGCGCGATGCGGGGGGCCTGGAGGTTCGCGTACGCCGGGGAGATGTCCGGGTCGAGGCCCGAAGCGCTCGCGGTGACCGCGTCGGAGGGGACGACCGGCTTGGCCGGCGCGTTTCCGCGGATCGGCGTGATCACGCCGCCCTCGGCGACGTAGTCCTCGCCGTTCCTGGCCGGCTCGACCGTGACGCCCTTGTAGGTGGCGATGAAGGGTGTGCCGGTCTGGTTCACCGAGACCACCCGGGTGATCGGGCCGGTCAGCCCGTCGCGGAAGAAGACCGCGAGGACCGCCCCGACGCCGTCCGGGGTGCAGTAGGGCCGGCTGCCGTCGACGCCCTCGAGCCGGCCGATCGCCAGGCTGCGCGAGCAGACCTGGGTCAGCAGGCTCGGCGACGCGTCGTCCGGATTGTCGGAGAGGGTGTCGACCACGCTCTCCGGGCCGAGGTTGCTGGCCGAGGTGGCGGTCGGGTCGTACCCGTCGCCGGCCGCGGACGGCCGGCTCTGGAAGTACTTCTCGACCGGGTTGCCGTCGGCGTCGGTGAACGCTTGTCCGATGATCTTGCTGCCATGGGCCACGATCTGCCCATTCGCCTTGTCGGACAGGCCGGGAATCTTCCCGACGGCGACGAAGGCGAGCGGGTAGGCGAGTCCGAGCAGGACGGTCATGACGAGCAGCGCGCGCAGCGCCGCTACATGCTGGGAAAGCCACAGAGGGAGTCGCATCTCAGATCCCTGGAATGAACTGAACGAGCAGGTCGATGAGCTTGATGCCGAGGAACGGCGCGATCACGCCGCCCAGGCCGTAGATCCACAGGTTGCGGCGCAGCAGCGCGCTCGCGCTCGACGGCCGGTACCGCACACCGCGCAGGGCGAGCGGGATCAGCGCGACGATGACCAGCGCGTTGAAGATGACCGCGGAGAGGATCGCCGAGCCCGGCGAGTGCAGCCGCATCACGTTCAGCGTGTCGAGGCCGGGATACACCGCCGCGAACATCGCCGGGATGATCGCGAAGTACTTGGCGATGTCGTTGGTGATCGAGAACGTGGTCAGCGCGCCGCGCGTGATCAGCAACTGCTTGCCGATCTCGACGATCTCGATCAGCTTGGTCGGGTCGGAGTCGAGGTCGACCATGTTGCCGGCCTCCTTGGCGGCTGACGTGCCGGTGTTCATGGCCACGCCGACGTCCGCCTGGGCCAGCGCCGGCGCGTCGTTGGTGCCGTCGCCGGTCATCGCGACCAGCCGGCCGCCCTCCTGCTCCTTGCGGATGTAGGCGAGCTTGTCTTCCGGCGTGGCCTCGGCGAGGAAGTCGTCGACGCCGGCCTCGTCCGCGATCGCCTTCGCGGTGCGCGGGTTGTCGCCGGTGATCATCACGGTGCGGATGCCCATCTTGCGCATCTCGTCGAAGCGCGCCCGCATGCCGGACTTCACCACGTCCTTGAGGTGGATGACGCCCAGGACCTGGTCGTTCTCGGCGACCACCAGCGGCGTGCCGCCGGAGGCGCTGATCCCGTCGACGATCTCTCCGACCTGCTCGGTCGGGTGACCGCCCTGCTCGCGCACCCACTTCATGACCGCGGTGGCCGCGCCCTTGCGGATCCTTCGCTCGCCGATGTCGACGCCGCTCATCCGGGTCTGCGCGGTGAACGGCACGAACGTCGCGCCGGTCATCAGACCCGGCTCGCGCTCGCGCAGGCCGTACTCGTTCTTGGCGAGCACCACCACCGAGCGCCCCTCGGGCGTCTCGTCGGCGAAGCTGGACAGTTGCGCGGCGTCGGCGAGGGTCTTCGGGTCGACACCACCCACGGGTACGAACTCGGAAGCCTGCCGGTTTCCGAGCGTGATCGTGCCCGTCTTGTCGAGCAGCAGGGTGCTCACGTCGCCGGCCGCCTCGACGGCGCGGCCCGACATGGCCAGCACGTTGCGCTGCACGAGGCGGTCCATGCCCGCGATGCCGATCGCGCTCAGCAGCGCGCCGATCGTGGTCGGGATCAGACAGACGATCAGCGAGACCAGCACGATGCCGGTGACGCCGTGCTGGTTGATCGCGAGGGTGTCCGGCGCCGCCGCGTTGTACGCCTTCGAGAAGATGGCCAGCGGCTGGAGCGTCACCACCGACAGCAGGAAGATGATCGTGAGCGCGGCGAGCAGGATGTTCAGCGCGATCTCGTTCGGCGTCTTCTGCCGGTTGGCGCCCTCGACCAGCGCGATCATCCGGTCGATGAAGCTCTCGCCCGGCTTCTGGGTGATCTTGATGACGATCCGGTCGGAGAGCACCTTGGTGCCGCCGGTGACCGCCGAGCGGTCGCCGCCGGACTCCCGGATGACCGGGGCCGACTCGCCGGTGATCGCCGACTCGTCGACGCTGGCGATGCCCTCGATGACGTCGCCGTCACCGGGGATGATGTCGCCGGCCTCGGCCACCACGATGTCGCCCTGCTTGAGCTCGGGCGCCGGGACCGCGACCTCGCGGCCGTCCTTGAGCAGCCGCGCGACGGCGTCCTGCTTGGCGGCGCGCAGCGCGGCGGCCTGCGCCTTGCCGCGGCCCTCGGCGACCGCCTCGGCCAGGTTGGCGAAGACGACCGTGAGCCACAGCCAGACGACGATCGTCCAGGCGAACACGCTCGGGTCGACGATGGACAGCACGGTGGTGAAGACCGCGCCGACCTCGACGATGAACATGACCGGGTTGCGCCACAGGGTGCGTGGGTCGAGCTTGACCAGCGCGCTCGGCAGCGACTTCCACAGCTGCTGGGGGTCGAGCAGGCCGCCCTTGACGGCCGACGGCTTCGACTGGGACGAGGGGGATGCCGGCTTTTCGGCTAGCACCGTCATGACAGGCCTTCCGCAATGGGTCCGAGAGCGAGAGAGGGGAGGAAGGTCAGGGCGACGAGCACGACGGTGACGCCGACGACCATTCCGACGAAGAGCGGTTTGTGGGTGGGCAGCGTGCCCTCTGATTCGGGCACCGGCTTCTGCCGGGCGAGCGAGCCGGCCAGGGCCAGCACGAGGACGAGCGGCAGGAAGCGGCCGACCAGCATGGCCAGGCCGAGCGCGGTGTCCCACCACGGCGTGTTGACCGTGATGCCGCCGAAGGCCGAGCCGTTGTTGTTGGCGGCGCTGGTGAACGCGTACAGGACCTCGGAGAGGCCGTGCGGCCCGATGTTCAACGCGGTCGAGTTGTTGCCGGTGGCGAACGCCGCCGCGGCGCCGGTCAGCACCAGGGCCGGTGTCACCAGGAAGTACAGCGAGGCGAGCTTCATCTCCCGGGCGCCGATCTTCTTGCCCAGGTATTCGGGCGTGCGCCCGACCATGAGTCCGGCCACGAAGACCGTGATCGTCGCGAGGATGAGCAGGCCGTAGAGGCCGGAGCCGACGCCACCGGGCGCGACCTCGCCGAGCATCATGTTGATCATCGGCATCATGCCGCCGAAGGCCGTGTACGAGTCGTGGAACGAGTCGACCGCGCCGGTCGAGGTCAGCGTCGTCGACGCGGCGAAGGTGGCCGAGTTCGGTATGCCGAACCGGACGTCCTTGCCCTCCATGGCCGCGGCCGCCGCCTGTGGCACCGTGCCGGCGCCATGCACCTCGAAGCCCACGGTCAGCGCGATGCTGGCGATGGCGAGCACCGCCATGACCGCGACGATCGCGTAGCCCTGCCGGTTCTGCCCGACCATCCGGCCGAACACCCGGGGCAGGCTGAACGGGATCAGGAAGATCAGGAAGATCTGCAGCCAGTTCGTCCAGGCCGTCGGGTTCTCGAACGGGTGCGCCGAGTTGACGTTGTAGAAGCCGCCGCCGTTGGTGCCGAGCTCCTTGATCGCCTCCTGGCTGGCCACCGGGCCGCCGGTGATGTGCTGGGTGGCGCCGGTCAGCGTGGTCACGTCGGTGCCGCCGGAGAGGTTCTGCACCATCCCGGCGATCATGAAGACCAGCGTTGCCAGTACGCAGATCGGCAGCAGGACGCGCAGCGTGATCCGGGTGAGGTCCACCCAGAAGTTGCCGAGCGTGTGTGCTTTTCGTGCCGCAAAGCCCCTGATCAAAGCGACGGCCACGGCGATGCCGACGCTCGCCGACACGAAGTTCTGCACCGCGAGGCCGGCCATCTGCACCAGGTGACCCATGGTCGACTCGCCGGAGTACGCCTGCCAGTTGGTGTTGGTGACGAAGCTGACCGCGGTGTTCCAGGCGATGTGCGTGGGCACGCCGGAGAAGCCGAGCGACAGCCACAGCTTGTCCTGGATGCGCAGGAACAAGTAGAGGAAGAGGATCGAGACCGCCGAGAAGGCGAGCACGCTGCGGGCGTACACGCCCCAGGTCTGCTCGGTGCTCGCGTCGACCCCGACCAGCTTGTAGATGCCGCGCTCGACGACGTTGTGCTTTTTGTGCGCGACGACCCGGTACATGTAGTCACCGAAGGGCCGGTGGACCGCGATCAGCGCGATTGCCAGCGTGATGACGAAAAGCCAGCTGTCCCGCCCAGACCAGAACTGCGACAAGAGGGCCATGTCAGAACTTCTCCGGGAAGAGCAGTGCGGCCACCATGAAGGCGGTCAGCAGGACGGCGACGATGCCACCGATGAGATTGACGGCGCTCACGAGCGTTCCACCGCCCGGATCAGCACGGTGAGCGCTGCGAACAGCACCACCGTGAGCCCGACGAACAGCAGATCGGCCACGGGACTCGACTCCTAGGAAGGGGGTTTCGGTTCTGGCAGACCGAGCGAATCTCGACCGGGCCCGACCGGACAGGGGTGTTAATGCCATGCATACGAGCGCCCCGTCTTTTTTCACGCGGTTTTGACGCGCGACCTCTCTGCCTTGCGCCCCAGGGGTGAAACCATCGCCCGGTGACCGTCACAGAGTTCCGGAATTGGCTGCTCTCCGGGCTGAATGAATCAGCGCAGTATCATCAGGGCCCGCACGGTGAGCCTGCCCACGCCGACGGCAAACCCCACTCCTGGTGGAAGGTCATGTGCCTCACCGGCGTGGACTACTTCTCGACGCTCGGGTATCAACCGGGCATCGCCGCGCTCGCCGCCGGCGTGCTCTCGCCGATCGCGACGCTCGTGTTGGTGCTGGTCACACTTCTGGGGGCGCTGCCCGTCTACCGCCGGGTGGCGGCCGACAGCCCCAACGGCGAGGGCTCGATCGCGATGCTGGTCAAGCTGCTCTCCTTCTGGAAGGGCAAGCTTTTCGTCCTGGTTCTGCTCGGCTTCGCGGCCACCGATTTCATCATCACGATCACGTTGTCGGCCGCCGACGCGACCGCGCACATCGACGAGAACCCTTTCCTCCCGGACGGCTTCCGGGGCCATGAGGTAATCGTCACATTGTTGCTTGTAGCACTTCTCGGCGCCGTTTTCCTCAAGGGCTTCACCGAGGCGATCGGCATAGCGGTCGGGCTTGTCGGCGTCTATCTGGCGTTGAATGTCGTGGTGGTCGGCGACGGGCTGTGGCGGGTGATCACCCACCCGCAGGCGGTCGGCGACTGGACCACGGCGCTCACCACCCAGCACGGCAACCCGCTGCTCGTGGTCGGCATCGCCCTGCTCGTCTTCCCCAAGCTCGCGCTCGGCCTGTCCGGCTTCGAGACCGGGGTGGCGGTCATGCCGCATATCAAGGGCGACCTGCCGGCCCGCATCCGCGGCGCGAAGCAGCTGCTCACCACCGCCGCCGGGATCATGAGCGTCTTCCTCATCACCAGCAGCCTGGTCACCACCGTGCTGATTCCGCAGCAGGAGTTCGAGCCCGGAGGCGAGGCGAACGGCCGCGCCCTCGCCTACCTCGCCCACCAGAACCTGGGCAGCGTCTTCGGCACCGTCTACGACGTCGCCACCATCGCCATCCTCTGGTTCGCCGGCGCCTCGGCCATGGCCGGGCTGCTCAACCTCGTCCCGCGCTACCTGCCCAAATTCGGCATGGCGCCGTCGTGGGCCCGCGCGGTGCGGCCGATGGTCCTGGTGTTCACGGGGACGGCGTTCCTCATCACCTGGATCTTCGAAGCCGATGTGGACGCTCAGGGCGGCGCGTATGCCACCGGCGTGCTCGTGCTGATCACCTCGGCCGCGACGGCCGTGACCCTCTCGGCCCACCGTCGCCGGCAGAAAGGCCGGCGGATCGCCTTCGCGATCATCGCGTTGATCTTCGCCTACACCACTATCGCGAACGTCGCCGAGCGGCCGGACGGCGTGAAGATCGCAGCCTGCTTCATCGGCGGGATCCTGCTGGTCTCGCTGCTCAGCCGGATCTACCGGGCGTTCGAGCTGCGGGTCACGCACATCGACGCCGACGAGGTCACGCTCGGCTTCCTGCGTGAATGCGGCCGGCGGCAGATCCGGCTGGTCGCCAACGAGCCCGACCGGCGCGACGCCCGCGAGTACAGCGACAAGATCGCGCAGATCCTCGCCGACAACGACATGGCCGACGACCGCGATGTGATCTTCGTCGAGGTGACCGTCACGGACGCTTCCGACTTCGAGACCGAACTGCACGTACGCGGCGAGGTCATGCACCACCGCTACCGCGTGCTCAGCCTGGCCAGCTCGTCGGTGCCGAGCGCGCTCGCGGCGCTGCTGCTCTGGATCAGGGACACCACCCATCGGCGGCCGCACATCTACTTCGAGTGGACCGAGGGCAACCCGGTCGCCAACGTCGTCCGATACCTGATCTTCGGGCAGGGCGAGGTGGCACCGGTGACCCGCGAGATCCTCCGCCGGGCCGAGCCCGACCGGCAACGGCGCCCGCATGTGCATGTCGGCTGACGACTGACCGGTCGGGCGGCAACGGGTGTTGACGGAGCTTTGACAGAAGTCTTCCGTGGGTGCGCGCCGGTTGTAATGTGCTGGTGCGCGACTCATATCGATCTTCATGAAAGACGTCGGCCGTGACGACAGGCGCGCTGCGATTTGGCGACCCGGTACTGCTAGGTGGATACGAATTGCTGGCTCGCCTCGGCGAGGGCGGCATGGGCACCGTTTACCTCGCCCGGGGTCGCGACGGCCGGGCGGTTGCCATAAAAGTCATCAAACCGGAAAATTCGCGCGACCCTGAATACCGCGCACGGTTCCGCAGCGAGGTGGAACGGGCCCGGCGGGTGCCGCCGTTCTGCACCGCCGAGGTGCTCGACGCCGACCCCGATCATGAGACCCCCTACCTCGTCGTCGAGTTCGTGGACGGCCCGAGCCTCGCCGACGTGGTCCGCGACCAGGGGCCGCTGACCGCGGCGAACGTCCACGGCGTGGCGATCGGGGTGGCCACCGCGCTGGTCGCCATCCACGGCGCCGGCATCATCCACCGTGATCTCAAGCCGGCCAACGTGCTGTTCGCGCTGGGTACGCCCAAGGTCATCGACTTCGGTATCGCGCAGCCGACCGAGCCGACCAGCCAGCACACGCGACCCGATCATGTCGTCGGCACGATCGCGTACATGGCGCCGGAGCGCTTCGACACCGACCGGCGCCGGCCGCTGACGCCGGCGTCCGACGTGTTCGCGTGGGGCGTCGTCGTCACGTACGCGGCGACCGGCCACCTCCCGTTCGCGGGCGACTCGCCGGTGGCGACCGTGGGGCAGATCCTCATCCAGCCGCCCGACCTCGACGGCCTGACCGGCGGGCTGCGGGAGCTGGTGGCATCGGCGCTCGAGAAGGACCCGGCGCGGCGGCCGTCGGCGGCCGAGCTGCTCGATCGCCTGTTGATCGCCGAGCCGGTCGATCCGGAGGTCCGCCGGGCCGCGCACGCGGCCCGCGACCGGCTGCGGTCGCGTCGCGCCACGCGGCGGGTGGTCCGGGTGGTCGCGGCGGCGTGCGTGCTGGCGCTGGCCGCCGGCGTCCCGGCCGCGATCGCGATGCGCCAGCGGACGGCGGACCGGGCGGAGGCGGCGGCCGCCCGGCAGGTGGCACGCACGGCCGTGGCGGACAACCTGGTGACGAAGTCCCGGGACACACGTCGCATCGACCCGGGGTTGTCGCTGCGGATGGCGACCACGGCGGTGGGCCTGACCCCGGACGAAGCCACCAGGGCCAACCTGACCGACGCGATCACGGCCGGATATCTCGGCGAGATCCCGGCGCGTCAGCCGATCTCGGTGGCGCGGTACCGGGCGGACGGGAAGGCCGTCGCGCTGGCGGGCACCGACGGGACGCTGACGCTCTGGGCGGGCGCGACTCTCGCCGGCACAGTGAACAGCGGCGACGACCTCATCGGCGACGTGGCGTTCAGCCCGGACGGGCGAACCCTCGCGACGATCGGGAAACGGCTGCAGCTCTGGGACGTGCACGACCTGGGCGCGCCGCGTCCGCTGTACTCCGTCGCCGCCGAGCGCGGTGACGGGCGGCTGGTCGAGTTCGCCGGCCCGGGACGGCTGATCTCGAGCGCGGGCGCGGGCTTCGCCATGTGGGACGTCCGGGATCCGCGCCATCCCCGGCGCCTGTGGCGGGTGACCGGGCCGGGCGAGTTCGCCGGATCCGTGGCCGTGAACGCCGCGCACGGGCTCTACCTGCTGGAGACCGGCAACGACATCACCGTCTACTCGGGCGCCGGGCCGGCCAAGCCCCGCGTGATCTCGCACTACGACAAGCCGGGCCCGGTCAAGGACATCGCGATCAACCCGGCCGGCACGATCGTCGCGATCGCCCTCGAGTCCCAGGACAACCCGGTGTGGCTCTACGACCTGACCGACCGCGCCGAACCGCGCCGGCTCGTCTACCCGCCCGACGCCACACACGCCGCCAAGGTCGCCTTCGCGCCGGACGGCGGCCTGCTGGCCGCCGTGGACGACGACAAGCACGTGACGCTGTGGGACGTCCGGAACCCGTCGACGCCGATCTTGACCGGCACGCGCGACGGCAACGGCGACACGGTGACCTCGGCGGCCTTCGCGCCCGACGGCCGCACCCTGCTCACCACGAGCCTCGGCGTCGCGCACACCGCGATGTTATGGCGCGCCACACCCGCCCTCGCGCCGCTCAAGATCTCCTCGATCCGGCCGTCCGAGGCGGTCGCCTCGCTGGATGTGTCGGCGAACGACATCCTGGCGGCCGGGACGTCGAGATGGGACATCGCCGATCCCGTGCATCCACGCGCCATCGTCGGGCCGGAAGCGGCAACTCCGGGCGACGTGGTCGGTCTCGACCGCGCCGCCGGGCTCGCCGTCGCCGACTCCGGCAACACGCTCGCCCTCTACTCCATCGCGGCCGGCCGGGCGCCTCGCAAGATCTCCGCGATCGCGGTGCCGCAACCGATCAGCGCGACGTTCGTCCCCGGACGCAGCGAACTGGTGGTGATGTCCATCGGGGCCGGTCACAACGAATCCATCGCGCTGTGGGATCTGCGCGACCCGGCCCACCCGCGCCAGGTCGCCGCCCACCGGTACCCGGGCTTCGGAAGCGGCTCCGCCGTCAGCATCGACGGGGGCACGGTCGCGTACTGGACCACCAACGGCGTACGCGTCTGGCAGCCCGGCACCGGTGCCGACTCGATCCTGGTCTCCGAGGTGTCGCGTCGCGCGCTGAGCGGAAGCACCCGGATCGAGGGGGCGTCGTTCTCGCCGGACGGGTCGATGCTCGCGCTGAGCACGCCCGAGCGGGTGGAGCTGTGGAGCGTTCCGTCGACCGGTCAGGCGGCCCTGCTCGCCGTGCTCCGCGGGCACTTCGACGGGGTCGGGATCAGCCGCACCCGGCCGATCCTAGCGACCGGCGATGGCACGTACGTGAATCTCTGGAACCTCGACCGCACGCTCGCGACGCTGCACGACCCGGTGCCGGAGGCCTGCCGCCTCGGCGGCGGTCTCACCCCGGCCGACTGGCCGAGCTACGTCAAGGACCTCCCGTACGCGCAGGTCTGCTGACCGGCATCGCGGCCCTGCTCGGTCGCGGACAGCGACTGATGCGGCGCGCTGTGCACTAATATTGGCCGCGGTGTGCCGGGAAGCCTGGTCGGCGTTTCCGTTGCCGACCCCTGGAGGCGCCCGTGACCGCCCCACGCCTGTTCGCCCATGGCACCCGCCGCGAGCTCGGCCGCATCGCCGCGATCCTGCGCACCGAGACCACCGGCGGGCTGCTGATGCTCGCCGCCGCGGTGCTCGCGCTGGTCTGGGCCAACTCACCCTGGTCGGCGTCGTATCACGAGATCTCGGCGATCCGGATCGGGCCGCACGCACTGCACCTCGACCTGACGCTGGCGGCCTGGTCGGCCGACGGGCTGCTGGCGATCTTCTTCTTCGTGGCCGGGCTCGAGCTCAAGCGCGAATTCGTCGTCGGCGACCTGCGTGACCCCCGCCGTGCCGCGCTGCCGGTCGCGGCCGCCGTGGGTGGCATGGCCGTGCCCGCGCTGATCTTCACGGTGATCAACATGGTCGCCCCCGGCGGCGCGCCCCGTGGCTGGGCCGTGCCGACCGCGACCGACATCGCCTTCGCCCTGGCCGTCCTCGCCGTGATCAGCAGAAACCTGCCGGCCGCGCTGCGTACCTTCCTGCTGACCCTCGCGGTCGTCGACGACCTGCTCGCCATCGTGATCATCGCCGTCTTCTACACCACCTCGCTGCACCTGATCCCGCTGCTGCTGGCGCTGTTGCCGCTGGCCGCCTTCGCGGTGCTCGCGCGGCGCAAGGCGGCCGCCTGGTGGCTGCTCCTCCCGCTCGCCGCGGCGACGTGGGCACTGGTGCACGCCTCGGGGGTGCACGCCACGGTCGCCGGGGTGCTGCTGGCCTTCAGCGTGCCGGTCGGCGTCGGCGAGCGCTTCGAGCACTGGTTGCGGCCCATCTCGGCCGGCGTGGCGGTGCCGGTCTTCGCGTTCTTCGCGGCCGGCGTGACGATCTCCGGCGGCCTCGGCGCGAGCCTGCGCGACGCCGTCACGATCGGGGTCGTGGCCGGCCTGGTCGCCGGCAAGGCCATCGGCATCACCGGCGCCACCTGGCTCGTGCAAAGGTTCACCCGGGCCGAGCTCGCGAAGGAGCTCGACTGGTGGGACGTCGTCGGGCTGGCCACGCTCGGCGGGGTGGGCTTCACGGTGTCGCTGCTCATCGGCGAGCTGGCCTTCGGCGCCGGCAGCGCCCGCGACCACGATTCCAAGATCGGCGTACTGCTGGGCTCGCTCATCGCGGCGACGCTCGCCGGCATCCTGCTCCGCGTCCGTGACCGGCACTACCGCCGCCTGTGCGAGGCCGAGGACCTGTCATAGCGCCGGCTGTGCGACGCCGAGGACCTGTCATAGTGCCGTCGACAAACGCCCGCCGGCCGCACCAAGGCCGTGAACGGCCCGCGCCTCCCGGGAGATGCGGCCGGCCAGCCGGGCCTCGTGTGGCTCGCCGCAGGTGCAGTCCGGGCCGTCGACGGTATCGGCGTCCAACGGATGTTGACGGACTTTTCTCAACCGAACGGCAACCGAGTCGATAAGCGTCCCGTGTGGCGGCGTAGGGGTTCACGGCGAGGGGCGCGATCGGGATCGCGCCTCTTCGCCACCTATGCCGTGGCCAGCCTCCTGCCGGTGGGCGCGCTCGGCGTGCTGCTGCTCCGCGGCGTGCACGACGACGCCGCCAAGCAGGGCCAGGATCAGGGCACCGCGCAGGCCGCGGTGATCGCCGAGATGGCGATCGCGCCGGCTCTCGACGACGCCGACCTGACCCGGGGCATCACCGCCGGTCAGCGCGACAGCCTGGCGAAGGCCACCGACCTGGCGCTGTACCACGGCTCGGTGCTGCGGATGCGGTTGCGCAACTTCAGCGGTCAGGTGGTCTTCTCGGACGACGGATCCACCTCGGGTGGGGTGCCGGTCGGCGACCCGGCGTTCCGATCGGCCTCGGTCGGGCAGGCCGCGGCGACCCTGGTCAAGGACGACGCCGCGCCCGGCGGGCAGATCATCCGGGTGCTCCAGCCGGTCTTCGCCCGGGCGTCCGGCGAGGCCATCGGGGTGCTGGAGCTCTATCTTCCGTACGACAAGATCGCCGCTCGTCTGCATCAGCAGATGGGCGTCACCTACCGGCGGCTCGGCATCGGCCTGGGCCTGCTCTACCTGGCGATGGCCCTGATCTCGTGGTCGACCACCCGCTCGCTGCGCCGGTACGCCGCGCGGCAGGAGCACGAGGCGCTGCACGACGGGCTCACCGGCCTGCCGAACCGGGAGGCGTTCCGGCAGCGGGCGACGGCCGCGCTGGCCACCCGCGTCGGCGGGGCCGTGGTGGTCGTCGACCTCAACCGGTTCAAGGAGGTCAACGACACGCTCGGGCACCACGCCGGCGACGACCTGCTGCGGGTGATCACCGAGCGGCTGCGGACGTCCCTGCGGGCCGAGGACACCGCGGCCCGGCTGGGCGGCGACGAGTTCGCGCTGATCCTGCCGGGGCTGGACGGTCCCGCGGTGCTGGGGCTGCTGGAGCGGGTGCGGGCGTCGCTGACCCGCGAGGTGGTGCTCGACGGCGTGCCGCTGACCATCGAGGCGAGCTTCGGCGTGGCGCTCTACCCCGACCACGGCGAGGACGTCGAGCGGCTGCTGCGGCACGCCGACGCGGCCATGTACCAGGGCAAGCGCGGCACGGCGGACATCGTCGTGTACGCCGGCGAGCGGGCGGCCCACCCCACACAGTGGCTGGTCGTGCAGGCCGAGCTGCGGCACGCGCTGGAACGCGACGAGCTGGTGCTCTACTACCAGCCCAAGGTGCGGCTGGCCGACGGCGTGGTGTGCGGGGTGGAGGCGCTGGTGCGCTGGCAGCACCCGGCGCGCGGGCTGGTGCCGCCGTCGGACTTCCTGCCGGCCGCCGAACAGTCGGGGCTGATCGAGCCGCTCACCGCCTGGGTGCTGCGCCGCGCGCTCACCGACCAGGTGGCGTGGACGGCCGCGGGTCGCGATTGGACGGTGTCGGTGAACGTGTCGGCCCGCAACCTGGAGTCCCCCGGGTTCTCGGCGCTGGTCTCGTCGCTGCTGACGGAGCTCGGCGTGGCGCCCGCGCGGCTGACGCTGGAGATCACCGAGACCGCCATGGTCGACGACATCGCCTCGGCCCAGCAGGCCCTGCGGGCGCTGGCCGAGATCGGGGTCGGCATCTCCGTGGACGACTTCGGCGCCGGGTACACGAGCCTGGCGCGGCTGCGCGGGGTGCCGCTGACCGAAATCAAGATCGATCGCAGTTTCGTGGACACGGTTCGCGAGGAGCCGGAGAACCAGGCCATCGTGCGCGCGGTGATCGCGCTCGCGCACGGCCTGGGCTGCCGGGTCACCGCGGAGGGCGTCGAGACGGCCGAGGTGGCCGCGTGGATCGCGGCGGCCGGCTGTGACGAGGCGCAGGGGTATCTCTACTCGAAGCCGGTGCCCTGGGCGCAGGTGCCAATGATGGAGGCAGTTCGGTGAAGAAGGTCCTTTCCGCTTTGGCCACGGTGGCACTTCTGGGCGGCTGTGCCTCAACGCCGCAGGCGGACGCCGCCACGGTCGACAACAGCCTCCAGTTCGACCAGGCGCTGCACGACGCGCTCCCGCTGTCGGTGCGGAACACCGGGACGATCCGCTTCGTCACCGACGCGAGCTACCCGCCCATGGAGCAGTTCGCGCCGGACGGCCGTACGATCGTGGGCTTTGAACCTGATCTTGCCGACGCCCTCGGCCGGGTGCTCGGCGTCCAGATCCAGATGGTGACCGGCACCTTCCAGACGGCGCTCGACAAGGTCGCCGACGGAACCTACGACGGTGTGATGTCGGCCATGACCGACACCGAGGAGCGGGAGAAGAAGGCCGACTTCGTCGACTACTTCTCGGCCGGCACCTCGATCATCGTGCAGCGCGGCAACCCGGCCGCGATCGCCGAGCTCACCAACCTGTGCGGGCAGATCGTCGCGATCGAGCAGGGCACCGTGCAGGCCGACCTGCTGCACCGGTCGCAGAGCGGCTGCGGCGACCGGCCAATGAAGATCAACGAATACAAGACCAACGCCGACGCGCTGCTCCAGCTGCGGACCGGGCGGGCGGTCGCGGTGCTCAACGACTTCCCGGCGGCGGCCTATCTCGCATCCGACAGCCGCACCGGCAACTACTACGAGCTGGCCTCCGGCGCGCAGTACGAGCCCGGCTTCATCGGCATCCCGTTCGCGAAGGGGAACACCCAGCTCAGGGACGCGATCAAGGCGGCGCTCGACAAGGTCATCGCGTCCGGGACGTACGCGGATCTGCTCACCCGCTGGGGCCTCGCGAGCAGCGCGGTGAAGACCGCGGTCGTCAACGGCGCGTCAACGGACTAGCGCTCACTACACATGCGTGTAGTAGGCTACACGCGTGAGTAGTCCAGAGGATCTGACGGCACGAGCACGCATCCGCGACGCCGCGATCGAGCTGTTCGCCGACCGCGGCATCGACGGCGCCACCATCCGCGACATCGCGCAGAAGGCAGGCGTCTCGTCCGGGCTGTTGCGGCATCATTTCGGCTCCAAAGAGGGTCTCCGCGACGCCTGCGACGAGTACGTGCTGAACGAGCTCACCGCGCTGGGTAACCGCTTCATCGAGTTCCAGGTCGTCGACCGGATCACGCCCGGCATGCTGCGCATGCAGCGCTACATGACGCGCTCGGTGCTGGACGGGTCGCCCGCCGGTTCGGCCCTGTTCGACCGGCTGATCGACTACGGCGAGCGCTGGTTCGCGACCACCGACCTCAAGGTCGAAGATCCCCGGGCCTTCATCGCGGTGATCTCCGTGATGAAGATGTCCATGCTCACATCACGTGACCAGCTGTCACGAGTCCTCGGCGTCGACACCGCCGAGCCGGAGGGCTGGGCGCGGGTGCTGCGCGCCTCCCTCGAGATCTTCTCCACTCCGCTGGTCACTCACGAGCAGGCCGATCTCGCGCGCACGGCGCTCGACGGCCTGTACGACACCCCCTCGCCTTCGACGGAGGATCAACCATGACCGAGGCTATTGACGCCGAGGGACTGATCAAGCGGTTCGGCAAGGTCACCGCCCTGGACGGGCTCGACCTGCGAGTGCGGACCGGTGAGGTGCACGGCTTCCTGGGCCCCAACGGCGCCGGCAAAACCACGACCATCCGCATCCTGCTGGGGCTCATGCGCCACGACGGCGGCAAGGTGAGCCTGCTCGGCGGCGACCCGTGGGCGTCGGCCACCGAGCTGCACCGCCGTCTCGCGTACGTGCCGGGCGACGTCACACTGTGGCCCAACCTCACCGGCGGTGAGGTGATCGACCTGCTGGGCCGGCTGCGCGGCGGGCTCGACCCGGCACGCCGGGCCGAGCTCCTCGAGCGCTTCGAGCTCGACCCCCGCAAGAAGGGCCGCACGTACTCCAAGGGCAACCGGCAGAAGGTGGCGCTGGTCGCGGCGCTGGCGTCCGACGTGGAGCTGTTGATCCTCGACGAGCCGACCAGCGGCCTCGACCCGCTCATGGAAGAGGTCTTCCGCGAGGTGATCCTCCAGGAGAAACGGCGTGGCGACCGTACGGTGCTGCTCTCCAGCCACATCCTGGCCGAGGTCGAGGCGCTCTGCGACCGGCTCACGATCATCCGCGACGGGAAGGCCGTGGAGACCGGCACCCTCGACGACCTGCGCCACCTCACACGTACGTCGATCCAGGCCGAGCTGGTCGGCGCGCCGGACGGCCTCGCCACCCTGCCCGGCGTGCACGATTTCCGCACCGACAACGGCAAGATCCGCTTCGACGTGGACACGGACGCCTTGGAGCCGGCGCTCCAGACGCTGGTCAAGGTCGGGGTGCGCAGCCTGGTCAGCCAGCCGCCGTCGCTCGAGGAGCTGTTCCTCCGGCAGTACCAGCGGGGCGAGCGATGACCGGCGTCGGCAGGCTGATCCGGCTGATCCTGCGGCGCGACCGGTTCCTGCTGCCGATCTGGGTGATCGTCTTCGGCGTGCTGCCGGTCGGCTACTACGCGTCGTTCGAGGGCCTGTTCCCGACGGACGCCGAGCGCATCTCGTACGCGACGGTCAGCGCCAATAATGCCGGATTTGTCGCTCTGTATGGGCTCCTGCACGGTGACTCCTTCGCCGTGCTGACCAACTGGCGGGCGGGATTCGTCCCCGTGATGATCGGGCTGGTTGCCCTGCTCACGGTCATCCGTCATACGCGTACGGATGAGGAAGCCGGCCGCGCCGAGTTGATCGGCTCCACCGTCACGGGGCGGCATGCGGTCCTGGGCGCCGCGCTTCTGGTCACGGGTGGAGCTTCCGTTCTGCTCGGCCTGATCACCTTCGCCTCGATGGCCGGGCGAAGCTCCGATGTGGCCGGCTCGCTGGCGTTCGGCGCCGAGTTCGCCCTCAGCGGCATCATCTTCGCGACCGTCGCCGCCATCACGGCGCAGCTCACCAGCAGCGCACGGGCGGCCCGCTCGATCGCGATCGTGGCCCTGGGCGTCTCCTACGCGCTGCGGGTCGGCGGCGACATCTCGGCGCTGGGCGACGGCAGCCTATCGTGGCTCTCCTGGATCTCGCCGCTCGGCTGGGTGACGCGGATCTTCCCGTACGGCCCGCTGAACTGGTGGCCGGTCGTGCTGTCGGTGCTGCTCAGCGGGGTATTGGTGTCCGTCGCGGTGTACCTGCGCGGCCTGCGCGACCTGGGCGACGGTCTCGTGGCGGCGCGGCTGGGCCGTGCCACCGCGGTAGCCTCGCTGCGGACGCCGCTGGCGCTCGCGTGGCGCCTCCACCGTGGACTGCTGATCGGCTGGACCCTCGGGCTTGCCCTGCTTGGCCTGATCTTCGGCGGGGTGGGTGGCAGCGTGCTCGACATCGCCCAGGACAACAAGGGGTTGTCGGACATCTTCGCCCGCCTGGGCGGCTCGTCGCAGCTGGTCGACAGCTACTTCGCCGGCACGGCCGGGATCGTGGGCCTGATCGCCGCCTGCTACGGCGTCCAGGCGACGCTGCGGCTGCGCGACGAGGAGACGACCGGCCACGCCGAGGCGGTCCTGGCGACGGCGGTCTCCCGGTATGCGTGGGCCTTCAGCCACCTGCTGTTCTCGCTGCTGGGGCCGGCATTGGCATTGTTCGCCGAGGGGTTGGTGGCCGGGCTG
Organism: Actinoplanes sp. NPDC051513; assembly: GCF_044454685.1. Taxonomy (NCBI): domain Bacteria; kingdom Bacillati; phylum Actinomycetota; class Actinomycetes; order Micromonosporales; family Micromonosporaceae; genus Actinoplanes; species Actinoplanes sp. NPDC051513. The sequence continues at coordinate 54,006 of NZ_JBITDW010000033.1, forward strand.
ACCTACTCCTCCGGCAGCGTGGGCGAGATCCTCGCCGGCACGATGCTGCAGCTGCCGGCGGTCTGGGTGCTGGCCGGGCTGACGGTGCTGGTGTTCGGGCTGCTGCCGCGCTGGTCGCTGCTGGCGTGGGCCGCGCCCGCGGCGTGCCTGCTGATCCTGCTGGTGGGGGAGACCCTGCAGCTCAACCAGTGGCTGCTGGACATCTCGCCGTTCACGCACACCCCGCGCCTGCCGGGCGGCGACGTCTCGGCGACACCGCTGGTCACGCTGGTAGCGGTCGCTCTGATGTTCGGTGTGCTGGGGATCGCCGGACTTCGTCGCCGGAACATTCCCGACTGATGGCGAAAGGGGCCGGGCCCTTGGCGGCCCGGCCCCTTCGCGTCAGACCTCGAAGCGGGTGCGACGGCGGCGGGCGAACAGCACCCCGCCGACCCCGGCGACGACCAGGATCAGGCCGGCGGCGCCGAACAGCGCGGTCTGCGGGCCGGTGATCGGCAGGCCGCCGCCCTCACCGCCGGTGTCACCCTCGCCGGCTCCGCCGTTGCCGTTGCCCGGCGCGGCGACCGGGTTGACGACGATCTTCGCGACGTCGTTGCCCTTGTTGAGATCCTTCTGGAAGACGTCACACTCGCAGGCCGGATTCACCTCGACCCAGCCGGTCGCGTTGTCGGCGACCTTGGTGATCTCCAGCTGGAACGGCCAGGTCACCGTGGTCTTGGCCGGGAATACCGTGTCACTGAAGCAGGCGTACTGCTTCTCGCCCTTGCCCCGCGGCGTCTTGAGGAACTCGTAGTCGGACAGGGAGCAGGCGTCCGGCAACCCGACGACCTTCGTGCCGTCCGGGATCGTGACGATGGCGACGGCGGCGGGGCCACCGTTGCGGCTGCTGTCCCGCGTCGCCGGGCCGTTGTTGCGCACGCCGATGTTCGCCGTCACCTTGTCGCCGGTCTTGCCCTTCACTGTCGCGCCGACCGCGGCGAAGTCGGTGCCCTGGTTTCCGGTCACCTGGATGGACAGCTGCTGCCAGTTGTTGTCCGGGTCGGTGTCGGTCTGTTTCTGCTTCGCCAGCGACTTGGCCGCCGGCAGCGCCTTGAGGGTCAGCTTCCCGCCGTTGCCGGCCTGGCCGGGACCCTCGTAGCCGTTGGTGTCGACGAACTTGATCAGGTCGTCGTAGTCGCCCGCGGTCAGCCACTCGAACTCGCCGGCCTGGTTGCTCGGCGCGGCGGTGGTGGCCCGCAGCTGGTACGGCAGGACGACCTGGTAGGTGACGCCCGGCTCGAGCTCCTGGTCGAACTGGCACGCGTTGAGCTCGTCGACGTTGTAGAAGCAGTTGGAGAACTGCTCAGGCGCGACGAACGCGTAGTCGGTGCCGAACACGAGCGCGGCGCCGTGCACGACCGCGTCGGTGGTGTTGTGCACCTGCAGCGACGCGTCGAACTTGGCGCCCGGCTTGAGGCTGATCGACTTCTCGGCGCCGGCCGCGAGGTCGACCCCCTCGGCCACGGTCACGTCGACGGACTGCGAGACCGGCGCGAGGCCGTCGGCCGAGAACGTGGCGGTGATCTTGCCGGTCTCGCCGAGGGCCGCCTCGGCCGCGTCGATCGCGACCAGGAAGTCACCGATCGCGCCGCCCGGCCCGACGTACGTCGACCAGGTGGTGGTGCAGGTCAGCTTGGTCGGCCCGTCCTCGGTGCAGTCCGGACCGTCCTCGGTGTCGTCGTGCAGCGTGACGCCGGTCAGCCCGTCGCTGAGCTCGTACGTCATCTTCCCGCCCTCGAGCACGACCTCGGTGGGCGAGTAGAGGATCGGGTTGATGAAGGTGCTGCCGCCGGCGGCAACGGTCGCCGGCAGCACCGCGATCTCCACGGTGGGCGCGGGCGCCGCGTTGGCGGGAGCGGCGAACGTGCACGCGAGGGTGGCCGCGGCGAGACCGGTCAGCAGACGCCGGCCGAAGTTGCGGTGCATCAAAGATCTCCTCGAGGGGGGCGATGGGAGAGCACGGAGCATAAGGTTCGCTGCCGCGCCCCTGCCGTCCCGAGAGAACGGAACCGTTCCGTTCGTTGCCGATTCGAGACCTTTTCACGTTCCTTATTCACCCGCAGGTCACCGAACTACACCGAAACACGCGAAGACACTTAGCGTCTTTCCCGACCCGGTGGCTGCTCTTGACTTTCGATATGCGACGCAGTGACGTTCGGTTTGCGGGGACCGGTCGAACTCGTCTCGCGGTGCGCGCGCCGTCTAGGCGCCGAGTTCGGCGGCACGGGACAACAGGGCGCGCCGTTCCACCTCGGACGGCGCCGCGGCCGCGGCCGCCCGGAACAGCGTGACCGCCCCGGCCGTGTCGCCGGAGCGGGCGGTCAGGTCGGCCTGCACCGCGATCGCCGCCGCGTAGTCGTCCAGGGCGCCGCCCGACCGGGCCTCGGCCAGCAGCGCCAGACCGGCGGCCGGCCCGTGGGCGTAGCCGTGGGCCACCGCCCGGTTCAACGCCACCACCGGCGATGGTTGGATGCGGGCCAGCTCGTCGTACCAGCCGGCTATCGATGCCCAGTCCGTGTCGGCGAAGCTCTCGGCCATCGCATGGCAGGCCGCGATCCGGGCCTGCACGCCGTACGGGCCCGTGACCGGCGTCCGCAACAGGATCTCCACGCTCTCGGCTATCGCCGGCCCGTCCCAGCGGGAGCGGTCCTGCTTCTCCAGCGTCACCAGGTCGCCGAGCGCGTCCCGCCGGGCATTCCGCCGCGAATGCTGCAGCAGGAACAGGGCCAGCAGCGACGCCACCTCCGGATCGCCGGGCATCAGGCCGGCCAGCAGACGGGCCAGGCGGATCGCCTCCGCGGCGAACGCGGGCTCGCCGTCCGCGTCGTACCCCCTGGTGAAGAGCAGGTAGAGGACGGCCAGTACGCCCGGCAGGCGCTCGGCGAGCGCCGGTCCCTCCGGCACGCGGTAGGGGATCCGGGCGTCGGCGATCTTCGACTTGGCGCGGGTGATGCGCCTGGTCATGGTCGACTCGGTGACCAGGAAGGCGCGCGCGATGTCGGGTGTGGGGACGCCCGCGATGGTGCGCAGGGTGAGGGCCACGCGGGCCTCCAGCGACAGCGCGGGGTGGCAGCACGTGAAGATCAGGCGCAGGCGGTCGTCGTCGATCTCCTGCGGCGCGGAGGAACCCGAAGTGAACAGCATGGCGACCTCCTGGAGCTTCGTCTTCTCCACGGCGGCGCGTCTCAGCGTGTCGATCGCGCGGTTCCGGGCGGTGGTCAGCAACCAGCCGCCCGGGTTCGCGGGCACGCCGTCGCGCGGCCAGCGTTCCAGGGCGGCCGCCATCGCCTCCTGGGCACAGTCCTCCGCAAGGGTCCAATCGCCGGTCACTCTGATGAGAGAGGCGACGATCCTTGCGTACGAGTCCCAGCCGGCGCTGACGGCCGCGGCAACAGAGGTCATCTACAGGTCCGCGTAGGGCCGGATCTCGATGCGGCCGGCGTACGCCATCGGGTGTGCCGCGGCCACCGCGATCGCCTCGTCCAGGTCGGCGCACTCGAGGATGTCGAAGCCCACGATCACCTCCTTGGTCTCGGCGAACGGGCCGTCGGTCAGCAGCACCTCGCCGCCGCGTACCCGGACCGTGGTCGCGGCGGACGGCGGGGCCAGCACGTTTCCGGTCACCCGGCGGCCGTTCGCGTCGTTGTCGGCCACCCAGACCTCGATGTCGGGAATCGAGGACTCGTCGGTCTCGGGCTCGGTGTCGTTGCAGACGAACATCATGTACTTCACGGTGATCTCCCTCTGGTTGGTCTTCACCAGGGTGACGAACGGCCGGACCGGATCCGGACACGCCCTCAGAAATTAAATGGCGTGATCACCCGGATCGCCGAGGGGCTCGGGCGGACCGGCCCGCTGAGCAGGCCTTGCGCCCGGAGAATGGTCAGGCAGGCGTGCCGTACGTCGGCGCGCAGATCTTCGTGCAGCACCGCCGAAAGCTTGTGGGCGCGCAGCAGATCCGCGTGCGAAGCGTCCAAGCCGTGCGCCACGAAGACGTCGTACTTGCGGTGCTCGGCGGCGAACGTCTCGATCACCGCGGTGGTTCCGCCGGGCGCGGGCGCGTAGATCGCCCGCACGGACGGTCCAGGACTCTCCAGCAACCGGCGATTCGGGGCTCGGGCCGCCATTTCAGCTCGGAAACCGGCAGCGCGCTCATCCGCCCCCAAATCGGACGAGGACGGCGTCAGCAGCACATCGCCGGCGCGATCGGCGAGCCATTGTTCGACCAGGTAGGCGGCGGTCGCGCCGGCATCGGGGTGTGAGATTCCGGCGTACGCGATGCGCTTGCTCTCCGGAAGATCGACGCCCAGCGTGACCACCGGCAGGCCGATCTGCCCCACCGCCTCGGCGATCTCGGGGGTGTCCGGCGCGGTGAGGATGACGCCCTGCGAGCGGGAGCGGCCGACCCGGTCGAGGACCGCCACGACGTCCTGGTCGCCGACGTGGAACCGCGGTTTGATCACGGCCGGGCGCAGGTCGGGCAGCTCGGCCTCGAAGGCCTGCCGAAGCGCGGCGGTGAAGCGCGAAGGGCTCAGGGCAACAACATCGACGGGTACGGCGGGTCCGGCCAATCTCGCTTGCGCCTGTTCCCGGTCGAGGGCGGCGATGGCCTGCTGAACCTCGCGGGCGGTGCTCTCGCGAACCCCGCCACGGCCGTGCAGCACCCGATCCACGGTGGCCTCGCTGAGGCCGGCCTGGCGGGCGATCTCCCGAATCCGGTATGGGTGCTTCACGCGTACAGGATGAGGGGTTTTTGAGGTTTTATGGAAGGACCTTGATGTTTGTTAGCACCTTAGCGTGACGTCGCGCGGGTCTCGAGATCGTCCACGAGGGTGACGATGCGCCGGTATTCGGTCTGGATCGACGCGAGGTAGAGGTGGCGCTGGGTGGCCGGCATGTCGGGGTTGTCCAGGAGCTGGTCGAGGCCCTCGCCGAGCTCCGCGAGCGGCGCGCGCAGGTCGGCGGTGACCTTGGTGATCTCGGCAGCGATCTGCTGGGCCAGTTCCTCGGCCTGCCGGCTGAGGGCCGCCTCCGACTCGGGGGCGGCGACGGACTTCGGAGCGGGCGTATCGGTGCCCGCGTAGCGGTCGATCGCGGTGTTGATGGCTTTCCCGAGCTCGGCGACCTCAGGCGGGCTGGTCACGACGGGCAGCCGCACCGTCGGGTCGTCGGGGGTCACGGCCTTCGCGCCCTCGGCCAGCTTGAGCAGCGGCCGTAGCACGAGGCCGCCGACCACCCAGGTCCCCGCCGCGGCGACCACGGCGGCGAGCAGAACAATGAGGTCAATCATCCTTACATTTCTGGAATGTCGCGTTTCGACGTCCTGGAGGTCGATCAAGATCTGGAGCTGAACCCCGGTCTTGAGCTTCTCGGCCCACGAACGCCAGTGTGATCCGTCCTCGGCCGTCACGGTGGAATAGCCGTCTTTTACCGGGATCGAGAATTTCGTCGAGGACCCCGCCTCGGCGCGCACGTCGGTGCCCTGCACGAGGCGTACGACATAGGTCCCGTCGGTCGGCAGCGAGCCGGACTTGGCCGCAGCCGTGCGCACCACCGCCGCTCGCGCGGCGAGCGTGTCGTCCACGTCCTTGAGGTCGCGGTGGTCGGCATACAGCACAACGGCCAGCCCGGCGAGCGCCACGACGAGAGCGACAACGGCCGTGATGGCGAGCGTGAGCTGTACGCGGATGGTCCGGGGCCGAAAAACCCGAGGTAGCGCCTCTGGCACGTCCCTACCCTGCCAGTCGAATCACATGGGGCGGCTAAGAATCCCAGTCTCTTGTTACCCTGTAAAGGCCTGGCCGAGAGGCGCTGCAACGGATCTTCTGCGATCCGCCACGCTCGGCTGGAGCTTGCTGACTGCAAGGGCGCCTCCTGATGAGGGAGGAGCCCTCTGCATGTCTGAAAAATTGCAGGTAGTCAACGGTCTCGAGTTCGCGGTGGCGGACCTCTCGCTCGCGGAGGCCGGTCGTCACCAGCTGCGTCTCGCCGAGCATGAGATGCCCGGCCTGATGTCCCTCCGCAAGGAGTACGCCGAGTCCCAGCCGCTGCGCGGCGCCCGCATCGCCGGCTCGCTGCACATGACCGTGCAGACCGCCGTGCTGATCGAGACGCTGGTCGCGCTCGGCGCCCAGGTCCGCTGGGTGTCCTGCAACATCTTCTCGACGCAGGACGAGGCGGCCGCGGCCACCGTGGTCGGCCCCACCGGAACCGTCGACGCTCCCTCCGGCGTCCCGGTCTTCGCCTGGAAGGGCGAGTCGCTGGAGGAGTACTGGTGGGCCACCATGCGCCTGTTCGACTTCGGCGACGGTGTCGGCCCCAACATGATCCTCGACGACGGCGGTGACGCCACCCTGCTCGTGCACAAGGGCGTCGAGTTCGAGGCGGCCGGCGCGGTCCCGCAGGCGACCGAGGACGACAACCACGAGTACCAGATCATCCTGGGGGCGCTGCGCGCTTCGCTGGCCTCCGACCCGCAGCGGTTCACCCGGGTCGCCGCCGACATCCGCGGCGTCACCGAGGAGACCACCACCGGCGTCGCCCGGCTGTACAAGCTGGCCAAGGAGGGCACGCTGCTCTTCCCGGCGATCAACGTGAACGACTCGGTCACCAAGAGCAAGTTCGACAACAAGTACGGCATCCGGCACTCGCTGGTCGACGGGCTCAACCGGGCCACCGACGTCATGCTCGGCGGCAAGCTCGCCGTGGTCTGCGGGTACGGCGACGTCGGCAAGGGCGCGGCCGAGACGCTGCGCGGCCAGGGCGCTCGGGTGATCGTCACCGAGATCGACCCGATCTGCGCGCTGCAGGCCGCCATGGACGGCATGCAAGTGGCCCGGCTCGAGGACGTCGTCGGCGAGGCGGACATCTTCATCACCACCACCGGCGGCACCGAGATCATCCGGGTCGAGCACCTGACCGCGATGAAGCACAACGCGATCGTCGGCAACGTCGGGCACTTCGACGACGAGATCGACATGGCCGGCCTCGCCAAGGTGCCGGGCGTCGAGAAGATCGAGATCAAGCCGCAGGTGCACGAGTGGCGCTTCGCCGACGGTCACTCGGTGATCGTGCTCTCCGAGGGCCGGCTGATGAACCTGGGCAACGCCACCGGGCACCCCAGCTTCGTCATGTCGAACTCGTTCACCAACCAGGTGATGGCCCAGATCGAGCTCTGGACCAAGCCCGGCGAGTACGAGCTTCAGGTCTACGTGCTGCCCAAGCACCTCGACGAGAAGGTCGCCCGGCTGCACCTCGACGCCCTCGGCGTACGGCTGACGACGCTCACCAAGAAGCAGGCGGAGTACCTCGGCGTGGACGTGGACGGGCCCTACAAGCCCGAGCACTACCGCTACTGAGACGTATCTCTTGAGGGCCGCGCCGTTCGGCGCGGCCCTTTTCCGCAAAGATGGATCTCGTGCATCATCCCGAAGAGATCGTGCTCTTCGTCCTGGCGGCCATGGTCGTCGTCGTGGCAATGCGGTGGGTCGCGCGCCGGACGGGCCTGCCGGCGGCCGCGCTGCTCACGATCGTCGGGATCGTCTACTCGCTGCTGCCCGGGCCGAACATCGACCTCGACCCCGAGCTGATCCTCACGTTCGTGATCCCGCCGCTGCTCTACAGCGCGGCGCTCGACTCGTCACTGCTGGACATCCGGCACAACCTGCGCACCGTGATCAGCCTTTCGGTGCTGCTGGTGCTGGCCACGGCGCTGCTGGTCGGCGTGGGGTTCGAGCTGTGGGTGACCGGCGCGACGCTGGCGGCCGGGGTGGCCCTGGGCGCGGCCGTCGCTCCGCCCGACCCGGTGGCCGCGCTCGCCGTCGGCCGCCGGGCCAGTCTCCCCGGCAACATGATCACCCTCATTCAGGGCGAGGGCCTGCTCAACGACGCGACCGCGCTGACCATCCTGGCCGTCGCGGTCAGCTCGGTCGACGGCGAGGGCTTCTCGTTCCCGACCGCGGTCGGCCAGTTCGTGATCTCGGCATCCGGTGGCGTAGTGGCCGGCGTGCTGGTCGCGTACGTCGTGCGGGCCCTGCGGCATCTGCGCGACGACCCGCTCAGCGCCAACGCGATCTCCCTGATGACGCCGTTCGCCGCCTACCTGCTCGGCGAGCGGCTGCAGGTTTCCGGGGTGCTCGCGGTCGTGGTGGCCGGCCTGATCATCCGGCACGACGCGCCCCGGCACTCCTCCGGCGCCAGCCGGCTGCAGACCACCGCCGTCTGGCGGCTCATCGACTTCGTCCTCGAGGGTCTGGTCTTCCTGCTGATCGGCCAGCAACTGTTCGCCGTCGTCGACCGGCTGGACGAGTACGAGACCAGCACGATCGTGATCGCGGTGTCCGTCACCGTCGGCGTGGTCCTGCTGCTGCGTCCGCTCTGGCTGATGCTCACGCAGTTGCTGCCCGGCCGGATGCACACGCGGCTCGGCGGCACGGATCCCGACGGGCCCGGCCCGCTGGGGCGGGAGGAGAAGGCGCTCAACGCCAAGGAGGTCGTGGCGCTCAGCTGGGCCGGGACCCGGGGCGTCATCACCCTGGCGGCGGTCTTCACCCTGAAGGACAACGTGCCCGACCGCGACCTGATGCAGTTCTGTGCCTTCGTGGTCGTGATCGTCACGCTGATCGGGCAGGGCCTGACGTTCGCTCCGCTGGTGCGGTGGCTGGGGTTGCGCGCCAACAAGAACGACCTGGCCCGCGAGCGCAACGAGGCGCGATCGGCGGCGGTGCAGGCGGCGCTCGACCGGCTCGACGAGATCCGGCACGAGGAGCACGACCACATCGAGGACCGGGCCATCGAGACCATGAGCAAGCAGCTGACGGTACGGCTGGAGCGCTACCGCAAGCGGCTCGACCTGATCGAGAAGGCCGACTCCGACGAGGTGCCGGTGTCACCGCAGTACGAGGCGGCGCTGGCCGTGCGCCGCGAGGTGATCGAGGCGCAGCGCGAGGAGCTGCTGCGCTGGCGCGACAGCGGGAAGCTGACGGACGAGGGGCTGCGGGTTCTGGAACGGGAGCTGGACCACGAGGAGCGGCTGGCCGAGCGCTCCTGAAGCCCGGCCGGTCCGCGGCGCGCTGCCACGGACCGGCCTTGGCGCGAGCCTCAATATCCCGACGAGGCATCGATCCCGAAGGCCGACACGATGCTGGTCACCATGATCGCGATGGCCATCGCCGTGCCGACGAAGACCGCCCCGAGCAGAATGAACAACGCCGTCGTCTTGGAGATCCCGCCGAGCCCGGTGGCGACCGTCTTCCCCAGGCTGGGGTGATCCCAGGTGATCGGCGGATAGTTCCGCGTCCGCACGACGACGGTCGGCGCGGGTTCCGGCGCGGCGACCCGGCGGTGAGCGGGTTGCTCGGTGCGGGCTTGTTCCTGCCGGCGAATGGACTGGCTTCCCTGCAACAACATGATGTCGCCCCCTTCGGCTCCAACACGTCTCTGTGGCCCTAATGATGGACCGCCGGGAACGCCCGGGTAAGTGGCCATTTAGCCGTACCTATTGCCCGTATTCGAGAGTATTTTGGATGCGCCGCTCACTTGCCGATCATGAACTGGTCGACTGGGAGCGGGCGGTTCACGATCCGCACGTCGCCGATCCAGCCGTGGAAGACGTTGTCGACGGCGCCGGCGTACTCGTGGCCGCCGAACAGCCACGGCAGGCCGAGCGAGGCGATGCCGACCGACAACGTGGACGGGTTGTCGACGACGGGGCTGCCCTCGACGTACATGGTGGTGTGTTTGCCGTCGTTGACGACCGCGACGTGCCACCAGACCTCCTCGAAGAGGCCGTGTCCCCAGTTGGTCGTCGGGTAGGTCTGGTTCAGCGGGTAGAAGTTGAACTGCGGCTCGCGGCCGTTGTTCGAGATGTTGAGGCCGGCCAGCGGCTCCTTCGGGTCGGCGTTCTTGCCGCTCTTGCCGGCGTCGCCCGACCGGCCCCGGCGGGTGAGCACCGACATCCACGCGTTGTTGCCCGCGTCCCAATCCAGCGGGATCTTCAGGAACGCCTCGATCGTGTAGCCGCGGTTGAACGTCTCCGCGTTCAGCGGCGCCTTCGCGCCGGTCGTCAGGTACCCGCCGTGCAGCGGGTTGCGGCCGCCGGTGAAGCGCAGGCTCGCGTGGGCCGGCTGGTCGGGGTGATGGTCGCCCGACCAGGTCAACGCCTCGGCGGCGCTGCCCGCCACCGCGGCCACCGTCAGGTCGTTGCCGCGCCCGGACCGGTCCCGGACCGTCTGGCCTGCCGTCACCGGGCTGCCGCTCACGCCGCCGTTGTCGAAACGCCAGTACGCCAGCGTGCCGGGGACCACCAGCATGCCGGACGGGCGGGCGGGGCGTACCGATGCCGGAAAGCGCTTCTCCAGGTCGAGTGGCATCGAGAACTGGTCGACCGGCGTGGTCAGCCGCAGATGCTGGGCGGCCAGCGGGCTGCGCAGCTCCGGATCCTGGGCCAGGAAGTACGGCGCCACCGTCTCGACGTCGATCACGCCGCGGGCCAGGTCGAAGTGGTAGAGCCGGAGCATCGCGGCGCCGCCGAAGTAGCGGTTCTGGTAGTTCGTGATGTGCAGGTGGACGTCGTTGCCCGCCGCGTTCTTGCGGGTGGTACGCCCGGGCGGCCAGTAATGACCGTTGATGGTCAGGAAGATCTGGTCGTTGTTGTCGATCAGCCCGTCCCACAACTGCTGGCCGTAGCCGGAGAGGATCGCATTGTTCTCCGGATCGCCCGACTCGTACGGGTAGACGTTGTCGTCGTACGGCGAACCGACCAGATCATGCGTCGTCACGATCACCGGCAGCCCCGGGTGGTCCTTGATGAACTTGTTCGCCCAGGCGAAGCCCGGCGCCGACATCCGCCAGTCCAGCGCGAGCAGCAGCCACTCCCGGCCGCCGGCGCGGAAGATGTGCGCGGTGTTGTAGCCGGTGGCGTCGGCCCCGGCGAACGTCTTCGAGCACCGGAACCGCTGCGGGCCCATGGTCTGCAGGTACGGCGTCGTGCCGCGGGTGTCGTCGCCGCTCACGTCGTGGTTGCCGGCCAGCACGCTGTACGCGACGCCGTGCGAGTCGAGCAGATCGAACGCCTTGCCGACCGCCTGGAACGAGGTGGCGTCGGCGTCCTGGGTCAGGTCGCCCAGGTGCGCCATGAAGACGATGTTGTCGTCGTCGCTGTCGATGATGTACCGGAACGACTCTTCCTGCGGCGCCGAGTTGATGCTGTTCTGGCTGCCCCAGTACAGGAACTGGGTGTCCGGCATGATCGCCAGCGTGAACTGCGGGCCGGCCGGGTCGGGGTCCCACCGGCCGGCGGAATGCCCCGCGCCGCCGGCGAACGTGGGTGTCACGCTCAGCGGCCCGAAGGCTGCCACGCCCGCGCCCGCGCCCGCCAGCGCCGCGGACCGCAGGAGATCGCGCCGATTCGGTCCCGTCGGCGTGTGACTGTGCTCGTGCTCGAGCATTGCTTCCCCTCCGAAATTCGGAAATCCAGCGAACCGGACGCTACGAGTGGACCTCGTCTGGGGAGAGGCCAACAGGTGACCACCAGCTGATCATCTGTATGGCACAGGAACGCCGCGGGTTCACCAGGTACGGGCCCAATCGGGCGGGGGAACGACCGGCAGGTCCGGTTCGCCGCTGATCGGCTCCAGGGCGTACAGGACGGTCAGCTCGTCGCGGTTGGGATCGGTCTGCACGTGGCCGTAGCTGCCGTCCGCCGCGACCAGGAGCCAGTAGTCCGGGGCGGGACCGCCGTCGTCCAGCAGGGCCCGGGTGCGGGCGACCCGGCAGACGGCCTGAGCGACCTCCAGCTCGGTCGCCTGCGTCAACTCCCGAAGCCGGTCGCCCGCGCTCAGCTCGTGCCCGAACTGCCCGTCGGCGGGGGTGAGCAAAGCGATGGGGTCGGGCCCGGGGTAGTCGTTGAGCCCTTCGTGCGGGCCGATGTAGACCAGGTCGAGCGGTACGCCGTAGACGGCGTGCAGCGCCTGCCGCAGGGCTTCGGCTGATGCCTTGCGATCAAAGTAGATCCCGTACGTCATGCCCCGCCCCCGTAGCTCTTGTGATGCTGAAAGACCGCGAGCGCCGAATGCCAGTCGGCGTCGCCGACGCTCGGGTCCCGGCGCAGCGCGTTCCGTGCCGCGTCGACGTCGCCGCCGGATCCGATCAGCTGCTTGAGGACCTTATATTCGGATCGCGACAGACTCACGAAGCCCGGCCCCGACACGGGGAAGACCGTCCCGGTCGATTCCACCGCGTATGTCCGGCCGTTGACCTCGTAACGGTTGGTCTCGGTATTCCAGGTTCCGCGTCCGGCCGAGATGTCCGCCAGGTCGGCCGCCACGTCGGTGCCGGGCAGCACGACCGTGTTCTTGTTCTTGGCGGGGCTGCCGGGCCGGATGCTGTCGAGATTGTGCCGGGCGTTCGGCGGCTTCAGCGGGATCTGCGCGGCTGGTCCCTGCACCGACGGGCCGCCATGGGCCGACGGGCCGCGATCCGGTCTCGGGCCACCGACCCGGCCCAGTCGGGCACGGCTCGCGATCTGTTCCTGCGCCGCGGAGACGTTGTCCGGACCGTCCGCGCTGTCCGCCGCGGTCTGTCGCTTGGGCGGATCACCGCCGCTACCGTTGCCGCCTCCCGCGGGTTCGGGCGGCGGAGACGAGTCCCCGTGGTGCGGGGTGTGAGGTCTGGCCATGTCGGCCCGATGGTATCGACGGATGTCACGCGAAGCTGTTGGCAACAATTCGCCATGGCAGCGGTGCGGTTTCACGTCAACGAGGTCTTCGACCTGCCGGGCAGGGGTGGGCTGATCGCTGTCGGGTCGGCCCGGGGAGGCACCCTCGTCGGCATTCCGCGTCTGCGGGACGACGCCAGCGGGCGCCCGATTCACGTCCTCGGCGTCCATCACCCGACGCCGCGTACCCAGCGGACGGGCGAGACCATCGTGCCGATGTCCCAGACGCCCTCCATGGTGGTCGCCACGGCTCGCGAGCGGTCTAGGCGGCCGCCAGCTTGCTGGTGGCGTCCAGGGCGCGCGTCGACCACCGCACGGCGTCCATGTACTGACCGGCCAGATCGAAGCTGCCGAACTCACCGTGCTCGTACGCGTCGACCGCGCGCAGCACCCGGCCGAGCTTGCCGGTGCCCTCGGTCAGCGCCGCGACCAGGGCCGGCGCCAGCGGGAACTGCTCGGCCATGCCCTCCGGCGCGACGTCGAGCAGCTGGCCGACGCCGCTGATCACGCCGGCCATGAAGGCGGCGTCCGGCGGCGCGCCGAACCAGGTGGCGATGTTCTCGCAGAGCCGGGCGCGGGTGAGCACGCCGGCCATGTGCTCCTCGGTGCCGCCGCCGACCTCGTCGAGCATCATCAGCAGCGCCCATTGCCGGATGTGCGGCAGTCCGATCATGACGACGGCCTGGCGCACCGAGGAGACCCGGTTGGCGTGGCCGGCCGCGACCGAGTTGCTGGCCCGCAGGACGCGTAGCGACAACGGCGGGTCGCTGGCGATGATGTTGACGATCTTCTGCAGGTCGGGGTCGGCGGCGCTGAGCGCGCCGACCAGCTCGAGCCGGCGCAGCCGGGAGGGTGAGAGGCTGGCGACGGTCAGCACCTGGGGGTGGCTGAGCGCGTAGCCCTGGCGCAGCTCCATGCCGTACCGCTCGGCGATGGCGAGCTGCTCGGCGGTCTCGAGGCGTTCGGCGACGATCTGGATGTTGGGGTACTCGCGGCAGGCGGCGACGACCTCGTCGAGGCGGGACAGGTCACCGTCGAGGAGGTCGAGCTTCACGTACGAGGCGAGCCCGAACAGCACCTCGTGCCCGGATCCCCAGACGAAGTCGTCGAGCGCGATCCGGTACCCGGCCTCGCTGAGCGCGGTGATCCCGGCGACGACCTGGTCGTCCATCCGCACGGTCTCGAGGACCTCGAGCACGACCTGCTCGGGGCCGAACGGCAGCGCGATGTCGCCGATCAGGAACTCGCGGGTGAGGTTGATGAAGCACAGCCGGTCGCCGGCGACCTCGCGGATGCCGAACTCGGTGAACGCGTTCACCATCACGGTGCTGGTCGCGTACGTGTCCTGGCGTCCCGCGGCGACCGCGTCCACGCTTCCGCGGAAGAGCAGCTCGTAGGCGACGACGCCACCCCGCACGTCGAAGATGGGCTGGCGCCCGACGTGAATGAGCTGGGTGCCGTCCGCAGCAGCCGCCGTTGATTTCACACCGCTAGCTATCGGCCGTCGCCCACCCGATCTGACCAAATCCTCTGAGTTACACGGTGGCGATCCAGAGCCGATCGGGCGAGGCCAGCAGCAGGGTGGCGCCACGCCCGGCGACGGCGACCGGCGGGGCCGGCGCGGGAACCGAGCGACCGTCGATGAACAGGCCCCCGCCGACCAGCACCGGCTTGCCGCCGGCAAGAGCCAGCGAGCGTACGCCGGAAGCATCGCCCCCGAAGGTGGGGCCGGCCGTCCAGGCGCCCGCGTGCCACCGCCAGAGCCCGAAGGCGGTTCCGCGCATCCCCGCCGCCAGCAGGTCGTCCCCGTCCGGGACAACCCGCTGAATCTCGTTGAAACCGCCCGAAACCGGCGGATCATCGCGGGACCAGTCCTTGCCGTCGCTCGAGACCCAGGCCGCGGAACGCTGATCAAGCACGCCGCCGGAGCCGCCCACCACGAGCCAGCGTCCGTCCGGAAGGGCAACCACGTCCCTGGCCACGGTCTTGCCGGCCAGTCCGGGTGCGTTCTCGATGAGCCGGAACTCGCGGGCGGAGGGAGGAGCGATCCACGCCGCGCCCCCGGAGGAGCGGTTTCCGGCGATCGCGAAGCCGGACGGCCCCGCGGCCATGGGCCCGACGTCGACCGCCTGGTCGCCGCCGTAGGTCTCGAACGGCGCCGCGTTCTCGACGAGACGTCCGCCGGCGAAGCGCCACGTGCTCACCCGAGGGTTGCCGTGCGCGCCACCGGGCACCGCCCCGATCATCGCGACCCGCTCGCCGGCGCAGGCAACCGAGTTGATCACCTCGCGGGGCCCGTAGTAGCTGGCCGGCAATGGCGAGAACGGCACGGATGACCAGGTGACGCCGTCGACGCTGGTCCAGGCGGCCGGACCGCCCCCGGCCCCGCCGGCCGCCCACCACCGGTCACCGCAATCGGCGACGTCCCGCAGCATGACCGCCCCCGGCAGGGAGACCTCGCGCCAGGAGAGCGAGGACGACGGCTTGCTGCAAGCGCTGACCGAAAGCACCGCCAGCACCGCAGCGATGACGCAAGAAAACGATGGCTTCACGTAACGACCGAGCAATCTGTCGAAAATTTGAGACGAGGCCTTGTGGACTACGTCACAGCAATCTTATGGTCACTCCACCTCCAGGCGTCCGTCCCGCTTGGAGCATCGCTCCCCGATAGAAAGAACTCTCGATGTCGAAAGCTGCCCTAACAGCTGCCATAGCCGCCGGTGTCGCTCTCGCGGTCGGTGCGACCGGAGCTGCGTACGCGCACAAGCCGGAGACCATCAAGGGCACCCGCGCCGCTCTCGACCCGGCGCTTGTCGCCGGCCGCGGCGCCAGTGTCGCCTTCGCCGAGCAGGAAGCCGAGACCGCCGCCACCAACGGCACGGTGATCGGCCCCGACCGGACCGCCTACACCCTGCCCGCCGAGGCCTCCGGCCGCTCCGCGGTCAAGCTCGCCCCCGGGCAGTACGTCGAGTTCACGCTGCCCAAGGCCACCAACGCGATCACCGTGCGGTACAGCATCCCGGACGCGCCGACCGGCGGCGGGATCACCGCGCCGCTCGCCGTCAAGGTCGGCAAGTCCAGCCGGAGCATGACGCTGACCTCGCAGTACTCCTGGCTCTACAACCAATATCCGTTCAGCAACGACCCGAACGCGGGCCTGCTGCACCCGGACTGGTGGATCACCGAGTGCGCCTGCGTGCCGGCCGCGACCACCCCGGCTCCGGTGATCACCACGCCGTTCCGGCCCAACCACTTCTACGACGAGCAGCGCCTGCTGCTGGGCCAGACCTACCAGGCCGGGGAGAAGATCCGGCTGACCGCCTCGAACAAGGCGGCGTGGACCGTGATCGACCTGCTCGACACCGAGCTCGTCGGCGCGCCCAGGATCAACCTGCTGGCCGCGAACGTGCTCTTGTTCGGCGCCGACCCGACCGGCCGCCGGGACTCGGCCCCCGCGTTCGACAAGGCGATCGCGTTCGCCAAGAAGACCAAGCTCAAGGTGTACGTGCCGCCAGGCACGTACCAGGTCAACCGGCACATCGCCGTCGACAACGTGACGATCGAGGGCGCCGGCAACTGGTACACGATCATCAAGGGCTCGCAGACCACGCTGCCGACGCCCGCTCCGGACGGCTCCATCCACACCGGCGTCGGCTTCTACGGTGAAAATTCCAAGAATGTCCATCTGAGCGGCTTCGCCATCGAGGGCGACGTACGGGAGCGCATCGACACCGACCAGGTCAACGGCATCGGCGGCGCGATGAGCGACTCGACCATCGACGGCCTCTACATCCACCACACCAAGGTGGGCCTCTGGTTCGACGGGCCGATGCGCAACGTCAAGGTCACCAACAACGTGATCGTCGACCAGATCGCCGACGGCCTCAACTTCCACATCGGCGTGACCGACTCGATCGTCAAGAACAACTTCGTGCGCAACACCGGCGACGACGCCCTCGCGATGTGGTCGGAGAAGACGGCGAACGCGCGGAACACCTTCGACCACAACACGATCCAGACGCCGGTGCTGGCCAACGGCATCGCGATCTACGGCGGCACCGACAACACCGTCTCCGGCAACCTGATCGCCGACCCGATCCGTGAGGGCAGCGCGCTGCACGCCGGCTCCCGCTTCGGCGCCGAGCCGTTCGCCGGGCATCTCTGGATCACCGACAACACGACCGTCCGGGCCGGCACGTACGAGCTCAACTGGAACATCGGGCTCGGGGCGATCTGGCTCTACGCGCTCGAGAAGAACATCGACGCGGACATCCAGGTCGTCGGCGACACCTTCCTGGACAACACGTACAACGCGATCATGGAGGTCGCGGACTGGCCGGTGAAGGACCTGTACTCGATCACGAATGTGCACTTCAAGAACATCAAGATCGACGGCGCCGGTACGAGTGTGCTCAGCGCCCGCGTCGGCGGCGGCGCCTCCTTCGAGAACGTCGACGCCCGCAACGTCGGCGCGGTCGGCGTGAACAACTGCGGCCGGTTCAACTTCCCGGCCACCGGCTCCGAGTTCTCGGTGACCGACCTGGGTGGCAACGACGGCGGCTGGCTCGCGTCGTGGATGCTGCCCAACACGATCACCTGCGACGACCGGCCACCGGTCGTCGCGCCCCCCGCCCCCACCACCTGGTAAGTCATCCCCACTCGCGGCCCCACTCGTTGATTCGGGTGGGGCCGCACCCTGTTGTAGCCTTGGCGGCCGGGAACCGGAGTCGGAGGATTTTTCGTGAGTCAAACGTTGCTGGTGACCGGTGGCGCCGGATTTGTCGGTACCAACCTCATCAAGGCGCTGCTCACAGACTTTCCGGCGGCCGCGATCGTCTCGGTCGACAACTACTTCACCGGCGTGCCGGAAAACCACGTGAACGACCCCCGGGTGGCGTACCTCGATGGCTCGACCGTCGACATCGCCAAGATCTGGGCCGAGCAGGGTCTGCCGAGCCCCGAGATCATCTTCCACCTCGGCGAGTACTCGCGGATCGTCCAGTCCTTCGACGACCACGACCTGACCTGGGAATTCAACCTCCTCGGCACGATGGAGGTGGTCAAGTTCGCGTCCGCCAACGGGTCGAAACTGATCTACGCCGGCTCGAGCTCGAAGTTCGGCAACGACGGACAGGACGAAAACCTCAATCCGTACGCCTGGACCAAGGCCAAGAACATCGAGTACATCACCAACTACTCGACCTGGTACGGCCTCGACTACGCGATCACGTACTTCTACAACGTGTACGGCCCCGGCCAGATCTCCGCCGGCCGGTACGCCACCGTGATCGGCATCTTCGAGGACCACTACCTGCGCGGCGAGCCGCTGCCGGTGGTCTCGCCCGGCACCCAGACCCGCGACTTCACCCACGTCGACGACATCGTCCGCGGCATCGTGCTGGTCGCGCAGAAGGGCACCGGCGACGGGTACCTGCTCGGCGCCGGCCGCGAGTGGCCGCTGCTCGAGGTCGCGAAACTCTTCCGGGCCGAGTACGAAATGGTCCCGGCGCTGCGCGGCGAGCGGGTGCGCGGGCAGGCCGACACCACCAAGGCCGGCGAGCTCGGCTGGCGCCCGGTCCGCAACCTCGACGAGTACGTCGCCTCGTTCATCACCCGGCACCAGTTCGGCGAGCTGAGTCACCAAGCCTGACGCGACCCGGGCGGCCGGAACGCGCGCCCGCCGATATGGTCGGTCGTTGTGGAACACGCTGCCGGGGTGCTGCTGTTCGTCCCGTTCATCGTCGGGACGGTGCTGGCCTTCGCCGCCGTGATCCGGCGGCTGCTCGGCGTGCGCGTCGGGTGGCTGCGCACGCTGCTGGCCGCCGTGCTGGCGCTGGTGACGACCGCTCCGATCCTGGCGGCCCTCGCGCCCGAAGACCCGACGACGGTCAGCGGCGGCGAAGCGGTGCTGCTCGGTGCGACGGCGGTCGTCGTGTCCGCCCTGCTGGCCATGGCCGCTCTCGTGATCCTCGAGGTGCTGCTGCCGACCGGGTCGCTGCCGGGTCCCGTGGAGATGTGGCGGGGCGCCCGCCGCCGGGCGGCACGCGCCGGCCGGTACTCCACGATCGTGCGCATCGCGCTGCGGCACGGCCTCGGTCGCTTCCTGCGGGGCCGGCCCGGTTCCGGCCCGACGTCGGCGGCGGCCCGGCGCCGGTTGGCCCGGTCGTTGCGCGAGGCGCTCGACGAGGCCGGCGTGACGTTCGTCAAGCTCGGGCAGTTGCTCTCCACCCGCGGCGAGTTGTTGCCGGCCGAGTTCGTCGAGGAGCTGACGGCGCTGCAGGATCGCGCGACGCCGGCGCCGTGGGACGACATCGCCGCAGTGCTCGCCGCCGAGCTCGGACGGCCGGTCGGCGAGGCCTTCCTCGAGATCGACCCGGAGCCGATGGCCGCCGCCTCGGTGGCTCAGGTCCACGCGGCCCGGCTGACGAACGGCACGCCGGTGGTGGTCAAGGTGCAGCGGCCGGGCATCGCCGTGATCGTCGAGCGCGACCTGGACATTCTGGCGCGGCTCGCGGGCACGCTCGAGGACCGGACCTCCTGGGGCCGCTCCTTCGGCGCGCGCCGTCTCGCGCTGGGCTTCGCCGAGGCCCTGCGGGAGGAGCTCGACTTCACGATCGAGCGCGACAACCTGCAGACCATGGCCGCGGCGCTCGACGCCTCCCCGGACCGCGGGGTGCGGGTGCCCACGCCGTTCGTCTCGCTCAGCTCCGAACGCGTGCTCGTGATGCGCCGCCTGCCGGGAACCCCACTGGGCGCGGCCGGGCCTCAGCTCGCGCGGCTGGGCGACGAGCGGCGCGCCACGATCGCGGCGAACCTGCTCGACAGCATGCTCGACCAGATCCTGGTGTACGGGAACTTCCACGTCGACCTGCATCCGGGCAACCTGCTGGTGGACGACGACGGCACGCTCGGCATGCTCGATCTCGGCTCGGTCGGCCGGCTCGACGCCGTCACCAGGACCGCGATCGGGCAACTCCTCGCGGCCGTGGGCCGGGGCGACTCGGTGGCGGCCAGCGACGCGCTGCTGCGGCTGGCCGACCGTCCCGAGGCGCTCGACGAGCGCGAGTTGCAGCGCACGGTGGGCGTCCTGATCGTCCGGTACGCCACGCCGGGCAGCACGGCCGGCGTGGCGGCGGTGGGCGCGCTGCTGCGCACGTTCACCTCGTACGGGCTCGGCGTGCCGGCGCCGGTCGCGGCGGTGTTCCGGGCCTTCGCGACGCTCGAGGGCACGCTGGGACTCCTCCGCCCGGGCTTCGACCTGATCGGCCAGGCCCGGGTGGCCGGCGCCCGGCGGATAGCGGAGACCCTGGCGCCGGAACGCCTGCGGGGGACCCTCGAGGAGGAGCTCGCCGCGCTGCTGCCGATGCTGCGCGGCCTCCCGCGGCGGATCGACCGGATCGGCGAAGCGGTGGAGCACGGCCGGCTTCGCCTCAACGTCCGGCTGTTCGCCGACGACCGGGATCGGCTGCTCGTGACCGGGCTGCTCCACCAGGCGCTGCTGACCATCATCGGCGCGACCTGCGGCGTGATGGCCGTCCTGCTGCTCGGCTCGGGCAACGGCCCGCGGATCAGCACCGGCGTGGCGCTGTTCCCGCTGCTCGGCTACGGCCTGCTGATCGTCGCCGTCGTGCTCGTGCTGCGCGTCCTGGTCGTGATCTTCCGGCGCGATTGAGCGCTACCCTCGATCGATGGTGATCGGGGTCGGCGTGGTCGGGTTCGGCTGGATGGGTCAGGTGCACACGCGGTCGTACCTTCGCGTGCCGCACCACTACGCCGACGCGCCACCCGTCGCGCTGGTGGCGGTCGCCGACGACGTGCCCGGCCGGGCGCCCGCCGCCGCCACGCGGTACGGCTTCCTCGGATCCACCCTCGACTGGCATGACCTCCTCGACGATCCACGCATACAGGCAGTCAGCATCACGCTGCCCAACTTCCTGCACCGGGAAGTCGGCGCCGCCTTCGCCGCCGCCGGCAAGCACATCTGGATCGAGAAGCCGGTGGGTCTGTCGGCGGACGATGCCCGGGCGGTTGTCGGCGCCGGCCAGGTCGCCGTGGGCTTCAACTACCGCAACGCGCCCGCCGTCGAGAAAGCGCGGGAGTTGCTGCACGGCGGACAGATCGGAAAGGTCACCCACGCTCGCTTCCGGCTGCTCAGCGACTACGCCGCCCACCCCGACGGCGCGCTGAGCTGGCGATTCGAGCGGGAGCGCGGCGGCAACGGCGTCCTGGGCGACCTCGGCTCGCACGGCGTCGACCTGGTCCGTTACCTCCTGGGCGAGATCGACGCCGTCTTCGCCGACACCGCGATCTTCCTGCCGACGCGCCCGCGCCCGGCGGCCGCCACCGCCGGGCACGAGCGGGGGAGCGGCGAGCCCGGTCCCGTCGAGAACGACGACTGGCTCGGCGCGCTCCTGCGAATGACGAATGGTGCACGGGTCTCGCTCGAGGCGAGCCGGGTCGCGGTGGCCGAGCAGAACCACTACGGCTTCGAGATCCACGGCACGGCCGGCGCGCTGTTCTGGGACTTCCGGCGGATGGGCGAGCTGGGTGTGAGCACCGGCTCGTCCTATCAGGACGAACCGGTGCGTACCCTCTTCGCCGGCCCCCTCGACGGAGAGTTCGGGGCGTTCCAGCCGGGCTCCGGCATCGCGATGGGCTACGACGATCTCAAGGTCATCGAGGCGTACCGCTTCCTGCGCTCGATCGCCGACGGCCGGCCCCACGGCGCCACCCTCGACGACGCCATCCGCAGCGCCGAGACGCTCGACGCGATGGAACGATCGGTTGCCACCGGCGGCTGGGTCAGCCTTCCCCGGGTTCAATGAACTTTCATGGCTCCGGTTTCCTGAGGCGTCGCGAATCTGTCTGACCAAAGTTTGTTGATCAGCCGACAGTCGATACACCAGGGAAATCCCTAGTCCTAGTGTGGGACGGTGTCCAGCGATCTTGAGGCGGATCGGCTCGTCGCCGAGGCGCTCAAGACCTCCGATCCCCGCCTGCTCTTCTCCGCCTTTCTCGTCCTGAGCCGCAACGCCGGCGCCCGCGACCTGCTGCCACTCGTCGAGAAGATGGCCGGCTTCGCGTCCCAGGAGCCGTTCCTCCACCACGTCCTCACCGGGGTGGCGCTGTCGCGTACCGGCTCGCTTGACGGCGCGGCGCATCTCGAGCGTGCCCTCGAGATCTTCGACTCGCTCGGGCTGCACGACGATCCGCTCTACCTCGAGTGCGCCATCTTCGCGACGCTCACCCTGATCCGCCCGCACGAGGCGCGCCTCAAATACGCCGTACACGTCGATCGCTTGACCTTTGATCCGGCGGCCCGGGCCCGCTTGCTCGCGATGATCGGGCTGGGCGACGCGTGGGCCGGCAATCTCGTCCGCGGTCAGGCCGAAATGTTGGAGGCACGCGACCTCGCCGTGCGGGCCGGGCGGCCGGACGTGCAGGCCGAGGTCACCTCCTGGCTGATCAAATGCGAGGCGCTGCGCGGCGACCTGAAGTCCGCGGCGGCGCACCTGGCCGAGGCGCGGAGGCTCGCCGCCCGCAACGGCTCGGAGTGGGTGGCCGGGCTCATCGTCGAGGGTTCGGCGACGCTGCACCTCGCACAGGGCGACTACGAGGCCTGGGTGGCGATGCTCGAGCTGATGGTCGCCGGCGGGATGGGCGTGGACTCCGGGCTGACCTTCGAGTACCGCTGGGAGCTGGCCACCCACCACGCGCTGCACGACGACCCGGCCGCCGCCGCGGCACTGCTGGCAGATGTGCCGCCGGCGCCGGTGCACCTGCCCGGCGGGCCGGCGATGGCGGCGTGGCGGACGTGGATCGGGCGCCCGGACGACGAGCGGGCGATGCACGAGTTCGAGGCAGCGCTGCCCGAGTTGGTGCAGCCGGCCGAGCGGTTGCCACGGGCGCGGATGGCCTGGCTGCTGGGGGTGCAGCACGGCCGGGCGGGGCTGCGTGCTCCGGCGGTGCGGCTGCTGGAGGCGGCCTGCGCCGGCTACGCCGCGATCGGGGCCGGCGGGTTGTTGGCGCTGGCCGAGGCCGACCTGACGAGGGTCAACGGCGGGCGCCCCGCGTACACGCTGCCGCCGGCGCTGGCCGCGAAGCCGGGGGAGGCGGCGCTGACCGGCGCGGAGATCCGGGTGGCGGTGGCGGTGGCCGACGGGCTGAGCAACAAGGAGGCCGCCGAGCGGCTGTTTGTCTCAGTAAAAACAGTCGAATTTCACTTAGGCAACATATTTCGCAAGCTGGACGTTCGAAATAGAACCGAACTGGCCCGGCGCCGGGACCGCCTCGGCTGATCGATCCTCTGCCCGCGCCATTGCGGCCCACGGAAAGCGTTTTGGCCGGGTCAATTTGTTGCCCTGCGCGATTGTACTCCGATTTCCCAACTGACGATACTGTCCGATTTCGCCCGCGGCGAGATCGAAACCGAGCGTTCCGGCTAATCGCGTTTGCGGTCCTGCTCAGGTTGCTGAATTCGCCTTCTCGATAGGTAGCATGGTGCTGCCAGCATTCACCGATCTTGAGTGATGAGAAGAGGCTTGCCGCCCACGCAGATCCGGTTTCGGAGATCATGAAGGAGCTGATCCCATGACCGCTAGCGCGGATCCGACAGTCCAACGTCTCGCGCTTCGGCGCCGGCTCCGAAAGGCGCGGATTGAGTCGGGATCGGACCGGCAGCAGTTGGCGCAAGCTTTGGGGTGGACGCTGGGCGACTTCATGCGTGTCGAGACGCTCAAGGCGGGCATCGACGATGGTCGCCTACTGGCACTGCTCGACCACTACGGGATCGCCGACGACGTTCAGGTGCGTGAACTGTACGGGGCCACTCGGACTGCGAGCGGGACACCCGCGCCGATGAGCAAGGAAGTGATGCTCCTACTCAAGTACGAGCGAGCGGCTTCCGCCATCCGTTCGTTCGAACCGCTCCTCATCCCGGGACTGTTGCAGACGCGGGAATATGCCGTAGCGGTACTCCGCCTCTTCGCGCCACCAGAGGATGTCGACGCCCTGGTGGAGGCACGCCTTGCTCGGCAGAACCTCCTTGATCGCGACGACGCCCCCGAGGCTTTCTTCATCATCGACGAGTCGGCCCTGCACCGGTGGGCGGGGTCCGCCGGCGCGGAGAAAATGATCATGCGGCGCCAGCTTGCCCGGCTTCGGCAAGTGGGCCGGAGTCAGAGGGTTCACATCCAGATCATGCCGTTCCGCGCCGGCATGCACGAAGGAATAAAGGGCCCGTTTGTCATCCTCGAGTTCGCTGATCCCAGCCAATACGAGTTGCTGTACCTCGAGGATGCGAGAGGCGACTTCCTGGGGCGCGTCGAACCGGAAGACCTTCAGCCCTACGTCGAGCGGTTCTGGTCTTTGAAGAGCAACGCGGCACCTGAACAAGACCTTGATCGCTACGTCGACCGGGCGTTGGAGGCCTTGAACGCGGAACCGGAATCATGAATTGTGCCTATGGCGGCTAGGTCGTCGCGACGGTCACCGCCATAAGTCTGAGATTCACGGAGTGCGTGCGTAATGGGCTATGCCCAGCAGCAGGGCGGTGCTGCCGGCGAAGCCTCCGCCTGCGGTGAGGATTGCGTGCGGGATGCTGCCGTCATCTGCCCACGACAGAAGTCCGGCGACGCCGCCGATAATGATTGCGGCCAGCACGATGACCACGATGCGGAGAATACGGAGGCTTCCGGTTGGGTCGGGTCCGGGGGGAACCCGACGGGGGGATCGGGGGTCGGTCATGGCTCAGGAGAAAAGCGACAGGACGACGAGTGCGAGGGCGGCCAGGGCGAAGAAGACCGCAAGGCTCATGGCCGCCAGCGACCTCAACACCACGTGCAGCGGCTGCAGCGAGCGAGCGAAGGCGCGGATCGCGAAGATGAGAAGGATCGCGGCTCCGACGGCCATCACCCGCGAGGCTCCTTGACCAGGCGGCTGTTGCGAAGACAGCATGAGTACTAGACTTTCCACCGTCTCGTCCTTTCTATCCGTGTGAGTGCGGTCTGGACGATTGCAACAAGCACCTCCGGCGGACTCCGGGGGTGCTTGTCCTGTTTGCGGCTTCGAGAGTCCTCTCGGCCTTACTGACAGTGTGCGCAGCGACACGCCCAGTTGGCAATTGCCAAAGCAGAGGTTGACACACTATGTTTTTCCAGCGCTGCACTTGCCAGCGCGCGCCTTGACATAGAATCGGGTTCGCGGTACAGGGAGGTGCCTGTGGCTCGGCGGAGCAGCCCGACGGTGCGCAACCGTGAACTCGGCGCGCTCTTGAGGGGCTACCGCGAGGCCAGGAACCTGACCGCGGCACAGGTGGCAGCGGATGTGGGCCTATCGCCTGCCGCCATCAGCCGGCTGGAGAACGCGTCGCGGTCATCGCCGCGCTCCGGTCCTCCACACGTTCGCGCATTGTGCAGTTACTACGGGCTGGACGCTCAAACCACGGAGCGGCTGGTCCGACTGGCCAAGGAAGGCTCGCAGCCGGGGTGGTGGCAGCGCTACAACCTGGAGTCGCTCACGGCGACCTACCTGGACCTGGAGAGCGCCGCCGTGTCGATCGAGAACTTCGAGGCTTCGGTCGTGCCTGGCCTTCTTCAAACGAAGGACTACACGATAGAAGTAATCGAGCCGCTGCGGTTGCAATTCTCGGCCGACCAACTGGCCGAGACGGTAGAATCCAGATTCCAGCGCCAGCAGATCCTGCATGGCGAGAATCCATTACTGTTTCATGCGGTGATCGATGAGGCGATCTTACACCGGGTCATCGGAAATCGCGACGTCATGCGTCGGCAGCTGAGTCACGTGAGACGGCTTGCTTCCGATCTTCCCAATGTCACGGTCCAGATATTGCCCTTCTCGGCCGGGTCCAATCCGGGACTTGACGGCACGTTCGCCGTCATGAACTTCGACGAGGATCTTCTGCCGGCGGTGATCTACGCGGAGGGCCAGTTGGGCCAGATCTTCGAGGACGACCCCGAGCAGGTCAAGCGGCTGAAACACGCCTTCACGAGCCTGGCCGGCCTAGCCCTTGACGCGCCCCGGTCGCTGAGCCTGATCGACGAACGAATCCACGCTCTCTCTTAATCCAGGGAAATGAAATGAGCTTCTTGAAAATCGACCGCAACGCTCTCGCGTGGCGCATTGCCACTCGCAGTGCCGGTGGTAACTGCGTCCAGGTCGCTGCCGCGAACAATCTGATCGCTGTACGCAATTCACGAAATCCCGAAGGCGAAGTCATACTCTACACAAAGCCAGAGTTCGCAGCCTTCTTGGATGGTGCCAAGAAGGGCGAGTTCGACGATCTATTGGAATGATTCGCGCTAGGTTCGACGACGTTCGATCGTCTCGGCTTCGGCAGGGCAGTTCGTGGGTGGTAATCGGCCCCGGTTGCCACCCACGCGCGTTTTCGCGATACATGCCTCTCCTGGCGCCCCGACGCCCGCGGAGCCCTTGACCCCAGCCCATCCGTGGGCCAAGGGGCGGCGCAGATCCTTGACTACATCGACACAAGTCGATACGGTGCCGAGTCAGGAATGCGCTTGCCAGCCCCCGTCCTCAGCGGGCCGCTCCCCCGGTCTGGGTGAACAACCACATCGGAGGTCTCTGATGTCCACCCGTTCCTGGCGCACTCCGCTCCTAGCCGCCGGCGTTGCCGCAGCCACCGCGGCCGCCCTGCTCGCCTACGTCCCCGCCGCCTCGGCCGCCACCTTCAACCAGGAGGGCTGGTCGACCCAGGGCGGTGGCACCAGCGGCGGCTCGGCCAGCACCACGGTAACGGTCACCAGCCTGTCGGCGCTCACCACCGCGGCCAAGGCCAGCACCTCGCAGACCATCAGGGTCAGCGGCAACTTCAGCTGCTCCGCCGACGTCACGGTCGCGTCCAACAAGACGATCGTCGGCGTCGGCTCGAGCTCCGGCCTCACCGGTTGCGGCTTCCGGATCAATGACGTCAACAACGTCATCATCCGGAACCTGCGCATTGCGAAGGTCAGGGCCGGCACCGGCAACGGCGACGCGGTCCACATCGACGGCGCCACCCACGTCTGGGTCGACCACAACGACCTGTCCAGCGACACGACCAGCGGCACCGACTACTACGACGGCCTGATCGACATCACGCACGCCGCCGACTACATCACCGTGTCCTGGAACTACGAGCACGACCACATCAAGTGCAACCTGCTCGGCCACTCCGACGGCAACGCCTCCGAGGACACCGGTCACCTGCGGGTCACGTACCACCACAACTACTTCCGCAACTGTGACCAGCGCGGGCCGCGCGTGCGCTTCGGCAACCCGGTGCACGTCTACAACAACTACTACTACAACAGCGGCACGTACGGCGTCGCCACCACCTGCAACGCGGGCGTGTACGTCGAGCGCAACTACTTCGAGAACACCCCGAACACGGTGGTGACCTCGACCGGTTCGTCCCCGGCCGGCAACGTCAAGCTGCTCAACAACTATCTGGTGAACTCGGGCACGCCGGCCACCCGCAACGGAGCCAGCGTGGCCGCGATCCCGTACGCGTACACGGTCGACGCCAACAGCAGCGTGAAGTCGATCGTCACCGCGAGCGCGGGCACCGGCAAGATCTGATCCCCGTCCCCGCAGAAAGCGAGGCCGGGAGGCGGCCACCACGCCTCCCGGCTTCGCCCTGCTTTGCCTTTGCGTTGGGTTAAGCCTTTTGGGTCAGGCCCGGGGGCGAGGGCAGAATGCTCCGATGAGTCCCGTCAGTCGCGGTCGCCGACGCAAGCGTTCAACCAGGTCCGGTCGTCCTGCCCTGGTCGTGGTCGGCGACGCGGCGGATCAGTGCGACTGCCCGTCCTGCTCAGGGGAGGTCGATCCCGCGCAGATGGTCGACCAGCTCGTGGACGGCGCTGCCCACCTCGTCGACTGCGAAGACCCGCTCGATGCCGAGCTGGCCGGGGCGATCTTCGTGACCATGGCGGCGAGCGGCGGGGACGAGACCGCGTCCCTGTTCACCGAGTCGTTGATCCCGGCGATCGAAGCGCGCGCCGACGAGGCTGCCCTGACGTTGCTGACCGCGATCGGCGCCGTCGACGGCGGACCCACGCCCGTGCCCGACGCGGCCTACGCGGCGGCCGAGCGGATGATCTCTGGCGGACTGCCCGCGCCCGCCTGGGCGCGAAAGCTGCACGAGCCGATGGCCGCCGGCCCCTTCACCCGGCTGTACGACACCGACGGGACCATCTCGGTGCTGGCCGGCCCCTTCGAACGCGCCGGGTACGAGCACGCGCTCATCATCATGGTGGATCACGAGGACTGCGGCGCCGCCCAGGACATCATGCTCGTGGACGGCGCGGAACTGCCTGCGGCTCTGGAGAGCCTGCGCGTGAGCGGCCGGCGCGACGGCTTCACCATCAAGTCCCAGAGGCTCAGCGTCCCCGAGTTCCGGTGGTACGCCGAGCAGGCCATGGAAGCGCGGGCCGTCCACGACGCCGAGAACGGCGGGTCCGACCCGACCGTCGACGAAGAGGACGGCGCCGGTTACGACGTGCTGGCGGTGCTGGCTCGTACCCGGCTGGCCGATCTTCCGGAGCCTCTGCAGCCCGAGGGTGTCGTGGCGTTCGGGCACGACAGCGGTGACGAGCTGACGGATCTCACCCCGATCGCCGCCCTCCCGGTGGGCCGGCGAACGCGGCCGGAGAAACTCCCGTCGAAACGCGGGAAAGCAAAGGGCCCCGCGTCGGTGTATCAGCTGAAGGTGAGCCTGCGCGGCGCGAAACCGCCGATCTGGCGCCGGCTGGAGGTACCCGCGGACATCACCCTGGCCGGACTGCACATCACCATCCTCGCGGCATTCGGCTGGAACGGCAGCCACCTCCACGTGTTCGAGACGGCGTACGGCGACTTCGGCAACGCCGACCCCGAGCTGGGCCACCGGGCGGACGGGCTGGTGACGTTGGAGCAGGTGGCGTCGGCCGTGAAGGAAAGGTTCCGCTACACCTACGACTTCGGCGACGACTGGGAACACGAGATCCTGGTCGAGAAGATCCTCACGCCCGACCCGTCGGTCGCCTATCCCCGTTGCACCGGCGGCAAGCGAGCCGCCCCACCCGACGACTGCGGAGGAATCTGGGGGTACGCCGAAATCCTGGACGTCCTGGCCGACCCGGAACACCCCGACCACGAGGAGCGCCTGGAGTGGCTGGGCCTGGACGAGGTGGGCGAGTTCACCCCGGACACCTTCGACCTCCAAGAGGTGAACCGTCGCCTGGGCGTCCGGCATTGAGGGTTATTCAGGGCGGTGGAGACCAAGCCGCCGACGTGCGGCGAGGTGCGGCTCAAGGTGGGCCCTGAATAACCCTCATTGATGCTCAGCCCAAGAGGCGGCGGAGGAACTCTTCGAAGGCATCCTGGGCGCCCGGTAGTGCGGCGGCCGGGTCGGAGGAACGGGCCACCAGGATCGCCGCCTCGTTGACCGCGGCCACCACCAGATGGGCGAAGACGTCCACGTGGCGGGGGTCGAGGCGGCCCATCTCCGCGGCGGCGGCGATCGCCATGCGGAACTGGCCCAGCACGTTCTCCTCGTCGAGCTCGCGCCACCGTTGCCAGCCGAGGACCGCGGGCGCGTCGATCAGCACGATCTGCTGGACCTCGGTGTCGCCGGCCATCCGGATCCACGACAGGCAGGCCACGCCGAGCACCTCGACCGGGTCGGTCTTGCCCTCGACGGAGCCGGCGACCTCGGCGACGACGCGCGCCTCGAGGTCCTGAAGGACCGCCAGGAAGAGCGCCTCCTTGCCGGGGAAGTGGTGGTAGAGCGAGCCACGGCTCGCGCCCGTCTCCTGCAGCACCGCCTCGATCGACGTGCCGTCGTACCCGTGCGCCGCGAAGAGCCGGGTGGCAACCCGGATGAGCTGCTCACGGGTCTCGCGCCCGCGCGCCACGTTCCTGTTCACGCGTTCCTCACGTTGAAGTGGGCGCTTGCCCACTTAAAGTGGGCACGCGCCCACTCGTTGACAGACCGACTGTCGGTCTAGTAGATGTAGACCGACAGTCGGTTTCTGAACCTACCAACCTTCGCACGGGGAGGGAACGACATGGCACAACCACTGATCGCGACCACCGCCCGCGGCCCGGCCGGCTACCTCGACACGGGCGACGGGCCCGGCGAGACCGCCCTCTTCATCCACGGCGTCGGCACCGGCAGCAGCCTCTGGAGCGGCGTCATCGACCGGATCGGCAGCGAGCGGCGCTGTGTCGCCGTCGACCTGCCGCTGCACGGGCGCACGCCGCCGGCCGCCTCCTACGAGCTCGGCGAGACCGCCGACTTCGTGGCCGCCTTCTGCGACGCGCTCGGCCTCACCGGCATCGACCTGGTCGCCAACGACACCGGCGGCGCGATCGCCCAGATCTTCGCGGCCCGCCACCCCGAGCTGCTGCGGTCGTTCACGCTCACCAACTGCGACACCATCGGCAACCTGCCACCTCGGCTGTTCGCGCCCGCGGTGTGGCTGGCCCGGGCGCGGCTGCTCGCCCCGCTCCAGCGCGTGTTCCTGCGCGACCCGCAGCGGGCCCGGCGGGCTCTCTACGGCCCCGGCCTGCAGAACGTCGAGGCGCTGCCGATGGCGACCGTCCGGCAATGGCTGGCGCCGCTCTCCGGCCGTCGTGCCCGCGAGATGGAACGCTGGCTGGCCGCGATCCGCGAACGGGACCTCGTGGCGGTCGAGCCCGCGCTGGCCCGGCTCGACGTGCCGACCCAGATCGTGTGGGGCACCGCTGATCCGTTCTTCGCGGTGCGGTGGGCGTACGGATTGAAGGAATTGATCCCCGGCGTGCGTGACGTGATCGAGGTGCCGGACGCCAAGCTGTTCTTCCCGGTCGAAAGGCCGGCCGATCTCGCCGAGCCCTTGCTGCGCTTCTGGAAGACGCTCTAATTCTCGGATCGGATGCGCAGCTGGGGTGCGCCGCCGGCACAGAACAGCGAGACCTTGACGCGGTCGTGGTTGTCGCTGACGCCGCGGAACTCGCCCTCGCGGTCGTTCTGCTCGTGGATCGCGAAACCCTGCGCGGGGGCCATCGTGAGGATCCCTTCGCAGGTGGCCACGACCGTGCCGCCGCGCGTACCGAAGGATTGCTTGGCTGAATCGGAAATGTCGGTTTTAGGAGATGCCTTGGGCGCGCGGCCACGCCGTGGCGGCGGCGCCCGCGGCCATGGACGGCCTGCAGACCGCGCTGGCCGAGCGACCCGACCTGATCGTCCTCGACCTCGGCCTGCCCGACCTCGACGGCCGCGAGCTGCTGCGGATGCTGCGGGCGGTCAGCACGGTCCCGGTGATCGTCGCGACCGCCCGCGACGAGGAGACCTCGATGGTCCAGCTCCTCGACGCCGACGCCGACGACTACGTGGTCAAGCCGTACACGGCCGCGCAGCTCGACGCCCGGATCCGGGCTGTGCTGCGACGGGTTGGCTCGCCGGCCGAGCCCGAGCTGGTCGTCGGCGGGCTGCGGATCGATCCGCTCGCCCGCACGGTGTTCCTGGACGGCGCCGAGGTGGAGCTCACGCCGCGCGAGTTCGACCTGTTGCACCATCTCGCGGGCAGGGCCGGACAGGTGGTCAGCAAGCGGGAGTTGCTCACCGAGGTGTGGCAGGTGCCGTACGGCAGCACCGACAAGACCGTCGACGTTCATCTGTCGTGGCTGCGGCGCAAGCTGGGGGAGACGGCGCAGGAGCCGCGCTACCTGCATACGGTCCGCTGCGCGTCCCCTTGCCGGTGAGCACCTCGGCGAACTCGCCCGGGTCGGTGTGGCCATACGCGACCGCGTAGGGCTCGACAATGGCGGTGAGCGCCTCATCGCGCAGTAGGCCCAGCATGAGGGCATCCCGTACGACCTGAGCCACCGCGGACTCGTCCTCGCCGTCGGAGAGCAGATCGGTGATGATCGCCGAGACGTTGTGTACCGGCAGCCCGCCCCAGATCTCCCAGCTGTCCGGGGCGATCCTTGACCGGACGCGCAGTTTGATGTCGTCGCGTCGTGGTCGCAGCCGGGCGGTGGCGTAGAACTCGTGCTCGTACGGAATTAGATCACCGAGTCCACGCAGGTGTGCGGCGCTGCGGTGGCTGACGACGAGGCCTGGGGCCGCAGTGCGTTCCTGCCACGACTGGGCGCCGCCGAGTTGTAGCCAGGCCGCGCGTAGCGGGTCGAGGTCAGGGTCTTCGGGCGCGCCTGTGAGCCGGTACACGCGGGTGGCTTGGTCGGCGATGGCCAGGGTGCCGTCATCGACGAGTCGGTTCAGGTCTTGGCGAGATACCCCGAGTCGGCGGGCTTGTCCTGCGGTGACCATGCCCCACTGCTCGCTGGCCACCGGGCTGATCGCGGCTAGCGCAGTCCGTCTCGATATGGAGCGATAGTACCAATAGTGCGACGAACGCTCCAGGACGTGCCACCCACCTGACGAATCCGTACCCAAATGAAGTTGCGCCCCGCCGCCATGACCTCCACCCCTAAAATGGGCGAGTTCGTAGTTATACGGGAAGGAGCCGGCGACACCAGTCTCCTCGACCGCTTCCCGCACGGCGGCAGCGTCAGGATGTTCGGCCGCGATCCGGGCGAACGTCGCAGCCCTGCAGACGAGGTCGAATCACGTGGAGAAAGCCGGCGATGGTCTCGCCGACATCGACCCAGGCGCGTGGACGGGCCAGGCGGCAGAGGACTTCCGAACCCAACAAGTGGTACGTGGCCGCCGACTCGCTCGCGACCGCGACGGACGCCCTCAACACGTACGCGCAGGCGACGACGTCCGCTCGTTCACCAGCATGATCAGCTGCTGTGGCCGCCAGACAGTGCGTTTGCGTACCACTCACCGAGCGACGCCGTGCTGGATTCGTCCTCGTGAGGCGTCTTCGAAGTGAGCGGTGCAGCAGCTTCTTGGCCGCGCGCACGATCAGCACCTGGCCAATTTGTGCCTGTCGAGCTCGCCGTTACCGCGATCGGCTCCTGAGGAGTCATCGCGCCCGCGACAGTGGAGGATCTTGACGACCGCAGCCGAACGCTCGTCACCGCGATGGCGGTTGGTCATGAATCCTGCGGCGACCACACGGACAATTCGCCTCCCGGGCCGCAGACCACTTTGAGGCCGCCGGGTCCGGCCACGGTCCACGCTTCGAAGTTGGTGTCCGGCTCGGCCAGCAGCCGTGCGCCACCGACGAACTCGATGCGTAGCCCGCCGGACTCGTCGGCGGCGGCCAGCGACACGATGCGGCCAGACAGCTGGGTGACAGCCGGAGCGTCGCTGTCGCGCCCGGGTTCGATCTCCAAGTCGAGGCCGTCGATCCGCAGGATGAACGGCGTCTCGACCCGCACCTCGTAACCGCCACTGAATTCCACCGCGACGGTGTATCCGAAATCGGTGCCGATAACCGTCTGGCCGGCGAAACCGAGATCCATCGCTACCACCCCTGCGGTGTCGGGTATGACCCGTCGGCATTGACCGGGATATGCGTGGCCGAGTTCGGGCCAGGCTTTCCGGCAAGGTCGATCGGCTGGCCATGACTGTTGTAATACCGCACGTAGCCGTTGGGGTACTGCGGTGTCGGGTCCATTACGCGGACCATATCAGCGTTCCCGGAAGCCCCCGGTTTCTGATAGACCGTGCCCCTGCCGTTGTCGGCGGCACGTGACGACCAGCCGGACTTCACTCCGGTCGGATTGTCCGCGGTGGAGTCGGCCGCCCCGTCGGCTACACCGTCTCCTTCGGTGTCGACCGGACTGACATGGTCATCACCGCCGGCGTGTGAGGCGATGTCGGCGATCGCCACGGTGGTGATGCTGGCGCCGGTGGCGATGCCGGCCGCCGAGACTACGTTGAGCGGCACCCCGGCGACCGCGCCGATCCCGGTAGCATCGAGAGCCAGGCCCAGCCCTTCACCACCCGCGCTGATCATGGTCAGGCCGATACCGGCGGCGGCCAGCGCGGTGGAACCGGGGTGATGCAGCATGGCGTTGCCGAATGAAGCGACCCCGTTGACCAGGTGGCCGCCCGCGTCATGCAGAAAGTCACCGACTTCATCCAGCCAGCCCGATTTCTCCGGGGCCAGCGAAGCCTTGTCCCGCAGCGTCCCGGATGCGACACGGGCAGCCGAACGCAACTGCTCACGCGCAGCCGCCAACGTGTCTTCGGCCGCTGACCGGCCGGCCTCGCCCGGATCTTGGAACGGTGTCGTCTGCGGTGCCGCCTCGTAATCGGTGCGAGCTCGGGCGGTGGCGGCCTGGCCCGCATTCCACTGCCGTACGGCCTCGGCCGCCTGCCCCTGCACCCAGCGCAGCGTCGCCACGTAGTCGTCGAGCCCGCCAGCCCCGGCCTGCATCGCGTCGGCCGCGGTGAACCAGCGCCCCGGCTCATAGCTGAACTTGTCGTGGAAGCGTTCGGCCGCCGGACCGGTCCAGGCCCCGGTATCGATCGAACGCAAGCCATCACCGGCATTGCCGGCATCGGTCGCCCGCCCACGCAGCGCAACGGCGTTGGCCGCGATCGCGTCCGGGTCGCCCGGGATCAGCGCGCGCGGATCGTCGGTATCGCCCAGTTCAGCCATCGACCGCCCCGGGCGCCGGATCGGATGTGAGTCGAGCTGCCGCGCTCTGGTCGCTGGCCTGGTATGCCTGGGCGACCCGGAACAGAGAGTCGCTGATCGCTTTGGCATCCTTCGTCAGGATGTCAAGGCCATCGCTCCAGCGGTCGCAGTACTCGGCGAGCGCGTCGTGGAGGTCGTCGCCGTACTGTCCCGCATGACCGGGCAGCTTCTTGAGCTCGAAGTGGTCCTGGTCGCCGATGCTGTCGGCGATGCCTTTCGCCGCTTCGGTGACCTTCGCGACGTCCACGTGAAATCCAGGCCCGTCCATGACCTCAAGGTAACCCCGGCATGCACTCCCCAGCCGCGACGCGGCACGGCACTTCGCCACAGCATCGAAAGCTTTGGCGAAGTCGCCGCAGCGTTCCCGCGCGGCGAACGGTCGACACCCTCACTCGGCTCATCCAGAACGCCGCGCGTCGGCGGTGACGCGTACGGCGTCCTCGTCTGGTCCTCGATTTCGAGGAACGTGGGCAGGCCGGGCCAGGTGTCCAGATCGAGAGTCGCCGCACCGAGTTTCCATTCCTCGCGGTAGTTCTCCTGGTATCGCAGCGCTATGAAGCCCCTGGCCTCCAGCAGCGTCTTGGCGGCCTGGCGAACCCGGAACGGCAGAGGGCGACGCGTGAAGATGGTGGTGATCGGGACTCCCGGCGTGCTCGCCAGCCAGATCATGAAGACCTGAGGCGGATCCCGTTCTCGCTTACACTCCGCCGTGATCCCTCGGAAGCCACGCGCCGGGTACCTTGTGCGCGAGGTGCCCGGCGACGCTGCCGCGGGAGGCGCACCCCGCGGTACCGGTGCCCGAACTGTCGCGCGACTCCTCGCGAAGGTCAAGTCGACCGCGGAAGGTGTTTTCCCTGTTCAAGAGACATTGCGACTGCCCCGAATGTGCTCGAGAAGCGGGTAGCACCCAAGATCAGCGCTGGGCACCCGCTGTCACCGTCGGGCATGCTGGGCCGAACGTGCTCCGAATATGTTCCGCGTGTCCTCCGACCAGCGACGGAGCCGCCGTCGGCGCACCCGATGGCACCGTTTGGCACCCCACGGGACGCCGGGGCACTCGTGAGTATCCCCAGGTCGGTACGATGTGGGCCGTAGGCCCTCGTAGCTCAGGGGATAGAGCATCGGTTTCCTAATGTGGACGTGTTCTCGGGTTCTGGGCGGGCTAGCTGCAGAAGCGCTCATCGAGTGCGCCGCTGTTGCGGCATATCCGCTCGATGTGTGCTCGGTGGGTCGAGCGATCGACGGCCGATCCGGAGTCGACCTCTGATCTTCTGATCCATAGTCAGATGCCTAGTGGTCACTAGTCCGCCTACTTATTAGTGCTGTAACGCAGGCCCCGGCGCTCCGTTCGAGGCCAGGGCCCGCTCACCGCCGGCAGCCCAGGCTCGCCGCCACGTGTACGCCGACTTCGTCGAGACCTCCAACGCCGCCGCGACCGCGCAGGCATCCATTCCGTCAGCGAACATCCGTGCCGCCTGAAGCCGTACCTGTTCCCGCTGGTCACGGGCCTGCGCCCGACCCAGCCACCATCGCCGTATCGCATGTCTCATGAAGACACGAGCAACGAACCCCACGGAATCACTCAAAACGGCGATGTGGACCTAGGAAGGTCCCTGATCGTGGAAGGTCGATAAGCTTCCCACCTTGCCCACTCCCACTGACCCATACCCTCCTGGCGGGTACTCGGCGGCGAGGCATACTCGAAATTGCACCCTTCACGCCCGCCGGTCGGTATGGATACGCTCACCGATCGTGGCAACGGAGGACGGCAATCTCGCCATCCCGTACGCCGGCAGGGCGTCGCACCTGTTCCGGTACGGTGATTTCGTGCTGCATCCTCGCATTCCGGGCATCGCCCGCGTCGCTGAAGTCGACGGCGTGCGCCTGAGGGTCGAGTGCTTCGACTCGGTCTCCCGGCCTGTCGCCCTTGATCGATGGGTACTAGCAGCGGCCTGTTCGCCATGCGTGTTGGCGAGAGAGACTCGCGTATTCTGGGCGGATCCAGACACCGCGGAGTGGCGCGCCGGCCGAGTGGTCGGCAACGACGGTAGCGAATACTTCGTGCGCCTGCCCAATACCGAATTCGACCTTCGGGTTCCCGAGGAGCAACTTCGTGTACGGTGGGACAGGCCCGTCACCGATCCGGTGGACGTCCTTATCGCTGGTGGCAACGAGACCGGGTATTTCCGAGACGCACGGTTGCCATTTCTTCAGGATCTTATCGCTCAGCGTGGCGCCTGTGCAGGAATATCCGCTCTACTGTCCTCAGCCGTCGAGATCTACCCGCATCAGGTGGGGGCTGCGCTAACGATCCTGGGCGATCCCGTACAGCGTTACCTCTTGGCGGATGAGGTTGGCTTAGGCAAGACAATCCAGGCCGGGTATGTGATCAGACAGGTACTGACCGACGATCCTGCCGCGCGTGTGGCGGTAATAGCCCCGGATACGCTGCGCCGACAGTGGCAGCGAGAGTTGAGAGAGCGGTTCTTCGTCGACGACTTCACACAGGCTGTACTTCGAATCGGCGCGCACGAGACGCCGGAGCGATGGGCGGACTACCGCGGCTTCGACCTAATGATTGTAGACGAGGCCCATCGTCTCGTCGAGGTGGCAGATCCGAACTCCTCGCCGTATGCAGAACTTGTCTCTGTCGCCCACTCGATCCCACGGGTACTGCTCTTGTCAGCAACGCCGGTAGTGTGGCACGAGCGGGCCTATCTGGCGCTTCTTCACTTGCTCGATCCGGATGTCTATCGTTGGGACGATCTTGCAGGGTTCACGAGTCGCGTCGAGAGTCGGATGGCTCTGGCCACAGCTGTTTTCTCGATGGACTCGACCTTCGAGCAACTGCTATCAACGGCGATCGAGGAGATTACGGCCCTTATCCCCGAGGATCCTCGGTTCCGACAATTAGCCGACTCAGTGCTGGAGTTGCTCGATGGAGCTGGCGATCTGGTCGATCAATCGCGACGTCCGGAGTTGGCGGTCCGGATAGACGGGCTTCGGGCACACATCGGTGAGACCTATCGACTGCATCGAAGGGTAATCCGTAACCGGCGGCAAAGCGTCTTGCGCGAGTCCGATGCCGGCGCGACGCTGCCGTTCAGCGTCACAGGCCGACGCCAACCCGTCATACTTTCCGTTAATGACCCGGCTGCCGAAATCGGTCATGATCTTCTGCTCGCATGGCAGTCGCTAATCGCGAAGAATCTACTTGATCGAGGCGACGAAGGCAATGCGGGACTATATGGCGCGGCGCTAGGCGTGCTTGCATCGCGTGCGGGTGGATCATCGGTCGACTTGAGTAATGCGCTGCGCTTGCGATGGAATGGCGACCTCGATAGCGCTGCTCGGGCGGGCTTGACCGCAGAGGAGCAGGAGGTCCTACTGGCTGCTCCGCTTGTCAACGGTGAGACGGAGTTGGAGGTCAGGGCGTCCGGAGGTGAGGACACTCGGGGTGATGCCGCAATGGCGCGTCTGCTTCATGCCGTTGCCAGGAAGCATCACCATGTCGTGGCGTTTTGCGGGCCTGGCCTGTTAGCCGAGAGACTCACGGGCGTGCTGCGCGAGATCGGCGGCCTCCGCGTCGCGGAACATACCCACGCCGCCGGTGCCGAAAAGTGTGAGACGCAGGTCCGATCGTGGACGGACGATGGCGGCATCCTGGTCGCGGATGACAGCGCGGAAGATGGACTAAATCTCCAGATCGCTGACGCGGTCGTCCACTGCCGTCTGCCTCGGTCGCCGAACCGGCTCGAACAGCGTCTGGGTCGTGTTGATCGTTATAGCAGTTCCGGCAACAGACCCGCACAGCAGATTATTGTGTCCAGCCCGGCGGGCGAGTTCACGTTTCTCGGCGCCTGGACGGAACTCCTGGTGGACGGCTTCGGCATCTTCATCGAGTCTGTCTCGACCCTACAGGCCGGCATCGAACGTGTGCTCCCCGAGCTATGGCGCAACGGCATCGTCGATGGCCCGCGCGGCCTGGTAGCCGCCGTCGACCGGGTTCGTGCAGCGCTCGCCGATGAGCGTCGCGACATCGACACCGTCGACATGCTCGACACCATCTATGAATCGACCTCGGGACTGCGCGACATCGCCAATGCCATCGGTGAACTCGAAGTCGACTGGCGAAAGATGCAGCGTGCCCTGTCCACGTACGCTGGCGATAGCCCCGGCGGTCTGCGCCTATCGGTCCAGGAGTCCTCACCTATGTCGATGGTGCGGTATGGGCGCGGCCCCATCCCACCGCTCATGCCGCCCCGACTGCTGGCGCGGTCCGGAATCGTCGGCCAGCAGACGACGGCCGGGGCATTCAACCGATCGGTGGCGCTTCGGATGCCGGGGACCCGACTGTTTCGGATCGGCAATCCGTTTGTCGACCTGCTCGGGGATGTGATCGGAATCGACGACCGAGGTCATGCCACCGCGTATTGGCGCCGACATTCCGCGGTTGCGCAGGCGTTCTTCGGCTTCGACTACCTGATCGAGGTGGATACTTCGTCGGCGATCGAAGTAGTAGGTGGCGGCGCGCATTCGACGCGCGCGTTGCGCCGCCAAGCCGACCGACTGCTAGCGCCGTTCATAGTGCGGGTGTGGGTACATGCGGCCGGCGGTGTGGTAAGCGATGCGCGCCTCATTGAGACTCTTGACCAACCCTACAGCCAGCGTCGCGACCTCAATATCAACTACCACCGCGCACCAGTTCTTCTGGATCACTTCGGAGGACCACGCCAGTACGCCGCGTCCGCTCGTGCAGCCGATGCTGCGGCGCGCGATTATGTCCTTGCATCGGCAGATCTGGTGGCCCGGTGTTCCGACGCCAGTGCCGCCGCGACCCGCTCATTGGCAATCGCGCGAGCACAGGCGCACGCGCGCAAGGCTGCGGGTCGTTTACTTAGTGACACCGAGAGCATGCTCGCCGACATCGACGTCGCCGCGCGGCTGACCGAAGCGCTGCGCACCCCCGTTGTCAGGGTGGTTTCGGTGACATGCTGCATTGTGGGCCAAATGCCGGCAGGTGTCAGTGCCGGCTGACAACCTGACGACGGCCCAGCGCCTGCTCGACGGTGGCCAAGTCGCCGACGTTGTAGGCACCTGCCGGCGGCTACGGGACGCTCTTGCCGGTATTGGCGACATGACGCCGGCTTGGCGCGATGTCGCCGCCCTCGTTCGTCAGGTCATCCTGGAGCAACAGGCTCACACTGGCACCACGATGCATCTGCGTGC
This sequence comes from Actinoplanes sp. NPDC051513, assembly GCF_044454685.1. NCBI lineage: Bacteria > Bacillati > Actinomycetota > Actinomycetes > Micromonosporales > Micromonosporaceae > Actinoplanes > Actinoplanes sp. NPDC051513. Next base: position 93,588 of record NZ_JBITDW010000033.1, read on the forward strand.
ACCGCTACGCGTGGGATTGCCAACCGTTGCCCAGTGGATGGAAGCGGGATGCATCCGCCTCGGACAAGATGCCGATTCGGTCACGATCGCCGCCCGCCCGTGGTGGCCGCGGTCAGACGACGGCGAAGATCCAACGTTGGTTGCACGAGAGTTGACCGATGTCTATCGCAGACGAGCGTTCCAGTTGAGCGCGGTAGCCGCGGATCCCTTCTGGACTGCGACGCTCGGACACGACTCCTACCTGTCGCTCGGTCAGCGGCAAGCCGCCCGCGCGGTGATACTCGCGCCACCAGGAACCACCACGCTGGTCTGTCTGCCAACCGGCCAAGGCAAGACCGACGTCGTTCTTGCGCCCATTCTGGCGGCCGCCGACCAGCCAGGCGTGTCAGTCGTCGTGGTGCCTACAGTTGCCCTTGCCCTTGACATGGAGCGCCGCGTCCGAGACGTCATTGCTCGCATGGGACACCAGGGAAGCCCGAGCGGTTGCTACGCCTACCTCGGTGGCATGCCGGACGAACTCAAGATCCCGATGCGGGAAGCCATCCGGAACGGGCAGCAGAAGGTCGTTTTCGCTGCCCCTGAGTCGGTTGTTCGTGGCATCGGCGCCGCGCTGACCGTTGCCGCAAGTTGCGGCTATCTGAGGTACATCGTCATCGACGAAGCGCACCTAGTCGAACAATGGGGCACCGAGTTCCGGCCGGACTTCCAGGCCCTCGCCACCCAGCGCAGCGAGTGGGATAGCGTCGCGCCTACGGGGCGACGGCCCGCAACCGTGACGATGAGCGCCACCTTGACCGATGACCAGATCAGATACCTTACGGACCTCTTACCAGGCAGGGAAACCGCTGTAGTGTGGGCTTCGGCGCTACGGCCAGAACCGAGTTACTTCATCCGGCGCTTCACGAACGTCCATGACCGAGACGAGTCCGTCTTGGAGGCAGTGAGCTACCTGCCGCGGCCCTTAGCCCTCTACGTGACCCGGCGGGACGACGTCCGGCACTGGGTGGCGATGTTGAACCGCTCTGGTCTTCGGCGCGTCGGACAGATTACCGGTGCGTCAACCGACACCCAGCGGCGCGCCGTGATCGACGGCTGGCGTGGCGGTGACGGTACTCAGCCAACGCTATATGACGTGGTGGTCGGAACCTCAGCATTCGGGCTGGGCATCGACATGCCCGATGTGCGGGCGGTCGTGCACGCTTGCCTTCCTGAAACCGTCGACCGTTTCTACCAAGAGGTCGGACGCGCGGGTCGTGATGGAGCCGCGTCCCTGAGCTTTCTTGCCATTGCGCCCAGCGACGAGCCCATGGCCCGCAGGCTGAACCGAAAAAAGATCATCAAGCCGGACAAGGGCTGGCGCCGCTGGCGCCGCATGGTCACAAATTCCGAGGTCGAGCCACATCTTCACCGGGTCGACCTGGACTGGTTCCCGGCCCACATGGACGAAGGATTCGATCAGAACCGGGCGTGGAACGTCCGTATTCTCAACCTAATGGCCCGCTCAGGTCTCGTCCGTCTGAAACCGTCCCCACCAGCCGGCGGAGAGTCAATAGACCCTGACGAGGAATTCGGCGGAAACATGGTCGATGTCGAAGTGATCACCGGTGAAGCTATGAGCAAGGATTCGTGGTCGGCACGGATTGATAGCCAACGGCAGGTCATCCAAGGCGCCGAACGGCGCGCGTTTGCTGCTATCCAGGCCGCAGCATCGGGCGGCCAGTGCATGGGGTCCGTACTCAGCGGCTACTACACCGCGACGTGGTCTGGCGGCCGGTTGACAACGGAGATCAACTGTCGGGGGTGTCCGCACTGTAGATCCCACCGCACCCCACTTGGGTCGGGGCTATACCGGCAGGGCCTAGATCCGCACCCGGCGGTGCACGCCTGGTATACACGACCACCTGACCCGCTCAAGCGGGCGCGCGCTAGGTCGCCGATGCTCGCGATCACATGGCGTACCGCCCGCGAGCGCCACGATCGTGTTCCGGATCTGTTGGTGCGCCTTGCGCGTCGCGGTATGAGCGTCGTCGGCGGGCCAGGGTTTCTTGGGGACCTTGCCGGACAGCTGCAGCGCGACGCATCGCCCTTTCCGGTGATCGTAGACACCGACCGTGACCTGCTACGTACGTATGATGGGCCTATCATTTGGCTGTTGGGCGGACGTCGGGAGATCGACGCAGAGGTTCGTGAGCGGCTGCAAGCGGACGGGATCACGTATCTCGTTCATTGGGAGCCGTCGATTGAATTCGATGCTTCGCCAGCGCAACGCAGCTACGACGACATCCCGACCCTGTCCGTCGCAATCGCCCTCGGAGCGCTCTGATGACGTTGATCCTCGAAGAGGCGGCGCTTCCAGCGCCGATGTGGGCCACGACACGCGCCCTCCTGTTCATAGGCAAGCCTTTGCTAACAGCGGATGCAAAGGCGATGCTCAGCCCGCCTGCCCTGTTCCCAGGCGAGGCTGATACGCGGGAGACATTCGACCAGGCTGTCCAGAGCCTCACGGAGTACGGCGTATTGACCGTCAACTCCGAATCGCTGACCCTCACTCCCGCGGCGTCCACAATTCGCATTGACGACTACGGCGCATTCTGTGATCTACTGCGTGCCGCCGTGTTTTCTGACGAGCGTAACCAAGGGCTCGGCACCACGCGCGAAGGTCGTGGGCCACGCGAGTTCGTGCGGGCGCTGTGCTGGTTCCTGTGCCGCGAACCCCTCAATGAGCCGATCAGCTGGAACGAGGTCTCTGCCGCGCAATCCCAGCCCGGTATCCCGGCATTGCCGGCACTGCCTGGACTTACGCCAATTAGGAACAGCAACCGGTGGAATCGTTTCGTCTACTGGGCGCTCGCTCTTGGCTTTGCCGAGATTGCCGCGTCAGGCTCAGAGGGACGGCGGATCATCCCTGACTGCACACGCGCCGTCGGCCGTACCATCCGCAAGGGGTGGCCAGTCGGCAAGCAGATCGAAGGCCATGACGTGGTAGCCACGGTGTTGCGGGAGTTGCCAGTGCTACCCGGTGGCGCATATAGCCGCGAGCTCGGCTTCGCCCAACCGGATCGCCTGTCGCCGGCGCTGTCTTTGGCGCTGCTCAGCGCTGCCGACCGTGGCTGGATTGAACTGCAGCAGCCCTCCGATGCCCCTCGCGACGTCTTCGCGGTCGACCCCGATGTTGCCGGAGGCGCGCGGCGCATAACCTACGTTGTCGTGCGGGAGCGCCTCGATGGCTGAATTCAGCCGATACCTTTGCTGGGACCCAGTGGAGGCATCCACCCTCATTAGCACCGAGGCTGTCAGCCCGTCGATATCGGTGTTCTTCGCAACGCATGCCCCGCTGCGGATCTTCCGCGCCCACGTGCAGGCTGGCCATGCCACTGATACCGGTACACCCGTCGACGAGCACGCTGTCCGTCACGACTTCTTGACCCGCCCCGCCGCCAACGGTGTGTTGTTCATGCCAGTGATTGGCGACTCCGGCACTGGCAAGTCTCACCTGGTGCGATGGATCAAGGAGTGCACACCCAGCGACGAGAAGCGGCGGGTCATCTACCTGCCGAAACTTGGCACCAGCCTCAAGTCTGTGGTGACGGCTCTGTTGGACGACGCCCCTGGCGAAGACTTTGACGCGCTGCGCGTTCAAGTCGCGGAAGTGACTGAACAGCGCGACGCTGCCGGTTTGCAGAACCGACTGCTAAACAACCTCCAAGAGGCCATCCTCGCCGCCGAGCCCCCCTCTGGAATGGCCCGCATCCTCGTGGCTCCAACTGGCTTGCCGGCCTTGTTACTCGATCCTCACGTCAGGGCCCACTTGCTCGAGCCCCATCGCCTGGTCCCGCAACTAGTCGCCAAACTCCTGTCCGATCGAGAAGACGGCGAGCCCGAACGACCGCCCAGGTTCACTATCGATGACCTACCAACAACTATCGATGATCCGGGCCAAGCGTCAGCCCAGGCGCGGCACCTACTGGGGATCATCAAGCACCGGCCCGAGTTGCAACAGGCCGCCGTCGACCTTCTCAACGCAAACCTCGACGCGGCGGTCCTCAGCGCTACCGTCGGTATCGGCCGGCTGCAAAGAGCCATGCTCGATATCCGGCGTCTGTATGCCGAGCAGCGAAAAGAGATCATTCTGCTCATCGAAGACTTCGCTTTAGTCCAGGGCCTACAAAGGGATCTGCTGGACGCGATCATCGAGGTCGGATACCGGGACGGCGTGGCGACCCTCGCTCCCATTCGTACCCTAATGGCGGTCACTCCCGGCTATTTCGCGCAACTCGCCGACACCGTGCAGACCCGAGCACGGGCCGCCAGCCCGCACATGTATGACCTCGACAATCAGTTCGACAACACCGATGCCGGCGTAAAGCGTGTACTGGCCTTTGTCGGCAGGTATCTCAACGCTGCCCGACTAGGCCGCGAACGCCTCGATAGCCTTGCTATCCGCACCGGGAAAGGTATCCCGAACGTCTGCGACGAGTGTCCCATGGCCGACTCTTGCCACGCCGGATTCGGCGTGACGGAGGAGGGCCACGGCCTCTACCCTTTCAATCGGACCGCGCTGGTGCGAGCCATCCACTCCACAGCACTGCCGGAAAAGCCAGACGCCATCGTTCCCCGGGCCATCCTCGGCGCAGTGGTCCGCAACGTGCTGCAAGCACATGCAAACAGCCTGGGTGAAGGCACATTCCCTGATGAGCGCTTCCGGGAGGACTATCCGACCGCCAGAGCCGAGACTGCGCTGTCTAGCGCGGTCCAGCATCTGATTGACGAGACAGACCGCGTCGATGCGGCGCGTCGGAAAGTCGTACTCGAATTCTGGGGTAACGCACCCGCCGACCTCGTTAACTTAGCGCCTGAGATCCACACCGGCTTCGCCTTGCCGCAGTTGACCCTCGATACCACTGCGACGGTTGTGGGGCCGGATACGGTGGCGGAGGCAGTTCCCAAGGCCGAGAAGCGCAGCGACCTTAGCCTATCCCAATTGCGATCCGTGCAACGCATCGAGGAATGGCAAACGAGGAGCGTCAATCTGCACCAAGCAACCGCAAACGAACTGCGCGGACTTGTCAGCGACGCGGTCCTACGAAGGTGCGACTGGACCGATCCGATCGGCGCAGAGCCCTCGGCTGCCGAACTCCGCGAGGCATGGCCTGCCAATTCAACGACCGTGTCGATCACAGGAGCGGATGCAGAAAATCTACCTGGCACGCCTCACGCCCCTATCAAGTTCGCGCGAACCCCCGCCAACGCACAGTTTCTGATCGGCCTCATCGCCATCAGCGCCGGCCGGATCGCCGGCAACGGTGCCCACATGCGTCGGCTGTACGCCCTGGCCGACGAACGAGCACCAACGCTGAAGCAGCGAATCCGCGGTTTACGAGAATTCACGGATCCTCAGTTGGTCCTCGGATTGCGAGCAGCGCTGATCGGTGCCCTACTCGGTGGACGCGCGTATCCGGGCCAGCCCCAGGCGTCCCTGGTCAACGCCGTCTTCGACGACGGAGACGGATGGCAACTCGACGACCGGGCGACTCGTACACCCGGCTGGCTCGACGCGCTGGCAGCACATCTGGAAGCCAGACGTGACCTGACGGTGGCCCTGCGGCGGGCGTTCGGCTACGGTCAAGGCGCCACCATCCGGATGATCGACATCGCGCACGTGCTGCCGCTGCTACGAGAGGCCAGCGAGGCCTGGACATGGACGCCCTCAGGGGTTGTGCCCGTACCCAAGTGGGCCCGGCCGGCGGTGCGCGGATTCAACCGGCTCCCTGTCTTAGTTAGCGAGCAGATGACGCTGCTGCAGAACCAGTTATTCATGCTGCGCCGGCTGCTACCGCCTGGTATAAGAGGCAGAGACATGGTCAAGGCCGTAACCGAAGCCCACAATGCTGGCTTCATCATCGGTGAGGTTCCATCCGATGGTGGCGACTTCACGCGCATGCTCGGCACTGCCGCTGAGATCGACTGGAACTCGATCGACCGGCTGGAACAACAAATCATGAAGTGGTATGGCACACCGGACGGTCCGACGAAGAGCGACTATTCGCTGGCGATCGTCGGACAGGATCATGGTCGGGCACTCGCCGACGCTACGCTTTTCCTGCAGCGCACCGACCAGTGGCTTACCACGGCACTCGACTCAGTCGCCAGCCGAGCGGGTGCCGCGTTCAGTGACGCCCGCGAAGAGATCCAGGGGGTGGTGGACGAGTGGACGAAGATCCGAAGCCAGAACCAGTAGCCACCGTGACCATGCTGGATAAGGCAAATCAGTTTCGCACGAAGGCCGTTTTGATCGAAGCACAGCAGTCCGACACCGATGAACTTGCCCGACTCACCCACCGGGTTGCCGCTGTCAAGGCCGCCTTGCAGAAACTCGACCGTGCCATGACAGCCGCACGAATCGTGTCTGACCTACCTGACTCACCCACGATCAATATGGCAGTCGACGATGGCTATCACGATTTCAGACGAAATGTCGAGACCAGCAACTTCAACGATACCGTCTTCCGCGCGGCCACGCGAAAGCTGGAAGCGGCATCGACTCAGTTTGATACCGATGCCCAGCAAGTCTGGAAGACCTGGGCGGCCCAACGCCTAGGTAGCCTCCGGTGGGAACGGATCGCGGTTCTGCCTGCCGCCGAGCGCCGGAGCGTGCGAGAACGCTGGACACGACTCGACCGCATCGCCGCGTCATCGCCGGACAAGAGCTCGGTAACCGAGTTCGTGACGACTTACGCCAATATGCGAGAGTTGCTCGACGACCTACCGGATCTGCCCAGCCAACTCGTCGACCTCCTAGACCGCCTGTCGCAGAAGACGCCACTGACCATCGCCGACCTCAGCGAAGAGGATCTTCGCATCCTGCGCGAGTCGGAGGTCGGCTCACAGATCGAGCTGCGACGGAGAGAGTCATGACCCAGCCGCCGCCGCTCGCGATGCTGTCAGAAGTGCTCGACGCCCTCGAAGACCGGGAACTGCCGCTGCTGTCGTGGGGTGTCACCACCGGGGCGCTCGCTCACGACGAAGTGACCGCACTGATCGACGACATGATCGACGCCGGCCGGGTCGACGCGTTGCGGGCGGCGGACGTCATCCAACAACTGGTCACCGGCGGCCTGCTGATGCGTGTGCCGAACACTTCGCCACCGCGCTACCGGACTCGCCTAGCCGAGACGCTGCGACTGACAACGCAGCTGCGTCAACTGTTCGTGCCGCAGAACATCGCGAGCCCGCCTACTCGGTGGTGGGACCGCGGTAGGCCTTTGGTCGCCGACTACCGCCTGCATGTCGCTGCTCGCCGATACCCCATGCGTAACATTCCGCTGGACGACGTCCTAGCCGAACTCAATCGCGAAGCTGGCTGGTCGACCTTCCAAACTGCGGTCGCGGCAGCACAGATCAACGGCCGAGATCTATCTCGCTTCCAAGTACAGGCCACGACAGCAGTCTCGCGGGCCCTGGCCTCGGGCACTAGCCGCGGCGTAATCGTTGGGGCGGGTACGGGCAGTGGAAAGACGCTGGCCTTCTATTTGCCTGCGATGGCCGTGATCGCCGAGTCCGCGCAACCAGGTCGCCACCACCTGTACGCGGTCGCGGTCTACCCCCGCAACGAACTGCTGCGCGACCAGTTGCGCGAAGCCATCGTGACGGCCGAGCAGATCAACGACGTCCTGCGCCAGCACGGTCGCCGACCGCTGCGGATCGGCGCCCTGTATGGGGACACGCCCTATCATCCAGGCGACCGCCGTCTCACGGGACAGGGCGCCAGCGGCGGCTGGCTGCGTGGCGCCGACGGCGCAATCTGCCCATACCTCAAGTGTCCGCGCTGCGGCGGAGACCTCGTGTGGCCCGACGCCGAGCGGACGAGGCGACAGCCGCGAGAGATCCTGGTCTGTGCCGCATGCAGGCACCGCATTGACGGTCAGATCGCGCTAACCCGAAAGTCGCTGACCGACCAACCTCCGGACATCTTGTTCACCACCACCGAGATGCTCAACCGCAACGGCAGTGACCGCCAACTCGGTCGCCTTCTCGGTTGGCAGGGTGTTCCGGCTCCATCCCTTGTGCTCTTGGACGAGGTGCACACTTACACCGGAGTACACGGCGCCCAGGTCGCGCTGCTGCTGCGCCGGTGGCGCCAGGCCGTTCGGCGGCCCGTCACCTTCGTCGGCCTCAGCGCCACACTGCGTAACGCCGGCGCGTTCTTCGCCGAGCTGACCGGCCTGGATGAGATCGCCATCGATTACATTGAGCCACAACCGGCGGACCTGGAGGACCTGGGACGACAATATGCAGTCGCCCTGCGGGGTGACCCCGTTTCCGGCGTCAGTCTGCTGTCAGTGTCAATCCAGACGATAATGCTTTACGCACGCGTGTTGAACATGCCCGGCCGCGAGGGGCTCTTCGGTTCGCGCGCATTCGTCTTCACCGACGATCTCGATGTGAACAACCGTCTCTACGACGACCTCCGCGACGCCGAGGGCATCGCGCGGAGGTTCGGCCGTGGTCGCGGCGTCAGCCAGGTGCTAGCCGGCTTACGGTCCCCGGATGCACCGTACTGGGCGGACCGGTTCGCCGACGGCCAGTCATGGGACCTGGTTCGCCAAATCGGCCACCCGATGTCGCCTACTGCCGACGCGAACGGGCTGCGGGTGGGTCGCACCACCTCTCAGGACACCGGGGTCGATCGCGACGCAGACGTCGTTGTCGCGACTGCGTCGTTGGAGGTCGGCTTCAACGACGAACGTGTCGGTCTCGTCATGCAGCACAAGGCGCCGCGCGACCCCGCGGCATTCATCCAACGGCAAGGGCGCGCCGGCCGGCGGCGAGAGATGCGCCCGATCACCGTCGTCACGTTGTCAGACTTTGGCCGCGACCGGCTGGCCTACCAGGCATACGACACGCTGTTCATGCCGGAGATCACGCCACGGCATCTGCCGACCGGTAACCGGTACGTGCTTCGCATCCAGGCGGCGCAAGCTCTGATGGATTGGCTCGGTCGCAAGCTGGCTGGCAGCGGGGTGTATGTAGATCCTCGGCAAGCGCTAACCGCGCCGGCGCCGGGCAATCTGCCACGCCAAACCAGAGAAGAGAAGGCGCTCGTCGACCTCCTGGCAGCGCTGCTCGACAGCTCTGGTTTGCAGGATGAACTCGCCAACCACCTGCGGTTCGCTCTTCGCATCAGCAGCAACGAATCGACCGCATTGCTCTGGGAGCAGCCACGTGCGCTACTGCTCGGCGTCGTACCGACAGCGCTACGGCGACTACGCAGCGAATGGACACCAAGCGTCGCTGATCCAGGTGCCAATGGCGGCGACCTACTTCCCGAGTACCTAACATCGACACTGTTCAAAGCCCTCAACGTGCCCGAAGTGAGGCTGACGCTGCCGTTTCCGGGCGCTACGCCGGAAACGATGTCCATCGAAGCGGCCCTTCGCGAGGCTGTCCCGGGGCGAGTCAGCCGCCGGTTCGGGTTTCGGGCTCAAGGCGACCGGACCTGGGTACCCCTGCAAGATCCAAACGCAGGCGGGCTCCAGATCATCGATATTGCCTCATTCGTGCCCGCGCCGATCCGGCAGGGGCAATGGAATGGCCCATCTGGTCCGATCACCGTCTTGCGCCCGCAGACCATCGACCTGAGACAGCCGCTAAACAACGTCTCCGACCAGTCCCAAAGCATTCCCGAGTGGATGTCCGAGGTTCGGCCCCCTCGCGCACCGATGATCCCTGGGTCGGTCCCCACGCCGTCCACGTGGGCTGAGCACGTCACATCCGTAGGGTTCGCCACACACGCAGCAGGCAATCCGGCCGAGGTTCGCCGCATGACATACGGCGCCCAATGCGACACCCGCCTCACGAGCGGCCAGCAGATCGCGACCTCGGTGCGCTACCAGTTTGAAGGGACTCCTGCAGCTCTTGGCTTCAGCCTGGCCGTCGACGGAATCCAATTCACCCTCGGCCTGCTGGACCTCGCCGAACCGCGCGTCGCGGCGCATCTGGCATCGCCAGCCTGGCGGCGGATCGCATTCGCCACTGCGCTGCGAGAGGATCCGAGCTTGGACGACGTTGCCAACATCTTTCAACGCGACTGGATCATCTCGGTCTACCTGGCCGCGTTCGTACTGACCGGCGTCGACAGCGGCCAGGAGCCGATGCTGGTCCACAAGCAGCTCACCAACGGCGCGTGGGCCGCTGATGTCGATCGCATGCTGCAGGCTCTCTACCGAGACACCAACCAGTCCGGCACGCTCAACCCACCACAGAAGCTGATCACGACGCTTCAGGACCTCAGCGCCGACCCACGCGTACGTGCCTGCGTCGACCGGCACGCCGAGTTGTTGTGGTGCGGCGACGTAGCCGCTCGCACGCAGGATCTCGCCGAGCGAAGCTACCGCGACACCGTCGCCGCTGCACTACTCGCGGCCTGTCAGCGCGCATGCCCGGATACCCAGGACACGGATCTCATTGTCGACATCGTTGCCCCGGATGCCGTCAATCAGCACAGCCGGATCTGGCTCTCCGAAACCACCATCGGCGGCCTCGGCGTCGTCGAACAACTCGCCAGCCAGTACGCTCAGGACCCACGCCGGTTCTGGAGCCTTGTCGACAGCGCATTGGCACCGGGCGACCTTGAGTACATCGACGCCACCCTCACCACGCTGATCCGCCACATCGTGGACGAAGCAACTGGTGACATCGCTACCGCCGTACGACGCCTGCGCAATGCCCCGAGCGCGGTCGATGCCGACACCGCCCTGGCCGATCTCCGCAGTGCATGGGCAGCGCTGGACGGCAGCCCTCGGCACGCCGCAGTTGCCGCCCTATCCACTCGCCTGTTGCGGCCGGGCAGCGGTGACGACACCGATCAAACGACGCACGCGATCATGCAAGCCTGGACAGATCTTGAGGAACGGCTCGGATTGGAGATCGACCCGCAGATCATCGCGTACGCGGTGGCCGAAGGTCGCGTTTCCGGTATTGCGGCCGGCGCGATGACCGCCGATCAGGTATTCAGCGTGCTCTGGCCACGTGGCAACCGTGCCCGCACAGCCCACCTAGACCACCACCAGCCATATGCTCAACGGCCGATCCTCGACCGACTCCTCGCCGCCGCCGTCCACACCCAAATGCTTCCAACCGTCGACGTCACCGTCGATGGCTGGCCTGACACCTACCGCGCGGCTCTGACCCTGCATGACGCAGTCGAACTGATGGCATCCACTGCCGCTGCAGCGTTGCTGGCAATTGCCGTGCGGGATGTGCCGTGTATTGCCATCGAGCGGGACGTCCTGCGCGTTTACGGTGAGGTCAACGGGGTCCGACGGATGGGCACCGAGTTGCGTGTCCGCGTCGACCTGCGAGAGGCGGTGCAATAGAGATGGCTGATCGGATCATCCGAACAAGCGGCGCCACCGGTATCACGGCCGAAGCGATCGTCACCACCGTGCTGGCCGGTGAACTCCTCGCACCGAGCCCCGAACTATGGCTCGTCTCTCCGTGGATCAGCGACGTTCCGGGGATCGACAATACGCGCGGCGACTTTGACGCTCTGTTCCTCGACCCGGTCGCCCGGGTATATCCGCTGTCTCAGGTGCTTGCCCAGTTGACGCAGGCCGGATCCCAGGTCACCGTGGTAACCCGACCCAACGATCAAAACCGCACGTTTGTTGGCCGTGTCGGGCGTCAGGCCGACGCAGCCCATTACACCACGGTCTGGTACGAGGACGTACACGAGAAGACAATGTGCGGACAACGCTGGCTGCTGATGGGCTCCATGAACTTCACCGCACGTGGCATGACGCTCAACGACGAAGCTGTGACCTACCGAACCGACCCGGCTGCCGCCGCCAGTACTCGGATGGACTTCAACCACCGATGGAAAGGCCAGCCGTGATAGAGCCCACCTCCGACCAGATCGAATCATTCCTGGCCGCATTCTTCGGGCCGGGAAACAGCGTGCCGCTCACCGAGAACCCGACCAGCCCGCTTGGCCAATGGCTAGCACCATTCCTGCAGGCGGCTCGCCGGCCGTCCGATGTACCCGTCGTTCTCCCCCGGCGCACGCCGACCCAGCCGGACCGACGGCTGGCCTACGTGATCGCATGGGACCAGGCACACGCGACGCTGGTAGCGGAACTTCTCACCGCGTTCGTTGGCCCCACCTACAGCTACTTCAACGGTCTACCTGCCGCGCTCGACTCAGACGACCCTGTCGAGCGCGCCATCATCGACCTCGTCGGACTCGACACCACGTTCGTCCTACGTAGTCCGACGACCGAGCACGAGAGCGGCGCTTGGCGCGCCCTGCGCCAGATGCAGCGCACCCTCGATCAACGGCCGGTCCGCAACTGGCAGATCCCCAAACCTGTGGGGCGGCTGCTCGGCGAGTTCGAAGTCGCCCTCGGAGCTGGGGACAACACCGCCTCAGCCACAGTCCTCGAACAGTTAGCAGCCACGGGCGGGCTCGGCGGCGCCAACCTCAACAACCTGCGCATCAAGCGACTCGCGCGACTGGGCCGCGACATCGACCTGCTCGGACTACCCTCACTCGCCGATGTCGTCGCGGCCGACCCGCCCACGCCAGTCCGAGATGCCATATTCGCCGCCTTGTATAACCACAGCGTTGCCACTGCGCTCGACGACCATGACTACGACACCGCGCGCAGCCGCCTGATTGCCGACGGGACAGCAGTCCCGGCCGACCTTCGCCCCGGCCTGACCGAACTGAGCACTGATGCACTGTGGGTGGTGCTTCTCGCGGCTGACCTACGCAACGACCAAGCCGTTCTGTCCGAGTTGCTCGGCGACCCGGATCTACGCCGCCGTCTCGACCGGTACCCGGACCTGGTTGCCTCCATCGAACAAGGACGCCCCAGGTCCGCTGCTCCGGCGCCCACGACCGCAGGCGCTCGTCCCGTCATCGCCTCCTGGGTTGAGCTCGCGCTCGCACACGCCGCGGCCGAGCCTGCCGCGATCGCTGCGCTTAGGCAGGAGACTTGGCGCGAGTGGCCCAAGCCGCACACCGTTGATCAAGAACTCGCCACTGCCATAGCTGCCCTCGATTATGTCCAAGGCGAGCGGATCTGGCAGCTGCTCGGCCCATTCCTCGATGCCGACGAGTATGGCCTGCCCGCACGACGCACCGCGACCGAGTTTCTCCAACTGGCACTCGTGCACAACTGGTTCAGCCCCGCTGACCTCGCCGGGATCGTCGCTCTCACCGAGACGATCCTGAGATCTAGCCCCGACCGCGCAACATATGCATCGCTCTTGGACGATCTCGCATCCGAAGCCGATCGGTGGATCAGCCCCGATCGATCGCTCGTTGTTCTCGACGTCGCGGACCTGCTAGTCCGGATGCCCTGCCCCGACAACGAGGCACGGCTGCAACTCGGAATTCGGCTGCTCACGCCGTTGGCCAGCCATGCCGGGCGCCTGGATGACGAAGTGCGCCGATTCGCGCAGCAACTCGACGACGAACTAGGCACCGACCTGACGTGGCCACAGCCGGTCGATGATGACCAGCGATTGTCCGGCCCGAAGCTAGCCGATCTGCCGGCGCTGAAGGTCATGCTTTATTCGCTCGACGAAGCCGCGCTAAATCGCACTCGTACGGTTCTTAGCCGGCTCGTACCGCGGCTTAACATCCACACCACGTCTGACCATGTCGGATCGCCCCAACTGAAGCAGCACTCTCAGCGCTCGGACATCGTCATCCTGGCGACCCGCTGCGCTACTCATGCCGCCACTGGATTTATCCGCGCCCATCTCGCCCCCGATGCGATCATCGATGAGGCTGACGGCTGCGGCTCTGCATCCCTTCTGCGCGCGGCGACGGCGGCTCTTCAGACATGGCTGTTGCTGCACCCTTCGTGAAGGCTGCCGGGACACGACGACCTTGGCATCCCCTGCGGTGCCTCCGGCCCACTCGGGTCTGTGGCACAGTCCTTTGCGATGAACGCCGTCAAGGCAGAACGCCGGTGGCTGTGTCAACCCAGAAGTGAATCAGAGTGCTTCGGCCAACGCCGGTATGGCAGGAGTGTCGACCCGATAGCTCGACTTTATCGGCCCCGGTCCGGGAGGTCATCGGTCCCGGGAGAATTCGCTGATGAGCCGGCCGCACGTGTTACCTCTGTCCGCAGCGGTCGTGGCGGCTCTCTTCGGGTTGCGGCACACAACATCTGTCCGCGGCGAGTGAAAGATCCCCATAGGCGGCCATTTCTCGTGCCCCGTCGGCGGCCGGGGTTCTCCCCAATGCCGCGTAGCCTAGTTTGATCTTGGTGGATGTCGGCGTGGTGTGGTGACTTGCGGGGTGGCGCGGACTTGGCTTGTGTGTCATGTCCT
>NZ_JBITDW010000034.1:0-85763 GCF_044454685.1 Actinoplanes sp. NPDC051513
TCGAAGGCGCCGCCGTCCACGGCTGGCGGCAAGCCCTCGGCGCCCTCGCCCTGCACTACCCAGACCGCATCGGCCCCTACATCAACTGACCAATACTTACGATCATTTACACAAAAATCTTGACAAGCTCGCACCACCCGCTGCGCTGGCGAGCCGAGGCCCTGGCCGGTGCGGGCAGGAGCGGGCGGCGCCACCGGCACCACCGGCACCACCGGCACCACCGGCACCACCGGCACCACCGGCACCACCGGCACCACCGGCACCACCGGCACCACCGGGCGCCCAGCTGTGCCGGCGCGGTCCAACCAGAGCCGACGCTCGGCCGCCGTCAAGGGTGAACCGTCGTCACCGCCGTGCAGCCGGCGCAGCTTACGAGCGTGCCGCTCGACAAGCCCCCACGCGCGCTGCCGGGCATGCACGCGACGGAACTCTTCACGCGCCGGCGAATAACGACGCGCCCGCGTCGGATCACGCATTTCTGCCAACTGGGACCTGGTGAAGAACTCCATCTGTCGCACCCCAGAATTATCCCACCCCAACGAATCCGGCGGTAAGCCCAGAACCCTCTTCGAGCATGCCAATTCTCACCCCCGAATAGCCGCCGTCAACAATGGTGATATCCGGCTCTTCGCAGTTCGCAGTGGACTTCTTCGGGTACCCGCTCAGATCGGTCAACGGCGCACCCGATAGCGCAGGTGAAGCACCCGGTTGCCCTGAATCACCACGTCAGGATCCGCCAACAGGTGCTGCGCGTCGACCGACCCGAAGTAGCGCTTGCCGGACCCGAACACGACGGACACGACGTCCATGCGCACCTCGTCGACCAGGCCCGCGGCAAGCACCTGGCCACCGACCTCGCCGGCGGCGACCTCGACCATGCGGTCACCCGCAAGCTCCTGCGCCTTGGCCACGGCTGCCTCGACGCCGTCGACGAAGTGAAACGGCGCCTCGGGGTCCCAGCCCTCGGGCTCCGGCCGGTGCGTCACGACGACCACGTGGTCGACCCCGCCCGGATGTAAGAAATCAATCGGCCGGCAGCGACCAGCCGTCCAATACGTTGCCGGATGCTCGCGCAGGAACCGCCGCCGGACTTCGGCGTACCGGGTCGGTGTGAGCCCGGTGAACGCCCGGAACTCGTGGCCGCTTTGGCGTGACGCCGATGAGCTCCTTGAACCGCTGTGCCAGATGAGTGCTGCTGACACCGGCAGCCACCCCCCAGGTCGCCGATCGCCACCGCCCCGCCGGCATCGCGCGCCGGGATGGTCCAGCCGCGCTGCCGCCAGCATCTAGAAACCGATCACGGTCAGCCACTCCTCGCCGCGGGGGGCGTAGCGGTGGAGGGCGCGCATGCCGTAGATCGCCGGGGCGACGTGGGCGGCGCCGTAGACGACGCCGACGGTGATCGGGTCGTGCCGGTGCTCGCGGTGGATGCGGTCCAGTTCGCTGATCAGCAGCCGATCCCGTTGTTCGCCCAGCAGGGACATCAGCTCGCCCATCGAGTCGACGTCCGCGAGCTGGTCGTGCCAGTCGGTGTCGCTCAGCTCCATGCCGGCGGCCAGCGCCCGGCGCGAGCCGAACGCCAGCCGGTCGAAGCCGACCAGAGGGGAGGCCACGGTGGCGACGGCGCGTTGCCACCACGGCACCGCCCGCCAGCCCGTCGCGAACTGCCGGGCGGTCATGTCGGGGTAGCGCACAGGCACGCCCAACGCGGCCAACGGGATGTCCTGCTCGACCAGACCGGAGCGCCGGAACCAGGCCGGTAGCTGGTAGCTGGCGGTCAGCACCGACATCGCCGGCGAGCGTCCCGCCTTGGCGGCGGACCCGCCGGACGCGTCGTCCGGCCGGCCCACACCTTCGGCCACGACGAGGTCGCAGCGGCGCAGCCGGTCGGTCACCGTGGCGTAGAAGGCCGGCTCACCGACATGGACCATCGGGAAGAAGCGGAACCGCAGCGGCGTGCCCCGGGCGGTCAGCTCGAGCACGGCGGAGCGGACTCCCACCACGCTCACCTCGACGATCTGCATGCCCCCACAGTGCGGCAACGCTTCAAGCCCGCCGGGGCGCCGACTGGACGGGATGCCATCCGGGCTTGTAGCTTGCAGTTGATCGTGATACCGCCCGAGGAGGTGAGACCCATGAACGTTGTATCGAAATGGGTGCTCCCCCTTGCCGTCACGGTCGGGCGATTGACGTAGGTGTCGCCGGGAGCGCCTCGCCGACCAGGCACTCCCGAAAGGCTGCACCCATGCATTCCCAGTCCTCCGGCGCCGAGCGCGCGCCCCTCATGTTCGACGTGATCATTGCCGGGTGCGGGCCGACCGGCGCGATGCTGGCCGCCGAGCTGCGGCTGCACGATGTGCGGGTACTCGTCCTGGAGAAGGACACCGAGCCCGCGTCGTTCGTCCGCATCGTCAGTCTGCACATCCGCAGTCTCGAGCTGATGGCCATGCGCGGGCTGCTGGAGCGCATTCTCGAACACGGAAGACGGCGTCCGGCCGGCGCCTACTTCGCCGCCATCGACAAACCCGCGCCCGCGGGCCTGGATTCCCCGTACGCCTATCTGCTGGGCATCCCGCAGCCGGTCGTCGTCCGCCTGCTCGCGGAGCGTGCGATCGAACTGGGGGCGCAGGTCCGGCACGGTTGTGCGGTGGCCGGTCTCGAGCAGGACGACGAGGGCGTGACCGTCGAGCTGGCCGGCGGCGAACGGCTGCGCTCGCGCTATCTCGTCGGCTGTGACGGCGGGCGCAGCACGGTGCGCAAACTGCTCGGCGTCGGCTTCCCCGGCGAGCCGTCGCGGACCGAGACGCTGATGGGCGAGATGGAAGTGGGTGTGCCGCCGGAGGAGATCGCCGCCAAGGTGACCGACAAGCGGCTCAGCCTCCGGCCCGCGGGCGCCGGGGTCTATCGCGTCGTGGTCCCCGCCGCGGGAGTCAGCGACCGCGCGGAACCGCCCACCCTCGAGGATTTCCGGCAGCAGTTGCGCGCCATCGCCGGAACCGATTTCGGCGTGCACTCCCCGCGCTGGCTGTCCCGCTTCGGCGATGCCACCCGGCTGGCCGAGAGGTACCGGGTCGGGCGGGTGCTGCTGGCCGGCGATGCGGCGCACATCCACCCGCCCACCGGCGGTCAGGGCCTCAACCTGGGCGTTCAGGACGCCGTCAACCTCGGCTGGAAACTGGCCGCACAGGTCCGCGGCTGGGCGCCGGACACACTGCTGGACACCTACCAGGCCGAGCGTCATCCGGTCGCCGAGGACGTGCTGGACAACACCCGCGCCCAGATGGAGCTGTCGTCCACCGAACCGGGCCCGCAGGCCGTGCGGAGGCTGCTCACCGCGCTGATGGACTTCGACGAGGTGAACCGCTATCTGATCGAGAAGATCTCCGCGATCGGCATCCGGTACGACTTCGGCGCCGGCCCCGATCTGCTCGGCCGCCGCCTGCCCGACATCGACGTGCGGCAGGGCCACCTCTACGGCCTGCTGCACCGGGGCCGCGGCCTGCTGCTGGACCGCACCGAACGCCTGACCGCCGGCGGCTGGTCGGACCGGGTCGACCACCTCGCGGATCCCACTGCGGCGCTGGAAGTTCCGGGCCTCCTGCTGCGCCCCGACGGCCACGTCGCCTGGATCGGCAACGATCAGCAGGACCTGGACGACCACCTCTCCCGCTGGTTCGGCAAGCCCGCCGACTAATTTCGCCTGAGCACCGGGGCCGGGTCTGCGCGGGGCTTCGCTCACCCTTTCCGTACGTGGGGAGAACTGAGCCGTCGTTCTGGGCGAACCCGGGCCGCCGCCCAAGGGCAGCGGCCGCGGTCGGCTGCGCGCGGGAACGCTCCCACCTTCGGGTGGCCGGGGTCTGCTGACTATTCGACGAGGGAACCCGCCGGGTCGGAAACGGATCGTCGGCCGAGTGGATGTTGCGGGCCGGGTCCACCATGGAAAGCTCCTGCTAGTGGGTTACGCGTTCCTCGACCGTTTCTTCACCCGGGCGCATGGCTGACCGCCGTTCCTCGAACAGCGGCCCGGCCATCGCCGGGGCGGCGGAGACGACCGGCCTCGGCGCGGTGCTCTGGGCGGTCACGCCCTCGCCCGACGCCCGGCCGGCCGCCGCCGTCACGCCCGCCGCCGTGCCGCGGCGGGCCGCGAAGATCCGGCCGTGGCGGTGGCGGCCGGCGTATCCCCCGGAGTAGAGCTGACGAGCAAGGCCGTGCCCGGTGTGACGACGCCGGGCCGGCACGAGGTGGAAGGCCGGGTGGTGGTCGTGACCAGTCCGCACTCCCGGCCGCCGCGGGCCCGTCTCCCCGAACCACCGGTTTCCCCCGCCGCATCCCCCGGAGCCGCCGCGTGACCGATCCGCACACCGGGCTCGCCGACCTCATCGACCTCGTCCGGGCCGAGGCCCTCAAGCTCGGCCGCGACGACCTCGCCGCCTTCCTGCCCGCTCCGCCCGGCGCGCGGGAAGCGCCGCGCCGGCCGCGGATCGTGGTGGCCGGCGGGCCGGGCCGCGGCAAGTCGCGGCTGATCAACAGCCTGATCGGGCGGCCGGGGCTGAGCCCGGTCGGTAGCCGGCCGACGACCGGCGGGTGGGTCGAGTTCCGCTACGGGCCCGACGACTCGGCCGTCGCCCTCATCGCGGACCCTCGCGATCCGGGGACGCCGCGCCGGATGCCGATCCCTTTGACCGCGCTGCACGCGTACGCGAAATTGGATGAAGTCGAAGCCCCGGTGCTGGGTGTCGAGGTGCGGCTGGACGCGCCCATCCTCCGCGACCTGATCCTGGTCGACACGCCGGGGGTGGGCGGGCCGAACGCCGCCCTGCGCCACACCGACGGGCTGCTGTTCGTCAGCGATGCCTCCGAGCCGGTCACCGAGCGCGAGATGGCGTTCCTGGCCGTGGCCGCTCAGCGGCTCGACACCATCGTCGTGGCCGTCAACAAGAGCGACGCCGTCGGCCACGAGCGCGCGCTCGCCGAGACCCGCCGCCGGCTCGCCGGGCACCCCGACCTGGCCCGTCTGCCGGTCGTCGGGATCTCGGCGCGCCTCGCCGAGCAGGCCGGCCGGCCGGACACCCCGCATCCCGTCGCGATCCGGCTCACCGAGCTGGCCGGCACCCGGCAGCTGATCGACCTCATCACGTACGAGGCGACGGCCGGCGTGCGCCGGCGGCGCGCCACCAACCAGGCGCACGCCACCGCGGCCGTGGCCCGCGAGCTGCTCGCCCACCTCGACCGGCTGACCGGCCCGGCCGATCGGCTCGACGCCGACATCGCCACCGTCACCACGCTGCTCGACGGCGGCGGGCTGCTCGGCGCCCGTTTCGAGGAGGCCCGCCAGACGGCCACGCAGCGGTTCACCGCCCGCGCCGACGAGCTCGGCGAGCGCCACCGCGAGGCCGCCGAGAGCGGGCCCGGCGTCGATCTGGACGCGCTGCCGCCGCGGCTGGTCATCGGTCTCGCGGCGGCCGGCGTGGCCGCGCTGGACGAGACGGAGGTCCGCATTCTCGAGGCGCTGCGCGACAGCCTCCGCGACGACGTGCTGCTGCCGCCGGCGGCCGAGCTCGAACTGCGGCTGCGGGCCGGCGATGCGGCCGCGCCGCGCCGGACCGCCGAGGAGTCCGAGACCGTCGCGCGCGGCCGCGACCTGCTGCCCACGCTGACCGGGCTGCTCACCGGCTCGGCGATGGTGCTGACGCTGATCACCGGCTCGGCGGTGGTCGGCGCCGACCTCGCGCTGGCCGCCTGCGCCGGCTGGTGGCGGCTGCGCGGCGACGCCGGACCGCAGCGCCGCATCCGCCTGGCCACCTGGGCGGAGGCCGCGGTCGCCGAGGCCAAGCGGGCCTTCGAGGGCGAGTTGCGCGAGCGCGCGGGTCTGGCCCGGCAGTACGTGGCGGAGGCGCTTCCCCGCATTCTGGAGGCGCGCCTCGAGCGGCTGCGGGGAATGCGTGCCGCTCGCGCTCCGGCCGACGCGGAGGTGTCGCGCGAGACGCTCGCCCGGGTTCTCGACGAACTGTCCCGCCGGAGCGTGGCGTAGCCGGGCATAATCGATCGCCATGAAGCTAACCCGCCGGCGGTTGCTGTTCACGACCGCGCCCGGCGTTCTCGGCATCGCCGTCCTTGATGGATGCTCCACGTCGTCGCCGCCCGGCAAGCCGTCGCCGGCCGCGCCCGAGTCGCCCGTCCCCGCGGCGAGCGGCGCCGTGGCCGGCGACTGGCGGCGGGTCGCCATGTCATCGGTCTCGGCCTACCTGCTGGTGCGCGGCGGCGAGGTCGCGATCGTCGACCTCGGCAACCCCGGCTCGTCCGGCGCGATCGAGGAGGGCCTGAAGGCCGCCGGCGCCGGCTGGGGCTCGGTGAAGCACATCGTCCTCACCCACCTCCACCAAGATCATGTGGGCGGCCTCGACAGCGTGGCCCCGCACGTCAACGCGGCGGCCATCTACGCGGGCGAGGGCGACCTGGCGTCGATCATCTCGCCGAAGCCGCTGAAGCCGCTCAAGGAGGGCGACGAGGTCTTCGGCATGCAGATCGTCGAGACCCCCGGCCACACCCTCGGGCACATCTCGGTCTTCGAGCCGGCCACCGGCATCCTCGTGGCGGGCGACGCGCTGCGAACGAATGCCGGGCTGGCCGTGTCCGATCCGCAATACACGGCCGACGAGACACAGGCCAATGCTTCCGTACGGAAATTGGCGGCGCTCGACGTGAAGGCGATCCTCTGCGGACACGGCGAGCCGCTGGTGTCCGGCGCCGGCACGGCCTTGAAGGATCTCGCCGCGACGCTACAGTGACCCGGTGAGCAAGCCGCTGCCGAAGGAACTGCGCGACCTGGTCGAGTCCGGGCCCCTGGCCCATTTGAGCACGGTCAACCCCGACGGAAGCCCTCAGGTGAGCGTCATCTGGATCGGCCTCGACGGCGACGAGGTGGTCAGCGGCCACCTGACCTGGAACAAGAAGCTGAGCAACATCGGCCGCGACCCGCGGGTGGTGCTGTCGTTCGAGGCCCCGCGCGACCCGTCGGTGTTCCTGAACGAGCACGCGGTGCTGCGCGCCCACGCGACGATCGTCCCGACCGACCAGGCGTGGGACCTGCTGAACCGCCTCATCAAGGTCTACATGGCGCCCGGCAAGGAGTTCCCCGCGCCGCGGACGTCGGGCTACATCGTGCGCTACGAGATCGAGCGCATCGGCGGCGTCGGCCCCTGGACCCGCCGGGCCTGATGCCGGCCCCGATCAGGGCGCGACTGCCGTGACGGGGTGGCGGACCACGGCGTCGAACAGGTAGCCGAGGGTGTTGTGGCGGGTGACGTCCGGTTGCGTGTGCCCGTGGACGTCGGTGGCGCGGGCGAGCAGCTCGTGGTTGCCGACGGCAGGCCGCCAATCCAGCTCCCAGCGCTGCCAGGCCCCCGCCGTCGGCCCGGCCGGACGGGCCCGGCGCCACCGCCGCCCGCCGTCGGTGCTGACGTCGACGTGCCGGATCGGGCCGCCGGCCGACCAGGAGCGGCCGGTCAGCCGCACGGTGCGCCCGGCCGTGACTGTTGCCCCGAAGTCGAGCTCGAAGGCGCTCTTGACGACCTGTTTGTCGAACGGCTGCCCGTCCTGCGGGTAGTCCGGCCCGAAGAGCCGGTAGAACTGGGTGTTCCACGGCGAGAACAGCGGCTCGTCGGACACCTCGATCCGGCCGGCCCACTTGATCGAGGACACCCCGATCCAGTGCGGCACGATCACGCGTACGGGGTGGCCGTGATCGGCGAGCAGGGGTTCGCCGTTCATCTCGTAGGCCAGCAGCACGTCGTGCAGCGCCTTGCCGACCGGCATCGGACGGCGGACCGGGCCGAGGTCGACACCGCCGGTCACGTAGTTCGGGTCGAGGCCGGACGGCATCACGTCGACGGCCCGGGCGGACAGCCCGGCCCGCCGCAGGACCGTGGACAGCCGCACGCCCCGCCAGCGAGCCACGCCGACCGCGCCGAGGCGCCAGGCCGTGCCGGTGACCGCCTGGGCCTGCTGGGTGGTGAAGAAGCTGCGCCCGTTGCCCGCGCACTCGACGGTGGCGATCGCCGTCTCGCTCGGCAGCCGGCGCAGCTCGGCGAGGCTCAGCTGGATCGGCCCGCCGCGCAGGCCGGCGCCGTCCACGGTCAGCCGCCACGTGTCGGCGTCGATCAGCGGCGTGCTGGTGTGGTCCCGCACGAAGAAGCGGTCGACCGGCACCAGATAGCCCTGGTCGCGCATGGCCGGCCAGCGCATCTCGGCGTTCGAGCCGAACACCGCGAACAACTCGGGCGGCAGCGGCTTGACGATCGGACTGCCCGCGTCCGCGGACGCCGCACCCGCGTCGAGCAGAGCACCGGCCGAAGCGGCGGCGGTCAAGGCCAGGAAGGCCCGCCGGGAGAACCCTCTCGCCTCGCCGGCCCGCCACTGGCGCAGCCGTAGGGCGTCGTACGCGGCCTCGTCACCGATCCCTGTCATCCATTAAGCCTATCGATGCGATAGGCCATAGAGAAGTAGTGGGACGAGGCGGTTCTCAGTCGCCCGGTGCGGGCTCTGATCTACTGGGCGGGTGAGGGATCTGATCGTTCGCTGGCAGCGGGGCTGGGGCGTGGCCCGCGGGCTCCCCGCCGCCGACGACCTCGGCAACGGGCTGCGGGTGCGCAGCCTCCAGCCCGGCCGCGACGTCGAGTACATCGCCTACCACGCCGGCGACCTCGACCGGCTGGCCGGGCAGGTCCGCGCCGAGCGCGACGTCACCTGGCTGACCGTGCCGACCACCGAGCCGGCCCGGACGGCCGGGGCCCTGGAGGCGGCCGGCCTGATCCTGCTCAAGCGGGCCGAGCAGCTCATGACCATCGAGCTTCCCGACCACCCGGACGGCGCCCTCACCGGGCCCTACGGGCTCGAGGTCGGCGCCGACCGGGGCGTGGTCACGGCGACGGTGCGGCACGAGTCGGGCCAGGTGGCCGCGAAGGGCACGATGGGGCTCAGCGAGGAGGACGCGGTCGCCGACCGGATCGAGACCATGCCGGCGCATCGGCGGCGAGGGCTGGCCCGCGTGGTCATGGGGGCCCTCGCCCGCACGGCGGCCGGGCAGGGGGCCGAGCACGGGATTCTCATCGCCAGCCAGGACGGGCAGCGGCTCTACGCCACCCTGGGGTGGCGGACTGTGGCCGAAGTGCTGATAGCGACCACACCGGGCAACTCCTACCCTTCGTGAGCATGAGCAGGGCTCTGAGCTGTCGCCTGGGCTGGCACAAGTGGGTGGGCCGCTCCACCGAGGACGGCGGGCGCTTCCGGCAGTGCTCCCGCTGCGACAAGGTGGACGATCGCTCCAAGCTGCCGCCCGGCGCCGCGGGCATCTAGGCGATGCGGTAACCGACACCCGGCGTGGTCGTGATGACCGGCGGGTCCCCCAGCTTGCGCCGGAGGCGGCCGATCGTCACCGTGACCGTGTTGGTGAACGGGTCGGCGTTCTCGTCCCACACCTGCTCGAGGAGGGCCTCGCTGCTCAGGTACGCCGGCGCGGCTCGCATCAGCGCCTCCAGCACGGCGAGCTCTTTGACCGACAGCGAGAGCGGGACGCCGTCGCGGGACGCCGTCCGGGTTATCGGGTCGAGCTCGAGACCGGCCAGCCGCAGCGTCCGGGCGCGGGCGGCGGGCTGGCGGCGGGCCAGCGCCCGTACGCGCAGGATCAGCTCGGGGAAGTGGAACGGCTTGGCCAGGTAGTCGTCGGCGCCCAGGGTCAGCCCGCGCACCCGGTCGTCCGCGGAGCCGGCGGCGGTCAGCATCAGCACCATCGAGCGGTCGTCCCGCGAGGTGATCATCTGGCAGAGCGTGTCGCCGTGCAGGCCGGGCAGGTCGCGGTCGAGAACGACGACGTCGTACGCATTGACGTCGAGCTTCGAGGCCGCGGTGAGCCCGTCGTACGCGATGTCGACGGCCATGCCCTGATCTCGCAGGCCCTCGGCGACGACGTCGGCGAGCGCCCGCGCGTCCTCGACGACCAGCACCCTCATGCCGGCACCGCCACGGCCAGCGGCAGCACGACCGTCACGAGCAGGCCACCGGCGGGCCGCGCCCGCAAGCGCAGACTCCCGCCGTGGGCGGCGGCCACCGCGGCGACGATCGACAGCCCGAGGCCGTTGCCCGATCCGGTGCGCTCCGCGCCCAGCCGGTGGAACGGGCGGCCCAGCTGCGCAACCTGAGCGGGGTCGAGCACCGGGCCGGTCGACTCGACCACCAGGGCCGCGGACGAACCGGAAGCGGTGACCGAGACCCGCACCCAGCCACCCGCCACGTTGTGCCGGAACGCATTGTCGATCACGTTGCCGACCAGACGGGCGAGCAGCACCGGGTTCCCCCGCGTCGCCACATCCGCGGGCAGATCCTCGTACACAGCAAGGTCTTGCTCTTGCGACCGGAGGGCGCCGGCCGCCAGAGCGGTGAGCGAGACCGCCTCGCGATCGTCGAACGCCCCGTGTTGCGCGCGGGCGAGCAGCAGGAAGCCCTCGAGCAGCCGGTCGACCTCGTCGAGCGAGCTCCGGATGCGGTCGGCGAGCACGGCCGTCTCGGCGGGCACCGGTCCCGGCTTGGCCATCGCCACGTCCACCGAGGCGCGCATGGTGGCCAGGGGGGTCCGCAGCTCGTGGGAGGCGTCCGCCACGAAGCGCCGCTGCGCCGCGAACGACTCCTCCAGGCGGGCGAGCAGCTCGTCGATCGTGTCGGCGAGGTCTTTCACCTCGTCGGCCGGGCCCCGCACCGCCAGCCGCTGGTGCAGATTGTCGGCCGAGATGCGCCGGGTGGCCTGGGTGAGAACGCGCAAGGGGCGCAGCACGCGGCCGGCGAGGAAGCGCCCGAGCAGCAGCGACAGCAGCACCGACACGACCAGCCCGGTGATCAGGCCGACCAGCAGCTGGCGGGAGTGCGCCGCGTCGGCGTCGGCGAGCTGCCGCTGGAGGCGGGCGATCTGTTCCGCGGCCGGCGCCGGAGCGGTCCCGGACCGCGCCTGCGTGGTGCTGCGCACGCTCAGGCCGCCCACGATCGCGAGCAGCCCGACGCCGGAGACAAGAACCATCGCCCCGTAGAGGAGCGTGTAACGCAGCCGCACACCCATCGGCCAAGCATGCCCGGCCCCACCTAACAGAAGGGTGACAACCGGCGTTCCGCCGGCGTTACCCGCGCCTGCGTAGAACTGCCGGGCATGGAAGCAATCATCGAAGTCAGCGAATTGCGCAAGCGGTTCGGCCCGAGCGTGGCGCTGGACGGCATGACGTTCACGGCCGGGCCGGGCCTGGTCACCGCGTTCGTCGGGCCGAACGGCGCCGGCAAGTCGACCACCATGCGGGTGATCCTCGGCCTCGACCGGCCGGACGCGGGGACCGCGCTGGTCGGCGGCCGCCGCTACACCACCCTCGAACGGCCATTGACCTGTCTGGGCGCGCTCATCGACCCGGGCGCGCTCCAGCCGGGGCGCTCCGGCCGCAACCATCTGCTCTGGATGGCCCACTCGCAAGGGCTCGGCGCGCGGCGGGTCGACGAGGTGCTCGAGCTGACCGGTATGCGGCCGGTGGCCCGGCGGCAGGCGGGTGGCTATTCACTTGGCATGCGGCAGCGGCTCGGGATCGCGGCCGCGCTCCTGGGGGATCCGCCGATGCTGATGCTGGACGAGCCGTTCAACGGGCTCGACCCGGAGGGGTTCGTGTGGATGCGCGGGCTGCTGCGGTCGCTCGCCGACGAGGGCCGGGCCGTGCTGGTGTCGAGCCACCTGATGAGCGAGCTGCAGGACATCGCCGGGCACGTCGTGGTGGTCGGCGCCGGCAAGGTCGTCCGGTCGGCGCCGACCACTGATCTCACCGAGCGCTACGGCTCGCTGGAGGCGGCGTATCTCGAGCTCACGCGGGGCCTGGGGGTGCTGTCGTGATCCGCGCCGAGCTCACCAAGCTGCGTAGCGTGCGGGCCTGGGTGGCCGGGATCGCGATGGCGTTCGTGGCGATCGTCGGGCTGGGCGCGCTCGGCGCGGCGGGCATCCAGATCGACTGCCCGGACGGTCCCTGCCCGAAGCCGCCGACCGGTCCGGGCGGGGAGGCGGTCCGGGACAATTTCTCGTACGTGCATCAGCGGCTCGACGGCGACGGGGAGCTGACCGCCCATGTCGCCTCGTTCACCGGGATCATCACCTATCCCCCGCCGAACCACGACACGATCGTCGACGGCCTGGTCCCCTGGGCCAAGGCCGGGATCATGGTGAAGGACGGCACGAAGGAGGGCGCCGCCTACGCCGCGGTGATGCTGACCGGCTCGCACGGCGTGCGCATGCAGCACGCGTTCACCGAGGACAAGGCGGGCCCGGCTCAGGCGGCGTGGCTCCGGCTCACCCGCAAGGGCGACACCGTCATCGGGTACGCCTCGGCGGACGGCGCGACCTGGCAGCAGGTGGGCACCGCCGATCTCGGGGACCTTCCGGACGCCGTACAGATCGGGTTGTTCGTGGCATCGCCGAGTGACGTGACCGCCAAGGCCAACGCGCACGGCGGCTCGATCGTGCAGGCGCGATTCACGCAGGCCACCGCGGCCTTCGACCGGGTCGACCGCACCGGCGCGTGGACCTTCACCGACGTGGGCGACGACGGCATGCAGACCGATTGGGAGAAGAACAACCAACCGGCCGGCTTCACCCAGGACGACGGCCGGCTCACCGTCTCGGGCAGCGGCGACATCGCACCCGCCGCCAACGAGGCCGGTCCCACGCTCACCTTCACCCTCACCGGCATGATCGGCGCGCTCATCGCGGTCATCATCGTGGGCGTCCTGTTCATCACCGGGGAGTACCGGCGCGGCCTGATCCGCACCACCTTCGCGGCGATGCCCGCGCGCGGCCGCCTCCTGACCGCCAAGGCGATCGTCATCGGCGGTGTCACGTTCGTCGTCGGCCTGGCCGCCGCCGCGATCGCCCTGCCCCTCGGGCGGTATCTCGTGGAGAGCAACGACGGCTTCCTGCTGCCGGCCGGCGTCGGCACGCAGATCCGGGTCGTCGTGGGGGCGGGCGTGCTGCTTTCGCTGGCGGCGATTCTCGCGTACGGGATGGGCGCCGCCCTGCGCCGCGGCGTGCTCGCCGTGACCGCCGCGATCGTGCTGATCGTCCTGCCCTACCTGCTGGCCACCACGTCGATCCTGCCCGCCGGCGTCGCGGTGTGGCTGCTGCGGCTGACCCCGGCGGCGGGATTCGCGTTCCAGCAGGTCCTGCCCGCCTATCACCAGGTGCAGCTGCCCTACAGCCCGTCCGACGGGTACTTCCCCCTGGCGCCGTGGGCGGGACTGGGCGTCGTCGCGGTGTGGGCCCTGGCCTTCCTGGGACTGGCCGTGCTGCGGGCCCGGAGGGCGGACGCATGATGCCGGCCCTGCGCGCCGAATGGACGAAGCTGCGCACGGTGCCCGACGCCGCCGTCGCCGTGCCGCTGATCGCCCTGCTCACCACGGGGGTCTCGGTCGCCGCCGCCACCGCTTCGAGCCCCGACGTCGTGCGGTCCAGCCTGCTGGGTGTGCAGGTGGGTCAGGCGGCGGTGGCGGTCTGGGCCGTGCACATGCTGGCCGGCGAGTACGGCAACGGGCTGATCCGGGCCACGTTCACGGCGCTCCCCCGCCGGCTCGAGGTGCTGCTGGCCAAGGCGGTGCTGCTGCTGGCCGGGGTGCTGGCGGCGTGCGTGCCCGCGATCGTCGTGTCGGTGCTCTTCGCCCGCGGGCACGCCGACGGCTATCCCGGCGTCGGCTCCGGGGTGGTGCTGCGGGCGGCCGGCGGCTCGGTACTCTACCTGTGCCTGATCACGCTGCTCGCCCTGGGCGTGGCCGCCGCGGTCCGCAGCGCCGTGGCCGCGTCCGGCCTCGTCCTGGGCCTGCTGTACCTGAGCCCGGCGGTGCAGAACATGTTCCGCGACCCGGACTGGCAGCGCTGGATCTACCGGCTGTCCCCGTCCACCGCCGGCAGCACGATCCAGTCCACCGTCGACCTGGCGGGACTGCCGATCGGGCCGTGGGCCGGGCTCGGGGTGGCCGCGGCCTGGGCGTTCGGCCTCCTCGGGATCGGGGCTCTCGTCCTGCGGGCGCGCGACGTGTAGCCCGCCGGCCTCATCCTGCCCGGCCTCATCCCGCCCGGCTTCATCCCGCCCGGCCTCATCCCGCCCGGGGCGTTGCCTGCGCCATCACGGCCGGGTGGGATGAGGCGAGGCCGGAGTCAGGTGAAGTCGGGGACGGCCGGCTTGCCGCCGCGGCCCTTGGGCAGCTCCCACTCCTCCTGCCGGCCGAGCGCGGTCATGTCGAGGATGCCGTAGGCGCCGCCCATCTGTTCGGTGCCCCTCGCGAAGGTCGAATACGTGTGGAAGACGTCGTCGCCCACCCGCAGGAAGCAGCTCATGCCCGGCTGCTCCATCGGCTGGTCGCCGGTCTTGAGCAGCCAGTCGAAGCCCGCCGCCCGCAGCTCGTCCGGGCCGCGGTAGTTGAACTGCACCGGCGCCACCGACTCGTCGATGGTCACGTGGAAGTCGTAGTTGAAGTCCGACTGGTACGACGAGTGCAGCGGAATCGTCCAGCCGCGCTTGGCCCGGTACTTCTCCAGCTTCGCGATCGGGGCGCGGGCGACCACGGCGTACACGGTGCCGCGGGCCCGCAGGTGCCGCAGCAGCCCGTCGGAGAGCTCGTCGACGTTGGCGCTGCAGCTGCCGCAGCCGTCCTCCCAGTCCGGGTGGAACATGAAATGCTGCACGACCAGCTGATCCTGGCCGTCGAAGAGGTCGATCAGGGTTTTCTCCCCATCCGGCCCTTCGAAGAAGTAGTCCTTGTCCACGCGCACCATCGGCAGCTCCCGCCGCCGGGTGTTCAGCGCGTCCTTGGCCCGCACCGCCTCCTTCTCGCTGACCAGCAGCTCCCGGCGGGCGGCCTCCCACTCGTCGCGCGACACGATTTTCGGCAAACTCAGCTCAGTCATGCACGTACAGACCGCCGCCGACCCGGAAAGTCATCGCCCGTGAGTTATCTGCTCGACAACCAGCAGGCGGAGGCCGGCGACCGCTTCGCCGCGCTGGCCACCCTGTTCAACCCGTCGACGTTCCGCCACATCGAGGCGCTCGGCATCGGCCCGGACTGGCGCTGCTGGGAGGTCGGCGCCGGCGGCCCCAGCCTCCCCGCCTGGCTCGCCTCGCAGGCCGGCTACGTGCTGGCCACCGACATCGACGTGTCGTGGCTGCCCGCGACGTCTTCCGAGGTCCGGTCGTCCGAGGTCCGGTCGTCCGCGGTCCGGTCTTTCGAGGTCCGCCGGCACGACGTCGGCGCCGAGCCTCCGCCGGCGCGCGACTTCGACCTGATCCATGCGCGCCTGGTCCTGGTGCACGTCCCCCAGCGCGAGGCCGCCCTGGCCGCGATGGTCGACGCCCTGCGCCCCGGCGGCTGGCTGCTGCTGGAGGAGGCCGACCCGGCGCTGCAACCGCTGGTGTGCCCCGACGAGCCCGGCCCCGAGCAGCGCCTGGCCAACAAACTCAAGCGCGATTTCCGTACGCTGATGGCCCAGCGCGGCGCCGACCTGGCCTACGGCCGCACCCTGCCACGGATCATGCGGAATGCAGGACTGCTCAACGTCGAGGCCGACGCCTACTTCCCGATGACCGGCCCCGCCTGCACCATGCTCGAGCAGGCCACGATCGCCCAGATCCGCGACCGCCTGGTCGCCGCCAGCCTCGCGACCGACACCGAGATCGACGAGCACCTGGCCAACCTCGTCTCGACCCCGCTCGACCTGGCCACCTCCCCGATGATCTCGGCGTGGGGCCGCAAGCCCGCCACGTCCTGACACCGACGCGTCAGGACCGTTGCTTGCCCGCGGCCGCCCACGACCGCAGCATCGTCATCTCCGCGGAGCGGGTGTCCAGCGACCGCGTCCGGTGGTGACCCTCGAGCTGGATCCACATGCCGAGGAAGTGCTGGATCAGCTGGCCGCGCGGGTCGGAGATCACGAGCTCGCACATCGTGCGGGGCTCACGCTCGTTCTCGTCGGTCTCGCGCAGCTCCTGCAGCTGCAGGATCAGCACGTTGCGGTCGATGATGAGGAACTTGTACGGGAAGCTGGTGGGCGTCACCCGCAGCGACACGTCCCGGCCCGCGGAATGCATCTCGCACATCTTCACGCAGTGGCCGGCGAACGTGTTCTCCGAGTGGGCCTCGCCGGCCTCGTCGAACGGCGCGTCGGTGTCGGGGACCTGCAGGTAGCGCCGGTAGCGGATCCCGGCCTTCTCCACCCGGTCGAGGATGGCGTCGAGGTGCCAGGCCATCACGTTCGACTGCATGGCCATGTCGGGGCGGACGCCGCTCTCGGTCACCCGATCGAGGACGAGGATCTCGCGTTGGGCGTCCTGGAACGCGCGCACCACGAGGTCGTCGCCGGGGGTGCGGTACTGGTTGACGTCCTTGAGCATCTGGCAGCGGACGGTGATGTCCATGACCTTGAACAGGTCCTCGACTGACCGCTGCGTGCTGCGCGACATCGCCACGACGGCCGCCGACAAGCCGATGACCGTGAGGCAGAGCAGGCCGATGACCATCTCGGTGAGCCGGCGCGGGCCGGTGATCTGGTTCTGCACGACGGCGCCGAGAATCGCGCCGGCGAAGGCGCTCGCCAGCGTGAGCACGACCAGCGACGTCTGTCCTGTCTTCTTTCCCGGTAGCGCCATGCCCTCCCCCAACCCAGCCGATCGTCCGCCAGGGTAGGGGATCAGGAGATCGCCCCGGATACACCCGAGCGGGCGAGGCGGAATCCGACGTCCTCGATCCGCAGGCTCGGGTGGCTGCGCCGCCGTACCCCGGCCCGGCAACTCCAGTGCTCGTCGAACCACCCGCCGCCGCGCAGCACGCGATAGCTGCCGTACACGTCGGGGTCGTAGATGTCCCAGCACCAGTCCCAGGCGTTGCCGAGCATGTCGTGCAGTCCCCAGGCATTGGCGCGCTTGCCGCCCACCGGGTGCACCTGCTCGCCGGAGTTGCCGCGGTACCAGGCGATCTCGTCGAGGTCGCCGTAGCGCGGACCGGTGGTGCCGGCCCGGCAGGCGTGCTCCCATTCGGCCTCGGTGGGCAGCCGGTAGCCATCGGCGCCCGGATCCCAGGTCACGGATTCCGCCACGGTGTAGGCCGGTGCGAGACCGTCCGCGACCGAGAGGCGATTGCAGAACGAAACCGCGTCCGTCCAGGACACTCCGGTGGCGGGCAGCGGCGAATCGCCCGCGCCGGTGAAGAGGGCCTCGGTCACCGGAAAGACGCCCAGCGAGAACGACGAGACCGCGACTTCCCAGGACTGCGACGTGCGGCGGTCGGCGAGGGTGACCCGGCCGGCCGGGATCGTGACCATTGGGTTCACTGGACGCGGTACTGCTCGACGAGCCCGGCCAGGATCTCACGCGTACGGGCGAGGTTGTCGATCTGCGTCTCCACCCGCGAAAGTTCCGTACGCAACCGGCCGGCCAGCCATGGCGTGCGCAGCGACTCGTCGCTGATGCAGGGCAGGACGTCGTTGATGGTCGCGCTGTTCAGCCCGGCCGCCAGCAGCGACTGGATCAGCGAGACCCGCTCGACCGTCCGGGTACACCCGCTGGCCGCCGGGCGTGCGGGTGCTGGTGAGCAGCCCCTGCT
Organism: Actinoplanes sp. NPDC051513; assembly: GCF_044454685.1. Taxonomy (NCBI): domain Bacteria; kingdom Bacillati; phylum Actinomycetota; class Actinomycetes; order Micromonosporales; family Micromonosporaceae; genus Actinoplanes; species Actinoplanes sp. NPDC051513. The sequence continues at coordinate 17,656 of NZ_JBITDW010000034.1, forward strand.
CCTCGTAGTAGCGCAGCGACCGCGTGCTCGCCCCGGTCGCCGCGGACAGGTCGCCGATCCGCATGGATGTCTCCCGCGCCACAAATCCTTGAACTTCACATCCGTGTGAGGTTCTACCTTAGCCGCATGACCGCTTTCCTGGACGCCCTGCCCGCGCCGGCCACCCTCGCCGGCCTGTCGTTGAGCAGCCGTTTCGTCATGGCGCCGATGACCCGCAAACGTTCGCCGGGCGGCGTGCCGACCGCCGAGGTTGCCGCCTACTACCGCCGCCGTGCCGAGGGCGGCGTCGGCCTGATCATCACCGAGGGCGCGCTGGTCGGTCACCCCAGCGCGAGCCACGAGACCGACGTGCCGCGGATGACGCCGGGCGCCGCCGAGGCCGGGTGGCGAAACGTCACGCACGAGGTTCACCGGGCGAGCGGCCGGATCGCCGCGCAGCTCTGGCATCTGGGCAGCGAGCGCGGCGCCGGCGCCTGGACCGCGTCGACGATGCGCGGCGCCGACTTCGAAGAAATTCTTGACGCGTACGCCGGAAGCGCGCGTACCGCCGTACGCGCCGGCTTCGACGCCGTCGAGATCCATGCGGCACACGGATACCTCCTCGACGAGTTCCTGTGGCCGCGCACCAACCGGCGGACCGACCGGTACGGCGGCGACGTCCGCCGGCGCGCGGCATACCCGGCCGAGGTCATCCGCGCGGTCAAGGCCGAGCTCCCGGCGAGCACCCCGCTGATCGTGCGGTTCTCGCAGTTCAAGGAGCGCGACTACGCGGCGCGCATCGCCGAGACCCCGGGCGAGCTCGCCACGATCCTGGAAAGTTTCGCCGAGGCCGGCGCCGACGTGCTGCACGCCTCGCAGCGCCGCTTCTGGGAGCCGGTGTTCGCGGGCCACCACGAGAACCTCGCCGGCTGGGCCAAGCGGATCACCGGCCTGCCCGCGATCACGGTCGGGTCGGTCGGCCTGACCCGCGCCTTCCTGACCTCGCCCGAGCTGGACGACCTGCTCAAGCGGCGGGCCAACGACGAGTTCGACCTGGTCGCGCTGGGCCGCACTCTGCTCGCCAACCCCGGCTGGGTCCGGCTGGCCGCCGAGGGCCGGATCGAGGAGATCCGCGACTACCGCAAGGCCGACGAGGACATCCTCTTCTGACGCGCGTTGTCCCGAAAAGCACGAAAGTCCAGCGGATAGGCCCCGTCGTTGATGAAATCGGGCTATGACGCCCGAAATGCCCACCGAGGAAGTGCGGGCCGCGCTGCGCGCCTGGCGGGACGGCCTGGTCAACCTCGACGCCGGCAACCGCCTGATCGGCTTCCGCCGGTCGCAGACGGGCACGGTCGACATCGCCGGGCCGCCGCCGCAGGTCATCGTGGGCGCGCTGCGGGCGGGCGGCGAGCACGGCTTCACCGGGGAGGGCGAGTTCTTCCGTACGGCGATGGCGGCGCAGCCGCTCGGAACCGTGCTGCGCCGGCTGATGCGAAAGGCCCGCCAGGACTTTCTCGACCGGGGCGTGGACGCGTTGCACCTGGCGATCGGCATGCTCCAGTGGCGTGACGAGGACGGTACGGCCTTCGCGAGCCCGCTGCTGCTGGTGCCCGTGGAGCTGACCGCGGCGGGACCGGCCGGCCTGCCGAAACTGCGCGGGCGCGACGACGACCCGGTGGTCAACCCGGCGCTCACACTGCGGCTGCGGCTGCTCGGCGTGGAGCTGCCCGCCGTGGAGTCGCTGGCCGATCTGGACGTGCCGGAGTTCATGACCCGGGTGCGCGCGGCGATCAGCGGGCGGGAGGGCTGGCGCGCCGAGGAGACCGTGCTGCTGTCCACGTTCAGCTTCCACAAGGAGGCGATGTACCGGGATCTGCACGAGAACGAGGAGCGCATCCTCGCCCACCCGCTGGTCCGGGCGCTGGCCGCCCGCGATGGTGAGCCGGCCTTCGAGCCGATCGCCGCCGACGACGCCGACCGGGCCGCGCCGCCGGAGGACGTGCCGCTGGTGCTGGACGCCGACGCCTCCCAGCGGGCATGCGTCGCCGCCGCGTCGGCCGGGCACAGTTTCGTGCTCGACGGGCCGCCCGGGACCGGGAAGTCACAGACGATCGCCAACATGATCGGCTGCCTGCTGCACGCCGGCAAGCGGGTCCTGTTCGTCTCGGAGAAGGCCGCGGCGCTCGAGGTGGTGCGCAACCGGCTCGCCTCGGCCGGCCTCGGCGACCACCTGCTCGAGCTGCACAGCCACAAGGCGACCCGCAAGGAGGTGGCCCGCGGTCTCGCCACGGCCCTCGACGAGCCGCCAGGCGCGCCGCCGGCCCGGGAGCCCAGCGGCGACGCCCGCGACGCGCGAGAGAAACTTTCCGCGTACGCCGCCGCGATGAACGAGACGCGCGAGCCGCTGGGCGCGAGCCTGCACGAGATCCTCGGCCGCTGCGCCCGGCTCGCCGACGTCCCGGCCGCGCCCGCGCCCGAGCCGGTCACCCTCACTCCCGAGGCGCTGCGGCAGGTGGCCGACGCCGCCGACCAGCTCGCCCGGTCGTGGCGGCCCGCCGCGCTGGGCGAACAGTTCGCCTGGCGGGAGGTGACCGAGCACGACCCGCTCGACAGCCGCCTCGACCGGGCCGAGCACGCGCTGCGCGAGCTCTCCGGCACGGCCGGCCGCAACGCCACCCTGGCCGCCGGGTTCGGCCTGGCCAGGCCCTCGGGCGCGGCGTCGCTGGCGGCGCTGGCCGAACACGCCGCGCAGCGGCCGGACGGGGTCGCCGACCAGTGGCTGACCGCCTCCAGCCTGCGGCCCGTGCGGCGGGCCGCCGCCGAGCGCGGGCGCCGGCTGGCCGGGCTGCGGCAGGCCCGCGAGGCAGTACGCGCCGCCGCCGGGGTGGAGTGGGACGACCTTCCCCAGGACCTTCCCGAGGTGCGGACGCCGAGCCTGCGGCCGGCCGCCGTGGACCCCGGCCCGCTGACCGCCGAGGCTGCCGCCGGGCTGGCCCGCCGCTTCGACGACGACGCGACGCTGCTCGAGGACCGGATGCGCGACGTCGCCCGGCTCACCTCGGCGCTGGCCCTGCCCGCGGCCGTCACGTTCGCCGACGTGTCCCGGGTGGTGGCGATCGTCGAGCTCGGCGGGCGCGCCAACCGGCCCGAGCCGCACTGGTTCGGCGCGGGCGCGCTCGCCCAGGCCACCACGGCGGCGGCCGCGCTGCGCCGGGGCGTGGAGGCGCTGGCCGCGGCCGGTGGGCAGGCTCGCCGCTACTTCCACGAGGCGATCCTCGACCAGCCCGTCGAGCAGCTCGCCGACCGGCTCACCCGGGTGCACCGGGGGCTGCGCAAGCTGTTCGGCGCGTACCGCCGCGATTACGAGGCCGTCGCCTCGTTCGCCCTGCCGTCGGTGTCGCCCTCGGAGGCGGTCGCGCACCTCGGCCTGGCCGTCGCCTGGCGGGCCGCCCGCCGCGACCTGCTCGCGCTCGAGCGCGCGCACGGCCCCGCCCTCGGCCGCTACTGGCGCGGCGCGAGCAGCGACCTCACCGCGCTCGCCGACGCCCTGCAGGCCGCGAACGACCTGCTGCGCTGGACCCCGCCGCAGGCCGTGCCGGCGGTCATCGACCACGTCTGCGCGCCCTGCCCCGACGACGGGCCGCTGCGCGCGGCCGCCGGGGTGCAGGCGGCCATGGCCCGGTGGCAGGCGGCGTTGCGCCCCGCGCCCGAGCCGGCCGCCCGGCCCGAGCTCGCCCAGGGCGCGGTGCGCGACGCGATCGGCTGGCTGCGGGCCAACGCCGGGCCGTTGACGGCCTCGGCCCGGTACGTGTCGGCGCACGACGAGGCGACCGGGAAGACGCTCGACCTCGCCGGGGCGCGGCGGCTCGCCTCCCTGCGCCAGGCGGTCGCCGAGGCGCTCCGGGAGATGCCGGCGGCGGACACGGAGGTGGACGAGCGGGCCGAGGCGGCGGCGATCGACTGGGCCGAGCGGGCGCGGGAGCTGGCCGGGCGGGCCCTGACCTCCGCCCAGGCGGGGGCGCTGGCCGGATGCCGGCCGTCGCCGGGCCTCGCCGCCAAGGCGGCCGCGTGGGCGGCCGCCCGGGACGCGATCGTCGCGGCTTTCGGGCCCGGGCGGCGCTCTTCGCTCGAGGCCGCGCTGGACGACTACGAGCAGGGGCCGGCCCTGCTGCGGGCGCTGCGCGAGGACTCCAGCGGGCAGGAGGAATGGTTCAGCCACGTCGCGGCGCGGGAGGTGCTCTCCGGGTTCGGGCTCGACGCGGCCGTCGCGTTCTGCGCCGACACCCAGGTGCGGCCGCAGATGCTGCGGGCGGTGCTCGAGCGGGCGCTGCTGCGGGCCTGGGCCGACGACGTGCTGCACCGGGACCGGCGGCTGCACCCGCTGCGGGCCGAGGAGCGCAACCACCTGGTCGACGAGTTCCGCCGGCGCGACGAGGAGCTGATCGCCTCCGCCCCGGCGCGCATCGCCGCGGCGCTGCACGCGCGCCGCGCCGACGCCGTGCCGACCGACGAAGCCGCGCTGCTGCGACGGGAGGGGATGAAGGAGACGAGGCATCTCGCCGTACGCGAACTGATCGGACGCTGCCGCACCGCCGTCCTCGCGATGAAGCCCTGTTTCCTGATGTCACCGCTCGCGGTGAGTCAGTATCTCCCGGCCGACATCGGCTTCGATGTCGTGATCTTCGACGAGGCCTCGCAGGTCACGCCGGCCGACGCGATCAACTGCATCTACCGGGGCCGGGCGCTGATCGCGGCCGGTGACGACAAGCAGCTGCCGCCGACCTCGTTCTTCGAGACGGCCGCCGACGGCGGCACCGATGTCAGCGACTTCCAGTCGATCCTGGAGCTCGCCAAGGCGTGCGGCACGTTCCCGAGCCTCGGCCTGGCCTGGCACTACCGCAGCCGGCACGAGGCGCTGATCGCCTTCGCCAACCAGGCCTTCTACCAGGGGCGGCTGATCACCTTCCCGGCCCCCGCCGACCGGGTGGACACCGGGGTGCACCTCATCCCGGCCGGCGGGATCTACCGGCGTGGCAGCACCCGGGACAACCCGGTCGAGGCGGGGATCGTCGCCGAGCGGGTGATCGCCGGCCTCACCGAGCGGCCCGACCTGTCGCTGGGCGTGGTCACGTTCTCGGTCGCGCAGGCCGAGGCGATCGAGTACGCGCTGTCGGAGGCGGTCGCGCACCACCCGGGGCTCGACCGGCTGCTCGACGGCGACCGCCTGCACGGGTTCTTCGTGAAGAGCCTCGAGGCGGTGCAGGGCGACGAGCGCGACGTCATGATCTTCTCGATCGGGTACGGGCACGACGAGCACGGGCGGATGAGCGCGAACTTCGGGGCGCTGAGCCGGCCCAACGGGTGGCGGCGGCTCAACGTGGCGATCACCCGGGCCCGGCAGCGGGTGGAGATCGTCTCGTCGATCCGCTCCCACGACATCCCCGATAGCGGCAACGAGAGCGTCCGGCACCTGGCGGCGTACCTCTCGTTCTGCGAGAGCGGCGGCGCCACCGCCGACCCCGCCGGCCGGACGCCTCTCGGACCGCTCGAGGAGTCGGTGCGAGCCACCGTCGAGTCGTGGGGTTACCAGGTCCGCACCAGGATCGGGTCGGGCGGGTATCGCATCGACCTCGGCGTGGTGCGCGACGACGGCTCGTTCGTGCTGGGCATCGAATGCGACGGGGCGATGTACCACGGCTGCCCGGTGGCCCGCGACCGCGACCGGCTGCGCGCCGCCGTCCTGCGCGACCTCGGCTGGAACCTCTACCGCGTCTGGGGCGCCGCCTGGTACCGCGACCGGGCTGAGGAGGAGGCCCGCCTACGCGCGGCGATCGAGCGGGCGGCTCTGCCCGGCCGGGGCCCGACCCGCCGCCCCGATCTGCTTCAGCTGCTCCCGGTCTCGTGACGGTTATCCGACACCCTTGACATTTTGATCTTCGAGCCGCCTGTATTGACTCACGCTCCGTCGATGTCCAGCATGGTTCGGGTGACGGTCGGGAACGGGCCGGCGCATGCCGCGCCGATCAGCTGTGTCGCCCTCCGTGCCGACGGAGGGCGGCTGGCCAGTGGTTCCCATGACCGCAGCGTCTTCGTCTGGGACACTGGCGATCCTTCGCGCCCGGTGAAGGTGACCGAGTTCGGTCATCACGCTGCGGTGTTGTCGGTGGCCTTCAACCCGGCCGCGGCCGACCTGCTCGCCACCGGCTCCGCCGACGGGACGGCCGCCGTGTGGCGCGTGGTCGACGACCGGCCGCCGTCGCAGATGAAGGTCCTCGCCGGGCACCCCGGGCCGGTCACCTCGGTGGCCTGGATGCCCGACGGGCAACATCTGATCTGCCAGATCTCGTCGTCGCGGGCCGCCGTGTGGAACGCCTTCGGCGAGACCTACCTGGGTGAGCTCGAAGATTGCGTACGGCTGACCGTGAGCCCGCACGGGCTGGTGGCGACCGTGGGGTCGGACGGGCTCGTCGCGGTGCGCGACCTGTGGCGCGACCCCGGGCGCATCACGTACCTGCCCGGGGCGGCCGTCGAGGACTGCGCGTGGTCGCCGGACGGGATGATCCTCGCGCTCGCCGGCGACGACGGGGCGATCGAGCTGCTCGACCCCGGCCTGCTGCCAATACGGTCGGTGCGCCTCGGCGACGCGCCGCTGCGCGGGATCACCTGGTCGGCCGACGGCGGGGCGCTGATCGCGGGCACGTACGACCCCGCGCTGGTCGCGCTGGACACCGCCGGCCGGCCGCAGTGGCGGCGCACCGAGGCCCGGCTCTGGCCGCGCTCGATCGCGGCGGCGGGTTCGCTGGTCGCGGCGGCGACGTTCGGTGGCCGGCCGTACCTGGTCGACCTGGCCACCGGTGGCGGCGTGCCCGAAACCCCGGTGGCCGAGCCGTCGGCAAGGTTCCGGGCCGGGGTGCTGGCGGCGACCGGGCGGATCCTGACGGCCGGGAACGCCGGCGACCGGCATCCGCTGTGGGAGCACGACACCCGGGTCACGGCGGTCGCGGCGCTGGCCGACCGGGTGGTGGTGTCGGCGGCGCACCGGGCGGTGCGGGTGATGCTGGTGGCGGACGGGCCCGACCTGGCGATCGAGCGCGGCATCACGCTGCACGCGCCCGAGCCGGTGAAGGCGGTCGCGGTGCTCGGGGCGGTGGACGCTCCGGTCGTGGTGGCAGCGTCGTACGACTTCCGGCTCTACTCGTGGACGCTCGACTGGTCCGGGATTCCGGCGGGGCCGCGGCTGATCGGCGAGTTCGGGTACGGCATCGCGGCGCTCACCCGCCTCGACGACCACCGCCTGACCGCAACCGATCACCACGGCGAGCTGGTGATCCTGGCCCTCGGCGCGGACGGCGCCCTCTCGGCCTGAGCCACACCACCCTCACGACACGCCGCCGACTCCTTCGTCGCCCACCGCGACCTCGACCTCGTCCGCGAGATCAACCGCCCGAACCTTTCTCAAGGCCGCGACACGGGTGGCTTCGCAGCAGGCCGTTCCTAAGCAGTCGAGGTCACGTACCTGGGATTTCCCCTACAGGGTCACCGCAGCCGATCGCCCGGGAGGTTATTTTCCGGTCAGAGCAAAGGCGACGCCGAGCGCGGCCCGACGGCAGGGCGACCCGGGCGGGAACGAACGGCCTGACTTCGATGGAGGCCCTGGTCAGAAAGCGGCGGTCTTCGTCTCGCCGTCGGTGGAACCGGCCAGGCAGTGCAGGAGGGTGACCGTGCTGCCGGAGGCCTGGATCGGCCAGGCGGACCGGCGCCAGGCGCTGGTCACCTTCGGGGCGCGGCTGCGGGAGGCCATCAGCTTGGCGGTGCAGGCCTTGGCGACCACCGCGTTGTCGATCAGCTCGTCGGCGCGCACCTCGGCGGCCCCGGGCGGGAAGGCGATCGCGGCGAAGGTCTCCCAGTAGTGGTCCTCGGTGCAGGGGACCCGCTCGGGCGGCTCGGCGTTGCCGCCGATCGCGGTGAGGCCGCCCCAGCACATCGGCTCGGACGGGCAGAAGCCCTGGCCGCAGGCGGTGAAACCGGCCGGGATCGCCGCCTTCGCCGGTGCGGTCGGGCCGGCGGCCGCCACCGTCGGGTCACCCTGATGGCCGCCGTTCTCGGTGCCGCGGTGGCTCTGGGTGAGGAACCAGGCGGTGGTCGCCGCGATCAGGACGGCGGCCACCCAGGCGACGGTGATGACCTTCCGGCGGGGATGCGGCGTGCCACCGGGCCGGCTGGCCGGCGCGCTCGACGGGGATGCGCTCGACGGGGGCGCGCTCGACGGGGATGCGCTCGACGGGGGCGCGCTCGACGGGGGCGCGCTCGACGGGGATGCGCTCGGCCGGGCCGGCGCGCGACCGGAATCGGCCGGGCGCGGGGACGTATCGGCCGGGCGGGCGCCGGTGGCGTTCCGGGCCGCGCCGGCCAGGGCGGCCGCGGACGGCCAGCGGTGGGCGGGGTCGGTGGCCAGGGCGCGCTCCACGACCATCAGGACCTGCGCGGGCAGGGTGATGCCGATGGTGCGCGGCGCGGACTGCAGGCGCTGGAGCGCCACCGCGTACGGATTGTCGCCGACGAACGGGCGCTCCCCGGCCAGGCATTCGTAGGCGGTCAGCCCCAGCGAGTAGACGTCGCTGCGCGGCGTGGCCGCCTGGCCCATCACCTGCTCGGGCGAGAGGTAGCTCGGGGTGCCGAGGATGGCGCCGGAGGCCGTCAGCCGGCTGGCGTCCTCGTGCCGCGCGATGCCGAAATCGGTGATGACCACCGAGCCGTCGCGGCGGATCAGCAGGTTGGCCGGCTTGATGTCGCGATGGACGATGCCCTGGTCGTGGACGGCCTGCAGGCCCTCGGCCGCCTGCGCGATCAGCCGCATCGTCTCGGGCGCGCCCAGCCGGCCGGCGCGGGCGAGGCGCTGGGCGAGCGACTCGCCGTCCACCAGCTCCATCACCAGGTAGGCGACGCCCTGGACGCTGCCGTAGTCGTGGATCGACGCCACGGCCGGATGGTTGACCCGGGCCATCGACTTCGCCTCGGCCAGGAACCGCCGCGCGAAGTCGGGATCGTCGGCCACCGACGGCAGCATCGCCTTGACGGCCACCGGCCGCCCCAGCAGCTCGTCGACCGCCCGCCACACCTCACCCATGCCGCCCGCGCCGAGCCGGTCCTCGAGGCGGTACCGGTCGCCCAGCCTCACCCCGGCGTGCAGCATGCCCCAGCTCCCGCTCTCACGCGCGACAGCTTAGGCGGCCCGCTCTCACGCGCGACAGCTCAGGCGGCCCGCTCTCACGCGCGACAGCTCAGGCGGCCCGCTCGCCATCGTGCAGATAGGCCGTGCCGCCCTCGTCGCGGCTGGCCATCGCCCGCACGAGCCGGCGGGCGACATAGTCGCGGAGCAGGCCGGGCGCCTCCGCTTGCGCCACCATCCGGTACGCCCGGAGCTCGCCCTGCTGCAAACGGATGCTCGCCAGCTGCTCCTCGCCGAGCACCCCACCGTCGAAGACGAACGCCAGCAGATCGTCCCAGGGCTGGTGCGGAGCGACCCAGTCGACCACCAGCAGCCGCCCCACCACCGGCACGATCCCGAGCTCTTCCACGATCTCGCGCCGCGCCGCCTCGATCGGCGCCTCGTCGGCGCCGACCACCCCGCCCGGCAGGTCCCAGTCCGGCTTGTAGACCGGATCGACCAGCAGGGCCCGCCCGGCGGCATCCGAGAACAGCACGTCGGCGCTCACCCGCTTGCGCGGCTGAGACCGGTTCCCCTCGGCAAGACGCTCCCGCCAGGCATCCGGATCGCGCTCGAAGAGCGGCACGTCAGAAGTCATCTGCCCTGAGTACCACGCGCGGGCCCGTCAGCGCCGCAGCTCCGCCTCTGTCTCGGCCACGTCGGCCGTGGCCCGGCGCGGCATCAGCAGCAGCGCCGCGAAACCCAGCACGCAGCATCCGACGATGTACCAGCTGATCCCGGTGCTGGAGTCCGTCTCCTGCAGGATCTTGGTGGCGATCAGCGGTGCGGGGCCGCCGGCGATCACCGAGGCCAGCTGGTAGCCGAGGCCGGCGCCGGAGTAGCGCAGGTTGGTGCCGAAGCCCTCGGCGATAAGAGCCGCCTGTGGACCGTATTGCATGTCGTGGAAGATCAGCGACACGACGATGGCCAGCAGGACCAGGATCGACTCCTTCGTGTTCAGCAGGCCGAAGTACGGGAACGCGAACAGGGCCGTCAGCACGATCCCGGTGCCGTAGACACGTCTTCTCCCGAAGATGTCGGACAGATGGCCGAACAACGGCACGCTGATCAGGCCGACGCAGGCGGCGATCAGGATGTAGTCGAGCAGGTTGTCGCGTTCGAGGCCGAGATGCTTGGTGCCGTAGGTCAGCACGAAGCTGGTGAACAGGTAGAACGGCGCCTGCTCGCCCAGCCGCACGAACGCCGAGCTCAGGATCGTCGGCCATTCGGTCCTGATCACCTCGACCAGCGGGCGCTTGGCGACCTGGTCGGCCTTGCGCACCGCGGTGAACTCCGGGCTCTCCATGACGCGCAGCCGCACGTACAGCCCCACCCCGATCAGCACGATGCTGAGCAGGAACGGAATCCGCCACCCCCACTCGTCGAACGACGGCCCGGTCCAGTCGGTCATCAACCGCACGACGCCGGTCGAGGCAACGAGCCCGAGCGGCACCCCCAGCTGCGGCCACGACGCCATGAGGCCGCGGCGTGACCGATGGCCCCACTCCATGGAGAGCAGCACCGACCCGCCCCACTCCCCGCCGACGCCGATGCCCTGGCAGACCCGCAGCAGCGTGAGCAGGATCGGCGCCGCGTAGCCGATCGAGGCGTAGGTGGGCAGCACCCCGATCAGCGCCGTCGCGATGCCCATCAGCAGCAGCGTGGCGATCAGCGTGGCCTTGCGCCCGATGCGGTCGCCGTAGTGACCGAAGATCGCCGCGCCGACGGGTCGGGCGGCGAAGCCGACGAACTGGGTGCCGAAGGACAGCAGGATGCCGGTGAAGGCTGCCTGTTTCGGGAAGAACAGGGCCGGAAAGATCAATGACGCGGCCGTGTTGTACAGGAAGAAGTCGTACCACTCGATGGTGGTTCCGACGGTGCTCGCGATGACGGCACGGCGGCGCTGAGTTCCGCCGGGCGCGAGGTCAGTGCCCATGGTGGCCTCCAACGGATCGAAGGCCGTCTACCCACGTGACGCCGGTGGCAAACCATGTCCGGCGGCGGAGGACTGCAGACCGAGCTTGCGGGTGAAGCGGGCCCGGTACGTCGAGGCGCTCAGCCCGTAGTGGGACTTGAAGCGCCGGGCGAAGTAGTTCTGGTCGGGCCACCCGACCGACTCGCCGATCCGGTTGATCGGCTGGTCGCTGTGCAGCAGGGCGGTGGCGGCCAGCTCGACGCGGTGGCGCGACAGGAACGCCATCGGCGGCAACCCGGTCGCCGATTTGAACAGCCGCACCAGGTAGCCCGGCGCCAGGTGCAGCTCGGCCGCCAGCGTGCTCAGCGTCCAGTGGTAGGCGGGCCGCTCCTCCATCATCCGCATCGCCTCGAGCACCGCCGGGTGGGTGGCGCCGGGCGCGGGCCCGGCCGGGCACACCGACCGCGCCAGGCAGCTGAGAAAGAGCGTCAGCCGCCCGATCAGATCGCCGCGGTGGGTGGACAGCGACGCCTCGCGCAGATCGTGCAGCCGCTCGAGGTGCTCGACGCACTCGCCGAGAGGGGCCGGCGGCAGGTGCGCGGCCAGGATGCCACGGCGCTGCTCCGCGTACGGCCCGGTCCACAGCAGATGGCCTAGTTGCGGGTCTTCGCGGGTCCACGCCAGCTCTCGCCGCAGCAGCTCGGTCGAGAAGCAGCAGTTGAACAGGTCGAGGCCGCGACAGTCCTCGTACCCGTGCCAGACGCCGGGCCGCAGCACCAGGACGTCGCCGACCTCGAGCGGGGTGCGGCCGGCGAGGCTGCGCTGCGCCCCGACGCCGCCCATGACGACGGCGACCTCGACGAAGCTGTGCGTGTGGATGGGGTGGGCGTCCTCGTGCACGTAGTGCCCGGCGAACGCCAGCGACCCGTCGATGATGTGGAGCAGGGTGCGAGTCTGCTCGACCGGGAAGACGTCCATGCCTCACCCTAGGGCCCCAGGTGAATTTCGTGCTACCTCCGGTTCACTTCGGGCTATGCCGGGACCTACGCCCACCAGCAGGATCGGGTGCAGGCGAAACCTTCCCGCCACAATGCCGAAACAATATGATCGACTTCCTCGGTTCGGTTCTTGAATCGTTTCACCACCTGGAGTGTCATGCCCGAGCTCGCCGCACCGACCGACCTTCGCTTCGAGCACCATCCCGCCGACCGCCCGGTGGTGGGCATCGGCACCGCCACCCCGCGCCTGTCGTGGCGGGTCGCGGCGGCGCCGGACGACTACGCGCAGGCCCGTTACGAAATCGAGATCAACCGCGGCGGCGAGACCGAGATGCACGCGGCCGCCTCCGGCGAGCAGATCCTGGTGGCCTGGCCAGGCGTTCCGCTCGAGGCCAGAGAGCAGGCGACCGTACGCGTACGCGTCGGCGACACCGCCTCCTGGAGCGACTGGTCCGCCCCCGCGGTCGTCGAGGCCGGCCTTCTCGGCGCGGCCGACTGGACCGCCCGCCTGGTCAGCCCCCGCGAGATCGGCGCCATCGGTCAGGCCGCCCCGATCGTCTCCGGCGAGATCGACCTGCCCGGCGAGGTCGTCAAGGCCCGCCTGTACGCCACCGCGCACGGCCTCTATGTCGCGCGGATCAACGGTGCGCGCGTCGGCGACGAGCAGCTCGCCCCGGGCTGGACCGCCTACCAGTTCCGCCTGCGCTACCAGACCCACGACGTCACCGATCTGGTCCGGACGGGCACCAACCGCCTGGAGATCCTGCTCGGCAACGGCTGGTTCCGGGGCCGGCTCGGCTTCCAGGGCCGGCACGCGGTCTACGGCGACCGGCTCGCCGCCCTGGCCCAGCTCGAGGTCACCACCGCCGACGGCACGGTGCACGTGCTCAACACCGACGGCGGCTGGACCGCCCGCGAGAGCCGGATCGTCGCCGACGACCTCTACGACGGCCAGAGCACCGACCTGCGCCGCGACGACAGCTTCCTCGCCCTGCAAGAAACTCGCCCGGCGAGCGGGACAACCGCGGTCGACGTGCTCGACGCCGACCTGTCGCTGCTGGTCGCGCCGGACGGCCCGCCCGTCCGGATCACCGAGGTGCTGCCGGCCGTCTCCGTCACCGCCTCGCCCAGAAGCAAGACCCTGATCGACTTCGGGCAGAACCTGGTCGGCTGGGTACGCCTCAAGGTCCGCGGCGGCGCCGAGGGCGACGTGATCACCGTGCGGCACGCCGAGGTCCTCGAGGACCGCGAGCTGGGCGTACGCCCGCTGCGCACCGCCAAGGCCACCGACACCTATGTGCTCGCCGGGCCGGCCGAAGTCACCCTCGAGCCCGAGCTGACCTTCCACGGCTTCCGCTACGCCGAGGTCACCGGTGTCGCCGACTTCGAGGCGGAGGCCGTCGTCGTCGGCTCGGATCTGCGCCGCACCGGCTGGTTCGAGTCCTCGCACGACCTGCTGAATCGATTCCACGACAACGTCGTCTGGGGCATGCGCGGCAACTTCGTCGACGTGCCCACCGACTGCCCGCAGCGCGACGAGCGGCTCGGCTGGACCGGCGACATCCAGGTCTTCTCCCCCACCGCGAGCTTCCTGTTCGACACCGCCGGCTTCCTCGGCAACTGGCTCGCCGACCTGGCCGCCGAGCAGCAGAAGGACGGCTCGGTCCCGTACGTGATCCCGGATGTCATCCGCCGCCCGGGGCAGGCCACCGCGGCCTGGGGCGACGCCGCCACGATCGTGCCCTGGGTGCTCTACCAGCGCACCGGCGACCGCGACCTGCTCGAGCGGCAGCTGCCCAGCATGCGCGGCTGGGTCGACAAGATGGCCGCCCTGGCCGGCCCGGGCCTGCTGTGGGCGGGCGGTTTCCAGTTCGGCGACTGGCTCGACCCGACCGCCCCGCCGGAGGACCCGTTCCGCGCCAAGGCCGACCCGGACGTCATCGCCACCGCCCACCTGGCCCGCTCCGCCGAGATCGTCTCGCTGGCGGCCGAGGTGGCCGGCGACGCCGACGCGGCCCGCGAGTACGGCGAGCTCGCCGCGAAGGTCCGCGCCGCCTTCGGCCGGGAGTACGTCACGCCGGGCGGGCGGGTGCTCAGCGACGCCGCGACCACCTACGCGCTGGCGCTGCAGTGGGCGCTGCTGCCCGACGCCGAGCAGCGCCGCCACGCCGGGAACCGCCTCGTCGACCTGGTGCGCGCGTCCGGCTTCCGGATCAGCACTGGCTTCGTGGGCACGCCGCTGATGACCGACGCGCTCGCCGACACGGGGCACGCCGACCTGGCGTACCGGTTGCTGTTGCAGACCGGCTGCCCGTCCTGGCTCTACCCGGTGACCATGGGCGCGACCACGGTCTGGGAGCGGTGGGACAGCATGCTGCCGGACGGGAGCATCAACCCGGGCGAGATGACCTCCTTCAACCACTACGCGCTCGGGGCGGTCGCCGACTGGCTGCACCGGCGCGTGGCGGGCCTGGCGCCCGGCTCCCCCGGATACCAGCTCATCGAGGTGCGGCCGCTGCCGAACCCGCGCCTGACCAGCGCGTCGGCGACGCACCTGACGCCCTACGGCGAGGCGTCGGTCGCCTGGGAAAGGTCCGGCGGCGAGCTTCGCCTGACCGTCGTGGTCCCGGTGGGCGCCACGGCCGACGTCCGGGTGCCCGGTCAAGATCAAGACCAGGGTGTACGCCATGGGCGTCACGAATGGCGCGTGCCCGACCCGTACGCGTCAGCAGGCGGAACCACCGCGGCGAGCACGATCCGGCAGCTGATGGACCACGAGCCCAGCTGGGATCGCCTTGTCTCCGCCGCCCGGGAGGCGGGCGTCGCGGCCGACGAGGCCGCGCTCGCCGACCGGCTCATGCGTTTCTTCGACGCGCCGGCGGCCACGGTCGTCGAGGCCGCCACCGCGGACGGCTTCATCCCGGGCGCCGACAGGTTCCGCGCCCTCTACGAAACCCCGGAGGAGTAAGAAATGAGAACACGCCACATAGCACTCTCCCTTCTCGCCAGCGTCTCCCTCGCACTGACCGGGTGCAGCGCCGGCAGCCTCGGCTCCAGCGACGACTCGGGCGGCGACGGCAAGGTCAGCCTGTCGTTCCTGGTCGACAACGCCCAGGAGACCGTCAAGATCGCCAACCAGCTGGGCAAGGACTTCACGGCCAAGAACCCCAACATCACGATCAGCGTCGAGCAGCGGCCGGCCGGCACCGACGGCGACAACATCATCAAGACGCGGCTGTCGACCGGTGACATGACCGACGTGTTCATGTACAACTCGGGCTCGCTGTTCCAGGCCATCGCCCCGGAGAAGAACCTGGTGGCGCTGGACGACGGCCAGAACATCGGCAACCTCGACAAGAACTTCACCACCACGGTCACCGCCAACAACAAGGTCTACGGCGTGCCGTGGGGCGGCTTCATGGCCGGCGCGATCATGTACAACAAGGACGTGTACGCCAAGCTCGGCCTGTCGGTGCCGAAGACCTGGGACGAGTACATGGCCAACAACGCGAAGATCAAGGCCGGCGGCGTCGACCCGGTGATCCAGTCGTACGGCGAGACCTGGACCTCGCAGCTGTTCGTGCTCGGCGATTTCGCCAACGTGCTCTCGGCCGACCCCCAGTTCGCCGACAAGTACACGAAGAACCAGGCCAAGTACGCGACCACCCCGGCCGCCCTGGCCGGCTTCCAGCACCTGCAGCAGGTGCACGAGGCCGGGTACGAGAACAAGGACTTCGCCTCGGCCAAGGTCACCGACGCGCTGCGGTACCTGGCCCAGGGCAAGGGCGCGAGCTACCCGATCCTGTCGGCCACCCTCAGCCAGCTGATCGCCGACAACCCGGGCACCGAGAACAAGATCGGGCTGTTCGCCATCCCCGGCAGCGACGCCTCGAAGAACAACCTGACCGTCTGGGCCCCGGCCGGCGTCTACATCCCGACCACCACGACCGGCGCCAAGCTCGACGCGGCCAAGAAGTTCCTGGCCTACATCGCCAGCGTCGACGGCTGCAACTCGCAGACCACCGCCTCGCAGCCGACCGGCCCGTACGCGGTCAAGGGCTGCTCGGTCGGTGACAGCGTGCCGCAGGCCGTGAAGGACATGCAGACCTACATCGACGCGGGCCAGTCCAGCCTGGCGCTCGAGTTCCTCTCCCCGGTCAAGGGCCCGGCGCTCGAGCAGATCTGCGTCGAGGTCGGCTCCGGCATCCGCAAGGCCGACGCGGGTGCGAAGCTCTACGACGAGGACGTCAAGAAGCAGGCCCAGCAGCTCGGACTGTCGGGCTGGTAGGAGAGCAGCCCGTGGCGACCACCACCGTGACCCGGTCCGCCGAGACGCGCAGCGACGCGTCCTCGGCGGGCCGGGTGCGGGCCAAGAGCCCGTACCCGAACTGGTTCTATCTCCCCGCCGCCGTGATCTACGGCGTGCTCTTCATCGTGCCGACGCTGATCGCGTTCTACTTCAGCCTCACCCGGTGGAGCATCTTCGACTCGAAGTTCATCGGGTTCGACAACTACGTGACGTTCTTCAAAGAGCCGGCGCTGGTGTCGAGCCTGTGGCACACGCTGGTCTACGCGGTGATCACGTCCGGGCTCAAGGTCGTCCTCGGGCTGCTGCTCGCGATGCTGCTGACCTCGCAGATCATCGCCCGCGGCTACCTGCGCTCGGTGGTGTTCTTCCCGGTCCTGGTGTCGACGATCGGCGTCGGCCTGACCTTCACGGTGCTGATGAACCCCGAGCGCGGCCTGATCAACCAGTCCCTCTCGGCGATCGGCATCCAGGGGCCGGGCTGGCTCACCGACCCGTCGCTGGCGCTGATCTCGGTCGCGCTGGTCGACGTCTGGAAGGGCGTGGGCCTGGCGACGCTGATCTACATCGCCGGCATCGTCTCGATCCCGCAGGAGTACTTCGAGGCGGCCCGGGTCGACGGCGCCAGCGCATGGGACAGCTTCCGCAACATCGTCCTGCCCCTGGCCCGGCCGGCCACGGTGACCGTGATCATTCTGTCGCTGATCGGCGGCCTGCGGTCGTTCGACCTGATCTGGGCGATGACCCGCGGCGGTCCCGGCTTCACCTCCGACGTCATCGCGTCGGTGATCTACAAGCAGTACCAGGCCGGGTTCTACGGCCTGTCGACCGCCGGGAACGTGGTGCTGTTCCTGGTCGTGACGGCAATCGTGCTGCCGCTGTCTCGCTTCCTGAACCGGAAGGAGGTCGAGCTGTGACCGCGACTCCCGTGGTTTCCCGCCGCCCCCGGAAGAACCTGCTGCTCAGCATCGTCGCGGTCGTGCTGTCGATCATCGTGTTCGTGGTGCCGTTCGCCTTCATCCTGCTGACCGCGGTGAAGGACCAGCGGCAGGCGTCGCTGCTCGACTTCAGCTGGCCCCACCAGTTCATGTTCGTGCAGAACTTCATGGACGTGCTCGAGGCCCGCGACTACATGCTGGTCATCGCGTTCATCAACAGCACCATCCTGACGGTCGCCAGCGTGACCATCATGGTGGTGTTCGGGGCGATGGTCGCGTTCGTGCTGCAACGCCGCAAGAGCCGCTGGAACCCGCTGGTCAACATGCTGGTGCTGGCCGGCCTGATCATTCCGCCCGCGGTCGTGCCGACCATCTGGGTGCTCCAGAAGACCGGCCTGTTCCGCACGATGCCGGGCCTGATCCTCGTCGAGATCGCGTTCGGCCTGTCGTTCGTGATCCTGCTGTTCCGCGCCTTCATCGGCACGATCCCGCGCGAGCTGGACGAGGCCGCCACCATCGACGGCGCCGGCCCGATGCGATTGTTCTTCCGGGTGATCCTGCCGCTGCTGCGCCCGGTCATCATCACGTCGGTGGTGGTGCAGTCGGTGACCGTCTTCAACGACTTCACCAACCCGCTGTACTTCCTGCCGGGCGACCAGAACGCGACGGTCCAGCTCACCCTCTACAACTTCTCCAGTCAGTACTCCACCCAGTACAACCTGCTGTTCATGAACATCCTGCTGATCACCATCCCCCCGCTGATCATGTTCCTGTTCTTCAACCGCCAGATCGTCGCCGGCATGACCGCCGGCGCCATCAAGGGCTGAGGTGTCCGGCCGAGATCTCCATGGCGCGTCCGTCAACGCCGCACGCCATGGAGAGCCCGGCCTTGCGCATCGACCGCCCCCGGCTACCCGGTCTGCGGCCCTGCTGGACATGATGCTGCTCTACATCCTGCGGGCGTGGCTCGCCCAGCAGACCGACGGCCCGGTCGCGGGATGGGCCGCGACGCTTCGCGATCCGGTGATCGCCGCGGCGCTGCGCCACATCCACCAGGAACCCGCCCGGCAGTGGACGGTCGAAGAGCTGGGCACGAAGGCCGGGCTGTCGCGGGCGGCGTTCTCCCGACGGTTCACCACGCTGGTCGGCAAACCGCCGCTCGGCTACCTGACCTGGTGGCGGATGACCTTGGCGGCGCAGCTGCTGCGCGACAGCGACAAACCGGTGCAGTCCGTCGCGCAGCGCACCGGATACACGTCCGAGTTCGCCTTTTCGCCAAGGCGTTCAAGCGGGAGCTCGGCGTGGCCCCCGGCCGGTACCGCCAGCAGTCGCGCAAATAGTCCCGGGGCGGTAGCCGGTTGCGGCGGTCGGGTACTCCTGAGGGTATGCGGGCTTTGCGGGTCGTGGCCGGGGTTCTGGCGCTGTCGGTGGCCGGGTGCGGGCTGGTGCCGGCGCCCTCGGACGACGGCGCGCAGGACCGGCGGCCGCAGAAGTCGCCGGACGTCGTCACCCGGTCGCTCGACGACGTCGAGCGGTACTGGACGGGCGAGTACCCGAAGATCTCGGGCGGGAAGAAGTTCCAGGCCGTCACGGGCGGGTTCCACCCCTACATCGAGAAGTCGGCGCCGCTCGAATGCGGTGGCCAGTCCGCGGGCTACCAGCCGAACGCGTTCTACTGCCCCGACGGCGACTACATCGCCTGGGACGCGCAGAACCTGATCCCCCAGCTGCAGGAGGACTACGGGCCGCTGCTCGTCGGAGTGGTGATGGCCCACGAGTACGGGCACGCGATCCAGGCCCGCCTCGGCAACACCGGCCAGCAGACCGTGGTGCTCGAACAGCAGGCCGACTGCTTCGCCGGTGCGTGGCTCGCGGACGTGCAGGCCGGGCATTCGGCGGCGTTCAAGAAGCCGGCCGCCGCCCAGCTCGACGACACCGTCGCGGGAATCCTCATGCTGCGCGACCAGCCCGGGACGCCGGCCGTGGCGGAGGGGGCGCACGGCAACGCGTTCGATCGGATCCGGGCGTTCCAGGAGGGCGTCCAGCAGGGCCCCGCGAAGTGCGCCGGCTACGAGGCCGGCAACCTCCAGGTCACCGAGGTTCCGTTCAGCACCGAGCAGGAGGCGGCGAGCGGGGGCGAGCTTCCGTACGAGGACGCCGTCAACCTGCTCGCCCAGGACGCGCAGGCGTACTGGACCCGGACCTTCCCGGAGATCACCGACGAGCAGTGGCAGCGGGTCGACGTCATCGACGCCGGGCAGGCGCCGGACTGCGACGACCCGGACGCCGCGGTCGAGGACCAGGCGTACTACTGCCCCTCGCCGGACTTCATCGCCTTCGACACTGCCAAGCTCGGGCCACAGCTGTACGACCGGATAGGGGACTTCGCGGTCGGCATGGTGTTCGGCGACCTCTTCGCGCGGGCCGTGCAGGACCGGCGCGGGGAGTCCACCACCGGCAAGACCGGGCAGCTGACCGTGGACTGCCTGGCCGGGTCGTGGACCAACGACCTGCTCACCGGCGAGGCCGGGGACGAGAGGATCCGGCTCTCCCCCGGCGACCTCGACGAAGCGGTGGCGGCATTGCTGGCGTTCGGCGACGCGGGCAACGGCGGTCCCTCCGCGTTCGACCGCATCTCCGCGTACCGGAAAGGGGTTTTGGAAGGCACCGGCGTCTGCGTCTGACGCTCAGCTCTCGCCGACGCGGGGTTTGGGGATCGTCAGCGCCGCCGCCGGCGCGCGATGGCTGAGCACGGCGGCGACCAGGCCGAGCAGCGCGGCCGCGACGATCGCGTCGAGCCAGTAGTGGTTGCCGGTCACCACGACGATCAGCAGGGTGATCGTCGGGTGGGCGAGCCAGAGCCAGCGATACCTGCCCTTGGTGGCGGCGATCAGGGCGATCGCGACGGCCAGGGCCCAGCCGACGTGCAGGGACGGCATGGCGGCGTACTGGTTGGTGAGGGTGTCGGCGCTCGGCGAGCCGTAGACGGCGGGGCCGAAGAGGCGGCCGGTGTCGACCATGCCGACGGCGGCGAGCATGCGTGGCGGGGCGAGCGGGAACAGCAGGTGCACGACCAGGGAGGCGGCGGTCAGCCAGGCGAGCAGGCGCCGGGTCGGGACGTAGTGCTCGGGGCGGCGCAGGTACAGCCAGATCAGGGCGGCCGCGGTGGCGGGGAAATGGACGTACGCGTAATAGCAGTTCGCGGCCTTGATCAGCCACTCGTGGGAGATGACCGCCTGCTGGAAGGCGTACTCGCTCGGGAGGTGCAGCAGGCGCTCGAGATTCCAGACGTTGTCGGCGTTCGTGAGGGCTTCCCCGACGTGCCCGTCCGCGGCGAGACGGCCGACCTTGTACGCCAGGAAGAGCACCACGACCAGGACCACCTCGTAAAGGGCGCGTCGCAGCCTTTGTCGGGATTTATTCGGTACGGCCGGAGCGTCGTTCTCCCGAAGCAGGCTCATCGCGCGTCTCCCCCCGGTCTCGGCTGTGCGATCCGAACGGAACAGCGCAGGCGTCCTGGTCGTCCGGCCGCCGCGCCTCTCCGGAAAGATCGAACTGGCGACCGGCCTGCGATCTTCCCAGATGCCCGCAACCGGAAGGTATGACCTCCTTCACCTGTGGGTTGCACGTCGTTAACCTGTGACCTGCCGGCTGGTTCTCGCCGCCCGTCAGCCGGACCCATCCCGATTTTCCGGTCGAATCGGACCCATGACCGGGGTGGATAGACTCGGCCGCGTGCCGGAGATCCTCGAACTTCTCGCGTCGCCGGCTCACCGGTTCGGCGGGCGCCCCAGCGACGGCCCGGCACCCGCGCCGCCGGGTGAGCTGGTGTCCTCCGTGCGGATCCGGGCCGGCCTCGGCATCGTCGGGGACCGCTACTTCGGCCGGACCGCCCACCGCGACGCCGCCGTCACCGTGATCGCCTCTTCATCGCTGCCGGCCGGGGCCGGTCTGCTGGCGGTGCGGCGCAACATCCTGCTGTCCGGCGTGCCGGTCGACGACCTGGTGGGCCAGATCCTGACCCTCGACTCCGGCGACGGTCCCGTCCGCCTGATGGTCAACCGTAAGGCGCACCCCTGCGCCTGGATGGATGTGACGGTCGGGCCGGGCGCGTGGAAGGCGCTGCGCGGCAAGGGCGGGGTGCGCTGCACGCCACTCGACGACGGCGTCCTGCGGGTCGGCCCGGTGACGGCCACGGTGCTGCCCTCGGTTGCCGCCTGAGCCCCTTTCTGCCGTCGGCAGATCGCCCTTCTCCCCGGTCGCTACCCCGCATACGGTCAAGCGCATGGACGTCGTCGAGCTGCTGCCCGAGCTGGTCATGTTCCGCTTCCCGGTCGGGCACGCCTACCTGTGGCGCGACCCGTCCGGGCTCACGCTGATCGACACCGGCGTCCCGGGCTCGGCCCCGGCCATGGCCGCCGCGCTCGAGGCCCTCGGGCATCGGCCCACCGAGGTGCGCCGCATTCTCCTCACCCACTTCCACGGCGACCACGCCGGCTCGGCCGCCGAGATCGCCGGGTGGGGCGGGGCCGAGGTGTTCGCCCATCGCCTCGACGCCCCGACGATCCGCGGCGAGACGACCGGCCCTCCCCCGATCCTGGTGGCCGAATGGGAACGCGAGCTGTTCGCCGAGGTGCACGCCGGCGCCGACACCGCCGCGCCGGTCCCCCCGGTGCAGGTCGACCACGAACTGGACGACGGCGACCAGATCGACCTCGGCGGGGGCATCCGGGCCGCGTGCGTGGCAGCACCGGGCCACACGCCGGGCAGCGTCGCGTTCCACCTGCCGGACGCCGCAGTCCTCTTCACCGGCGACACGATCGCCCGCGGCCCCGACGGCACGGTCATGCTCGGCGTCTTCAACTACGACCCGCCGGCCGCGGCCGCCTCGCTCCGGAAACAGGCGGCCCTCCGCCCGAGCATCGCCTGCTTCGGCCACGGCGACCCCCTCACCGACAACACAGCCGCCGCCCTCCAAGCCACTGCCGACACCACGGCAAACCCGTAGCCGCCGGCCACCATCCACCCGCCGCTGGAGCACCCGCCGCTGGGGCACCCGCCGCTGGGGCACCCGCCGCTGGGGCACCCGCCGCTGGGGCACCCGCCGCTGGGGCACCCGCCGCTGGGGCGCCCGCCGCCGGGGCACCGGCGGCCACTGCTTGCCCATCCGTCGGTCGGCGGCCGGGCTGCCCCACGCCGTTTCACCCTTCCCGCCGTTTGTCTGCTCGCCTCTCGCGCGCATCCGAGAGCGCGACCTTGATGACGGCGGGCACGGAGCGCGCAGCAACTCATCACGGCTTCCGAGCGCTGCTGGCAACCACGCTGTCGGCGACGCGACCTTGATAAGGATCGGCGCGGAGCGCGCATCAACTCACCACGGCTGCCGCACGCCGTCGGCGACCACGTCCTCGGCTACGCGACCGTGGGGGTGCGGGGTCGATAAGGTACGGGGATGCATCCAGGGGTGGGGTGGGCTGATGGCGGGTGAGACTCGGCGGCGCGGGGCCGTTCTCGAGGAAGCGCTGCTCGAAGCCGCCTGGCAGGAACTCATCGCGGTGGGGTATGCCCGGTTCACGATCGAAGGGGTGGCGGCCCGGGCGGGGACCAGCCGGCCGGTGATCTACCGGCGGTGGCCGCAGCGGGCCGAGCTGGCTCTTGCGGCGCTGCGGCACTACGGGCGGAACGACCCGGTTCCCGAGGTGCCGGACACGGGGTCGTTCCGGGAAGACCTGATCCTCATGCTGCGGGACATGTCGGAGCGGCGGTCGGCGCTGGTGGCGCTGCTCAGCGTGCAGATGGCCGAGTACTTCGCGGAGACGGGAACCACGCCGGCCGAGCTGCGGGAACAGTTCCTGGCGGTGCGCCGGCGGCCGTTCGGCTTCGATCGGCTGCTCGAGCGGGCGGTGGCGCGCGGGGAGGTCGATCCGCACCGGCTCACGCCCCGGATCGCGGCGCTACCGGGGGATCTGTTGCGGCACGAGCTGCTGATGACGCTGCGGCCCGCCTCCGACGAGGCGATCGCGGAGATCGTCGACGACATCTTCCTGCCGCTGGTCAGCCAACAGCGCTGATCAGGAAACAGGCTGATCAGGAAACAGCGCTGATCAGGAAACAGCGCTGATCAGGAAACAGCGTCGATCAGGCCGGCCAGGGCGGTCGCCAGGCGGTCCAGTCCCTCGTGGAACGGGCCGCCGGGCTCGGTCATGTAGGTGTCGCGGCGGATCTCGACCATCAGCGACGAGACGCGCGGGTCGCGGCCGTAGAAGTCGAGCGGGACGTAGGCGCCGGCGAACGGCGTGTCGAGGGCGGAAAGCGGGAACGCGGCCGAAGCGGCGGAGAGAAGCCAGGTGGGCGTGTGGTCCGGGTCCGTGCCGAGGCAGACCGGTGGTCGAGGGCCGAGACCATGCATCTCGTACGGGAGCCGCGCCGTCGGATAGGAGTGGACGTCGACGATGACGGCGTGGCCGGTGGCCGCACAGCGGTCGGCGACCAAGCTCGCGAAAGCTTCTGAGTACGGGCGGAAATGCGTTTGTAGAAGGGCCTGGTCCCGTACGAAATCATCGTCTCGAAGCTTGCGGCCCGCGAAGCCGTGCGTATAGACGGCGCCCATACCCACCGCCCGCATCTCCTCGCGCTCGTCGGGGAAGCGTTCCGGATCGACGACCAGGCGCGACCATCGGTTCTCGAAGATCCAGGGCGGGGTTGCCGCGGAGCGCGCGGCGCGGTGGGCCAGGACGTCGGTGTGGGCGTCGGTGAGGTTGTCGAGCTCCTCGGTCAGGGCCTCGTCGCCGATCAGCAGCGACTGCCGCGCGGCGGGAGTGATGGCCCTCGACGCGTGCGGGACGTGCAGGACGACCGGGGAGGCCGGCGCGCCCGGGGTGCTTTCGAAGATCATTATTAGGGAGCCTAGCGTTTAGCCCGCCAGGGATGAGGTTGCCCGCTTCCATCGCCGCTGATGATTTCGCTGGACCCCTACCAGAAAGGATCCAGCGTGAGCGCCATGGATGTGCCCGCAAGACGGGCGCCCGCCGCGGCTGGAGCATCCGCCGCCGCGAAACCCAAAGCCATTCACTACATCTCGTGGATCGCGCTGGCTCTGATGACCACCAGCTCGGTGGCGAGCCTGCGCGCCGCGCCGACCATGGCCGTGTACGGCCTGGCGGCCATCTTCCTGTACATCGTGCCGGCGATCGTCTTCCTGCTGCCGACCTCGCTGGTCTCGGCCGAGCTGGCCTCGGGCTGGACGGGCGGCGTCTACAACTGGGTGAGCCAGGGCCTGTCGAAGCCGATGGGCTTCCTCGCGATCTGGTGCCAGTTCGCGATGACGATCTTCTATTACCCCAGCCTGCTGGGGTTTGTGGCCAGCACGCTGGCCTATGTGATCAACCCGGAGCTCGCGGCGAACGGTCTCTGGACCGCCATCGTGATCATGGTCTGTTACTGGGCCGGCGTCTGGGTGTCGTCGCGGGGCACGGGATCGGTGGCGGGGCTCGCCAGCGGCGGCCTGATCATCGGGACGCTCATCCCGGGCACCGTCCTCGTCGTGCTCGGCATGGTGTTCCTCGGCCAGGGCAACGAGTCGGCCGCGCCGATGGACGCCGGGCACCTGCTGCCGGCGTGGGCGGGCCTGTCCAGCCTCGTGCTGATCGTCAACAACTTCCTGTCGTACTCCGGCATGGAGATGAACGCGGTGCACGTCGGCTCGCTGCGCAACCCCGGCAAGGAGTTCCCGAAGTCGATGTTCCTGGCCATGGGCCTGGTTCTGCTGATCTTCATCCTGCCTGCGCTGGCCATCAGCTGGGTGGTCCCGGCCGACCAGCTGTCCCTCACCGCGGGCGTCATGCAGGCGTTCGACGCGATGTTCGCGCAGTTCAACTCGTCCTGGCTGACCCCGATCGTCGGCATCATGCTGGTGGCGGCGTCGCTGGGCGGCATGCTCACCTGGCTGGCCGGACCGTCCAAGGGCCTGCTGCTGATCTCTCGCCAGGAGGGCTACCTGCCGCCGTTCCTGCAGCGGCTCAACAAGCACGGCGTGCAGCAGAACATCCTGGTCACCCAGGGTCTGGTCACCACCGTGATCGCACTGGGCTACGCGCTCATCCCGGACGTCTCCAGCGTGTACTGGATCTTCTCGGTGATCACCACGCAGGTGTACCTCATCGTCTACCTGCTGATGTTCGTGGCCGCGGTGCGGCTACGGCGCAACCAGCCGGACCACCCGCGTGGCTACAAGGCGCCGATGCTGGTCGGGCTGTGCGGGGTCGGCTTCGCGGCCTCCCTCGCCGCCCTGCTGATCGGCTTCGTCCCGCCGTCGCAGTTCGGCGGCGGCAGCCCCGGCCTCTACGTGGTCATCGTGGCCGTCGGCGCGCTCGGCCTCGGCCTGCTCGTGCCGTTCCTCTTCTACCGCGCCCGCAAGCCCTCGTGGAAGACAGTCAACGCGGATGAGGCGGAGGTGGCGCAATCATGATGGACGCGCAGCGCGAGCGGCGGGTCACCTGGATCGTCCTCGGCCTCATTTTCCTCGGATTCATGGTCGTCGGCGTGACGATCTTCAATTCCAACAAGGAGAACCAGGCAGCCATCGACAAGGCCGCCCAGCTCAGCCAGGAGCTGGCCGCGGCCGGCCTGCCGGTGCCGGCCTCCCAGCAGATCTACAACGTCCTCGGCGACGACGGCGGCGCGGTCTGCGCGGCGCCGGCCAACGCGCTGGTCAAGAGCATCCTGTACGGGCAGCTCACCAACGGCGCGGCCGGGCCGGGGCAGCGGCCGATCATCGCCGACAACAAGGCGGTGCAGGGCGTTCTGCTGATCGTCAAGGTCTACTGCCCGGAGGAGGCGGAGGATTTCCAGCAGGTCATCGACGATTTGAAGTTCGCGGACGTCGCGGCCTGACATCGTGCGCGGTAAGGGAGGGCCGGCCCGCTGGGCCGGCCCTTCCTCATCGGTAGTTGGACCAGCGGGGCCCGACCTCCATCCACTCGGCCTGCCACGACCGCAGACGCCGGCGCTCGAGCATCCGCAGCAGGAGCAGCCGGATCAGCGCCAGCGCCGTGCCGACCAGCAGAACGGTGACCACCACGACCTCGGCCGCGTGGTTGGCCGGGCGGCGCAGCGGTGGCGCGGCGGCCACCCCGCCCTTCTCGTCGACCCAGATGACCGTCCAGGTGCCGGCGGCGGTGTTGTCCGCCACCCGCACCGGCCCGGTACGGGGTGAGCCGTCCGGCGCCTTCCAGCGGGCCTTCGCCGTGCCCTCCGGCGCGGCCGGCTTCGCCAGCAGCACCGCCCACACCTCGAAGCGATGCGCCCGGTCCCAGGCGGCCGCCCGCGCCTGTTCCCGGTAGGCGGCACGTCCCGCGTGGACGGACAGCACGCCGCCGGCGATCAGCAGGACGATGAGCAGCGCGGCGTTCAGCCACGCCTCCACCCGATCGGACCGGCGGCGGAGCGGGTTGCGGTCCCAGCCCAGCCGCCGCAGCAGTCTGCGCACCCCGCGCCTCAGCAGGTGTCGCGCATGGCGTCGCCGAGGTCGGTGACGCTCGCCATGAGGGTGTTCAGCGACGAGCGGACGGCGCCGATGTTGGTGTCGCTCGGGGTGGCCCTCGCGGCCTCGATGCTGGCCTTGAGCAGGTCCAGGTTGCTGCGGACCTGACCGGCCTGCTCGGACCACTGGCCCTGCGCGTCGGTGATCAGCTGCTGCACGTCGGTGCGCAGCTGGTTGAGGTTGGTACGGAGCTGGGACAGGCCGTTCTCGGCCACGTTCGTCTCCCGTGCGTGCTGCGCCGAGAGCTGCACCGCGGAGAGGCTGTCGCAGAACGCGGGTGTCGAGGTGGTGCCGCAACCGGCTGTCTGCAGGACGCCGAGCACGGCGGCCGACATGATGATCGCTGTCGTGCGTCGCATGTCATCGAGGATCGCCGGAGGCGTTGCCGGTCACGTCACCCCGGCCGGATGAGGTATGCGGGGCCGCGTGGGCGCGACGCTGACCTGGACCCACGAAGGGAGCGCATCCCATGGCCATCGGACCGGTCCAGCTCATCGTGCTGGGCTTCACACACCCCAACTTCCACGGCGAGGTGATCGCCGAGCTGGAACGGCTCCGCGCGAGCGACGCGATCCGGGTGATCGACGCCCTCGCCGTCTACAAGGACGCCAAGGGCGAGATCGAGGTCGAGCACCTCAGCAACCTCACCGCCGACGAGGCAGTCGAGCTCGGCAGCAAGGTCGGCGCGCTGGTCGGCCTCGGCATCGAGGGCGAGGAAGGGCTCGAGGCCGGCGCCGCGCTGGGCGCCGCCGCGGCCGAGGACGGCATCGAGGTCTTCGACGACGAGGCCGCCTGGGACGTCCTCGAGGAGATCCCCGACGACAGCGCCGCCGCGCTGCTGCTGATCGAGCACCACTGGGCGGTGCCGCTGCGCGACGCGATCGCCCGGGCCGGCGGGTTCCGGCTCGCCGACGCCTTCATCAGCCCGCTCGACCTGGTCGGCATCGGCCTGGTCACCGCGGCGGAGGCGGCCCAGCTCGACGAGCTGGAACGTGCGCGATGAACACCTTCATCCTGGTCCAGGGCACGAGGATGCGCGACGTCCTGGTGGGCGCCGCGTTCCAGGCCCAGGACGCCGCCGAGCTGATGGTGGCGGGAGTGCGCTACGGCGTCTCCCGTCCGCTCAACGGGATCAAGGCGCAGCAGCGGATGGACGAGATGGCCGCGCGCGGCGCGGCCGAGCGGGAGAAGGCCCAGCGCCGTGCGTCGGCGGCGTTCGATGCGGCCCTGGACTCGGCGATCACGGCGATCGCCACCTCGCCGATCGTCAACCGCATGGTCGACGCGCAGGTCGAGCGCATCCTGCGGCCGCTCGTGCGGGACATCCTCGACGACGTTCTGGCGTTGCTGGAGAAGGAGCCGGACCGGATCCAGTCGCTCGTGCGCGGCCAGCGCGACACCATGGTGGACGAACTGGTCGGCCGGATCCGTAGCGGCGCCGCCGCGGGCGACGACGCGGTCGACCGGATCACCACCCGGGTGCTGCGCCGCGAGGCCTGACGCTGCGGTCACAAAAGAGCTGCGGTTGTAAAGAGCTGCGGTTATAAAGATCGGATCACCCCCTGCGGATGAGGCACCCGCCCGCCGCACGGTCGCACGCTGCACGCTACGTGATGCAGCGAGCGATGGGGGACGCGATGCTCACGATGGGGGTCGAAGAGGAGTTCCTGCTGCTGGGGCCGGACGGCGCCGTGGTGCCGTCGGCGCCTTACGTGGCGCGCCTGGCGCGGGCGGGCGACCAGGTCAAGCCGGAGTTCCTCGCCTTTCAACTGGAAACCACCACCGCGGTCTGCACCCGGCTCGACCAGCTGCGCAAGGAACTGGTACGGCTGCGGCTGCGCGCCGGCGACGCCGCGCGGCGGGCCGGGGCGAACCTCGTCTCGGTCGGCGCGCCGCCGTTCGCGGCCGGGCCGCTGGGCGCGGTGACCGACGAGACCCGGTACCGCGAGATGGCCGGGCACTTCCCGGGCGCGGTCGTGGCCGGCAGCGCCTGCGCGTGCCAGGTGCACGTCGGCGTGCCCGACCGGGACCTCGCGGTCGAGGTGCTCGCCCGGATCCGGCCGTGGCTGCCCGCGCTGCTGGCGCTCACGGTGAACTCACCGTTCGCCGGGGACCGGGACACCGGCTGGGCCAGCTACCGCTACCACCTGCAGCAACGCTGGCCGACGTTCCGGCCGCCCGGCGCCTGGGCCGGAGCGGCACGCTACGACCGGGTGGTGCGCTCGCTGGTGGGCACAGGCGCGGCTTACGACCCGCGCGCCGTGTACTTCCTGGCACGGCTGTCCGAACGCTACCCGACGGTCGAGGTCAGGGTCGCCGACGCCTGCCTCAGCGTCGAGGACACCGTCTTTTTCGCCGCGGTCGTACGCGCGCTGGTCGCCACGCTGATCGAGGACGCACGGCACAACATCACCACGCTGCCGATCCCCACCGGCGTGGTCGACGCGCACCTCATGACGGCCGCGCACGGCCAGGTGCGGATCCGCCGCGGCCGCACGCCGGACGCGACGTCGCCGGCCGCCGCGGGCGCGGTCGCGCGCCTCATGACGAAGGTGGCCCCGGCCCTCGCTGCCTGGGGAGACGCCGACGACGTGTACGCGAGCCTGGACCGGCTGCGGCGCGAGGGAACCGGCGCCGACCGGCAGCGGCGGGCCTGGGTCCGCGCCGGATCGCCAGAGGGATTCATCGATTTCCTCGCGAACGCGACCGCGGGCGCCACGGCGGCACATAAATAGAAGCTTGTCAACGCGTACGCTGGTGGCTGCCTTGGCGTAGTGAGAGGGTTACTCAGCGCTTAATCCGTTTCGGACGATGCGGGATTCGTCACCCACGGTCAACGATGATCCAGTCGTTCTGACGCTTGTGCCTGCGGAGGGAGCATTGTGACATCAGAGCTCGTCGTCCCGGCACCGATCTCTACCTCGGCGGTGGCCCCGGCCACCGCCGGCGATCCGTTGCTGCAATCGAAGTTCGCCGTGCCCGAGCCGCCCAGCTTCCTGGTCGCCCGGCCCCGGCTCACCGAGCGCCTCGCCCGGGGCGTCCGCGAGCCCGTGACGCTCGTCGTCGGGCCGGCCGGCGCCGGAAAGACCCAGCTCGTCGCGGCGTGGGCCGCCGAGGAGTCGCCCGGATACCCGATCGGCTGGATCACGCTCGAGGAGGAGGACGGGCAGTCCGACTCGCTCTGGGCGTACATTCTCGAGGCACTGCGCCGGGCCGGCGTGCCGTTCGCGCCGTCGTTCAACGCCACCGCCGACCGGTCCTTCCTGGTGCGGCTCGCCGCCGCCCTGGCCGAGCAGGCCGAACCCGTCGTGCTGGTGCTCGACGGCGTGTCGTACCTGCAGGGCCAGCAATGGGCCACCGACCTGGAGTTCGTGCTGCGGCACGCCGGGCGGATGCTGCGGCTCGTCCTGGCCGGCCGCTGGGATCCCCCGCTCCCCCTGCACCGCTACCGGCTGGCCGGCCGGCTCGAGGAGGTCCGCAGCGAAGACCTGGCCTTCACCGCCGACGAGGCGGCCGAACTGCTCGCGCTGCACCGGGTGCCGCTCAGCCGCGACGGCATGGCCCAGCTGCTGCAGCACACCGAGGGCTGGGCGGCCGGGCTGAGGCTGTTCGCGATGGCGCTCGAGGACGCCGGCGACGCCGAGAGCCTGATCGCCACGATCACCGGCAACGACGCGACGATCGCCGAGTACTTCGTCGACGAGGTGCTGCGCATCCAGCCCGCGCACGTGCGCACGTTCCTGCTGGAGACCAGCATCCTCGACACCTTCACCCCGGAACTGGCCGGCGCCGTCACCGAGCGGGCCGACTCGCGGCAGCTGCTGGCGGCGCTCTGCCGGCAGAACGCGTTCGTCCAGCACGCGAGCGAAGGCGCGTACCGGTGCCACCGGCTCTTCGCCGAGCTGCTGGAGGCCCAGCTCAACCGGGAGGCGCCCGAGCGCATCCCCGAACTGCACCGGCGGGCCGCCGTGTGGTTCGCCGCGGCCGGCCAGCTCATCGAGGCGATCGGGCACGCGTCCGCGGCCGGCGACTGGGTGCTCGCGGCGTCCGTCGTGATCGAGGATTACGCGATCGGCCGGCTTCTGGTCGACGGGCGGGAGAGCCGGCTGGGCGAGCTGCTGTCCGGCATGCCCGCCGGCCTGGAGAGCCCCGAGGGCGCGGTCATCGCGGCGGCGCTCGCCCTCACCGTGCGCGACGCGGAGACCAGCGCGGCTCAGCTGGAGCGGGCCGAGGAGCTCATGATGACCCGGCCCTCCGGCTACAGCCCCGCCCTGGCCCTCGCCCACCTGATCACCGACGCCATGCTGGCCCGCCAGCGCGACGACACCGACGCCGTGCTGCACGCCGCCGCGGCGGCCGAGGAGCTGCTCGGCCAGACCCCGCCCGCCCAGCAGCAACGCCACGACGAGCTGCGGATGCTGGTGCTCGCCGCCCGCGGCGACGCGCAGAGCCGGATCGGGGCGGTCGACGCCGCCGCGATCACGCTCACCGAGGTCGCCACCACGGCGACTGCCAACTGCGACGGCGTACGCATCGGCGCGCTCGCCCACCTGGCGCTGATCGAGGCGCACCGGGGCCGGCTGCGCCACGCCGAGAAGCTCGCCGACCAGGCAACGGAGCTCGCCGACCGGATAGGACTCGGCACCGCCTCGCGGCCGGTCGGCGCCGAGCTGGCGCTGGCCTGGGTGGCGATGGAGCGCTACGACATCGACACCGCCGGCCGGCACCTGCGCGCCGCCGACCCACGCCGGATCCGCCCCGCGGACGGCATGATCCACGCCGCGTTCGCGCTGATCCGCTCCCGCCGCCTGCAGGCGCGCGGCGAGCTGCGCGGCGCGCTCACGGCGCTCGCCGACGGCGGCCCCGTGCCCGGCGGCCAGGCGGCGCCGTACTGGCTCACCCGCCAGCTGGCGCTCTCGCGGGCGCGGCTGCTGGTGACGATGAGCCGGCCCGACCAGGCCCTGGAGGCCCTGGGCAAGATGGCCGAGCCGGAGGCCGACGACGCCACCGTGGTGCGCGCCGCGGCGCTGGCCGCGGCGGGAGAGGCCGAGCAGGCCTGGCAGTTGGTCGAGCCGGTGGCCGGGGCGGCAGGGGTGGCCTCCCCGGTGAGCCTGGAGGCCTGGCTGGTCCTCGCGACCGTCGCGGCGCGCCGCGGCGAGGTCGACGAGGCGCGCGGCGCGCTGCGGCAGGCGTTGCGGGCCGCCTCGCCGGAGTCCCAGCGCCGGGCGGTCCAGCAGGTCTGGGCCGACCTGCGCCGGGTGCTGCGCGACGACGACGAGCTCGCCGCGCAGTACAAGCAGCTCCAGGGGGCCGCGCACGCCGCGCCCGCGGCGGCCGCCGAGAACGTCCTGGTGTTCGAGGCGCTCAGCAAGCGCGAGATGGAGGTGCTCGAGGGCATGGC
The DNA here is from genome assembly GCF_044454685.1 of Actinoplanes sp. NPDC051513. Taxonomy (NCBI): domain Bacteria; kingdom Bacillati; phylum Actinomycetota; class Actinomycetes; order Micromonosporales; family Micromonosporaceae; genus Actinoplanes; species Actinoplanes sp. NPDC051513. The sequence goes on from NZ_JBITDW010000034.1 coordinate 49,945, forward strand.
GGCGATGCTGCCCACCGAGGAGATCGCCGCGACCCTCTACGTCTCGGTCAACACGGTCAAGACGCACGTGCGCAGCATCCTGCGCAAGCTGTCGGCCTCGCGGCGCAACGAGGCCGTGCGGCGGGCGCGCTCGCTCGGCCTCATCTGAAGCCGGCGATGGACGCGGACCGCGGGCTGGCCGCCCTTCCCGGGTGGCTACGCCCGCGCGCCGGTCTCGTGCTGGCGTCCTGGTTCGGCCGCCTGCTGCTGCGGTTCGCCGGCGGGCTGATCAACGTCCAGATCTTCGATCGGTCGATGACCCTGGCCGCACAGGCGTTCACCTCGATCTTCCCGCTACTGATCATGTTCGGCGCCCTGCTCGGCGCGAAGAACGCGGGCGCGATCGCGGACACCATCGAGCTTCCCGACTCGTCGCGCCAGCTGCTGTCCGACGCCCTGGACGACACCGGCTTCGGCACGTTCGGGGTGCTCAGCGCGCTGATCGTGCTCGTGTCGGCCACCGGGCTCGCCCGCGCGATGGTGCGCGCGTACGCGGCCGTCTGGGGCATCGCGAAGGTCCGCTCCGGGCCGGCCGCGGCCGCCCGCTGGCTGCTGGTCGTGCTGCTGCTGAGCGGGTACGTGATCGGCAGCCGGATGATCGGCCGGCTCGGCGACGACACGCCGCTGCCCTTGATCACCGACAGCGTCGCGCTGTTCGTGGCCGACGTGGCGATCACGATCCTGCTGCCGATGATGTTGCTGGGCGGCGCCGTCCCGGCCCGGCGGCTGGTGCCGGGCGGGCTCGCCTTCGGGCTGATCATGTTGGCCGTGCGGCCGGCCGGGCACATCTACCTGCCGCGGGCGCTGCGCTCCAGCAGCGAGCACTACGGCACGATCGGGCTGGCCTTCACCTACATCGGATGGCTCTACATCATCTCGTTCTGCCTGCTCGGCGCGGCCGTGATCGGGCAGGTCCTCGCCGAGGACCGGAGCCTTTTCGGCCAGGTGGTCCGCGGCGAGGCCGGGCTGCGGTCGCTGTCAGTGGCGATACGCGCGCGTCAGCTCCCCGCCGTGCGCGACCGTCGCGTACAGCACGACGGCGGCCAGGCCGAGGGAGACGACCGACCAGATCGGGTAGGCGTCGATGAAGGCGAAGTTGATCACGAGAGCGACGCAGGCCAGGACGATCGCGAGGCCGCGGGCCCAGATCTGACCGAGCATGAGGCCGCCGCCGACGACCATGAGGACCACGCCGAGGACGATGTGGATCCAGCCGAGGGTGGTGAGCCCGACGTCGAGCAGCAGGTCGGACCGGGAGCCCTCGAGGGCCTCCGGGCGAATGAGCGCAAGCGACCCGATGGTCAGGTGCGCGCCGCCCAGGAGCAACAGCATTAGGCCGCCGAACAGGATCCAGGCGATCCACCCGGTCGGCTCCTTCTCTTGATCTGTCACTCCGCCAGCGTCCGCCGCGGCCGGGACGACCGCGTCACCCTCGCCGGATGAGGTACGCCGCGTGCGCCGGTCGCGATACTCGGGGACGACTCGGGCAGCTCTCGAGGAGGACGGCAATGACCAACGTCTATCGACCGCCGACACCACCGCAACCCGTACTGAACGCCGGCCGGCTCTGGGCCGGCGGCGTCGCCACCGCCGTGGTGGCCGCGCTGATCGCTGTCGTCGGCATCCTTTTCGGCCGCGGCGTCTTCGACGTCGAGGTCCTCGCCCCCAAGGGCGAGGGCGTCTGGGGCGACGCCTCCACCGGCTGGTACGCGCTCGGCGCCGCGATCGCCGCCCTGCTCGCCACCGGTCTGATCCAGCTGCTGATCCTCACCACGCCGAGGCCGATGCGCTTCTTCGGCTGGGTGATCGGGCTGGCCACGATCGCCGCGATGCTGATGCCGTTCGTCACCACCGAGGACCGCGGCTCGCGCTGGTACACGGCCGGGCTCAACCTCGTGCTCGGCATCGCGATCGGCACGCTCGTCGCCGGCGTCGCCAAGAGCGCGCTGCGGCCCGCCCTCATGCAGCCCGGCGCCCGCACGAATCCACCGCCACCACCACAGACGGGATACCGCTGATGTCCCAGCACGCCGCTCGGCGCGGAGACCTCACCAAGTGGATCGGCTGGATCCTGTTCATCGGCATCGTCATGATCGTCAGTGGCCTGATCAGCCTGATCCAGGGCCTGGTGGCGCTCCTCGACGACGACTTCTACCTGGTCACCGCCGAGGCACTGGCGATCGACGTGAACTATTCGGTCTGGGGCTGGACGCTGGTCGCGTTCGGGGTGATGCTCATGGGCGCCGGGTACGCGGTGATGTTCGGCTACCTGTGGGCCCGGTTCATCTCGCTGATCATCGTCTTCGTCCACGCGCTGATCAATTTGACCTTCCTGGCCGCGTACCCGATCTGGTCGATCATCGCGATCGGCCTGGACCTGATCGCCATCTACGCGCTCGCCGTGCACGGCCAGGAGGCCAAGATGCTCCGCCGGGAGAAGGCCTGACATGTCGGTGAGCCGGTGGCGGATCCGCCTGACGCACGAGACGGCCGAGGGCACCGCCGCCGGTATCTACGGCATCATCGTCAGCTCGGCCGTGCTGGTGACGGCCCACGCCGAGACCGCGTACAAGCTCGACATCATCGTGGTCGTCACGCTGATCATCTACTGGCTGGCCGAGCGGTACGCCCGGATCATCGCGGAACGGATACACGAGGGGCACCGGCCGCAATGGCACGCCGTGCGCGATCAGCTCACCCACGGGTGGGAGATCATGAGCGCCTCGCTGGTGCCGCTGCTCGTCCTGCTGCTCGCCCGGGCGGCCGGCGCGGGGATGAACCTCGCGATTCTGTTCGCGCTGGTCACCAGCACACTTCTGCTCGGCCTGGCCGGATGGCGGATGGGCGCCCGGCTGCACCCGGCCGAGCGGCTGGTGTCCACGCTGGTGGCGAGCGCTTTCGGCGTCGTCATGATCGCGCTGAAGATCCTCCTGCACTGACCGCCCGCCCGGCTCATTCGGCTGGGATGAGGCGGTCGCACGGGCGTCGACGGGACGATCGGGACGATCGAGCCCGAGGAGGCAAAGTCATGTTCGGATCCCGCCGCGTGGCCCGGCGCACCGGCCGCAGAACGGCACGACGCGTTTCTCGCCGCCGCTAACCGGCGTCACCGCGGGCACGGCCGGAACGTCCACCCGGCCGTGCCCGATCCCGCCGTTCTCATGAGGAGCAACCGATGGCGATCACGACCTCCCCGCCCCCCTTCCACACCCTCACGGTCGACCAGGCCCTCGAGGCCGAGGAGGTCGAGCGCCAGTCCGGCCTGGGCACCGCCGAGGTCGAGCGCCGCCGCGCCCAGTACGGCCCCAACAAGTTCGCCGAGGCGCGCAAGGAGCCCTGGTGGCGATCCTTCCTGCGGCAGTACGCCGACCCCATGCAAATCGTGCTGCTGGTCGCCGGCATCGGCAGCATGGTGCCGCTCAAGCAGTGGGGCACCGGCATCCTGCTGATCCTGCTGACGCTGCTCAACGCCGTGCTCGGCCTGCACCAGGAGGGCAAGGCCGCGGCCGCGATCGGCGCCCTGCAGAAGATGATGATCGTCAAGGCCAAGGTGCGGCGCGACGGTACCCTCGTCGAGCTGGCGGCCGAGGAGCTGGTGCCCGGCGACGTCGTGCTGATCGAGGCCGGCGACCTGGTGCCCGCCGACGGCCGGCTGCTGCGCGCTGCCACCCTGGAGATCGACGAGTCGGCGCTGACCGGGGAGAGCCTTCCGGTGAGCAAGAGCGTCGAGGCCTGCGGGAACGTCGACACCGACCTCGGCGACCGGTCCGACATGGCGTACATGAACACCAACGTCACCCGGGGCTCCGGCGAGCTGCTGGTCACCGCGACCGGCATGGAGACCGAGGTCGGTCACATCTCCGGCATGCTGCAGACCGAGAAGGAGGAGGAAACTCCCCTCACCCGGCAGCTGGCCAAGCTGACCAACCAGATCCTCTACATCTCCGGCTTCGCGCTGCTCGCCTCGGTCATCATCAACCTGGCCCGCGGCAACGAGTTCAACGTCGTCTTCACGGCCGCCATCGCGTTCGCCATCTCGGCGATCCCGACCGGCCTGCCCGCCGTGGTCACGACGATCCTGTCGCTGGGCACCACCACCCTCGCCAAGGCCAACGCGATCGTGAAGCGGCTGCGCTCGACCGAGACGCTCGGCTCGACCTCGGCGATCAACTCGGACAAGACCGGGACGCTGACGCTCAACCAGATGACCGCCACCGAGATGGCCATTCCGGGACGGCGTTACGTGGTCACGGGCAGCGGCTATTCGACCGAGGGCACGATCCAGCGGGTCGCCGGCCAGCCGGACACGCCGCTCGACGACTTCCTGCTGCCGATGGCGCTGGCCGCGGACGCCGTGGTCCACGACGGCTCGATGATCGGCGACCCGACCGAGGGCGCGCTCGTCGTGCTCGCCGAGAAGGGCGGGATCTCTGTCGACGCGACCCGGGAGCACTATCCCCGGGTGGCGGTGCTGCCGTTCGATGCCGCGTACAAGATGATGGCGACCTTCCACCGTCTCTCCCTGCCGGACGGGCGCGAGGTGATCCGCGCCTTTGTCAAAGGGGCGCCCGACCAGCTGTTGTCCCGTGCCACCCACACGCTCGCCCCGGACGACCTCTCGGTGATCGACGCCGATCCCGCCTTCAAGAAGCGTTACCTCGACGAGAACCGGCGGCTCGGCGAGCAGGGGCTGCGGGTCATGGCGACCGGGCGCAAGGACTTCGACCCAAAGACCTTCGACGCCGGCGCCGACCTGCTCGCGGCGCTCGACGGGATGACCGTGCTCGCGCTCGTCGGCATCGTCGACCCGCCACGGACGCAGGCCAAGGCCGCGATCGTCGAGGCGCACGCGGCCGGCATCCAGGTCCGCATGATCACCGGCGACCACGCGGTCACCGCGGCCGCCATCGCCGAGAAGCTGGGCATCCGCGGCCGGGCCATCACCGGCGCCGAGTTCGCGGCGATGACCGACGCCCAGGCCGACGAGCAGATCGACGGCATCGGCGTGATCGCCCGGGTCACCCCCGAGCACAAGGTCCGCCTCGTCGAGGTGCTCAAGCGCAAGGGCCACATCGTCGCGATGACCGGCGACGGCGTCAACGACGCGCCGGCGCTGAAGAAGGCCGACATCGGCATCGCCATGGGGATCACCGGCACCGAGGTGAGCAAGGAAGCCGCCGCGATGATCCTCACCGACGACGACTTCGCGACGATCGTCAAGGCGGTACGGCTGGGCCGCGAGCTCTACGACAACCTGAAGAAGTACATCTTCTTCCAGATCGGCGTGCTCATCGGCATGGTCGTCACGTTCCTGAGCGCCAGCATCTTCAACATCGCGGCCGGCGTCCCGTTCGTGCCGCTGCAGACGCTGTGGCTGAACTTCACCACCCAGGTGTTCCAGTCGGTCGGCCTCGGCTACGGCAAGGGCGACCCCGACATCATGGCCCGCAAGCCCCGCAGGTCCGACGAGCCGCTGCTCAGCCGCAAGTCGATGCGCTGGCTCGGCGTCGTCGGCCTGGTCATGGGCATCAGCACCCTGATCGTCATCTGGTGGGGCGACCAGGAGTGGAACCTCGACACCGGCCGGACCATGGGCGTCACCGCGTTCTCCATCATGAACCTGTTCTTCTCGTTCACGGTGCGCAGCGACCTCCGCTCGGTGTTCAGCGTGGAGACCTTCGGCGACCGCCGCTTCGTCATCACCAGCGGCATGTCGGTGGCGGCCATCTACCTGGCCACCTCGCTCGACGTGCTCCAGCGGCTGCTGGGCACGGTGGGCCTCAACGCCGTGCAGTGGATCATCTGCATCGGCGCCGCGCTGACCGTCATCGTCCTCACCGAGATCCGCAAGGCCGTCCTGCGGCGCCGCCGCCCGCCGGTCGCCGCGGAACCCGTGCCGGTCGCCGTCACCGCATGAGCGCCACCATCTCCGCGAAGCCGGCCCTCTCCGTAGCCGGCTTCGCGGGCGTGGTGAGCAGGACCATCGCGTACGTCATCGACGCGCTGATCGTCTCGATCGCGTCGGCCGGGACGGCCGCCGGGATCAGCCTGGTCGCCTCGGTCGTCGGCAGCGATGCGCGCGACCTGGCCCGCACGCTCACCGCGGCCTACCTAGTGGCGCTGCCGGCCGTGTTCGCGCTCTACTGCACCGTCCTCTGGGGACTGGCCGGCCGCACCATCGGCATGGCCATGGTCGGCATCCGGGTGGTCGGCACGAACCGCAGGCCGGTCCGCTGGTGGTCGGCGCTCGTGCGTGGAATCCTGCTGGCGTACTTCCCGATCGGCTCGCTGTGGCTGCTTGTCGACCGGCGGCACCGGGCGATCCACGACCTGATCGCCCGCACTCTCGTCATCCGCATGTAGGAGTGTCCGTGGCGCGCCGATTCCTCGTCCTGGTCATCACCGCACTGGCCTTGCTGGCGCCCCCCGGCGTGGCCGCCGCCCATCCTCCGGCGCCGGGCCTGCTTCCCTTCCCCAGCAACAGCTTCACGGTCCGCGACCGGACCAGCCCGACCGGCCTTCGCGTGCATTTCCCGGCCGACGCGCTGCCCGCCAACATCGCCGGCGTCCACATCGACCCGGCCGAGTGGAACCGGCAGGACGGCTTCAGCCCCGGCACGCCCATCCTCGTCGACGTGCCCGGCCTCGATCCCGTGGCCAGCGGCATCGCGCCGGTCACCGACATCGGGCGTTCGCTCGCCCCGGGCGCGCCCGTCGCGCTCATCGATACGCGTACGTGGCATCGCGTGCCCTGTTGGGCCGAGCTCGACGCCCACGGCGAGCCCGGCCGGCAGTTGCTCATCATCCGGCCGGCCGTCGCGCTGCGGGAGGCAACCCGGTACGTCGTCGTCCTGCGAGGACTGCGTGACAGCGACGGCAAGCTGATCCCCGGCCCAGGTTCGGGTCTCGGCAGCGACCTACGCCGGAGCGGGATCTCGCGGCACGGCCTCCACCTCGCGTGGGACTTCACCGTTGCCAGCGAACAGAGCCTGACCGGCCGGGTCCTGCACATGCGCGACGACGCGTTCGCCGCCCTCGGCCGCCGCGCGCCCGGGTTCAGCGTCGGTCAGGTCACCGACTACACGCCCGAGCAGGACGCCCGCATCGCTCGCCAGGTGCGCGGCACGGTCACGGTGCCGAGCTACCTGACCGGCGCCGGCGGGCCCGGCTCCCGGATGACCTACGGACCCGGCGGGCAGCCCGCCACGTCCGGAACCCTCGCGGCCGACTTCGTCTGCAACATCCCGCGCTCGGCGACGGCCGGCACGCCGGCCCACCTGTCGCTCTACGGCCACGGCCTGCTCGGCGCCCCCACCGAGATCAACGCCGGCAACGTGAAGCAGATGTCGCAGACGTACGATTTCATGTTCTGCGCGACCAGCTGGATCGGCCTCTCCAACGGCGACATCCCCTTCGTCGCCGGGGTCTGGAGCGACCTCAGCCGGTTCCCGGCCGTGCCCGACCGGCTCCAGCAGAGCTTCCTCAACTTCCTGTTCCTGGGCCGGGCAATGATCGCGCCGGCCGGCTTCGCCGCGAACCCCGCCTTCCAGGACGGCCAGGGCCGCAGCCTGCTCGACCGGCGCGGCGGCCTGCACTACGACGGCAACAGCCAGGGCGGCATCAACGGCGGCGCGCTCACCGCGATCGCGCAGGACTGGACCCGCTCGGTCCTCGGCGTGCCCGCCATGAACTACAGCACGCTGCTGCAGCGCAGCGTCGACTTCGCGCCGTTCCAGCAGCTCATGGACCAGTCGTATCCCGGCAAGACCGACCAGCAACTGGTCCTCGCGCTGATCCAGATGCTGTGGGACCGCGGCGAGGCCAACGGGTACGCCCAGCACATCACCACGCGGCCGCTGCCCCGCACGCCGCAGCACCAGGTGCTGATGCACGTCGCGTTCGGCGACCACCAGGTCTCGCCGGCGGCCGCGCAGGTCGAGGCCCGCACGATCGGCGCCCGCCTCCACCGGCCCGCGCTGGCCCCGGGCTGGTCCGACGAGGTGATGCCGTTCTGGGGCATCGGGCCGATCCTTCGCTACCCGTACCGCGGCTCGGCGATGGTGGTGTGGAACAGCGGTCAGGCGTACGCGCCGCCGCCCACCAACCTCGCGCCGGCCGGCCCGCAGTACGGCACGGACCCGCACGAGTTCCCACGCGCCCAGCCGGCCGCCCAGTTGCAGAAGGCGACCTTCCTGCTCACCGGAAGAGTGATCGACGTCTGCGAGGGCGGTCCCTGCCCCTCTCCCCTGGCGAGGGTCAGCGTGGGGTGAAGGCGCCCAGCTGGTCGTCGCCCTTCTGGATGACGCCGTAGCTGGACTCGGGCACCGCGTTCCAGGCGCCCTGCAGCTCGCCGAGCGGCTCGGAGACGATGAGCCGGGTCTCTTCGGAGAGCCCGCGCAGCAGCTCCATATCGGGGTGCAGCGCGCGCAACGCGTTCAGTTCGGTGCTGAAGAACAGCGTCCGGCTGTGGCCCTCGCTCGAGTAGCGGAAGGCCCAGATCCGGTCGCCGTCGGTGGCGCCCACCGTCATCTGCAGCGGGTTGGCGACGCCGTGGTCGCGGGCGACCTTCTCGACGAAGCCGGCCATCCGCTCGACGCCGAGCAGCGGGTCGTCGCGCAGGCCGAACGTCAGGGCCAGGTAGAACATGACCTCGGAGTCGGTGGAGCCGGAGATGCTGGGGAACAGGTCGGGGTCGATCGCCAGCATCAGGTCGCGCCGCAGCTCGCGGAAGTTGTGGATGGCCCCGTTGTGGCACCACAGCCAGCGCCCGTACCGGAAAGGATGGCAGTTGGTCTGTTGCACGGGGGTGCCGGTGCTCGCGCGGATGTGCGCCAGGAAGTGGCCGGAGCGGGTCACCCGGGCGAGTTCGCGCAGGTTGACGTCACCCCAGGCCGGGCCGATGCCACGGAACAGGGCGGGGACGGGCTGGTCCGACGGTTCGTACCAGCCGACCCCGACGCCGTCGCCGTTCGTGGTCTCGACGCCGAGCCGGGAGTGCATGCTCTGGTCGATGAGGGAGTGGCGGGGCTTGTAGAGAAGTTCGTCGAGCAGGATGGGCGTACCCGAGTAGGCCAGCCAGCGACACATGGCAATTCCCCTTCGTCACCGTCAGGGTGGCGGCGCCGGCCCAAGACCTCATCACCCCGCACGGATGAGGCCCAGCCATCCCTTCATGACCGCGTGCACGGCGTCGGCGCTGTCCAGCGGCCCCTCGACCGGCAGGTCGCGCGGGTGGATCAGCACCGGCCGGTTCTGCCAGCCGCCGAGCCCGCCGTGGCAGCCGACCAGCTCCTCGAACGCGGCCACCTCGCCGGTCGCCGGGTCGTGCAGGCTGTTCACCAGGATGTCGGGCGTGTGGCCGAGCCGGTCGTGCCGGCGCAGGTCGCTCGCGGCGAACTCGCCGAAACCCTCGAGCGGGTCGGCGCCGATCACGACGTCGGTATCGAGCAGCCGCCGGCCGTGACGACCGATCACCGTCGGTCCCTCGTGGTGGGAACGCACCATCACCCAACCGACCCCGGGGTGCGTGGCGAGACGGTCGATGAGACCCGGCGCGTGCTTCTCGATCTCCTCCATGGACAGCCGCCCCGGCTGGCGGGCGAGGGAGACCAGGCCAAGATTCCCGGAGGCGACCACCACGAACTCGGGCGTGTCGTTCGCCGGCGGTGGCGTGGAAGGGGCGGACGACGGGAGAAGGCTGGCCCGCAACGTCGAGGCCCGCCCGGCCTGCTCGTCGTCGGTGGCCATCTCGACATCGCCACGGACAAGCTCATCGAGCCCGATCCCGTAGCGCTGGCGGAACGTCGCGCCCTGGCTCTGCCCGTGGTCCGACAGCACGACGAAGTGATACGGCCGGGGCGCCGCCGCCGCGACCTCCTCGAGGTTGGCGAGGATCCCGTCGATCCCCTCGAGAGCGGCCAGCGCCTCCGGCCGCGCCGGCCCGGCGTGATGGGCGATCTCGTCGTAGTCGACGAAGTCGCAGTAGATCGAGGGTGTCCCCCGCATCAGGTGCTCGGCGAGAACGGCGAGATTGAGGTGCCGCAGCAGCACGTTCGTCACCCCGCGCAGCAGCACGTAGGACGGCTCCCGCCGGATCCGCGGCTCCACCCGGCGCAGCCGCTGCCGCCGTGCCTGGTGCAGCTCCTTCACGATCTCGCCGACGGTCAGCACCATCGACCGCGTCAACCCGAACGGATCGAGCAGGTAGGTGCTCAGATAACGGGCCGGCCCGCGCCCGGCGCGCGCGGTGCTCATCGTCAGCAGACTGGTCGGCGCGTCGCCCGAGAACACGTTGCTGAGGCTGACGCCGCCGTCGGCCAGCAGCCCGTTCCCGTTGCTGAGCCGGGCCTCGACCAGGGCCGCGTCGGACGGCTGGTTGGTCACGATCAGGCGGGCGCTGTCCTTCTCGTACCAGCGGAAGGCGGGCACCTGATCGCTCGCGCCGTGCAGAAGTCCCGCCTGGCTCGCCGGCGTCGTCGCCGGCAGTTGCGCATGCCACTCGGTGAGCACATGGCTCCCCGAGCGCAGCCACCGCCCCAGCGTGGGCAGGTTGCCGGTCTCCAGCGCCCAGCGGGCCAGCGGCGCGGAGAGCCCGTCGATCTGCACGAAGACCACGCCGGGCACATCGGTGCGCGGCACCTTCCCGCGGAAGCGCCGGTTGACCCAGAGCAGGTGCCGGGTGACCGCCTCGGTCCGCCCGGCGGTGACCACCCACAGCGCGATGCTGATCAGGGCAGAGTAGATCCAGGAGGCCCAGAACGCGTCCCAGAAGGTGTCGCCGTGAATGCCCGGCGTGATGGCGAGGGCGAGATAGACCAGCGCGGCCTGAGCGAGCAGCCAGCCGGCCAGCACGCCGGCCCAGCCGATCCTGGTCATCAGCGCCGCGATCGCCGGCCGGATCACCACCCCGAACAGGCCGAGCAGCAGGGCCGCGACCAGCACCGACCAACCGCTGTCCGCCGACAGGCCGGGCAGCACCAGGATCGTGATCCCCAGAGCCGCCCAACCGGCCAGCAATATCCCGGCGGTGCGCATCGGCTAGGCCGGGGCGCGCCGCACGACGAAGGCGAGAGCCACCTCGCCGGCGCCCACCACGATGCTGCTGATGCCGGTGAGCAGCACCAGCGTGGCCAGCGAGAGGCCGGGGGCGAAGACGAAGACCAGACCGGCGATCAGGGAGATGACGCCGAGGAGGATCAGCGCGGTCCGCTCGGCGCCCTGCCGCTGCACGCCGACGAGCACCGCGGTCAGGCCGGTGAGGATCCAGGTGATCGCGAACAGCAGCGCCAGCAGGGCGACCCGGGTGACCACGTTGCGCAGGCAGATGACGCCGGCGATCAGCACGATGATGCCGATGATGCCGGACAGGACGTTGCGGACGATGCTGCCGCTGGGCAGGAACGCGCCGATGATCCGGGCGACGCCGGCCACGAACAGCCAGACACCGGCGAGCGCCGCCATGATGCGGATCGTGATGTCGGGCCAGACCAGCACGGCGATGCCGAACGCGACGCCGAGCAGCCCGGTGATGAGGACGGTCCACCAGGGGAATGGCTGGGAGCGGACCTCGGCGACCACGCCGGGCCACTCGCGAGTCTCGGTCATGCTCACCAGCCAACGCCGTACGCGATCATCGGTCTTCATCCCGCAGGGATGCTTCAGAGCAGGCCCACCTTCAGAGCAGGCCCACCTTCAGAGCAGGCCCAGCTGGCGGGCCCGGACCACCGCCTCCCGCCGCCGCGCCGCACCGAGCTTGCGGTAGATCGAGCGCATGTGCGCCTTCACCGTGTTGATCGAGATGTTGAGGTTCCCGGCGATCTCCCCCGCCGTGAGCACCGTGGGCAGGTAGCGCAGCACGTCGCGTTCCCGCTCGCTGAGCACGTCGGACGGCGCCGTCGCCTCGTCGCCGGCCCGCTTCGGCGGCATCACGGCCGGGGTCGCCGTGTGCTCCTCGACCCAGCGCCGCCGGTCGAGCAGGATGGCGAGCCGACGCTGGTCGAACGAGCGGAACACCGCCCGGAACCCCTCCCGCTCGGCGATGGTCACCGCGCGGGAGATCGCGTCGATCGACCGGTTGCCGTGCCCCTCGGCGTCGGCCGCGAACGCCGTGGCGATCCAGGCCGTGACGGCCGAGACGTGGTCGGCGCTCTCCCGCACCCGGGCCAGCAGCCGCTCGGCCGGGCCGTGGTCCCCCACCGCCAGCAGCGCGCGGGCCAGGCAGACCAGCTCGTGCGGGTTGAGCACGCCGCGCGGCAGGTCGGGGTCGTAGCGGGCCACGACCTCCCGGGCCCCGCCGAGGAGCAGGTCGGCCTCCGACTCGGCCAGCCGCAGCCAGCGGTCGAGCACCGGCGCCACCAGGGTCGCCGGGGCGTCCTCGCGGGTCTGCCGCAGCAGCGCCTTGGCCGCGGCCGCCTCGCCCGCGATCAGCAGCATGTGCGTGCGCACCAGCACGGCCAGCACGGCCGGCGCGGCGGCCGGCTCCTCGCCCCCGGCGTGCAGGGCCATCCGCAGCGCCTCCTGCGCCTGGGCGGCCCGGTCGCGGCCGAGCTCGATCAGCGCGAGCGTGAGGTACGCGATCGCGACCTGGGCGGTGCCCTCGAACCCGTTGCGCCGGGCCAGATCGAGCGCGGCGGTCACGAACGTGGACGCCTCGGGCATCGATCCCTGCAACAGCACCAGCAGCGCCAGGTGGGACAGCGCGTTGATCTCGGTGAGCGTGGAGCCGACGCTGCGGGCCGCGGTGGACGCCGCCCACAGGTAGCGGTCGGCGTGGTCGGGCTTGTCCATCCACAGCAGCCCGGCGCCCTTCTCGTTGAGCGCGACCGCCCGGTAGTGCAGCAGCGAGGGCAGCTCGTCGAGCCGGTACGAGGTGAGCAGCTTGAGCGTCTCGGTGGACTTCTCGATCAGCCCCGGCATGTCGCCGACCCGCCAATGCAGGACGCCGGCCTCCATCAGGCGCAGCGTCAGGTCGGTCGAGGTGGCGACGGTGCTCTGCCGCTCGGCGAGCGAGCGGGCGAGCCGCAGCAGCCCGGCCGTGCCGGGCCGGTCGCCGCTGGTGTAGCGCACGGCCGCGCCGCACAGGGCCAGTTCGGGAGTGGCGGCGTGGTCCTCGGGCGGGATGCGCCCGAGCAGCTCGACGAACGGCTCGCGGGAGCCGCCGAGCACCCGGACCATGGCGCGCTCGACCGCGAGCCGGCCGAAATATGCCCAGTCGCCCGCGGCCGCCGCATGGCGCAGGGCCTCGATGATCTGCTGCTTTGCGGCGAACCACTGGGCCGCGAGCAGGTGCAGCTCGGCCTCGGCGCCGGGCCGGTCGAGCGCCATCTGGTGCAGCAGCGCCTCGCGCAGCAGCGGGTGGTAACGGAACCAGCCCGGGCGCTCCTCGACCCGGGTGACGAACGCGTTCGCGCTCTCCAGGCGCTCGAGGAGGCGCCGGCTGTACGACTCGCCGGTGAGCGCGTCGGCGAGCGGGCCGCACACCTCGTCGGGCAGGCTGGTGCGGGCCAGGAACTGCCGCATCTCGGCCGGAAGGCCGGCGACGACCTCGCGCAGCAGGTAATCGGAGACCGCGCGGATCTCGCCGTTGTCCAGCGCGCCGCGCTCGGCCAGCACGTCGGCGAGCAGTTGGAGCCCGACCACCCACCCCTCGGTGCGCTCGAGCAGCTCGGCCAGCTCCTCCACGGGCAGCCGCCGGCGGTGCACGGCCGGCAGCTCGGCCGCTTCGGGCGCGAGGAACGCGAGGTGCCGGGCGCGGATCTCGGTGAGGTCGCCCCCGGCCCGGAACCGGTGCAGCGGCAGGGCCGGCTCGCCGCGGGCGACCAGCACGAGCCGCAGCGCCGGCGGCGGATCGTGCAGGAGCCGGGCGAGGTCGCCGATCACGCGGGAGTCGTCCACCTGGTGGAAGTCGTCGAGCACCAGGACCACCGGGCTGGGCAGCGCGTTGAGGCCGTCGATCACCTGCGGGACGGCGGCCTGGTCGAGGTGCTCGAGGAGGTTGCCGCAGGGCACCGCGCCCGACAGCCGCAGCGCCATCACGAAATCGGACCAGAACGCCGGCGGATCGTTGTGCTGCGGCCCGAGAGTCAGCCACGCGATCGGGCCGGACGCCATCCGCGCCTCGGCCCAGGAGGCGACCAGCGTGCTCTTGCCCCAGCCCGGGCCGGCGCACACGAGCGTCACCGGCCCGCGCACCCCGGCGTCCAGCATCTCGGCCAAACGGCGGCGCGGAACAAGCGGCTGCCGCACCGCCGGGCGCCCCAGTCGCCCGCCGCCGGCCCACTCGGCCTGCGTCGTGATCCTTCCGGTTTTCCTCACGTAACAACCACCCCCGCGGTCGAACCCCCGGCGGCACGTGCTCCCTCATGGCCCGTGTCGCGGCTCCGACCACACCCGGGCGACGGCGATCATTTTCACGCTCCGCGGTCCGCGCCGCCGATGCGCCAGGATCCTCAGTGGAGATTCCCTGGCCCACGAACTACAGAGAGTGACCGTCGTCGTACTTGTCATGCGTCCCCGCCCACACCCCAACACAGAACGCAGCGCAAATGCAACAAGGTGGGGATCGTGATCTCTTTCATCGGCTGAGGTTGACCCGTCCGGCCCGGGGGGCGGCTCATCCCGCCGGCACGACGCGTCGGCCGACACGGCGGGTGATCCTCGGACGAGGATTCCGTTGCCGCCCTTGAGGAGAAGAAGTGACGAGACCCTGCTGCACAAGCAGGCCTCGGGCGCGAAAACCACCGTCTGAGCGAAAGACGTCGGCCGCCGGTGATCTCCCGTCACCGGCGGCCGACGCCTTTTCACCCCGGATCAAGACCCCAGGATCTTGGCCTTCTGCTGCTGGAACTCCTGGTCGGTCAGCACGCCCTGCGTCTTGAGCTCGCCGAGCTGCTTGAGGGCGTCCAGCTTCGCCTGCATGTCGTCGCCGGCCTCGGGCGCGGGCACCGGAGCCGCGACGTACACCTGCTGCGGCGGCGGAGCGTACTGCTGTTGCTGCTGCGGCGGGTTCTGCTGTTGCTGCTGCGACTGGTCGTAGTAGGCGTTGGCCTCTTCCTGATCCGCCTGCTTCTGCCACCGCCCGGCCTGCCGGCGGGAGACCCGGTTGGAAACCGCGGTGGCCGTGCCGGCGATCGCCGCCGTGCGCGCCACTCCTCGAAGAAGACCCATCTCAGCTCCCCACGTACTCGGACTCGGTGGCGTCCAGCGCCGCCAGCAGCGACTGGACCGGGATCCGGCCGCCCGCGATCACCCGGCCGCCGGCGCGCCGCACGGACACCGCGAACGGCGCCGCCCAGACGTTCTCGTACACGATCAGGGCCGCCGCGCTCCCCGGCTCGAGCACCGCGGCGGCCTCCTCGAGGTCGTCGCCGCCGAGCATCCCGGAGGCGGCGCCCTGGAAGAGGGTGAGCCCGGTATCCAGCTGCTCACCGATCAGCTCGTTCACCGTGCCGTCCGCGTTCTTGCGGAGGAATCTCAGGTCAAGGACCCGGATGATGCCCCGGTCGACGAGGCTCACGATGTGCGGCAGGCCCTGGCCGGGTTGGCTGCCGGGAGGAAACTCGATACAGAGGTAATCGACCGGGCCCATCTCCTGAAGATCGTCCATGGTGGCTCCCTTTCACCTTCCGCCGACCGCCGCCAAGGCGTTCGGGATATGCATGAGGGCGAGGACGGTGCCGTCGGTCGACGCCACCTCGCTACGGAGGTCGTTCACCCACAGGTGCTCGACCAGTACGGCGAGGGCGTCGGTCTCCTCATCGACGAGCTCGCCTACCTCGTCGATGTCGGTCTCGGTGATCAGTCCCGTGGCCGGCCGGGCGAGATCCAGCGGGTCGCCGCCGAACCCGGAGAGCTCACTGAGCTCCACTCCGCAGGCGCCGCCCACCGCATCGGTGCGGACCACCAGCACGTCGACCACCCGGACTCCGGGGGACTCGTGCAGGCGGTCGAGTGTCGCCAGGACGCCGTCGTTGAGTCGTGCCGCGGGAAAGGACAGGACGATGAGTTCCAGCGGACCCAATGCCATGACCCTCAGCATGCGCCCGCCTCTCACGCCGCCGCCTCACCCGTTGCGGATGAGCCAGGCGGCCGCTTGATCGGGAGGAACGCGGCGGCGAGCAGGCCGAGCAGGGAGACCCCCGCGAGCAGCCCGAGCGCCACCGCGAACGGGGTACCAGCCGTCATGCCGTGACCGCGAAGAGGTGGCTGCCCCACGGCGGCAGGTCGACGTAGAGGCCGTCGGCCACCAGCGCATCGCCGTCGCGGTCGAACGTGCGGCCGTCGAGCAGGTCGATCAGCCGCCAGCCGCGCCCGGCGAGGGCGGGCCACGGCATCGCGATCCGGGCCTGCGACGGGTGGTCCGACAGGTTGATCGCGACCACGTGGTGCGGCGCGTCGTCGTGCCAGGCCCAGGCGATGACGTCGGCGTGGGTGGGGTTGTCCGGCCAGCCGTCGCAGTCCAGCATGGTCCACTCGCCGCGGCGCATCCCGGCCACCACGGCCAGGAGCCGCTGATAGAACGCGCGCAGATCCGCGTCGGCCGGCTCGTCCGGGAAGCGGCCGAGGAAGACCGGCAGGTGCGTGTGCCGCCCCTCGAACTCGCCCTCGTGCCACAGCGTCGCGCCGGGCAGCGTGGCGATCGCCACCGCGGCGGCCCGGTCCCGCCCGCCGCCCAGCGCCGACGCGGCCCGCGGCTCGTCGTGGTTCTCGATGAAGCGGATCAGGTGGTCCTGGAAGTCACGGCCGGCCGCGAGGTGGATCCGCACGTCGGCGGCGCCGCCATGGGCGAGCCGGTCGTAGAGCCGCTTGTCGTAGCAGAAGTCGAAGCCCTGCTGCTGCAGGGTCCATTCCATGTCCCAGTACGCCTCGGCGATCAGCACGACATCGGGCCGGTGCTGCTTCACCCGGCCGATCACCTCGGGCCAGAACTCGGTCTTGGGAGCGGGGCCGGCGTGCGCGCCCCACGTGCGGGCGAACACGTCATTGGTGAGCAGCATGGCCATGTCGCAGCGCAGCCCGTCGCACTGCCCCGCGATGTCGGCGATCGCCCGCGCGGTGGCCTCCCGCAGCGCGGGCTGGAAGGCGTTCAGCTGGGCGACGTCCGGCCAGGGCGGGAAGTACGGGTCCCGGCCGTGCGCGAAGACCCGCCCCGCGGCCCGGAACCAGGCCGACGGCTCCTTGCTCTCGTCGTCCTCGTCGCCCTGGATGAACCAGGACGGCTCCTCCACGACCGCCGGGTGGTCGGGCGCCACGTGGTTGGGCACGTAGTCGAGCACCAGCCGCAGCCCGCGCCGTGCCAGCTCGGCCCGCGCCGTGGCCAGCGCCGACGGCCCGCCCAGGTGCTCGTCCACCCGGTAGCGGCGCACGCAGTACGGCGAGCCGACCAGGTCGGCCGGGGCCATGTCGGGCAGGGCCTCGTGGAACGAGCGCTGCAGGTCGTCGTTCGCGCGGGCCACGACCAGGCCGGCCGGGCTGCGCTCCCAGACGCCCATCAGCCAGACCGCGTCGATGCCGGGCGGGAGCGTCTCGTCCCACACCTCGGCCGGTACATCGGCGAGCGTGACCGGGTGGCCCAGCCGCCCGGCCACCCCGGCGAGCCAGGGCCACGTGTCGATCTCGTACACCACGGGGGCGGACGGCCAGCCGGTGGTCATGACTCCTCCTCGCGCATCGCCTCGAAGATCCCGGACAGGCCGTGCTCCAGCAGGTCCGGCCCGCTGACCCGGGCGAACAGCACCGGGAACACGGCGGCCAGGCCGGTCCAGCCGGTCTGATGGGCGGCGCCGAGGCCGGCGCCGTTGTCGCCGTGGAAGTACTCGGAGAAGGTGATCAGGTCGCGCCAGTGCTCACGCGCGAAGACGTCCTGGCCGCCGTAGCAGGGCCGGCGGCCGTCCGCGCCGGGCAGGAAGATCCGGGTGAGCCGGTTCGAGATCTCCCGGGCCACCTCGAACAGGGTCATGTGCACGCCCGAGCCGGTCGGGCACTCGACGGTGAAGTCGTCGCCGTACCCGGCGTACAGGTTGAGCAGCGCCCGGATCATCAGGGCGTTGACCGGGAACCAGATAGGTCCCCGCCAGTTGGAGTTGCCGCCGAACATGCCGCTGTCCGACTCGGCCGGCGTGTAGGCGACCCGGAAGCGGGCGTCGCCCACGTCGAACTCGAACGGGTGGGCGTCGTGGAACTTCGACAACGACCTGATTCCGTACGGGCTGAGGAACTCGTCCTCGTCGAGCAGGCGCGACAGGATCCGCCGCAGCCGGGTCTCGTCGAACAGGGCCAGCAGGTGAATGCCGGGCCGGCCCTCGAACCGTCCCTCGGGCAGCGCCGCCCGCACGCTCGGGTGCGCCGCGAGGAACCGGTTGGCCTCGTCGATGATCTCGGGATAGCGGCTGCTCACGCGCGCGTCGAAGACGGTCGCGGCGGCCAGCGGCAGCAGGCCCACCATCGATCGCACCTTGAGCCGCACCGCGCCACCGTCCGGCAGCCGCAGCAGGTCGTAGAAGAAGCCGTCGTCCTCGTCCCACATCGACGCGCGGCCGGGGTGGTCGACCGCCGCCGCGATCCAGGCGAAGTGCTCGACGTAGGTCTGCGCCTGCTCCACATAGGTTGGGAGGACCTTGGTCCGGTCAAGGGTGGTGGCGGGGTGGTCGGACGGGTCGTCGTCCTGCGCCAGCTCGAGCGCGATCTGCAGCATGTTCTGGCAGTACAGCGCCATCCACGCGGTGCCGTCGGCCTGGTCGAGGTGGCCGCCGGTGGGCAGCGGCGCGCTGCGGTCGAACACGCCGATGTTGTCGAGCCCGAGGAAGCCGCCCTGGAAGACGTTGCGGCCGTCCATGTCCTTGCGGTTGACCCACCAGGTGAAGTTCTTGGCGAGCTTGTGGAACGCGGTGGCCAGCCAGTCCCGGTCGCCGTGGCCGTGGCGGGCCTTGTCCAGCTCGTACACCAGGTAGGTGGCCCAGGCGTGCACCGGCGGGTTCACGTCGCCGAAGTTCCACTCGTACGCCGGGATCTGGCCGTTGGGGTGCAGGTAGCGGCGGCTGAGCAGCAGGTCGAGCTGGCGCTTGGCGAAGGTCAGGTCGATCAGGCTGAACGCGACCGTGTGGAAGGCCAGGTCCCACGCCGCGAACCAGGGGTACTCCCAGGCGTCCGGCATCGAGATCACGTCGTCGGCGATGAGGTGGTACCACTCGCCGTTGCGGATGTTCCCGGCGTCGAGCGGGTCGCGGCCGTGCCCGGCGAGCCAGGCCTCCACGTCGTACCCGAAATATTGCTTGCTCCACAGCATGCCGGCCATGGCCTGGCGCACCATCCGGCGCTCTTCGGCCGACAGGCCGGCGGCGAGCCGCTCGTCGTAGAACTCGTCGGCCTCGCGCCGGCGCTGCTCCATCGTCTCCTCGAAGATCGGCCCGAGGCGTTCGCGGACCGCCTCGGCCGGCACCGGCTCGTCGGTGAGCCGCAGCCGCACGACGACCCGCTCCCCCGCCGGGATGTCCAGGGTGATGTCGGCGGCGAGCTTCGTGCCGGTGAGCGCGGGGTTGACCGCCTCCTTCTCGCCGTGCACCACGTAGCGGTCGATCGCGTCCTTCACGAACGGGGAGGCGTTGGGGCCGCCCCCGAAGCGCTCGTCGTTGCTCTCGTTGTCGGTGAACAGCAGCTGGTGCTCGCCCTGGACCAGCAGCCAGCGGCGGCCCAGCTCGGGGTGGCGGGCCTCGGCCACGGCGGCGCCGGTGATCCCGGGCATCTGGAACAGGCCGGGACGGCTCTCGGGCGTGCCCGACCACGTGTTGCGGAACCACAGCGTGGGCAGCAGGCGCAGGCTGGCCGGCGACGGGCCGCGGTTGTGGACGGTGATCCGCACCAGGATGTCGTCGGGTCCGGCCTTCGCGTGCTCGACCTCGACGTCGAAGTAGCGCTCCTCGTCGAAGACGCCGGTGTCCAGCAGCTCGTACTCGAACTGGTCGCGCCCGCGCGACCGGTTGGTGCTCACCAGGTCGTCGTAAGGGAACTCGCGCTGCGGATATTTGTAGACCATCTTCTGGTACGAGTGCGTGGGCGTCCCGTCGAGGTAGAAGTAGTACTCCTTGACGTCCTCGCCGTGGTTGCCCTCGGAGTTGGTCACCCCGAAGAACCGCTCCTTGAGAATCGGGTCGTGGCCGTTCCACATGGCCAGGGCCAGGCAGAGCAGCTGCCGGTCGTCGCTGATCCCGGCGATGCCGTCCTCGCCCCACCGGTACGCCCGGGAGCGCGCCTGGTCGTGGGTGAGGTAGTTCCAGGCGTCGCCGCCCGGGCTGTAGTCCTCCCGCACCGAGCCCCACTGACGTTCGCTGAGGTAGGGACCCCACCGCCGCCAGGGGACGCCGGTCCGGTCGGCGTCGTTGAGTCGCTGCTGTTCGGCGCTGGTCATCGTTGCCCCCAATGACAGCCGTTCCGGCGCCACCGGTGTGGCGCCGGAACGGGGAAGACGTCAGGCCTGGCCGGTGCCGTGCAGCGCCTCCTGGAGCTGCGCCTCGGCGTCCTTGGACAGCGAGGACTTGAGCACGGTGCCGCCGTACTGCTTGAGCGCGTCGACGGCCTTGTCCGGGGTGACCGCCTCGATGATGAGGAACAGCGCGGACGTGCCGGGCTGGACGAGGTCGCGGACCTGCTCCTGGAACTCCTTGTTGATGGCGCCCTTGGTGAACTTGCCCATCAGAGCGCCGAGGCCCGCGCCCACCGCCATGCCGATCACGGGGATGAAGAACAGCAGGCCGAACAGCAGGCCCCAGAACATGCCCCAGGTGGCGCCGCCGCCCACCGCGTGGTGGTTGGTGGTCACGTGGTACTTGCCCTCGACGTCGCGCCGGATCACCGCGATGGCGTCCGGCTGGAGGATGAGGTCCTTCGCGAGCCGCTCCGCCTCCAGGCCGGCGGCTGTCGCCGTGGTCTCGTCGGGATACCCGATGGCGACCAGAGTTGACATGGTTAACACCCTTTCTCCGTCGGTCGGTGCCTGGCCCAGTCAGCCACAGCCGAGGGTCGGCCCCCTCATCACGGGGGAATGAAACGGGGCGTTCATTCGCCTTGGATGACGCGGGTTCCGCGTCGCTCGACGAGCGTCGCAGGCATGACCCAGCAGACGGACACGGACGAGGTGGCACGCCTCCGCGAAGAGGTCACCTCCCTCCAGTCCCGCCTCGAGAACCGCCGGCGCCGGCAGTTCGCGCTGCTCGCCCTGCGCCGGGTCGCCGCCGCGGTGTTCATCATGATCACGGCGTTCGCGCTGGTGGCCAGCGTCGTCGGGCTGTGGGCCGCGACGACCGTGCTGAGCACCGACCGGTGGGTGTCCACGGTCGGGCCGCTCCCGAAGGACCCGGCGGTGGCGGCCGCGGTCGCCGAGTACTCGACCGCGCAGCTGTTCGAGGCGATCGACGTCGAGCAGCGCATCGAGAATGTTCTCCCGGCGCAGGCCGCCTTCGTGGCCGGCCCGATCACCAGCCAGTTGCGCATCCAGATCCGCAACACCGTCGACAACGTGATGCAGAGCGACCAGTTCCAGCGGATCTGGATCGGGCTCAACGAGCGCGTCCACGACCGTGTCATGGCGATCGTGAACGGCGAGAGCCAGGTGGTGAGCGCCACCGAGCAGAGCGTGCAGATCGACCTGCTGCCGCTGATCAACCAGGTGCTGCGCGACCTGAGCGCCCAGCTGCCGACGCTGTTCGGCCACACGATCACGCTCCCCGACCTCAGCAGCGGCGAGATCCCGGACAACCTGCGGGTGCGGGTCCAGGACGCGCTCGGCGTCACGCTGCCGGCGAATTTCGCCCAGTTCACCGTGTACGACGACGGCCAGCTGCACGCCGTGCAGGAATCGGTGGCCGCCGCCAAGCGTTACCTGACGCTGTTCGTCATCGGCACGGTCGTGCTGCTCCTGCTCGCCCTGGTGGTCTCGCCGTGGCGGCGGCGGACGCTGGCACAGCTCGGGCTCTGGCTGGTGGTGGCCGCGGTCGCGGTGAGCGCGGTGCTGCGCGGGATACGCGACCAGTTGCTCGCCGAGGTGCCTGCGGGTGTCTACCGCGACGGCGTGGCCGCCGCGGTGACCAGCGTCTTCAGCGTGCTCCGTACGCGCGGCACCCAGCTGATCTGGATCGGCGCGATCCTCGCGGTCGTCTGCTACCTCTTCGGGCCGGGTCGCGGCGCCGTCGGGCTGCGCCGGCAGGTCCGGCGCGGCGCGGTGGCCGCCGGGCACGCGACGGCCCGCGGTGGCCGCTGGCTCGGCACGAACGCGCCGGACTGGGTCGCGGCGCACCGCGACGTGCTGCGGGTGAGCGGCCTGGTGGCCGGCGGCATCCTGGCGCTGCTGCTCTCGTCGTGGACGTCGCTGTTGATCATCGCGATCGTCGTCGCCGCCTACGAAATCGGGGTAACCCTGATCGCACGGACCGGTCCGCCCGCGGACGTCACCTCTGATTCACCCGCCAGTTCACTCCCCGGGAGTGAGGCGCCCTCACATGCCGAACCGGCACCGTTGTGAGATCCGTCGAAACAGAGCAGGGGGCATGCTCATCATGAAGGAGCGGTACGAGATCCGGATCCACGGGCTGATCGGCCCGCTGTTGCGCAGCCGGTTCCAGGGCCTGGCCTGCGAGACGCTCCCCTGCCAGAGCACCATCCGCGGAACGCTGTCGGTGGAACAGCTCCACCGGCTGCTGAGCCGCCTCGATCAGTCCGGGGTGGAGCTGGTCTACCTCGACTCGGACGCCGCCTGACTCTCAGATTCCGGTACGAGCCTCGACCCGGCCGTCGCGCACCGCGGCGGCCAGGGCCTTGTGGTCGCGCTCGGTCTGGTCGGCGTACCGCTCGGCGAACTCGGCGAGCGCGTTGTCGAACGCCGCGTCCTCGCCCAGGTAGGCGGCGATCGCGATCCGGTCGCCGGTGCGGGCGTGCGCCCGGGCCAGGGTCCAGCCGCAGAGCGCGGCGTAGGCCCGCATGCCGATCGGGTCCATCTCCTCGACCACGGCCGCGCCCTTCCAGTCGCGCAGCTGCCGCACGTAGAAGTCGCGGGTGCGGCCGTCGAAGCCGGGAACCCGGTGCCAGCCCAGGAAGATGTCGCTGACCGCCTGCATGAGCCGCTGCCCCGTCACCACCCGGCGTCCCTCGTGCTCGTGCGGCTCCCGGGCCAGCACCGACTGCCCCGCCTCCTTGACCTGCAGCAGCAGCGGGTCGTTCTCGTCGCGGCCGGACATCAGCACGATCCAGCAGCGGGTGCCGACGCTGCCCACGCCGACCACCTTGCGGGCCATGTCGACGAACTCGTACCGGTCGAACAGGTATCGGCGGTCGTCGGCGAGGCTCTCGCGGTAGCCGGCCAGCAGCTCCCGCAGCTGCCTCTCGAGCTCCTGCCGGTCCATCTCGGGCAGCAGGTCGGCGATCGGGACCAGCAGCGGCGGGTCGGCGGCGATCCGGCGGCGGCCGTCGACCACGGTGGTGAGCTTCTTGTACGCCTGGAGGCTGTCGCGGGTCATGGCCTTGCTCCGCGCCCGGTCGAGCTGCTTGCGGCGCGCCTTGTCCAGCTGGTCGCCGAGCATGCCGGCCAGGTCGTCGACGTCGGCCCGCGCGTACCAGACGTCGAGGTCGCGCATCGCCGCGAACTCGGCCATCGCCCGGCGGTAGCGCTCGGCCATGGCCAGAACGACGGGCCGGCGCGCCTTGCGCCCGAAGCCGTTCTCGCGGCCGGCCACGGCCAGGCTCGCCGCGAGCCGCTTCACGTCCCATTCCCACGGGCCCGGCGCCGTCTCGTCGAAGTCGTTGATGTCGAAGACCAGACGCCGCTCCGGGGAGCCGAACACGCCGAAGTTGGACAGGTGCGCGTCGCCGCAGAGCTGGACGGTGATGCCGGTGTCGGGGCCGGCGGCGAGGTCGGCGGCCATCACGGCGGCGGAGCCGCGCAGGAACGTGAACGGGGACAGGCCCATCCGGCCGTGGCGGATCGGCACCAGCTCGGGAACCCGTCCGGCGTCCTCGGCCTTCAGGATCTCCACCGGGTCGCGCCGGCCGGCCGCGGGGGCGTACTCGGCGTGGGTCTCCGGCGGCACCCTCTTGCGGGCGTCGCGACCGGCCGCCGTACGCGTCTCGGGGTCTCTCATCTGCGCACCTCCACTCGTCCTGAGCAGAGCACATCGCACGCTGACCTGCCACGCCTCATCTGCCCGGGGTGACGACGGGAGTGTCCGGGCGGTCGAGTGTTGAGGGTCCAACCACCGCGGCCGGCTCGGCGCGCATCGCACCGGACCTGGTCGAGACGACGCGGAAAGGATGGTCATGACCGCGACGAACTACCAGGTACGGGTGTCCGGGACGATCCCGAGCGAGCTGCTGGACGAGCTCTCCGAAATGACGATCTCGGTCGAGCCGCCCGAGACCGTGCTCTACGGGGAGTTGCCCGATCAGTCCGCGCTGTTCGGCCTGATTTCCCGGATGCACGGCATGGGTCTGCGGCTCATCGAGATCAGGCGGCTGCCCGGGGCGGAGGACCCCGGAAAGCCGGACGACTAGATGATCAGGGCGCGGCGGCGCACGCCGATCTGGTCGAGGGACAGCTACGGCCCGCTGATGCTGCTGATCGCCGGCACCTACGTCATCGGGACGGTCTCGAGCCATCGCTGGACCGTCTCGCTGCTGCTGTTCGCCCAGATCGGCACGGTCTGGTACGCGCTGCGGGTCTCGCACGCCCACACCAGCCTGCGCGCCCTCGCCGCCGTGATCTTCCTGCTCTCGCTGGTCGCCGGCGGCTGGAACTTCTTCGACCAGGGCACCACGCTGGTCGGGCTCACCTTCTTCGCCAGCAGCGTGCTGTACGTGGTGGCGCCGGTCTCGATCGCCGGCGATCTGGGCCGTCGCCGGCACGTCGACCGCGAGCTGATGCTGGGGGCGCTCGCCACGTACCTGATGCTGGGGATGGCGTTCGCCTTCTCCTACCGCTGCATCGCGGCGTTCCAGCCCGCGCCGTTCTTCGGCGCCCAGGGCGACGGAACGCTCGCCGACAGCCTGTTCTACAGCTTCGTCACGCTCACCACGACCGGGTACGGCGATCTCGTCCCGGCCGGGAACCCGGGGCGCACCCTCGCCGTGCTGGAGGCGCTGCTGGGCCAGTTGTTCCTGGTCACGGCCGTCGCCAAGGTCGTCAATGTCTGGAGCCCGAAGGGCTGGCGGGACGAGTTTCATTCGCCCGGGATGGCGTCCCCGCCGCCGGAATCGACGAATGTTGGTCCGAATTCAACCTCCACCGAGGAGTGAAGCATGTCCGAGACACAGCAAAGGCCGTCGGCCTCCGATTCCACCTATGCCCCGCGCCGTCCCCAGGCGACGGGCTGGGTCGGGTACGTCGTCTTCGCCGGCGTCATGCTGATGATGCTGGGCGGATTCCAGGCGATCGAAGGGCTCGTCGCCATCTTCAAGGACGAGTACTACCTGGTCACGCGTAACGGGCTCCTGCTCAACGTGGACTTCACCACGTGGGGCTGGGTGCACCTGATTCTCGGTCTGATCGCGGTGGGCACCGGTATCGGCGTCCTGCTCGGGCAGACCTGGGCCCGGGTCACCGGCATCATCATCGCGGTGCTCAGCGCCCTGGCGAACATCGCGTTCCTGCCCGCGTACCCGATCTGGGCGACCATCATCATCGCCCTCGACGTGCTCGCGATCTACGCGCTCGCGGTGCACGGCCGTGAGGTCCAGTACTGAGCGGCCGCCGCGGGTGAGGTCGGCGCACGCCATTCCGGGCGCCGGCCTACCGCGCGGCGTCCTCGTGCTGCTCGGCACCGCCTGTCTCGTGGTGGTGGTCGGCGGGATGCGCATCACCGCCGACCTGATCGGCCCGGTCTTCCTGGCGCTGATGCTGACCGTGACGATCAGCCCGATCGCGATCTGGATGCGGAGCAAGGGCGTGCCGCTGTGGCTCGCCATGGTCGCCAACGTGATCGCCGTCTACGTGTTGCTGATCGCTCTCGGCGGTGCCATGGCCCTGTCGCTGGCGCGGCTGGTCGACCTGCTGCCGCAGTACCAGCAGCAGTTCAACGACCTGCGCGACAACCTGGTCAGCACCCTCGCGGGACTGGGCATCGACCAGACCCAGGTCGTCGCGGCGGTCGAGAAGGCGACGACGCCCGGCCAGATCGTCGGCGTCCTCGAGTGGCTCTTCGGCGGACTCGCCGGAGCGCTGTCCGACACGGTCTTCCTGTTCGCCGTACTGCTGTTCATGTGCATCGACGCTGTCGACTTCCCGGCCCGGCTGGCGGCCAGCGGCGTGCAGCGGCCGCAGGTGGCCGGCGCCCTGCGCGAATTCGCCCAGGGCACCCGCCGCTACCTGTGGGTGACCACGGTGTTCGGGTTGATCGTCGGGGTGATCGACACCCTCGCGCTGTGGGCCCTGGACATCCCGCTGCCGTTCCTGTGGGGACTGCTGTCGTTCATCACGAACTACATCCCGAACATCGGCTTCATCATCGGCGTGATCCCGCCCGCGCTGCTCGGGCTGCTGCAGGGCGGCGTCGAGAAGATGATCTGGGTCATCGTGGTGTACTGCGCGATCAACTTCGTCATCCAGTCGGTGATCCAGCCGAAGGTCGTCGGCAACGCGGTCGGGCTCTCGGCCACGATGTCGTTCCTGTCGCTGATCTTCTGGGCGTGGGTGCTGGGCCCCATAGGCGCGCTGCTCGCGATCCCGCTGAGCCTGCTCGCGAAGGGCCTGCTGGTGGACATCGACCCGTCCACCAAGTGGATCACCCCGCTGCTCTCCGGCGGGCCGCTGCCGGCGGTCGACAGCGGCCCCGACGGACGGATCACGGAGCCGACAGCTCCCGCAGAGCCTGATTGATCTTTCCGGCGGCCGAGACGATCCGCGCGCTGCCGACCAGCGGCGCGAGCTCGACGAGCATGGCCTCGATCGTCTCGGCCTTCACCCCGCCGCGGTCGGCGATGCCGAGGTGGATGAGGTAGGACGCGGGGGCCGCGTCCATCGCGACCAGCGCCGACATGCGCACCAGCAGCGCCGTCTGCGGGTCGATGCCGGTGTGCTGAAGGGCGCCCTCGGACTGCTTGGCGAGCGCCTCGAGCACCGGTCCACCGCCCTGCGCGAGCTCGCGCATGGCGTCGTCGAATTCCTGGGTCATAGTCATGCGGGCCAGCGTTTCCGATCGCCGCGCCCCGGGCTTCATCCCGCGCGGATGGTACGCAACACCGCAGGCTTAAAAGGGGATTTGTCGTATTCTTCCCTCGTACGCGATTCGGATTCTAAAGTGAGTCGCATTCGGGTGACTTGTGCATCGGGGGACGACATGCCCAGACAGATCGAGGGGGCCTCCTCGCCGATAACCGTGCAACGCAACGTCTTCGAGGCGCTGCTCGGCGACCGCAGCCTGACGCTCAAGACGGTCATCGCGGCGGCCTGCGTCGCGGTCGTGGCGCTGTGCGTGGCCGTGCTCTCGATCAACCGGATGTCGGCCCTCAACTCCGACCTCAACGAGATGAAGACGCAGCACGTCGACAGCCTCCAGGAGGTGGCCAACGTCCGCGGCGAGCTGGCCGCCATGTTCCGCGGCATGATGCTCACCCAGCTCGCCGGCGGCGACAAAGCCACGATCGCCAGCGGCCGGGACTCCATGGCGAAGGCCGACGACGCCATGGACGCCGCCCTCGCCCGCTACTCGACGATCACCGCCGGGTCGGCCGAGCGGCACGCCGCCCTCGCGAAGTTCACCGAGGCCGTCCAGCACTACCGGGCGCTGCGCGACACCGTTCTCTACGGCGAGCCGCTCGCCACCGGCTACACCATGCCGGCCCCCGACCAGATCGGCCCCGAGTTCAACAAGGTCGAGACCGCGATGGCCGAGGCCGTGGTCACCATGCAGCAGGTCGAGGACAAGGAGTCCGACGCGATGGCGACCTCCGCCACCGCGTCCTACAACCGGGCCCGGACCGTCACCGTGATCGCGCTGGTCGTCGGGTTCGTCCTCGCGGCGTTCATCTGCCTGGTGGTCATCCGGCTGATCCGCCGGCAGCTCACCACCGTCGCCGCCGCGCTCGACGCGGTCGCCGAGGGCGACCTCACCGTCGCCGCCGAGGTCCGTTCCCGCGACGAGCTCGGCGCCATGGCCGCCGCGGTCAACCGGGCCCGCGAGGGCCTGCGCACCACGGTGTCCGCGCTGACGCACGGCGCCGAGACCCTCGGCGAGGGCACCCAGCGGCTGACCAACATCAGCGCCCGGCTCGCCGAAGGCGCGCGGGAGGCCGCCGAGCAGGCCGGGGTGGTCGCCAATGGCGCCGGCGACGTCTCCTCCAGCGTGCAGTCGGTCGCGGCCGGCTCCGACCAGATGGGCGCGTCGATCCGCGAGATCGCCGAGAACGCCAACAACGCCGCCCAGGTCGCCGCGAGCGCCGTCGGCGTCGCCCAGTCCACCAACGACACGGTCGCCAAGCTCGGCACCTCGTCCGAGGAGATCGGCAACGTCGTCAAGGTGATCACCCAGATCGCCGCGCAGACCAACCTGCTCGCCCTCAACGCCACCATCGAGGCGGCCCGCGCCGGCGAGGCCGGCAAGGGCTTCGCCGTGGTCGCCACCGAGGTCAAGGACCTCGCCCAGGAGACCGCCAAGGCCACCGAGGACATCTCCCGGCGGGTCGAGGCGATCCAGGCCGACACCACCAGCGCGGTCGAGGCCATCGCCGAGATCTCCCGGATCATCTCGGAGATCAACGACTACCAGGTCACCATCGCCTCGGCGGTCGAGGAGCAGACGGCCACCACCGGCGAGATGAGCCGCAGCGTCGCCGACGCGGCGCAGGGCAGCTCCAACATCGCCGGCAACATCAACTCGGTGGCGCAGGCCGTGCAGGCGCAGACCGGCGCGCTCAACGAGGCCGACCAGTCGGTGACCGAGCTTTCCCAGGTCGCCGACGAACTGCGCGGGGTCGTCGCCCGCTTCCATGTCTGATCCACGGTCGGGAGGTCCCGCATGCGGCTGTTCGGCAACGTCAAGATCGGGGTGCGGCTGGCCGCGGCGTTCACCGGCGTCTGCCTGTGCCTGATGGCCGCGGTGGCGGTCGGCCTCTGGGGCCAGCGGGCGGCCAAGGCCGCGACCGCCGAGCTGGCGGCCGCGGCCCAACTGCAGCACGACGCGCTCACCGCGAAGTTCCGCACGGCCGACTTCAACGGCTGGCAGAGCGGCTACGCGTTCGACATCCAGCGCGGGGTCAAGGACGCCGACGCGGACACCGTCGGGCAGCGCAAGAGCTTCCTCGCCTCTACGGCGGCCTTCAAACAGGACATCGTGGTGCTGGAGGGCAGGAACCTCACCGCCGCCGCGAAAGACGCCGTGGCCACCGCGTCGTCGGCGTTCGACGACTTCATGGCGACCGACGAGGAGGTCATCACGGCCTTCCGCTCGGGCACCGCGGCCGGCTACGCCAAGGCCGGCGGCCTGGTCTCCGGCGTCGCCCTCGAGTACATGGGCAAGATCTTCACGGCCATCGACGACCTGGTCGGCCTCACCAACGCCCAGGCCGCGGCGGCGGAGGCCGACGCCGAGTCGACCGCCAACACCTCGCGCACGCTGATGCTCATCGCGGGCGCGCTCAGCCTCTGCCTCGCCGCGGGCCTGGCCGTGCTCGTGACGCGCAGCATCACGCTGCCGCTCGGCAAGACCATGGCGACGCTGCGCGCGGTCGCCGCCAAGGACCTCACCGTCGAGGCGCCGGCCGAGGGACGCGACGAGCTGGGCACGATGGGGCGGGCGGTCAACAGCACGCTCGAGGTGCTGCTGTCGGCGTTCGGGAAGATCAGCGAGCACAGCCGTACGCTCGCCGGCGCCTCCCACGAGCTGACCGTGGCCTCGGGGCGGATCTCCGCGGCCGCGAACGACGCATCCGGGCAGTCGGACCGGGTCGCGTCGGCGGCCGAGGAGGTGTCGCGCAGCGTGCAGACGGTCGCGTCCGGCACCGAGGAGATGAACGCGGCCATCCGCGAGATCTCGGGCAGCGCGGCGCTGGCGGCCGCGGTCGCGGCCAGCGGCGTCGACAGCGCCCGCGAGGCCGGCGAGACCATCGGCCAGCTGAGCCGCTCCAGCGTCGAGATCGGCGAGGTGGTCAAGCTGATCACCTCGATCGCCGAGCAGACCAACCTGCTCGCCCTCAACGCGACGATCGAAGCGGCGCGGGCGGGCGAGGCGGGCAAGGGCTTCGCGGTGGTCGCCTCCGAGGTGAAGGACCTGGCCCAGGAGACGGCCAAGGCGACCGAGGACATCGGCGCCCGGGTGCAGGCCATCCAGCAGGACACGACCGCGGCGATCTCCGCGATCGACCGGATCACCAGCATCATCGGCCAGGTCAACGAGCACTCGACGACGATCGCCGCGGCCGTGGAACAGCAGACCGCGACGACCGCCGAGATGGGCCGCAACATCGTCGAGGCGGCGACCGGCTCCGAGGAGATCGCCGAGGGCGTCTCGGGGGTGGCGACCTCCGCGCAGGTGACGGCCGACGGTGTGGTCGAGGCCCAGGAGACGGCCGAGAACCTGGAGCTCATGTCGCGCGAGCTCCAGGAGATCGTCGACCAGTTCCACGTCAGGCGCGCTTAGCCTCCACCACGAGGGCGAGCACGAGCAGCGCCGCTCCCGCCGTTCCCGCCATGCCGAGCCGGTCGCCGAGGATCAGCACCGACAGAGCGGTCCCCACCAGCGGCTCCAGCAGCGCCATGAGCGCGGCGGTGCCGGCCGCGGACGTACGCAGGCCACGGAAGTACGCCGCGTACGCGATCGCCGTCGGCCCGACGCCCAGCAGGACCAGAAGTCCCAGGCCGGACCACGTCGCCGTGATGCTCTGGCCGCCTCCGGCGATCGCGAGCGGAGCGAGCACGACGGCGCCGAGGGTGAAGGCCAGGCCCGTCCCGGCGAGATCGTCGAGGTCCTTCACGGGCCGGCTGCCGACCAGGGTCATGGTCGCGAATCCGCCCGCGGCGAGCAGCGCAAACCCGGCGCCGGACAGCAGCGTGGTCAGGTCCCGCTCCCCATTCGGCACGCCGATGAGCAGCGTCAGACCGGTGATCGCGAGCAGGACGGTCGCCAGCGCGCGCGGGCCGGTCCGGCGGCGGCCCAGCACGCCCTCGGCGATGAGGACCAGGACCGGGGACGCGCCGATGGTGAGCAGCGTGGCCAGGCTGACCGAGACGCGCTCGACGGCGGCGAAATAGCTGGCCTGGAACTCGGCGGCCAGCAGGCCCAGCGTGACGATTCTGGTCCAGGCCGCCCGGCCCTTCGGCATCGCGCGCCCGCTGACCAGGACGAACAGGACAAGCAGGAGACCGCCCACGCCGAGGCGGCAGGCGGCGACGGCCGCGGAGGTCAGGCCGGTGCTGCGGGCGAGGAGGCTGCCGGTGAGGCCGCCCGTGCCCCAGAGGATGCCGGCGAGGACGAGTAGCCGGAGGCCGTTCCGCTCGCCGGTTCGAGGGCGGACCGAAGATGATATTTCGGATATTTGCGTGTCAGTCATGATGATGCTGGAGCTCCTGCTTCGGCGACGAAGGTCTGGGGTCGCGGAAGCGGGACAGCCGGATACGCGTCATCGCGCGCCGGGGTGACCGGCGCGCGGGAAGGCCGTCCCGCTCAGGAGCGGGGCGGGGAGATGATGACGTTCCGGTGCATCAGGCGACGGTAGTGGGCGGGATGCCCCGCAACGGTGGTGCTTACCGCATGTCGGGATCGGGACCCGGACGTCGCCCGGCCCGGGACGATAGCCTCCTTCTAACGCGTGCTTCCGACGCGTCGTGAAGGAGTGGTGGGATGGCCGACGACGAGGCCGGGCGCCGGCGGGCCCGCGGCGAGCTCGAGTCCGAGGTGATGACCGCGCTCTGGGCCGCCGGCGAGCCGCTCACCCCGGCCGGGGTGCAGCAGGCGCTGGGCGGCAACCTGGCGTACAACACGATTCAGACCATCCTCATCCGCCTGCTCGACAAAGACCTGGTCCGCCGCGGCCCCGCCGACCGCGGCCGCGGCCACGCCTACTGGCCGGCGCAGGACGCCGCCACCCTGACCGCGACCCGCATGCGGGCCGCCCTCGACGAACGCCCCGACCGCCGGGCCGTGCTGCAGCAGTTCGCGGCCGGCCTCGGCGAGGACGACGCCGAGACCCTGCGTGCCCTCCTCGCGGAGCGTGAGTCATGACCCTGGCCGTCTACCTGCCCCTGATACTGCCGCTGCTGGTCGCCTTCGCCGCCCGCTACGCCGTCGACCACGCCCGCCCCCGGGCCGCCGTACCCGGCCTGGTGGCCGCCGCGGCGCTCTCGGCGGCGGCGACGATCTGGTCGCTGCTGCTGCTGTTCCTCACCCTCTTCGACGACCTCCCGTCGATGATCGCCGTGAACACCAGGGCCGGCATGCGCCTGCCCGAGCCGGTCCCCGACTGGATCGCCGTGACCGCCCTGGTCCTGCTGGTGATCGCCCTGATCCGCCTGGAGCGTGACCTCTCCTTCCGCCACACCGCGGCTCGCCGCCTGCGCAACGCGGGCCCGGCCGCCGGCGACGTGATCGTGGCCGACTGGGCCGAGCCCCTGGCCGTGGCCGTCCCCGGTCGCCCGGGCCGCCCCGGCGAGATCCTGCTGACCACCGGCATGCTCCGCGTCCTCGACGCCGAGGAGCGCCGCGCCGTGCTCGCCCACGAGCGAGCCCACCTGGCGCATCGCCACCATATGGCCG
The DNA here is from genome assembly GCF_044454685.1 of Actinoplanes sp. NPDC051513. Classification (NCBI taxonomy): domain Bacteria; kingdom Bacillati; phylum Actinomycetota; class Actinomycetes; order Micromonosporales; family Micromonosporaceae; genus Actinoplanes; species Actinoplanes sp. NPDC051513. The sequence continues at coordinate 82,704 of NZ_JBITDW010000034.1, forward strand.
TGTTGCTGACCAGCGCCGCCGCCGCGGTGAACCCGCTGCTGCGCCCCGCCCGCGAAGCGGTGACCTACCTGGTGGAACGCTGGGCCGACGAGGAGGCCGCCACCGGCGTGGGCGACCGCGACCTGGTCGCCCGGGCCGTCGCCCGCGCGGCCCTGGCCACCGCCGGCCACCCCACCACCGCGCCCGCCCTGGGCATGCACGGCGGCGTGATCGTCCGCCGGGTCCGCGCGCTGCACAGCCCGCCCCCGGCGTCGGCCCGCTGGCAGCTGGCCCTGCTCGCCGCCGTCGGGGCCGCCTGCCTGCTGCTGGAAGCCTCCGCCACCGCCTCCTTCGTCGACATCGTCCGCGCCTGGCTCGCAGGCTGGTAGCCGCGAGCGGCCGCGCCGGCGTGATCCGCTACGCCGACATCCGCGCCGACGGCGCCCCGCACCCCACCCCCGCCGAGATCCTCGCGGCGGTCCGCACGCTGCCCTGAGGCCGCCTATCCTTCACCCGCCCGGATCCCGCGCGGGTCCACACGCGGCCCTGACGCCCGCCCCTTCACCCGCCGGGACCGTGCGCCGGTCGACACGCAGCCCGCCCGCCCCTTCATCCGCCGGGAGTGATGTCTCCCCGGCGCGCGCCGCAGAGACTTCGGCTAGCGCGACTGGCACCCGGCGGTGGGTGTCCCGTGCGCGTCTCGCGCCGTGCCGGCGCCGAGCACGAAGGGGACTCAGGATGAGACTGTTCGCGCACGCCCGCCCGTTGGTGGCGGCGCTCGCCGTTGCGGCCGCGCTGACCGGCATCGCGGCCTGCGAAACCGGCGGGGACGGCACCGCACTGCCGTCGACGTTGCCCTCGCTCGAACGCACCGTCAGCCGCGACGCGGCCGAGCCCACCCGCACGGCGGACGAGCCCACGACCACCCCCGCCGAGCCCACCCGCACCACGACCAAGCCGGCCGAGCCCACCCGCACCACCGACGCTCCGGCCGAGCCCACCCGCACCACCGAGCCCACCCGCACCACGAACCCGCCCGCGACGAAGCCCACGACCACGCCACCACCCGCCACGCAGGAGACCACCACCAAACCCACGACCGAGGCGGCGGCGCCGGCCACCACCACACCGGCCGCGACCCCGTCCGAGGTGGCCGCCACGACAACGACGGGCGGCATCAGCACCCTGGGCTGGCTGTTGATCCTGCTCCTGATCGCCCTCGCCATCGGCGTGGCCGCGCTGCTGGTGAACCGTTCCCGCCGCGCAGCCGCCTGGGCCACCGAGGCCGCGGCCCTGGCCGCCAACGGCCGCGGCCTGATCGCCACCCGCCTCCCCATGGTGCTGAGCACGCGCGACGCCTCCGACCGGGCCCTGGCGTGGCCGCCGGTGCGGGCCGACCTGACCGAGACGTCCGCCCGCTGGTCCGCGCTGGCCCGCCAGGCGACCGACGACTACCACCGCGACGCGGCCGGCCAGATCAGCGTCATCACCCAGGACCTGGTGACGGCCGTGGACGCCGAGAACCAGGCCTTGGCGACCGGCCGCGACTGGCGACGGCTGAGCCCTCAGGTCGATCAGATCGTCCAGGCCCTGGATTCGGCCCTGGCCGCCTTCGTCACGCCGCAGACCGACCCCAACGCCACCACCGGCGGCGGCCCCGACCCGTATCCCGCCTGACCGCAACCCAATGGACACGTCGACGGTGATGTGTCGACTGCATCAACATTGACCGTCAAGTCAACTGTTGACAGTCAACATATGCAGTCAACACATCACCACGCGTGGCGCGACGGGACAGCGGCCGGCCGCGCCCGGGCGGCAGAATCGGTCCGTGAGGATCAGAGACGCCGTGCCCGGCGACATCGACGCCATCATCGAGATCGGCCACCGCACCTGGCCGGCGACCTACGGCTTCGCCGGCGACGAGTACGTGCGCGACGGCCTCGCCACCTGGTGGTCGGCCGAGGCCGTCGAGCGAAGCCTTCGCGACACGACCGTGCTGGTGGCCGCGGGCGAACAGGGCCTGCTCGGCATCGGCAACATCGACCTGCGGGGCGAGACCCCGATCATCTGGAAGCTGTACGTGGTCCCTGAGTCCCAGGGCACCGGCGCCGGCTCCGCCCTCATCTCGGCGCTGCTCGAGCGCGCGCCCGGCCGCCCGGTTCTTCTGGAGTACGTGGACGGCAACGACCGCGCGGCCCGCTTCTACGACCGTCGCGGCTTCACCGAGGTACGCCGCGACCCGGGCGAGCGACCCGGCTGGCCCGACACGGTCTGGATGGAACACCGCCCGGCCTGAGCCGCGCCCTACCTGAGCCGCGCCCGGTCTGAGCCGCGCCCGGTCTGAGCCGCCCCCGAAAGGGGAACGGCCGGTAGGGACAGCCCCCCAGGCTGTCCCTACCGGCCGAAACTTCAGGTGTCAGCCCGTGAACGCGGCCTCCGACTGCGTCACTTCCTCCGGTGTGGCCGCTTCCTCACCGACCTCCGCCCCCTTGCGGTGGGCGATGAACCGCTCGGCCACCACCGCGGCCACCGCTCCGCCGACCGCGGCGACGACGGCGGTCACCGCGAGGGCCCGCCCCATCCGCCGGATCTGCTGGCCGCGCATCACCTGGTAGGCCAGCCCGAGCCGATCGCCGTAGATCGGCATGAGTTGCCGGAACTGTCCACCGCTGACCTTGGCCGCGGTCAACGCGCCGGCCATGGCGTCGCGCAGCTCGATGTCACGTCGTCCCATGGGTTCATCCCTTCACGGTCCCGCCAGTCCATCACCACCCACCCTCCCGTCTGCGCCACTCGCCCGCTTCACCCGCTTCGGATGAACCCGGCCCACGGGCGCCAAAACCCCAAAACCATCGAAAACCCGATCGCGTACGCCGTGAGCACACCGAACACGAATTGTTCACGCACTCCCGGCCGCGGCCCCCGTGACCGCCCGCCCGTCCGACGACCGCGCCGAGGCCAGCGCCGCCGGGGCTGCTGCGGACGGGGCTGCTGCGGACGGGGCTGCTGCGGACGGGGCTGCTGCGGACGGGGCTGCTGCGGACGGGGCTGCTGCGGACGGGGCTGCTGCGGACGGGG
>NZ_JBITDW010000034.1:85862-105965 GCF_044454685.1 Actinoplanes sp. NPDC051513
GCTGCTGCGGCCGGCGCCGACAAGGCGGGCGCCTCAGGCGAGGGCTCGGCGGGCACGACGCCGGCGCGCAGAACCTTCGTGGCCATGACCGCCGCCACGGCGGCCAGCACGGCAGCGGTCAGCGCCATCACCGTGAAGGCCGAGCCGTAGGCGGCGTGCGCATGCTGCAGCAGTTCCTGGGCCGCGCGTCCCGGCAACGCCGCCGCCGAGGACACGGCGTCGGCGAGGGTGCCGTCGGCGGGCAGGGTGGCGTCGGCGGGCAGGGCGTCACCGGCGGGCAGGGCGTCACCGGCGGGCGACGCATCGGCCGCCATGCCGTGCCGATACGTCGCCACCACCAGCGAGCCGAGCAGCGCGATGCCCAGCGCCCCGCCCAGCTCGCACCCCGTCTCGGCCACCGCCGCCGCCATTCCTGCCCGCGACGGCCGGACCGTCGACACCACCAGCTCGGTGCTGAGGATGTAGGCGGGAGCCAGCCCGATCGAGAAGAGAACCATTCCCGTGACCACCGCGGCGAGGCCGCCGAGGGCCAGCACCGCGAAGCCGAGCGCCATCGTGGCCAGGCCCGCGGCAACCACGCGGCCCGGCGGCAGGAAGCGGGTCAGGGCCGGCCCGGCGAACGACGCGAGCAGGTAGGCGATCACCGACGGAAGCGTCCACAGCCCGGCGCGCAGCGGGGACAGGCCCAGGTACAGCTGGAGGTACTGGGCGATCGCCAGCTGGGTGCCGTAGAGAACGAAGTACGACAGGGCGTTGCTGCCGACCGCCGCCGCTTCTGCTGCCTGACCTGCCAGAACCGGTCCCGCGCGGCCGCCTTCCGCCGTCGGGGACGGGCCGCGTCACGCACCGAGACCGGGGATCAGCGCAGGTAGGCGAGCTCGGGCAACTGCCGCTGGTACTCCGCGATCAGGCGCCGCGCCACCGGGACCGAGTCGATCAGCGGGTGGCAGGCCATCGCGCGCACCGCGACCGCCCGCGACCCCGAGCCCGCCGCCTCCAGCACCGCGCGCTCGATCGATTTGATGCGCCTCACCAGGGCGACCCCGTGCGCGGGAATCGTGGCGCCGGGATACGGATGCGCCCCCGAACCGTCGACCCGGCACGGCACCTCGACCACCGCGTCGTCGTCGAGAATGTCGAGGGTCCCGCGATTGCGCACGTTGAGAATCAGATCCGTGGGCGCGTTCGAGGCGATCGCCATCATCAGGGCGAGCGCGACGGCCTCATATCCCCCGCCCTCGGCGTCGTCCCGCTCCCCCAGGCCTTCGAGGGCCATATAGGTGGCGTCGCGCTGCCGCAGCGCCGCGGTCCACGATTCCAACGGGTCGGCGGCCGGCGACGAGAGCAGCGCGTAGCACTCGTCCTGCTGCCGGAGCAGGAACTCCCCGCGCGTTTCCGTGGCGCCGAGCTCCGCCCGTACCAGATCGTCGGTGTCGTAGTAATAGCGCAGATACTCGTTGGGCACGGCGGCGAGCGAGCGCAGCCGCGCCGCTCCGAAAAGGCGCCCTTCCTCGAAGGACACGAGCGCCTCGTCGGAATCCATCAGGCGCGGCAGCAGGTTTTCCCCATCGACGCGTACGCCCGCGAGCCAGCCCAGATGATTGAGCCCCGCATACTCGAGCCGCGCGGACGGCACGCCCAGCGCCCGCATGACCCGCCGCCCGAGGGCCGAGGGCGAGTCGCAGATCCCGATGACGCGTTCCCCGAGGTGGGCGGCCATGGCCTCGGTGACCAGCCCGGCCGGGTTGGTGAAGTTGATGACCCACGCCCCGGGCGCGACGAGGGCGATGCGGCGGGCGATCGCCTCCGCGACCGGCAATGTCCGCAATCCGTACGCGATCCCGCCGGCCCCCACCGTCTCCTGCCCGAGAACGCCCTCGCCGAGCGCCACCCGCTCGTCGATGACCCGCCCCGCGAGCCCGTGCACCCGGATGGCGCTGAACACGAAGTCCGCCCCGGTGAGCGCTACCGTCAGATCCGTCGTCACCGCGATGTGCGGCGCGTGCGAAACGGTTGCCGCCTGGGCTTGCAGCACCCGGGAAATGGCGGCGAGCCGCGCGGTGGAAACGTCGTAGAGAACGACCGAGTCGATCGGGCTGTCGTTCCCGAGAAGCGCCCCGTAGACCAGCGGCACCCGGAATCCGCCCCCACCGAGAATGGTGAGCCGCCGCCCCTCAGTCATGGGCGTGCGCGTCCGAGAGCCGGGCGATTGTCGCGGTCGCGCGCCGGACCCCGCGCCGTTCCCCGCCCGGGATCACATCGTCGAGGAACGCGTACCGCGGATCGGCTGAGGCCCGCCACCAGTCCGCGATGTCGCCCCAGCCCGGCGCCGACAGCGACCCGCCGAAATGCTGAACCGACAGCGACGCGATGAGATTGGCGAAGGCCAGCCGCTGCGCCAGCGGCCACCCGTTCAATGTCCCCAGGATGAAGCCCGCCATGAAGACATCCCCGGCGCCGGTCGGGTCGAGGGCCTCCACCGGCACCGCCGGCACGTGCACCAGTTCCCCGGTCGCCGAGTCGATCGCGATCGCCCCCTCCGAGCCGCAGGTCACGACCACCACCGGTACGAGACCGGCGAGCCGCCGCGCCGCCTCCTCGGGAGACGCTGCCCGGGTGTAGCGCATGGCCTCCACCGAGTTCGGCAGGAAGGCGTAGCAGTCGTCGAGCATGGCGAGGGCCTCGGACGGCCATTCGTCGGTGTCGTCCCAGCCCACGTCGGCGAAGACCAGCGTTCCGGAGGACCGCGCCTCGCGTACCCAGCCCTGTCGGTCCTTGGTGAGGCTCACCGAGGCCGCGCGCGCCCTCGGCAGCTCCCCCACCAGCCCGGACGCGTTGAGCGGCGGCGGATGCCCGTGGGTGACCATGCTGCGATCGCGGGAGTGTGCGAGCGACACCGTGACCGGCGAATGCCCATTTGTCCGCGTCGAGGCCGACAGATCGATGCCCTCCTGGCCACAGAGGATCGACGCGCAGAAGTCCCCGTAGGCGTCGGTGCTCAGGGAGGTGCCCAATCCGGTGCGCAGCCCGAGACGGGCGGCGGCGACCGCCAGATTGGCCACCCCGCCGGGGCAGGAGCCCATCCCGGTCGCCCACACCTCGGTGCCGGGGCGCGGCATGTCGCGCAGCCCGGTGAAGACGATGTCGAGGTAGACGACACCGGGAACGAAAAGGTCCAGCGTCGGCCCCATCGTGCGATCTTATTTCGATCCCGCAACGCGCCGAGGGTGATCCTGCACGCAGGACCACCCGCAACGCCTATCAAATATCAGATATCAAGCGTCGCCGACGACTCCGCGGCCGGCATGTCCGCCGACGCCCCGCCGACGATCTCGACCCGCCACGGCAGGGCGGCGCCGTCCCGGGCGACCCGCACGGAGTCCCCCTCGCGGGTCACGGTGAACGTGGTTTCGCCCACGCGCACCGACGTACGCGTCAACGGCTCGAACAGCCGCAGCGTGATCCCGTCGCGGTAGTCGTAGTCGGGCCGGTCGGTCCGGCTGCCGACCGGCAGCACGGCGCCGGGCCGCACCAGCAGGGGCGCGCTGTCGAACCCGTGCGTCTCGGCGACCCAGCCCGGCCCCTCGACGACCTCGCCGGTCTCGAACCGCGTCCACCGTCCGGCCGGCACGTAGTAGGTGACGTCGCCGGCCTCGCTGAACACCGGGGCGACGAGCAGGTCAGAGCCGAGGAGGTACTGCCGGTCGAGGTGGGTGACGGCCGGGTCCTCGGGGAATCCGACGACCATCGGCCGCATGACCGGCAGCCCGTCCTCGTGCGCCTGGCGGGCAGCCTCGAACAGGTACGGCATGAGCGAGTACTTGAGGTGCGTGAACTTGCGCAGCACCTCGACCGACTCCTCGTCGAACAGCCACGGCACCCGGTACGAGTGGTTGCCGTGCAGCCGGCTGTGCGAGGAGAGCAGCCCGAACGCGATCCACCGCTTGAAGACGGCCGGGTCGGGCCGCCCCTCGAAGCCGCCGATGTCGTGGCTCCAGAAGCCGAAGCCGCTCGACATCAGCGAGAGCCCGCCGCGCAGGCTTTCCGCCATCGATTCGTACGTGGCGGAGTTGTCCCCGCCCCAGTGAACCGGGAACTGCTGACCGCCGACCGTCGCCGACCGCGCGAACAGCACCGCCTCCCCCTCGCCGCGGGCCTCCCGCAGCACGTCGAAGACGACCTGGTTGTAGAGCTGGGTGTAGTAGTTGTGCATCCGCTCCGGGTCGGAGCCGTCGTGCCAGACGACCTCGGTGGGGATCCGCTCGCCGAAGTCCGACTTGAACGCGTCGACCCCCATGTCGACCAACGCCCGCAGTTTTCCGGCATACCACTCACGCGCGGCGGGATTGGTGAAGTCGACCAGCGCCATCCCGGCCTGCCAGCGGTCCCATTGCCAGACGTCGCCGTTCTCGAGACGCACGAGATAGCCGTTCTCCAGGCCTTCGGCAAACATCGACGAACGCTGGGCGATGTAGGGGTTGATCCACAGACACGTCCGCAGACCGCGGTCGTGCAGCCGCTTGAGCATGCCCGGCGGGTCCGGGAAGATCCGCGGGTCCCACTCGAAGTCGCACCAGTGGAACTCGCGCATCCAGAAGGTGTCGAAGTGGAAGACGCTCAGCGGCAGGTCGCGCGACGCCATCCCGTCGACGAACTGGGTGACCGTCTCCTCGTCGTAGGGAGTGGTGAACGAGGTGCTCAGCCACAGCCCGAACGACCAGGCCGGCGGCAGGGCGGCCCGGCCGGTGAGCGCGGTGTACTTGCGCAGGATGTCGGCCGGCGTGGGCCCGTAGATCACCACGTAGGACAGCGTCTGCCCGGCCACGCTGAACTGCGTGCGGGACACCATCTCGCTGGCGACCTCGAAGCTCACCCGTCCCGGATTGTCGACGAGGACGCCGTACCCGTGGTTGGTGAAGTAGAACGGGACGTTCTTGTAGGCCTGCTCGCTGCTGGTGCCGCCGTCCTCGTTCCAGATGTCGATGCTCTGGCCGTTCTTCACGAACGGACCGAACCGCTCGCCGAGACCGTAGACGGCTTCGCCGACACCAAGATCCAATTGCTCGTGTACGTAGTGAGCACCGTCCCCGGTATCGACGATGCCCATGCCCTTCCAGCCGCTTCCGGTCAACCGCTTGCCGTCCGCGATGAAGTCGAGGCCCCATTCCCCGCCCTTCACCTCGCCCGGGTTTTGCGGCGAAGCCGCCTGGGAGGCTCTGAACCGCGCCGTCAGCGAGCCCGAGGTGATCTCGTTCTCGGAGATCGACACCGGGTGATCTTCGCTGTTCAGCGCGAAATTTGGACCTTTGGGGACGCCACCCAGGAAATGCCCGATCGTCACGCGGATGACGTCCGGCGCCGGCGCTTCCGCGCGGATCGTGATGATCGGCGCGTCGAGGGTGTCGCTGCGGCTGTTGACCTTCTTGGCGGCCGCGTACGCGGTCAGCGTCGCGCCGTCGTTCTCGGTGTCGTGCAGCTGTGCTGGATGCAGCACGGTGAGCCCGGCACGCTTGAGCCAGAAGCCGTCGGTGAACTTCATGTCGGTCCTTTACTTGATGGCGCCGGCGGCGATGCCGCGGGTAAGCGTGCGCTGGAAGATCAGGAAGAACAACATGGCCGGCAGGATGCCGATCAGGGCCGAGGCGCTGGTCGTGGTGGCGTCCATGAGGCGGTCGCCCTGCAGGACACCGAGCGCGACCGGCACGGTCTGGTTGTCGTTCGAGATCAGGAAGACCAGCGGCAGGAAGAACTCGTTCCACGTCCAGATGAAGAAGAACGTGAACAGCACGCCGAGGGTGGGCCGGCTGACCGGGACCACGACGCGCCAGAGACTCCGCCACTTGCCGGCGCCGTCGATGGCGGCGGCCTCCAGCAGCTCGGTCGGGAACTCGGTGTAGACACTCGTCAAGAGATAGGTCCCGAACGCGCTCTGGACGACCGTGAAGATGATGATGATCGAGATGAGGTTGTCGTAGAGCCCGACCTGCTTCGACAGGTAGTACAGCGGGTAGACCAGCACCTCCTGCGGCAACAGGTTCGCCACCAGGAAGAAGACCAGGAACCAGACCCGGCCCTTCACCCGGCCGATGCCGAGGGCGTACGCGTTGAGGATGCTCAGCAGCACGCCCAGCGTCGCCACGATGATGCTGGAGATGAAGCTGTTCCAGAGCTTCTGGCCGAAGTTCACCCGGTTCCAGAAGTTGACGATGCCGTCCCAGTAGAGGTGGCCGGGCAGCGACAGCGGGCCGTTGCTGGCGTAGTCGCTCGGGCTCTTGAACGCGTTGAGCGCGACGACGAGCAGCGGCGCGATCACGAGCAGGAGCAGCACCAGCAGGCCGAAGAGGATCGCGAAGCGGGCGGGGTTGCGCCGTTTCGCGGCTTTGGCGGGCTCGTCGGCGTTCGTCACGGGCGCGGGGGCAGTTGTCACGGTCATGTCAGGCCCCCGCCTTCTCGGCCCGGTTCTGCAGCCGCAGGAACACGATGGCCAGCACAATGATGATCACGGTGAGTACCGTCGAGATCGCCGACCCGTACCCGACCTGGGCTTTCTCGAAGAAGTTCTTGTACGCGAAGTACGACGGCACCAGCGTCGCGTTGCTCGGGCCGCCCCGGGTGAGCACGAAGATCTGCCCGAAGATCTTGAGGGCCGCGATCGTGGTCGTGATCAGGACGACGTAGAACTCCGGCCGGATCATGTAGATCGTGATCTTGCGGAAGCGCTGCCACCAGGTGGCGCCGTCCAGGTCCGCGGCCTCGTACAGCGAGGGGTCGATCCGTTGCAGGCCGGACATGAACATCACGATCGGATAGCCGAGCTGGAACCAGATCATGATCGCCATGACGCTGTACAGCGCGTAGTCCGGGTCGCCGAGCCAGTTCTTGGCCAGGCCGTGCAGCCCGATCGAGTCGAGGATCTTGTTGAGCGCGCCGTAGTCCGGGTGCAGGATCCAGCCCCACACGATGCCGGTGACGGCGACGGGAATGACCTGGGGGATGTAGAAGCCCGACCGGAACACCGAGGCCCACCGGTCATTGAATCTCTTGGCGATGTAGTCGAACAGCAGCGCCGCCAGCACCAGGCCGGCCAGGGTCGGCACCACCGCCATGGCCAGGATCAGCAGGATGATGTGCCCGAACGACTGCCAGAACAGCGTGTCGTGGAAGAGCCTCGTGTAGTTGTCGAAGCCGATCCACTTCTGGTCGCCGACACCGTTCCACTTGGTGAAGCTGGTGTAGACCGTCATGATCAACGGAACCACGATGATCGCCAGGGACGCGATGACGCCCGGGATCAGATAGACCGCGTAACCGCCGCCCCGGCTCGCCCTCTTGCCGGCCATAGGGTTACGTCCCTTCTTCCGTTGCCTTTGCTCTGCTCACCGTGACGCGCAGCTCTGCTGCCTGAGGTGCCGCGGGCGGCCGCGAAGCCGCCCGCGGGGCGTCACTTGCCGAGGTCGGCGAGATTCTCGTTGTACGGCTTGGCGATCTCGTCGAGGAACGCCGTGGGGGTCTTCGAGCCGTTGATCAGGCCCTGGGTGCCGGACACGAGCACGTCGTAGTAGCCGGGCGCCGGCCAGTCCGGGTAGAAGGCCAGACCGTCCTCGGAGGAGATCTTGTTGAAGTTGTCGATCAGTTCCTTGTTCTTGGCATCGGTGATCGACGCCGCATCGGCCGCCACCGGGACACCGCCGTTGTTGCCGAGCAGGTTCTGCACCTCGGGCTGCATGGTGATGTCGATGAAGTCGTACGCGAGGCTCTTGGCCTTGCTCTTCTCGGGGACCACCCAGAGGTTGCCGCTCGAGCCCGGGTGCAGCTTGTTGCCCGGGAAGAGGAACGTGCCCCACTGGAAGTTCTTGATCTCGCTGGCGAACCGGCCGTACCACCAGCTGCCCGAGACCAGGATCGGGAACTTGCCCTGCTCCCAGGCCACGCCCATGTCCTCGGCCTTGATGCCGGCCGAGTTCTTGGCGATGTAGCCCTTGCTGACCCAGTCCGAGAAGGTCTGGGCGCCGTAGGTCAGCTGCGCGTCGTGGAAGTCGACCTTGTTCTTGTAGAGCTGGTAGTCGTCCACCCAGGAGCGGTCGGCCTTCGACAGCGCGAGCTCGTAGAAGATCTGCTGGGCCGGGTACTCGGCGCCGCCGACGCTCAGCGGGGTGACGCCCTTGGCCTTGAACGCGTCCATCACCTTGGTGAACTCGTCGAGGGTGGTCGGCACCTGCAGGTTGTACTTCTTGAACATGTCCTGGTTGTAATAGACCATGACGTATTCGCCGTAGTTCGGGATGCCGAACCACTTGCCCGAGCCCATGATGCCGTCGTCGTCGTACCTGGCGGTGGTCTGCAGGCTGGTGCTCAGCTTCTTGTCCCAGCCGCGCTTGGTGACCTCGTCGCTCAGGTCGGTCAGCAGGCCCTGCTTGGACAGCAGGCCGGCGGTCGCGTTGCCCTTGTTGTACTCGAGGATGTCGGGCGCGCTGTCCGAGTTGAGGATCATCTGCGCGTTCTGCTGGATCTGCTCGAAGGACTTCTCCTCGAACTTCACCGTGACGCCCGGGTGCGAGGCCTTGAAGAGCTCGATCGCCTTGTTCCAGGCGACGCCCATGGCGCTGGTCGGGCCCTCGTAGTGCCACAGGGTGAGGGTCTTCGCTTCGCTGCCACTGTCGTCGTCCGAGCCGGAACCGCTGCACGCGGTCAGCGCGAGAGACGTCGCCAGCAAGAATGCACCGGCAGCAGCGCCGGCTCGTTTTCTGAACATGCCGTCCTCCGGGGTGGGTTCGTCGAAGCGCTTCGACAGTTGGTCGTCGAAGCGCTTCGACGCGGGACTTTCCGGTGACGTTAGGGTTCGCCGCGCACACATGTCAACGGTGTGACGAAGAGATTTCGCAACGATCGGATCCCGGCGGCACCGGCTTCTTCCGGCCCCGCACAGGGGCCGATTGGCGTAGACCATCGCCTTGATCGAGTTTAGTCGTGAAACGGACGTTTCGCGGCTTTTCAGACCCGGTGAGGCGCCGTGCAGCTGTCCCGCTCGACGAGGGTCGGAGGCAGCAGCCGTACGGATTCGGTGTGCCGCCCGTCGAGCAGTTTCATCACGGTCTCGACAGCCAGCCCGCCCACGTCGTGCGACGGTATGTCGACCGACGTCAGCGGGATCGGCATCGCCAGCGCGACGTCGCGGGGGCAGACCGCCACCACCGAGATGTCCTCCGGCACGCGGCGCCCCGCGGCCCGCAGCTGATCGAGCAGCGGGCGCAGGGCCTCCTCGTTGTGCACCACCAGCGCGGTGACGCCCTCGAGCTCGGCGTCGATGTCGGCCAGGCAGGTGCGCACCCCGTCCTGGGCCGGCTCGCACGGGTGGGTCATCGTCTGCAGCCCCAGCTCGGCCGACGCCTCGATGAAGCCGGCCAGGAACCGGTCGGCGTAGCTGGTGCCGCGGCGGTAGACCGACGGCGACGGCCCGACCAGCGCTATCCGGCGGTGACCGTGCCACGCCAGGTGGCGCAGCGTCTCCTTCGCGGCGGCCGCGAAGTCGAGGTCGACGCAGACGATGCCGGCCGGGTCGTCGGGCAGCCCGATCAGCACCGACGGCTGCTTGAGCCGCCGCAGCGCCGGGATGCGCACGTCGTGCTTCTCGACATCCATGACGATCAGCGCGTCGACCATCGTCGAGTGCGCCACCCGCTCGAGGCCGGTGGTGCCCTCGTCCTTGGTCAGCAGCAGCACGTCGTGGTTGTGCGAGCGGGCCGCGGTGACCACGGCCGTGGCGAACTGCATGATGACCGGCACGTTGACGTCCACCCGCAGCGGCACCACGAGCGCCACCACGTTGGTCTTGCTGCTCGCGAGCGCCCGGGCGCCGGCGTGCGGGTGGAAGCCGAGCTCGGCGATGGCCGCCTGGACCCGGGCCCGGGTCTGCGCCGAGATCGGACGACGGCCGCTCAGCACGTACGACACCGTGCTCGGCGACACCCCGGCTGCCCGGGCTACGTCGTTGATCGTCGGCATCGGCCCTCCCCACGTGACCCGATCGCGTTCCATGATGCGCCCCTCGCCAGGAATCCTAACTGCCTAATTGATCAAGCGGGCGACGTCGCGTACCGGCACACCTCCGCGCTGTGATCCCACGACGACCAGATGAGGGGTCGTCACGGTCGACGGCTGCCCGGCGATGACCGCCAGGGCCAGGGTGTTCCTGCCGTTCTGCCGGAGCAGGCCGGCGGGCAGGACGAAGTCGGTCTGCGGGCCGATCGCCGCGCCGTACTGGCCGAGATTCCAGCCGTTGAGATAGATGATCACCCGGTGGCCGGACGGGATCGCGCCGCCGAAGCGCAAGGCGACCGAGGTGTCCTGGTTCTTCGGCAGATCGACCGTGAAGTCGTCGCGCAGCCAGGTCACGCCGGCGCCCACGGCCTTCGCAGCGGCGTGCCACCCGCGGTCGTCGTAGCCGGGCAGACTCCACCCGAAGCGCTCGCCGTAGAGGCCGCCGTTGTTGAGGCCGCCCCGCACCGGATCGACGCGGGCCTGCCCCTGGATCCGCCAGGTGACCTCGGAAATGCCCGGTATCGCCGCGCCGACCAGGCCGCGAGGCTGGCGGAAGCGGCTGTCCTCGGCCGTCCAGTCGTCGTTGTTGCCCATGTTCTGCACGAGGACGGAGAGCACCGCCGTTTCGCCCGGTTTCACCAGGCCGGCCGGGATCGTGAACTCCCCCGGTCCCGGGTTCGGGTTGGCCGGGGCGTCCGAGTCGGCCTGCACGCCGCCGGGCGCGCTGCCCAGGTAGCGGCCGTTGAGCCAGACCAGGTAGTCGCCGCGCTTGCCGGTGATGGCGTTGAGCTTCACGGTCGTCTCGGCGCCCGTGCCGGTGAAGCGGCCGCGGTACCAGACGCTGCCGGCGTGGTAGCCGTACTCGTCGCTGAACAGCACCGGCAGGGTGAGCGGCGCGAGGGTGCTGAGGCTGGTGGTCTTGTCGGCCACCGTCCATCGCGAGTCGTCGAAGGCGGGTTTCGCCTCGGGCGCCTCGGCCTGCTGCTTCCAGCCGGCCAGGGCCGGCAATGCCACCCCGCGGGGACCGGGCAGGCTGCCTTCGAGAGAGCTGCTTCTTCCCGTACGGGTGGGTACGGGCTTGCCGTTGACGGTCAGTTGTCGCGCGTTCGCGAATACCTCGACCGGCCCGGCCTCACTGGTGTCGGCCCGCAGGTCGACCGTGCCGTGGCCGGCGGACGCCGACCGCACCAGCTCGGTGCCGCGCACCAGCACCGGACCGGCCGCCGTGCCGGCACGCCAGAACGAGGCCGCGGTGTCGTCGGTGCCGATCAGGAGCAGCAGCGGGCGGTGTCCCCCGCCGCTGATCAGCACCCGGGCCAGCCCGTGGTGGGTGTAGTCGAGCCGCAGGTCGCCGCCGGCGTAGGACGACGTGACCGTACCCTCGAGGACCTTGACCTTCGGCTCGCTCGCGTAGCGCAGCACCGTGGTGCCCGCAGTGCCCTCGGCGCCGTAGAAGATCGCGATGTCGCGGTCGATGAACGCCGACGTGTAGAGCTCCGATGTGGACGCCACGAGCCGCTGCCCGCCGAGGTCGAAGCCGCCGACGAGCACCTTGGCGTCGTGCCCCGGCAGCGTGACCGGCATCGAGTAGCCGTTCCAGTCGAGCGTGGACGTCGTCGCCGTCGTGGATCCGTTGCGCAGCAACAGGAACTGGGTCCCGGTGTCGGGGTTCGTCCGCGCGGCGGTCTCGAGGCCCGTGACCGCCGGCGCGGTCGAGGGATCGGTCTTCGCCAGCGGCGGGACGGCCTGCAGGAAGTAGCCCTGACGCTTGTACTCGTCGTACTTCGCGGTCAGCTGGCGGGCCTCGGTGATGGCCGCGCCGTAGTCGTAGGACGTGTACACGTCGTTGGGCTGCCCGAGCCAGCCCCAGTTGGTGCCGCCGAACCCCATGTAGTAGCTGAACGCGGTGGCGCCGCTGAGCACCATGTTCCCCTTCTGGAAGAACTTGGTGTACGGCACGCCGGTCAGGTCGCGGCAGGCCTCGTAGCCGGCGTTGTTCAGGTCGATCGCGCCGGCCTGGTATTCCGCCGCGAAGACCGGGGCGTCGTCGCGCACCTTCTCGGTGACGCCCGCGCCCCACGGCCCCCAGACCGTGCCGGCGTTCTGGCACTCGAAGGACTGCGGGTAGTCGTCGACGCCCGGGATCTGCACGGCGCCGAGCCCGGATCCCCAGGTGGACGACCACGATCCGGCGTCGCAGCAGTTGTTCGTCGTGATCGGCACGTCGATGCCGTCGGCGCGGGCGGTGTCCTGCAGGTCCTGCATGTACACGGCGTCGGTGTTCACCGCGTACTCGTTCTCGACGTTGTAGAGCAGCACCGAGCCGCCGCGGGTGACCTGGTGGCGCGCGAGGATCGGATTGATGTGCGCGAGCCATTCGTGGTACGCGGCCGTGTAACCCGCGTCGCTGCTGCGCGCCCGCCCCGGCACCGTCTTGAGCCAGGCGGGGAAGCCGCCGCCGCTGGTCTCGGCATTGATGTACGGGCCCGGTCGCGCCACCACATACAGACCCACCTCCTCAGCTGTCCTCAGGAGACGGTCGACGTCGCGGACGCCGGTGAAGTCGTACTTGCCCGGTGCGGGCGAGTGGAACGCCCACGAGAAGTAGACCGAGATGGCGTTGAAGCCGGCGGCCTTTTCCTTTTCCAGGATGTCTCGCCAGAGGTCCGGCGACGGCAGACGAAAGTAGTGAAATTCCGCCGACTGAAGGAGGAAGCGGTGGCCGTCGACCAGGAGCGAATATCGGTCGTACGTGACCCGGTGCTTCGGCGCCGCGGCCGACGGCCCGCCGAGCACGGCCAGGCCGGTCAGCGTCAGAACCAGTGCGAGCAGAATGCGGGGGATCCTCATGCGAGCCTCTCAGGAGTGCGGGGCTGTCGGTGACCCGCCCGCCGGCTGACCAGGCCGGCGGGCGGGTTCCCCTCTCACCGAATGGAGAATGTGGACACGCGCAGCGCGCCGCCGAAGACGAGGTAGACGTCGTGATGTCCGCTCGCCTTCGCCAGGTTCGCCGTTGCGGTGGCGTACTGGTAGATGTCACCCGTCGCGGCCACCGGCGCGGTGCCGATCAGCTTGCCCGTGGGCGAGTCGAGGCGTACCTCGATGGTGGTCGCGCCCAGCGCGGCGGTGCTCGCCGTGAACGTGCGGCCGTTGCGCAGATCCGCGTCCTTGAAGACGATCCAGTCCCCGGCCGCCGACGATCCGACCGCCGTGCCGGTGGCCTTCGACTCGTCGACCAGCTTGACCGCCGGGGCGTACGCGTCGAAGTTCTCCGCCCTCGTCACCCGCGAGAGATCGCGCGCCGGGATGGTCTCGCCGCGAACGTTCCAGGTGGCGCGCTGCCGGATGTCCGACGACGAGGCGCCGACCAGGACGTCGTAGACGGACGACTCGACCACCCACCTGCTGCGCGTGACGTCCCAGCGCTTGAGGTCGCCGGCGGTCAGCTTCAGCGACACGGTCTTCGTCTGACCGGCCTTGAGGTGCACCCGGTCGAAGGACCGCAGCTGCTTGACGGCCGTCTTGTCCCGCGAGGTGCGCTGGTGCGTGTAGAGCTGCACCACCTCGTCGCCGTCGCGCCTGCCGGTGTTGGTCACGGTGACGGTGACCTTGCCGTTGCCGACGGCCGGCTTGCCGTACTTGAAGGACGTGTACGACAGGCCGTACCCGAACGGGTAGAGCGGGGCCTGCTTGCTGTACAGGTAGGTCTGATCCGACGAGATGATGTCGTAGTTGAGCAGGTCCGCCGGCAGCTGGCTGTCGCTGGCGTACCAGGTCTGCGTCAGCCGGCCGGCCGGGTTGTAATCGCCGTAGAGCACGTCGGCGATCGCGTGGCCGGTCTCGGCGCCCGCGTGGGTGGTCCACACGATGCCCGGGACGTGCTGCTGCTCCCAGGTGATCGTGTCGGGGTAACTGGTCTGGAGCACGACGATCGTGTGCGGGTTGACCGCCCGGACCGCCTTGACCAGGGCCTCCTGGCCGGCGCCCAGCGCCATCGTGGTGCGGTCGTGCGCCTCGCGTCCGTTGATGAAGGGCTGCGAGCCGACGACGAGTACGGCGGTGTCCGCGGTCTTCGCGGCCGCGACCGCCTCGTCGATCCCGCTGCGCAGCACCTCCTTGCCGAACTTCGCGGCGCCCGCGGCGTCCGGCGAGCCCAGCGCGAGCTTGCCGTCCGCGCCCACGGTGATGTACTTGTTCGCCCCGAACCAGCTCTCCGAGGTCTCGTAGCCCGCGTACCGGATCGCGACCGTGCCGTCGGCCTGCGGTTCGAGCTTGAACTGCTGCTGCACGAACCAGCCGTTGGGCTGATCGTCGCGGGTGATGAACGGCCCCCAGTTGTAGCCGAGGTATTTGCCGTTCGACACGTTCTTGAGGGTCAGCACGTCCTGGCCCCAGTCGTCGGCGTCGAACTGCGCGGCCGTGGTGGCGCTGTCGGCCGTCACGGCGACGGCGTCGGCGTCCGTCGTTCCGGTCGCGGTGATGTACTTGCCCGTCGCGACGTCCTTGAGCGCGATACGGTCGGAGCCCGTCGAGCTCACGACTTCCTTTGCGCGCTCCTTGATCCCGTCGACGGCCGTCACCTGGTATGGCAGCTTCCCGCCGTACCAGTCGCTGTAAAGGGTGTCGGCCAGAGGCCCGACCACCGCGACCTTGCCGCCCGGCTTGAGCGGCAGCGCGTTGTTCTCGTTCTTCAGCAGCACCATCGCCGCGTCGGCGGTCTCCCGCGACAGCTTCTGATTGGCGGGGCTGTTGATGACCTCGGGCCCGATCTTGCCGTACTTGCCGCCGCCCGGGTCGAACTCGCCGAGCCGGAAGCGGATGCTCAGCGCCTGCCCGGCGGCCACGTCGATGTCGTGCTCGGTGAGCAGCCCCTGGGCGAGGGCCTGCTTGATCGCGGTGACGGTCGGCGTGCCGTTCGCGTCGTCCACCGTGAACGCGTTGAGGCCCGCCTTGATCACCGCCGCGTTCGCCTCGGCCTGCGTCGCGTAGTACTTCTGCGAGCCGGTCAGGTTGTACGGGGCGTACGCGTCCGAGACGTTGAAGAGCGGGTACTTGCTCCAGCCGCGCTCGATCGTCGCGAGGTCCGGGTCGACCGTGGCCGGACGGCCGTTGACGAGGTTGTAGGAGGCCATGACGCCGGTGGCCGCGTTCGCGGTGAGGGCGGCCTTGAACGCCTCGCGGTCGTACTCGTTGAGCACCCGCGGCGGCACGTTCGACGAGGTCACGTCACGGCCGGCCTCGTTGTTGTAGGCCAGGTAGTGCTTGAGAGTGGGTGCGGCCTTGAGATGGTTGGGGTCGCCGCCCTGCAGGCCGTCGCCGTACGCGGTGGAGATCGCGCCGGTGAGCAGCGGGTCCTCGGAGTAGCCCTCCTCGTTGCGGCCCCAGCGGGGGTCGCGGAGCAGATTGACGACTGGCGCCCAGAGGTTGAGGCCGAAGACGCGGGGGTTCTTGGCGTTGAAGCCGCGCGCCTCGTCGCCGACGGCCGAGCCGACGCGCTCGATGAGGTCGGTGTCCCAGGTGCTGGCCAGGCCGACGGGCTGGGCGAACGACGTGCCGTCGGCCTGCACGACCGCGCCGCCGTTGTCGATGTCGTTGGACCAGGCGACGCCGTGCAGGGCTTCGGTGCCGGCCTTGAAGAGGTTGATGCCCAGCCGCGGGATGGCCGGCTGGTACTGGTGCAGCAGCGAGATCTTCTCGTCCAGCGTGAGCCGCCCGACCAGGTCGTCGACGCGGGTCTGCAACGACAGATGTGGATCACGGAACGGATAGGCGGGGTCCGCGTGCGCGGCGCCCGGAATGGCCGGGGCCAGCAGCAGAGCGGCCGCCAGAACCGGCAGGAAACGCCTTCGCATGGGCGATTCTCCTCATCGAAGGATCTATTTACAGTCACGGCGAAATGCCTGCTCAGCGCGTTGCGCGCGGGAGCAGGTTGGTGCCTACAGCATTCGTCGAAGCGCTTCGATTGTCGCGGCATCGCCCACGATAGATGGCCGCCAATCGCCTGTCCACAGTCTCCGCGAAATCGCCAGGAAACATCGATCGCGATCATCCGCAATGGCTCGCTTCGGGCGTTCCGC
Source organism: Actinoplanes sp. NPDC051513 (assembly GCF_044454685.1). Lineage (NCBI taxonomy): Bacteria > Bacillati > Actinomycetota > Actinomycetes > Micromonosporales > Micromonosporaceae > Actinoplanes > Actinoplanes sp. NPDC051513. Next base: position 101,978 of record NZ_JBITDW010000034.1, read on the forward strand.
CACCTCGCGCCGCCACCCACCTCGCGCCGCCATCCGCGCGCGGCATCTCGTGGCCGGCCGGCGCCAATTGCGCCGGCCGGGGCCCGGCAGCGCGCCGACGTGCCTAAAGTCAGGATTGTCGGCGGCGGAGAGGAAGGCTGGCTCATGGCGGCGGGAACCAAGGAAGATCCCTGGGTGTTGCGGACGCCACCCGGGTCGTCGGAGTACACCATTCACCGCGACGAGGCCGGCGACCCGCCCGCCCTGATCTGCCAGGTCGGCTCGACGAGGCTGACCTACCGGCTGCGGGCGATCGAGGACCTGCACGCATGGCTCCGGGAACAGGGCGACTGGGTGCCCCTCGGCGCCGCCGACGAGAACAAGCCCGCGGGCGACGGCACGGTCGAGGCGTGGGGCCGCTCGCCGGACAACCCGGTCGGCGGCTGGTACGGCCTGCGCAAGGGATACCGCGGCCGGTTCGGCATGTATCTGCCGCCGCTGCTGGAGGAGCTCGGCCTGGCCGAGCTGACTCACGACGCCCGCAACAACCGCGTCCGCGCTCTCTGACCGCCGCCTCCCGGTGCCCGCGTGGCTGCTGCGCCGGGAAGGCTACCGTCGGAGTGTGGACAACGAGCTGGGCCTGTTTCTTCGTAGCCGCCGCGAGACCATCGGTCCGGCCGAGCTGGGGCTGCCCGCCGGCGCCCGCAGGCGGACGCCCGGGCTCCGGCGGACCGAGGTGGCGGCCATCGCCGGGGTGAGCGTCGAGTATGTGACCCGCCTCGAGCAGGGCAAGGACCGCCACCCATCGGCGGCCGTGCTGGCGGCATTGGCGGGAGCACTGCGGCTCAGCGCCAGCGAGCGGGTGCATCTGTATCGGCTGAGCAAGGGGCTCGATCCGGGCTTCACCTGCCGCGGCGACGCGCCGCCCGCCCGGGAGGTACGCGACCCGGTGCGCGCCATCCTCATGCGGCTCGATCCGTCGGCGGCCGTCGTGGCCAACCAGCTCGGCGATCTGCTCGCGTGGACCAGCGGGTTCGAGTGGCTCGCCGGGCCGGCGGGGATCCTCGACGGAGATCCGCCCAACCTCAACCGGTACGTGTTCACCGATCGGCGAGCCCGGACCACCTTTCCCGACTGGGAGCTGACCGCCGACGAGCGGGTGGCCGAGCTCAAGCAGGGGCCGTTCCGGGCCGACCGGCATCTCGCGGCCCTCGCCGACGAGCTCACGGTCACGGCGGGCGAAGCGTTCGAGCGGCGGACCCGTGAGATCCCGGGACTGGCCAAGGCGCACGGGATCCAGCGGTGGAACCATCCCGGGGCCGGTGAGCTGAGAATGGCGTTCGAGACGCTGGAGCTTCCGGCCGACGACGGGCTGCATCTCGTGATCCACCTGCCCGCGGACGGGGCGACCGAGGACGCCATCGCGGCGCAACGACCGACGGCCCTGCGTCTCGTCGCCGGGTGAGGCCTATCGTGGCGGTCGATGAAAGCTAACGCCTGGCACGACCCGCGATGGCAATCGGACGCCCATGGGTGGATCACGACCCGGCTGGCCGGCCTCGGCATGCCCGTCCAGGGCCCCATTCAAGAAATTCGCGTACGCCCATGGTCGGTCACCCACCAGGCGCCCACCGCGCTCGGGCCGGTCTGGTTCAAGGCGAACACGCCCGCCTGTGCCTATGAGGCCGCCCTGGCCGAAGCGCTCGCGAAGTGGCAGCCCGATGCGGTGCTCGTTCCGCTGGCCGTCGACGCCGAGCGCGGGTGGATGCTCACCGCGGACGCCGGAAAGACGCTCCGGGAGGAGATCGCGCCGGACGAGTTGCTCACGGTCTGGGCCGAGATGCTGCGCGCGTACGCGACACTGCAGCGCGCGGTGGCGGAACGCGCCGACGACCTGGTCGCGCTCGGCGTGCCCGATCACCGGCCGGCCCGGCTCCCCGAGCGCCTGGCCGAGCTCCTGGCCGATCCCGGCGTGCGCAACGACCTGGGCACGGACCGGCGAGCCGCGGTCGAGGAGGTCGCACCGGTCTTCCGCGAGTGGTGCGCCGAGCTCGCCGCCGACGGGATCCCGGCCGGCCTCCAGCACGACGATCTGACCGACGCCAACGTCTTCCGTACGGTGGGCGGCGGGTTCCGGTTCTTCGACTGGGGTGACTCCAGCGTGGCGCACCCGTTCGGGTCACTGCTGGTGGCGCTCGGGTTCGCCGGTTACGTGCTGGGGATCGAGGCCGGGGCGCCGGAGATCCGCCGGCTGCGGGACGCCTATCTGGAGGTGTGGACGGATCTGGCATCGCCGGCGGAGCTGCGGCGCTCGGTCTCGCTGGCGTGCCGGGTCACGCGGGTGTCCAAGGCGCTGGCCTGGGAGCGGGCGTTGCGGGAGCCGTCGCTGCCGGTCGAGGAGGACTTCCGGCACGCCGTGGCGGACTGGCTGGCCGAGACGCCCAAGCCGCCGCTGGTGTGAACCACGACGGGTCAGCCCGGCGGTCGCGGCGCCTGGGGTGACCGTGCAACCAGGCCGCGTGGTGACGCGAGGGGGCATTCTCGAGGCGTACGCGTCATCTTGATGGAATGTGAGGCGTCTCGATGGAGCATGTTCGTGCGGAATTACGGAGATCTGGTGGGTTTGCCGGGCTGACTTCGCGAGTGCTTGCGGATTCGGCGACGATGTCGCCGGCCGACGCGGTCAGGTTTGTCCAGCTGGTAGCCAAGACCGATTTGTCGCGCCTCGACAGGCCGGCGGCGCGCTCGCACGGCGCCGACCTCATGCATTACGAGCTGACGGTGGAGCGTGGCGGCGAGCGGTGGCACGGAACGGTGAGCGATCCGGACATTCCGGCGGAGCTGCGGCCTCTGCTGCAATTCCTGACCCACTATTCGCCCGGCGCCACGCCGTAGGTTAGGTTAGCCATACCTACGGAGCTGAGGGAGGGCTCGGGTGACCCAGACTGTGATCCTGCCGTGGCGGATCTTTCACACGACCGTCCGCGAGGTGCAACGGCTGAGTCCGAGTTTCCTGCGCGTCACGTTCACCGGCGACGACCTCGACCGGTTCGCCGACAACGGCTTCGACCAGCGCATCAAGCTGATCCCGCCGCTGCCCGACTGCGGCCACGACCATCTGCCGACCGGCGCGGACTGGTACACGGAATGGCGCGACCTGCCCGACGAGCGGCGCAACCCGATCCGCACCTACACCGTGCGCGCGGTCCGGCCGGAGCTGCGTGAGGTGGACGTCGACATGGTGCTGCACGGCGTGCACGGGCCCGCCTCGCGATGGGCGGCCGACGCGGCGCCCGGGTCGACGGCGTGCCTGATGGGGCCGAACGCCGACCACGACGGCGTGCACGGTGGCATCGACTTCCACCCGCCCGCGCAGACCGCGTGCATCCTGCTCGGCGGCGACGAGACGGCGGTGCCGGCGATCTCCTCGATCCTGGCCTGCCTGCCGGCCGACGCCGTGGGTGAGGCGCTGCTCGAGGTGCCGGCCGCCGGCGACGAGCTGGATCTGAAAAAGCCCGATGGCGTACGGGTGACGTGGCTGACCCGCGACGGCGCCGCCCACGGCGAGCGGTTCATCCCGGCGATGCGCGCCGCGACCCGGCGGCTGCTGGGCGAGGGGTTCGGCCGTGACGCCCAGGAGCTCGAGGACGTCGATGTCGACAACGACACCCTGTGGGAGGTGCCGGAGGAGCCGGTGACCGACGTGAGCCAGTTCTATGCCTGGCTCGCCGGCGAGGCCGCGGTGATCAAGACGCTGCGCCGGCACCTGGTGGCGGATTGCGGCGTCGACCGACGGTCGGTGGCCTTCATGGGCTACTGGCGGCTGGGCAAGGCGGAGGAAAGCTAGCCTGCGCGTTGGAAAGCCTGGAAATGCACGAAAGCCCGCCCCGATATTCTCGGGGCGGGCTTTCGCGTACGTTGAGTCCGGCGGCGTCCTACTCTCCCACACCCTCCCGAGTGCAGTACCATCGGCGCTGGAGGGCTTAGCTTCCGGGTTCGGAATGAGACC
>NZ_JBITDW010000035.1:0-101747 GCF_044454685.1 Actinoplanes sp. NPDC051513
ACGGGTACACCGTCGTGGTGGCCAGCCCGGATGGCGAAGCATACGAGTCGGCGACATAGCACTCCAAGGGCCGCGCCATACGTCGAACCGGCGCGAGTCAAGGAACCGCAGACACGCGGCGCCTGATGTCCGGAGCCTGTCCAGCACGGCGTCCCCCTGCGCGCATTGTCGGCGGCAGAACAATGCAGTCGATCTTGGCGCTTTCGATGAAGCTGTATTGGCGATGTGCCTTCGAGCTCGAGCCTATGGTCGTGGGTCGTCACCCCGGAACGACTCGATGATGGTGCGTAGATTGCGCAGATCCGCTTCGAACTTCGCGGTCCAGTCCATTGGTTTGTCAAGATGGTCGGCTATGCGGTAGTCCGCGTGGACTACTCGGTAGGGTCGAGTTGGGCGCGCCGGGCCTGCGGCTTGAGTGTGCCGGCGCTGAACCGGCCGTTGACCTCTGACGCGGCGAAGCCGAGCCCAGAACGTCGAGATCATCCGTTCCACACGGTCGACCTCCGGTTCCGGCACGCCGGCGTCCAGGATTGATCAAAGTAGGTAGATTGCTGAGCATGCTGTGTGGCCGGGAAGCGGAATTGGCCGAGGTCGATCGGTTGCTCGAGGCCGCGCGCCAGGGTCATAGCGCGGTGCTGGTGGTCCGGGGCGAGGCCGGGATCGGCAAGTCCGCGGTGCTCGGGTACGCGGCGGCGGCTGCCGGCGAGGCTCGGGTGCTGCGCGCGGTGGGGGTGGAGTCGGAACTAGAGCTGCCGTTCGCGGCGCTGCACCTGCTGTTACGCCCTGGGCTGGAGCGCATCGAGGCGCTGCCTGCCCCGCAGGCTGCGGCCATCCGGGCGGCCTTCGGGTTGACCGACGCCGGCGGAGGTGACCGGTTCCTCGTCGGGCTGGCCGTGCTCGGCCTGCTCACCGAGCTGGCCGTGGACGGGCCGGTCCTCTGCCTCGTCGACGATGCCCAGTGGCTGGATCATGCCTCGGCGGAGGTGTTGGTGTTCGCCGGCCGACGACTGGACGCCGAAGGAGTGGTGATGATGTTCGCCGCCCGCGACGACGGCCGCCAGTTCGTCGCGCCCGGGCTGCCCGAGCTGCGACTACCCGGGCTGGACGAGGCGGATGCGGTGGCCGTGCTGGCGCCGTACGACCTGAGCCCGGCGGTCCGGGACCGGATCGTCGCGGAGGCCGGCGGTAACCCGCTAGCCCTCGTCGAGCTGCCCGCGAACCTCACGCCGGCGCAGCGAGCCGGCCATCCGGGCCGGCTCGTACCGCACATCGGCGCGCCCACCCCGCCCGGTCGGGTACAGGCCGAGTTCGAGCGGCAGATCGCCACGTTGCCCGAGCCCACACAGGCACTGCTGCTGGCCGGCGCGGCGGAGGACACCGGCGACCTGGCGGTTGTCCTGCGCGCGGGAAAGCTCCTCGGCGCCGAGTTGGCCGACCTGGACCCGGCCGAGCAGGCTGGGCTGATCCGCGCCGAGGCGGGCAGCCTCAGATTCCGGCACCCGCTGGTGCGGACCGCCGTCTACCGGTCCGCCACCGCGGTCCGCCGCCTTGCGGCCCATCAGGCGCTCGCCGCCGTGCTCGACGGCCTGGCGGCCCGCGATCGGCGGGCTTGGCACCTGGCCGCGGGGGCGAGCGAGCCCGACGAGGCCATCGCTGCCGAGCTGGAGGACAGCGCCGAACGGGCGTACCGGCGCGCCGGGTACGCCGCGGTGGCGGCGTCCTACGAGCGGTCCGCCCAGCTGACACCGGACGAGGACCGGCGTGCCCGCCGCATGGCCGCGGCCGCGTGGGCCGCCCTGGAGGCGGGCGAACTGCGGTGGGCGGAATCCATCGCCGCGCGGGCCGTCCCCGGGGCCGGCGATCCGGCGACGGTAGCTGATCTGGCGCGGGTGCACGCCGCCGTCAGATTCGAGCAGGGCACGCCGTACGCCGCCGCCCGCCTTCTCTTCGCCGGTGCCGCCGCCCTCGCCGACGGACCGTATCCACCCGCCGCGGTCCCGATGCTCGTCGAGGCGGCGCTGGCGTCGTGGTTCATCGGCGCCCCCGGCCTGGCCGAGAGCGCGGTCGCCAACCTGCCCGCCGGCCTCGTGCCCGCGGGGTCCCCGTTCGCACCGTTCATCTGTGGGCTACGCGGCCTCGCCCGGTTCCACGCGGGCCGGCTCGGCGAGGCGCAGCCGCTGCTCCGGGAGGCGGTCGACGGTCTGCGCCGGGCCGAGCCCGACATGCCGGCGATGTTGATGGCCGCCGCGATGGGCCTCGCGGCAGCCGAGTACCAAGCGGCCGAGGAACTGGCCGGTGCCGTCGTCACGCGCTGCTGACAGTACGGAATGATCGGCCGGCTGCCGTTGGCGCTCCAGATCCTCGGGGTGGCGCAGATGCTGGGCCGCGGCCGGCACGGCGAGGCCGCGGAGCGACTCGAGGAGGCCCTGCGGCTCGCCGGCGACACCGGGCAGCACCGCGTCGCAAGCCAGATCAGGTGCAGCCTGGCCCAGCTCGCCGCGTTCGCCGGTGACGAGGGCCGGTGCCGGGCGCTGGCGGAGAACGGCATCCGCTCCGCCACCGCCCACGACAACCTGGGGGTGGCCGCGGTCGGCAGCTGGGCCATCGGCCTGCTCGACCTCGGGCGAGGGCAATACCAGGACGCGCTGGCCCGGCTGGAGACGGCCGCGGCGCCGGTCGCCGCGGTCGCCGTGCTGTGTGCCGCCGACCAGGTCGAGGCCGCCGTACGTGCGGGGCGGCCCGAGCGGGCCGGCAAGGCTCTGGCCCGCCTCGAGGAGTGGGCCGCGTGCACCCGCCTGCCCAGCATCCGCGTGGCCGCGCTGCGCTCCCGCGCTCTGATCAGCTCGGACGCCGAGGCGGGCGGGCTCTTCGCGGCCGCCGCCGACCTGGCCGCGACGGCGGACCAGCCGTTCGTGCGGGCTCGCACGGAGCTGCTCTATGGTGAGTGGCTGCGCCGGGGCCGCCGCCGTAGCGACGCCCGCATCCACCTGCGGGCGGCCGCCGAACTGTTCGACCGCGTCGGCGCGGCGCCGTGGGCCGAACGGTCACGGGCCGAGCTTCGCGCCGCCGGTGAGCTCATCGTCCTCGCCGAGTCCGGCCATGAACTGCTCGGCCGCCTGACCCCGCAGGAGCGCCAAGTCGTACGCCGGGCTGCCGCCGGCGCCACCAACCGGACGATCGCGGCCGAGCTGTTCCTCAGCCACCGTACTGTCGCCTACCACTTGTACAAGGCCTTTCCCAAGCTCGGCATCACCTCCCGGGCCGAGCTCACCAGGCTCGCGGTGGACTGGTCTGCCGAACAGCCGAACTGGTCAGGTGACGGATTCGGGACCTCCGGATCCGTCGTACCGTCGACGACGTCATGCGCCGCAACGGTGGGAGCCCGTAGAAGCAGCACCCACTGCCCTGATTGCGCAGCGGAGGAAACCCGATGCCCCTAGACCACATTCCGGACCGGGAGATCGTCGAACGCCCGGACGCCTACCAGGGTCCCAACCTCAGCCCAGTCGGCCTGAAGCTGGTTCCCCGCGAACTTGGCCCCGGGGTGCATGCCCTGCTCGCCAACATCCCGCCCAAGGACAACAACGGAGTCATCGCCGGCCGGGACGCCGCCGTCGTCATCGACGCCGGTGTCACCCCCGGCATCTCCGCCCAGATCCAGGCACTGACCGCGGAGCTCACCGACCGACCGCTGCGCTACGTGGTCAACACCACCTACCACGGCGACCACACCTTCGGGAACGCGGCCTTCCCCGCCGACGTGGTGATCGTGTCCTCCCGGATCAACAAGGACAACATGTCCGACCTGGGCTACGAGAAGAACGTCCGTTCCGGAAACATGTACGGCGACGAGAAGCTCCTCGACGCCGTCGACCACTGGCGCAAACCGGATCTGGTCTTCGACGGCTCCGCCGAGATCGATCTCGGCGGCCGCACCGTCCAACTGTTCCACTTCGGCCCGGGGAACGGGCCCGGCGACACGATCGCCTACCTTCCCGACACCCGGGTCGCCTGGACCGGCAACTACCTGTGCCACGCGGGAGTGGCACACATGCTCCTGCAGGGCGGCCCGGAACCGTACATCGCCTCTTTGCGGCGGATGCGCGAGCGACTCCCCGAGCTGAAGATGATCGTTCCCGGCCACGGACCCATGGGCGACGGCCCAGCCGCCATCGCCACGCTCATCGGTTACCTCGAACGCCTCGGCGCGGAAGTCGCCGACTCCTACGCCGCAGGACGCAGCATCGAGGAGACCATGACCGCCTGCACCAACCCTTGGGCCGACCACCTCGACCCCACCCTGGCCGCCGCGATGGCCGCCTACCCCGTACCCGCCGATCGGGCCGTCCAAGGCATGCTCGACCTGTGCCGCAACCTGCACCGGCTCAACGTTCTCGCCACCTACCGCCTCCACCAGGCCGGAGCCGGACGCCCCGCACCGGGGTCGTAGCGCCGGCGCATCGGTCAGGTCACCGGTTCGCCCGTGTCCGCACCGGATTCAGCGGCGCCTCCTGGGTCGGCGGTAAGGCGTGCCTTGGCGTCGGCCCACTCAACGGGGAGGCCGGTGGCCGGGACCGTCCAGAACCGGAAGCGCGCGTCGCGCATCTTGGGCCGGTACTTGCCCATGACCGGGGCGTGCGGGCTGTGCCGTACGAAGTCCTCCAGCGACGCCCGGTCGCTCCAGGCCGACAAGGTCCAGAACGTGGCCTTGGCGGGCTCGGCGATCAGCGAAACGCCGAGCGCCCCCGGCGAGCGCCGGACCTGGCGACGGACCGCCAGCGCCGCCCGCAGAAACCCGGGAACCCACCAGCGGGATCGCAGCAGAAATCTCGACGCCATCACGGTGGCGTCGCCGCCGGGCTCCTGCCCGGAGATCTCGACCCACTTCAAGGTAGCCATTCCGCCTCGTTCTCCTCAGCTACATCGTGGTGATTCTGGGGGTGAGCTGTGTGATGCGGCCACGGTCGTCGGTTCAGAGCCGTCCCAGGAAGTCAAGCGTCCGCTTGAGCAGGAGCTCGGCCGCGTCGCGGTCGTACTCGGCTCGGTCGGGGTCGGCGAACAGGTGCCCGGAGCCGGGATAGGTGTGGACCTCGAAGTCCGCGTCCGCGGCGCGCACGGCATCCGCGAGCGCGTCGACCTGGGCGTGGTCGACCAGCGGGTCATGGGCGGCGTAGTGGACCTGGACCGGCACCCGCTGCGGCCAGTGCTGGATGCCGAAGGACCGTGGGTCCAACGCGTTGCTCATCAGCAGCGCGCCACGCGCGCCGGGGCGGGTCGCGGTAAGGAACTCGGCGGCTCCGCAACCCATGGAGAAGCCAGCGTAGACAATGTCGGCGGGCAGGTCGTCGACGGCCTGCTGGGCGCGGTGGATCAATTCCGGGACACCCAGGGCGCCGAGCTTGGCCATGCCCTCGTCCAGGTCGTCGAAGGTCTCGCCGTCGAAGGAGTCAATGGCGTGAACGCCGTGGCCAGCCGCGCGGAGGCGAGCCGCGAACTCCAGCACGCCCGGGCGCAGGCCAAGGGCGGAATGGAACAGCGCGATGGTGATCACGATGCCTCCTCTGCTGCGGTGAGCCGGGGGGTCAATCGTCCGAGCCCGGGCGCGATACCGCATCTGTCAGACGACCAGTTTCGGACGGCGGCTACCGGCCCGCCCGGAGTAAGCCCGGCGACCGCAGCCGCGCGGAGTCCATCATGGACTGCCAGGGACACCGCCGCAGGCTGGTCGGCTCACGGTTCGTAGAAGGTGGCGAGGTCGCGCACGCCTTGGGCGATAGCGTAGATGAGCGAATTTTCGGTGTCTTTGCGCCAGATCATGCCCCAGCGCAGGCGGGGAGCGTCGTAGATCGGCACGCAGCAGATATCGGCCGGGCGAAATAACGCTCGGACTGGACGCCGCTGCAACTCCGCCACCTGCAAACCGAGCGCATGCATCATGGCCCGCAGCTCAGTGATCTCGGCTTCCCGGGCCGTCAGCACCTCCCGCAACCCGGCGTCGGTACGGCGAAGCTGCTCCACCAGCTCCACAGTGGGCAGGTCGGACACAACACACGATCATCACCATCGACACCAAAGATCAAGCACCCAACCCGCGCACACCGCCGCGGGGCCCGACTCAAACCCGCGGGTCACACCCCACCCTGAATGGACACCTGGATCTCCTACTATCCGTCGCCATTACAGCGTCTCTACACGCACTCACATCGGCAGATCAATGCGCTCTGCGCCGAGGCAAATAGCGGCATTAGTAGCGGCGGGTGACATCCCGGCCGCCCGCCGACTGGTCCGTGGCGGACGGCGGGCTGAACGGTCGTAGATCTATTGCGGCCCGGCGGCTGCTGCCGCCAACCGCTGGAACTCGTCTGAGGCTCCGTTGAACAGGAAGTCGACGGTTTGGGTCAGTGCGATCCCGGTCAGGTCACGCTGGGGGTCGTTGAACCAGACGGTGCCGTATCCACCCTCCCAGCCGTAGCGGCCGGGCCGCGAGATTTCGTCCGGCGTGATGCTGACGGCCATGCCGTATCCCCAGCCGCGTCCGGTGAGCGGGAACGGGCCCGCGTCGGCGAGCTGTTGCGGGGTGAGGTGGTTGGTGGTCAGCCGCCGGATGGACTCGGCCGACAGCAGGCGCCGGCCGCGGTGAACGCCCCGGTTGAGCAGGAACTGGCTGAACGCCAGGTAGTCGTCGATGGTCGAGGCCAGCCCGGCGGCACCGGATGGGAAGGCGGGCGGCCGACTCCACTCGTCGGGCATCGAGCCAGGCTGCAGTTCCAGCTGCCCGGTTTGCGGGTTGGTCATGTACAGGCCGGGCAGCCGCCGGGCCTCGGCCGGCGGTAGGGAGAACCCGGTGTGGTGCATGCCCAGCGGCCGGAAGACTCGTTTGCGGAGGAAGTCTTCGAGCGGTACGCCCGCAGCCCGGGCGATCAGCACACCGAGCACCAGGGCGCTGGTGTTGTACTGCCATCGCTGGCCGGGCTGCCACATCAGGGGCAGGGTGCCGAACCTTCGGATCCACTCGTCCGGTCCGAGTGGCGTGCGCGGGTCCGGCTGGTCCATCACCAGTCGCAAGTCGGCGGCCGCGGTGATGATCGGGTACGGCGGTTGGAAGCTGGGTTCGAAGATCATGCCGTGACCCATCCGGAACGTCAGCAGATCTTCCACGGTGATCGGGCGCGCCGCCGGAACCGTCTGGTCGAGCGGCCCGTCGATCCGGGTGAGCACCCGCCGGTCGGCCAGCTCGGGAAGCAGCCGGTCGACCGGCTCGTGTAGCGCAAGACGGCCGTCCTCGACCAGCATCATCGTGGCCGCCGCGATGATCGGCTTGGTCAGCGAGGCGATCCGGAACGGCGTACCGCGCCGCATCCGCTCATCGCCGCCCAGCGACAGCGTGCCGATGGTGTCGACGTGCAGCCGCCCGCGGTGCGCGACGAGGTAGACGACGCCTACGAGCTCGCGCCGCGCGACCCGAGCCGCCATCGCGTCGTGCAGCCGGGCGAGCCCGGCCCGCCATGACCCGCCGGGGGTGTTGGCCGACGCCCGCGCCACCGGACCGTCCGGTACGACACCGGCCGCCAGCGCCGATGCACCGATCGCTGCGGCACCGCTCAACAGTGTTCGCCTATGCATGTTGGATCCCTCCACGATTCGGATACCAGTGGTGACCGTGGCGACGCCGTGAACTCATCGGTGGCCGTGCCTGCGGTTTCGAAACGGGTGGGTCCGTGCGAAGGCGCTGGTATGCCGACACGGCGACGGATCCCCGATCGTCCTGCGGCGCGCGATCGGGTAGACGAACACCGCCGAGCTAGCGCCGCTGCAGACCTGGAAGTAGCAGCGAGCGGCGTTGATCGGCGACGGCTAGGTGTATTACTCAGCACCGTTGTTAACGCGGGGTGACGGGTGGTTGGCCTCCGAGCGCGCTCTCTCGGCGGCATTATGCGGCTGAACTTCGTTCACCTGCGCCCTGGCGGGCCGCGTAACGCCTGATATGCAGAGTGATCGAGGCGCTGCGCGCCCCGATTTTGGAGCCTCACGATCACCTGCATATCAAACAGACGTGTGCAGCCGATCAGCTGCTTTCGTTGCTACGATGCGCCGGTGGTTGATCGACTACTCAGCATGGTCGCCGACACGCCGTGGCTGAACGCGGCACTGAGCGACTTCGACTTCGAGATCGAGCGGTGCGCGAACGGCCCGACCGAGCCGGTCCACCTTGCTGACGGCCGGACACTGACGATGTTCGCCGGTGACGCGAGTGGCGGGGCGTTCCTGTTCGCCGGTGAGGGCGGTGAGGAGCGTCCCGTTGTGTATGCCGGCTCCGAGGGTACCGGCGGCCTGATTGCGATGGGGGTGCATGAGGCCGTCGCGATGGTCGTCCATCTGCCGAGTCTGCACGACGCGCTGGTGGCGCCGCTCGATGACGGCTCGCGGCTGCGGGAGCGCCTCGACCGGGCCGAGCGGGAGATCAGCGAGTACCGGCCCGACGTCGCCGAGATACGGGCCAGGGTGGCAGCTGCGCTCGATCTGCCGGCCGCTGCCGGACTGCTGCAACGGCTCCACGCCGCAGCCGTCGACGACCGGTACGTGGTCGTCAGCGACCAAGGCAACCGGTATGAACCGCTCGCGGTGTGGCTACGCACATAGGCGTCAGCGTGCGAACCCAGCAGGGCAGCTCCTCGACGCTGTACCTGCCGAAAATGGCATCCGGGCAGGTCAGGCAGCCTGCGTGTACTCGTGCTGGATGCCGCTGAGGCGGTCATGCCGGTGGATGTTCAAATGCGCGATCCGGTCCGGATCGGTGATCGGTTCGGGTAGCAGGGTGAGTGGCCGGGCGTTGGCGATGCCCTGGTGCGGTCTGTGGGTGGTGTAGAAGACCTCGTACTCGCGTAGCGCGTGCGGCAGATGTCGCTGGTTGAAGATCAGCGTGCGGTCGAGCAGTTCGCGGCGGCATGTCCGTACCCAGCGTTCCGTCACTGTATTCATCCGGGGAACGCGGACACCGCTGAGTGCGACTGTGATGCCGGCGTCGGCGAGGACCGTGTCGAACAGAGCCGGGTACTTGCCGTCCCGGTCGCGGATCAGGTATTTCGCCCGGCAACCCGCGTCCTGCAGGTCCATCACCAGGTTACGGGCGGTCTGAGTCGCCCACGCCGCGGTGGGATGCGTGGTCGCGCCGAGGATCCGGACGCGGCGGCTGGCATGTTCGACGACCGCGAGGATGTACACGCGGGTGCCGGTCAGCGTGATCGTCTCGAGGAAATCCGCCGCCAGCAGCGCCTCGGCCTGCGAACGCAGGAACTGCAGCCACGTCGAGGCCGCACGGTCCGGGGCGGGGTCGATGCCGGCCGCGCGCAGGATCTCCCAGACTGTCGACGCCGCGACCTTCACCCCGAGAGGAGGGGCCTTGTGCGATCGCGTCTGGCGTCCGTGGGTTCTTCAGCAGAACAGTTGATCTAGGTTGTCGGCCATGTCGACGGTGCGTGGCCAGCCGGCGCGGACGAACTGGTCGAGCACGGCCCGCACGGCGGTGGCGCATTCTGGTCGCCGAGCACGAGTTCGCGATGGTCGGCGACGCCTCGGTTGATCATGTCGAGGGCGGCGTCGAGGCCGAGTGACTCGATGATGTAGTCCGGGTCGCTGTGATGGCCTGTTGTGTCAGCAGCAGCGCGTTCTTGCAGGCGACGCAGCTGAGGTGCTCGGCGGTCTGCATGATGTGGTGGGGTGACCACGATCGACAGCGTGGGCGCCGCACGATGGTGCACAGAGGCGAAATCGGTGAGGACTGGCAGCACCAACGTCTCGAAGACAATTGGGTTCCCGAGCGGCTTGGGCTGGCCGGCGGTGAACGCGCCACTTGCGTGGTTGAGGTTCGTTGCCCAGTGAATCGGCGACAATCGGGGCGTTTTGCGCTGTGTCTGGGTCCGTCCACGCATTGCGCACGTGTGCGGCGGCCAACGCGTACAGCTCGAAGGAGCACGGCGTCGGAATGGTTGTGCGCCCTAACCGGAGTGAAGAATTCCTGGGTGAATTGGGCCTGGGTGGTTTCGCCCGTCCAGGGAGAGGGTGCTATATCACCCCTGACGGGCTGCCCTGCTTGCGGCGAGGTAGCCGAATGTCAGGCCGGCGCCGATCTGGCAGCCGGCGCCGGGGTACTCGGCAGCCATGATCGAGTTGGCGTCGTTGCCGCAGGCGTACAGGCCGGGGATGGGGTGGCCGTTGGCGTTGAGTACGCGGGCGTCGGGAGCGGTGCGCAGGCCGAGCGCGGTGGCGAGCGGCGTCGGCACTACGGCGATCGCGTAGAACGGGGCGGTCTCGATCGGGCCGAGGTTCGGGTTGGGCTGGCGCTTCGGGTCGCCGTACTGGCGGCCGTACGGGCTGGTGCCCTTGCCGAACTCGTCGTCGACGCCGGTGTGGGCGGCCCGGTTGGCGGCCACCAAGGTCTGCTCGAGACCGTCCGGGTCGACGCCGATGGCGGTGGCCAGTTCCCGGACGGTGTGGCCCCGCTGGAGGTACCCGTCGCGCAGATGAGGGCCGAGCGGCGCGTGCGGGCGGACCAGACCGAGTCCGTAGCGCCGGAGGGTGCGGGCGTCGAGGACGAGCCAGGCCGGGATGGTCGGGACGGTCTCGTGGGATTGGTACATCGCGCGTGTGAAGCGGTGGTAGGACACCGATTCGTCGACGAAGCGCCGGCCGGCGGCGTTGACTGCCACGATGCCGGGCTTGGCCCGGTCCCAGATGTGCGGGAAGACGGCGGTCGAGCCGTCCGGGCGGCGTCCGATCGAGCTGGGGAACCACAGGGCGTTGTCGTCGCGCGGCTCCGCCAGGACGCCGCCGACCGCGCGGGCCAGCGCTATGGAGTCGCCGGTGCTTCCCTCGGCGGCCCTGGTGAACTGCGGGGTCGGGCGGGGCAGGTAGGCGGTGCGCAGCTCGGGGCTTGCGGCGAATCCGCCCGTCGCGAGGATCACGCCGTGGCGCGCCCGGACCCGGACGGTGCGGCCCCGGTGTGACACGACGGCGCCTACTACCCGTCCGCTCTCGGCAGTGAGTTCGGCGGTGGCCGCGGTGAACCAGACATCGCCGCGCCGGTCGAGCAGCCGCTGGTAGAGGTGGGCGACCAGCGCGTTGCCCATCACCAGCCGAGTGCCCCGCCGGTAGCGCGCTCGGTCGCGGGCCCACCGCGTGCCCAGGCGCAGCGCCACGGCCATGCCGCGCGGCGAGCCGCCGAAGACCGTCAGAAGGTCGTTCACTTCGGCCCGGCGCACCATGAGGGTGCCGTCGAACAGCGCGAATTCTGGGACCGGCGGCCGGATCCGGCTGAATCGCTCCCGGCCGAGCCGGCGGCCGTCGTACGGCTCGGGCTCCAGCGCGCGTCCCACGCCGGAGCCGGGGATCTCGGGGTGGTAATCGACGACTGTGGCGGAGTGCAGAAAACGCACGCCGATCCGGCCCAGCCGGTCCAGCATCCGCGGCCCGGCGGCCAGGTAGGCCTCGCGCAGATCCCGGGGCGCTTTGTCGCCGACCAGAGCGTCCAGGTAACGGCTCGCCGCGGCGACGTCGCCGGCCGGGTCGGCCATCATGGCGTGCCCTGGGATCCAGCACGTCCCGGCCGAGTACGCGGTGGTGCCACCCAGCCATTCGGTCTTTTCCAACACGAGCACCGACAGTCCCTCGTCGGCCGCGACCACCGCCGCGCCCAGGCCCGCCGCGCCGGTGCCGAGCACGAGCAGGTCGATCTGGTGGTCGTGGCTCACGAGAGCTGGGGGATGACGTGCTGTGTGCGTAGTGTCTCGAAGAGGTCAAGGAACGACCGGGTCGAGTCCTGGAATTCGAGGAAGCCGAGAGCGCGGCTCTTCGACATGTCGGCGAACGCCTCGACCGGCCGGCCGAGGTCGGCGTCGGTGTGCCACCAGGAGGCGAGGTCGGTGGCCCGGTACGGCGCGAGGCTGTACTTGTCGGTCAGCGTCGCCCAGGTCTCGTCGGCGTGGGCGAGCCGGGCGTCGAGCGGGTCGGCGTGCCCGGCGTACGGTGCCGCCTCGACGCCGAGTGCCTCGGCCAGCCTCGGCCACATCTGCCGCCAGCGGAAGACATCGCCGTTGGTGGTGTTGAACGCCTGGTTGGCTGCGGCCGGTTCGGTGGCCGACCAGACCGCGTGCCGGCCGAGCAGGCGCGCGTCGGTGATGTCGGTGACGCCGTTCCACTGCTGGGGACTGCCGGGGAACACGAATTTCTCGTCGCGGGCACGGCAGATGCTGCCGTACACCGCGAGTGTGACTCCCATGTTCATGGCGTTGCCGAGCGCGTAGCCGATCATCGTGTGCGGGCGGTGTACCGACCAGGTGAACCCTTGCTCGGCCGCCGCCCGGAACAGAACATCCTCTTGCTCGTAGTAGAAGTTCTGGTATGGCAGGCGGTCCTGGGTCTCGCGGAACGGTGTATCGGCCGGTGCCTCCGCGTACGCCTCGAACGGTCCTAGGTAATGCTTGAGCCCGGTGATGAGCACGGCATGCCGCAGCGACGCGGTGCGCGAGAGGGCTCGCAGCGTGGTGTCCAGCATCGCGCCGTTGACCGCGCAGTTCTCGGCCTCGGTGGGCTGACGCGACCAGGTGCTGAAGAACAGGTGGGTGATGCCGCGGCCGGCCGTTGCCGCCTCCACGGCGGGCTCGTCGAGGACGTCGGCGTACACGTGCTCGACGCCCGGAATCTCGTACCGTGGCGCTCGGGACAACCCGACGACTCGCCATCCGGCGGCGGTCAGTGCTTCCGCGATGTTGTATCCGGCGATCCCGGTGACGCCCACGACCAATGCGGTGCGGTCCATGGTGCTCGATGATGACCTGACACTGGACGCGCCGTCAACTGTTGCTTTACGGTTCAGCAGGGCAGGCGTTCGCTGTAGCCGCACAAGTGAGCTCCCCACGCGGAGCGCGGACGGCGTCCCATAGTGAGGGGACGCAATCGAGGGGATCACGTGACCGAGCTCAGTTCGTCCGCCACCAAGCCGCTGGGCAATCTGGGCAACCGGCTGAAGCGGGTGCGGGAACGATCCGGCCGGTCGTTGCGCGAGGTCGCCCGCGAGCTCGGGGTTTCCCCCTCGTTCCTCTCACAGATGGAGCGAGGCAAGTCGCAGCCGTCGGTGGCCACGCTCTACTCCCTGACACAACTGCTCAACGTCTCGATAGACGAGCTGTTCGCCGAGGAGGACGCGCGCGACGCCGCGGGAACGCCGCCCGAGCCGGCCCCGCCGCAGACCGCGGCGACGTCGCCCGTCAGCCGGTCCGACCTGGGCGATCTAGCCCATGCGTGGCCTCAGGACGGCCGGCAGCCGATGTTGTCGGTGACCCGGCCGGGTGAGCGGCACGTCCTCGAGATGGACAGCGGTGTGATCTGGGAGCGGCTGGTCGACAACACCGGCACCGGGCTGGACTTCATCGAGATCATCTATCCGCCGCACTCCAGTTCGACCAACGACCAGCGGATGCTGCGGCACTCCGGGTTCGAGTTCGGTTGGCTGATCGAGGGCGAGCTCGAGGTGACAGTGGGATTCGAGGTTCTCACGCTGCGGGCCGGCGAGGCGATCGGCTTCGACTCCGCGGTGCCGCATCTGCTGGCCAATCGCACCGATGCGCCGGTACGCGGCATCTGGTGCGTCCGGCACGGCTACTGAGCCTCGTTTCGACCCGATTTCCACGAAGTAACGGTTGACACGCTCTCGGTCGCCCGTTCAGTATCTGTGAACACCTGGCACCGAGCGCTGGAGCAACCATGAAGGCTCTTCAGTTCGTCGGAGACAATCGGGCGACCATCAACGAGCTGACCATTCCGGACATCGCGGACGACGAACTGCTGCTGGCCAGCCGCCGAGTCGGCATCTGCCACAGCGACATCGAACTTCTCGCGGGGCGTTACATCATCCCCTTCAGTTACCCGGTCACCCCCGGCCACGAGTGGTCGGCCGAGGTGATCCGCGCGGGCCGGGCGGTCAAGAGCCTCGGCGTGGGCGACCGCGTGGTGGGGGAGTGCGTGATCGGCGCGGACCACTTCGGCTTCAGCATAAGTGGCGCCGCCGCCGAGTTCTTCGTCGCCAAGGAGAGCTGGCTGCACCAACTGCCGGACAACCTCTCCTGGACGCAGGGCGCCCTGGTCGAACCGTTCAGCTGCGGTTACTACGCCACCTTGCGGGCTGGTGACCTCGACGCGAGTGACACCGTGCTGGTGCTCGGGGCCGGACCGATCGGCCTGGGCATCGTGGCCGCGGCGGCGGGCAAGGGCGGCCGGGTCCTCGTCGCCGAGCCCAGCCGGGCGCGGGCCGAGGTGGCGCTGACGCTCGGCGCCGACGCGGCGCTCGACCCGACCGGACCGGCCTTCCTCGAGGAGTTGGCCGCGGTGACCGGCGGCGCCGGCGCGTCCGTCGTCTTCGAGGCCAGCGGTCGTCCCGAGGCCATGGCCGTCGCGTTGGAGGCGGCCGCGTTCCGTGCACGTCTGGTGTACGTCGGTATCGACGTCGGCTCGTCCGTCCCGGCCAAGCTCGGGCTCTTCCAGTCCAAGGAGCTGCAGGCCCGCGGGATCATCGGCTCACCCGGGGTGTGGCCGCGCACGCTGCGGTTCCTGGCGCGCAGCCGCGTCGATCTGACGCCGCTGGTCACATCGACGTACCCGCTGGCGAAGGCCGACGATGCGGTGGCCGCCGTGCTGAGCGACAAGTCTCAGATCAAGGTCCATCTGACGTCCTCCGCGACGTTGTAAGGGCGGAGGTTCCCATGCACGCGGCAGTTCTGTACGCACCCGGGGACATGCGGATCGAGGAGTACCCGGAGCCGGTCGCCGGACCGGGCATGGTGGTGCTCTCGGTCGCCTACAACGGGTTGTGCGGCACCGATGTCACCGAGTACACCAAGGGCCCGATGATGGTGCCGCTGACCACGCGGCATCCCGGCAGCGGTCACGTCGGTCCCACCATCCTCGGCCACGAGTTCGTCGGCGAGGTGGTGGACGCCGGACGGGGCGCCGAACAATGGCGTGGCCGGCGGGCGGCCAGTGGCGCCGGCGTCTCCTGCGGTACTTGCCGCCGCTGCCGGCAGGGGCGAACCAATCTGTGCGAGCACTACTACACACTCGGGCTGAGCACGCACGGCGCGCTCGCGGAGTACGTCGCCGTGCCGGCCACCACCCTGCGGGAGATCCCGGACGGATGCGCCGATCGCGATGCCGCGCTGGCTCAGCCGCTCGCGGTCGGGCTGCACGCGGTCGACCGGTCCGGTGTCCAGCCGGGCGACACGGTGCTGTTGCTCGGCGCCGGCGCGATCGGCTCCTTCATCCTGGCCGGTCTGGCCGGGCACGACGGCCGGGTGGTCGCGGTCGACGTGGATGAGGGCCGGCTGGCCGCCGCCCAGCGGCTGGGCGCGACCGAAACCTTGCTGGTCACTCCGGACGAGCCGGAGGTTCCGGTACACGACCTGGTGCCCGGCGGCGCCGACGTGGTCATCGAGAGCTCCGGTGTGCCCGGCGCCGCCCAGCGCGCCGCTCATCTGGTCGCCATGGGTGGCACCGTCCTGCTGGTCGGCCTGGTCAAGGCGCCGCAGAGCCTCGCCCTCGCCGATCTCGTCCTGCGCGAGGTGACCGTCCGCACGACGGTCGCGCACGTCTGCGACACCGATCTGCCGCGGGCGCTGGAGCTGTTGCGCGACCGTCCACTCGCGAGCGAGTTGGTCGGCCGGGTGGTGCCGCTGGACCGGGTGGTGACCGACGCGTTCGAGCCGCTGGCCGCCGGCACGCTGCCAGGCAAAGCGCTCATCGTTAAGTAAGAGAGAACGCTCAACCGGTAGGCGGGACGCTGCTGCGCAAATGAGCCACACAGTGGACCAATAGTTTGATGGTGTCAACCTATTGTGAACGCTGGCACGTCTTTGTAAAGTCAGGCGCAACGCGGAGTGGGATCGAGGAGATCACATGACCAGTCCTTCCGGCGCCACGGCGAACACCCGCCGCACCGTGTCCCGCGGCCTGATCACCGTCCTCGTCGCCCTGATCGCCCTGGCCGTACTGGGCTGGGCGACTGCCCGCAGCAGCATGAGTCACGGCGCCCTGCTGGGTATGTTGCCGTTCGCGTCGGTGCTGGCCATCGCCGCGCTCGGGCAGACCCTTGTCGTGATGCAGGGCGGCATCGACCTCTCGATCGCCGGCACCATTTCGCTGACGGTCGTGATCATCACGCACGAGGCGTACGGGAACGACGGCAAGGTCCTCCCGGCGGCGGCGCTTGCCCTGGCCGCCGCGATCGTGGCCGGGCTCCTCAATGGACTGCTGATCGGGCGCCTCGGGCTCAACGCGATCGTCGCCACGCTGGGCACCAATGCGCTGCTCTACGCGGCCGTCCTCGCGGTCTCCGGCGGCACGCCGCGGCAGACCACGAACCTGATGGCCAAGGTGGCCGGCGGGAGCGCGCTCGGCGTCCCGAACGCCGTGTATTTCGCGGTCGTGGCCACCGTGGTCACCACTGTTCTGGTCAAGAAGACCGTGGCCGGGCGCCGCTTCGAGGCCGTGGGAGCCAATGCGCTCGCCGGCTGGGCGGCCGGACTGAAGGTGGACCGTTTCCGTGGCGGCGCCTACGTGGGCGCGACGGTGCTCTACTGGCTGGCCGGCTTCCTGCTGGCCGGGATCGTCAACAAGCCCACCGCGTACGAAGGCGACAGTTATGTTCTCGCCTCGGTGGCCGCCGTCGTCCTCGGCGGCACCTCACTGCTCGGCGGTCGCGGCAGCCTGGTGGCGAGCGCGCTGGCCGGGCTGTTCCTGACTCAACTGCAGCAGTACGTGTTGGCGCTCGGCGAGACCTACGCGGTGCAGACCCTTGTCCAGGCCGTGGCGCTCGCGCTCGGCGTCGCGCTCTACACCATCAACTGGAATCGCCTGCGATCGCCGCAGCGTACCCGGGCTCTTCCGGCGTCGGCCTAGGCCGCGCTCCCCACTCTGACATCTCCACGTCGTCTGCAAGGAGGACGCTTCGCCATGTCCACATTCCCCTCCGGGCTCCGGCTGGCCGCCGTCGCCGGTGCGCTCGTCCTGCTGGCTTCCGGATGCAGCAACGCCAACTCCAACAAGAACTCGGCCGACGCCGCCGGCGCCCCCGTGCCCGGGGGGCCGAGCTGGTGCGGATCGAAGAAGATCAGCCTCGGGCTCACCGACGGCTTCGGCGGCAACAGCTGGCGGTTGGTCACCACCGCGTCGGCCAAGGCTGAGGTGGCCAAGTGCAAGAGCGTGACGAGCTTCAGCTACGCCGACGGCCAGGGCAACGTGCAGAAGGCCATCTCCGACATCCAGGGCATGGTCGCCAAGGGCATCAACGCTCTGGTGGTCTTTCCCGACGCCGGCAACGCGGTGCTGCCCGCGCTGCGCAGCGCCTACAAGGCGAACGCGGTCACTGTCCCGTACCGGGTGGATCCGGGCGGCAAACCTGGCGTCGACTACACCACCTGGATCGGCGCCGACTTCGCCAACGACGGCAAGAACTGGGGCAACTGGATCGCCAAGAACCTGCCCAGCGGCGGCAACGTGCTCTTCCTGTCCGGCCCGGCCGGCAACAGCCAGGGCCTCACCGAGCTCAAAGCCTTGCACGAGGTCCTCGACCCGAGCGGCAAGTACACGTTCATCGGGCAGCAGCCGTTCGAGGTCACCAACTGGGACCCCTCGCTGACCCAGCAGGTCCTGTCGGCCGCCATCGCCAAGTACCCGAAGATCGACGTGATCGTCTCCGACTTCGGGCCGTCGTTGGTCGGCGCGCTGCCCGAGTTCGAGAAGAGCGGCCGATCGATCCCGGCTCTGGTCACCTCCGACGGCAACGTCCTCTCCTGCTTCTGGGAGGACCACAAGGCCAAGAACCCGGACTTCAAGCTGTTCACGGTGGCCACCGGCAACGACAACGCCCGGCTGGCCGTCGACTGGGCCGTGGCCAAAGCAACCGGCGGCACCCCGCCGGCCGACACGCAGTTCGAGGCGCCGGCTTTCGAGGACTCGGTCAGCGGCCAGCCGAACCCGGTCAAGTGCGATCGCAGCCTGCCCGGCGACGTCTACCTCTCCGCCGAGCTGCCCGGAGCGCAACAGGCCGCGCTGTTCAACAAGTAAGGACCGACGGTGAACGAGCAGACCACAGTGACGGTGGCGCCGGCGACGATGGCCCTCACCGGAATCAGCAAGAACTACGACGGGGTGGCGGCGCTGACCGGCGTCGACCTGACCGTCCGATCCGGTGAGGTGCACGCCCTGCTCGGCGAGAACGGCGCGGGGAAATCCACCCTCATGGGCGTGGCGTCCGGCGCGGTCGTGCCGGACGCCGGCTCGATCACCATCGGCGACCAAACCTACGACCACCTCACCCCGGCGCAGGCCGCGGAGTTGCGGATCGCCATCGTGCACCAGCACCCGGCACTGATGCCGGACATGACGGTGGGGGAGAACATCCGCGTTGCGGTGCCCGCCGAAGTGCTGCGCCGCGACGGCGACTCCGAGGCCGCGATGCGGGCCATGCTGGCCGACGTCGGGTGCGCCGCGCACCTCGACGACCGGGTCGAGTCGCTCGGCATCGCCCAGAAACACCTGCTCGAACTGGCCAAGGCGCTCGTCGTCGAACCGTCGCTGCTGATCCTGGACGAACCGACCGCGCCGCTCGGGCCCGAGTCGGTCGACCTACTTTTCGATCGGGTCCGGACGGCCGCCGCGGGCGGCACCGCGGTCGTCTACATCACCCACCGGCTCGCCGAGGTACGCGCGCTCGCCGACCGGGTCACCGTGCTGCGCGACGGCACGGTCCGCGGCGGCGGGGAGACGGCCGGCATCTCCGACGACGAACTGCTCGCCCTGATCGTCGGCCGCAAGCTCGAGTCCACCTTCCCGGTCAAGGCCGGCGCCGACGAGCACGAACCGGTCCTGGTCGTCGACGGCCTGTCCGGCCGCGAGTTTCACGACGTCTCCTTCACCGCCCGGCGCGGGGAGATCATCGGGATCTCCGGCATCGTCGGCAACGGGCAGAGCGCGCTGCTGCGGGCGCTGGCCGGGCTCGACTCGTTCACCGGGACGGTCCAGATCGGCGCCTCGGCGTACGGCTCGAAACGGCTGCGCCACCGGAGCGGCTACCTGCCCGCCGACCGGCACCGCGAGGGCCTGATGATGTCGCTGTCGGTACGGGAGAACGCCGCCCTGTCGGCGTTGCGGCTGTTCACCCGCGGGCCGCTGCTGGACGCGCGGGCCGAAGCCGGCGCCGTGGCCGGCCAGCTGCGCTCGCTGGCCGTGAAGACGCCCTCGCAGCAGACCATGATCTCCGCGCTGTCCGGCGGCAACCAGCAGAAGGTCGTGCTGGCCCGGGCACTGCTGTCAGCCCCGGCGATCCTGGTGGCCGACGAGCCGACGCAGGGCGTCGACGTGGGCGCCCGCTCCGAGATCTACCGCATCCTGCGCGAGATCGCAGCGGAAGGCGTACCGGTGGTCATCGCATCCTCCGACGCCAAGGAGCTGGAAGGGCTCTGCGACCGGGTCGTCGTGATGTCCCGAGGCGCGATGGTCCAGACGGTCGAGGGCGACGCGATCACCGAGCAGGCGCTGATCAACGCGGCCGTCCGGGCCACCGGGCACCGCCGCGAGGAGGGCGCCGCCCGCGGCGGCTCGACGCCGCTGCGCCGATTCCTGCTCGGCGACTACGCGCCGGTCATCATCCTGGCCCTGGTCATGCTCGGCCTCGGCGCGTACGTCTACAGCACCAACGACCGCTACCTGTCCGCCTTCAACATCACCTCGGTGATGACCTCGTGCGCCGCACTCGGCTTCATCGCACTCGGCCAGACCGTCGCGCTCCTGGTCGGCGGCATCGACCTATCGGTCGGACCCCTCGCCGGCTTCATGGTCGTGGTGGGCTCGTTCTTCCTCAACGACGGCAAGTCCGGGCCCGTGATGATCCTCGGACTGCTGCTCATGCTGCTGACCGGGGTCGGCACCGGCGCCGTCAACGGCACCCTCATCCGGTACGCGCGGTTCACTCCCGTCGCCGCCACCCTGGCCACATACATCGCTCTGCAAGGACTCAGCTTCCTGCTGCGCGACTCGCCCGGCGGCAACATCGGCACCACCGTCACCGGCGTCGTCACCGAACAGGTCGGGCCGGTCCCGCTGAGCTTCGTGATTCTGGTGGTCGCGACATTTGCCCTCGAGTGGGTGCTGCGCCGCACCCCGGCCGGTATGCGGCTGCGTGCGGTCGGCTCCGACGAGGAATCGGCGCGGCGGGTGGCGGTCAAGGTCACCGGAACGGTCATCGGTGCGTACGTGTGCTGCTCGGTTCTGGTTTTTGTCGGTGCGCTCGTGCTGCTTGCCCAGCTCGGCATCGGCGATCCGGCGCAGGGCGTCGGCTACACGCTCAGCAGCATCACCGCGGTCATCCTGGGCGGCACCAGCCTGCTCGGCGGGCGCGGCACGTTCATCGGCACGCTGCTCGGCGCCGGCCTGATCGTCCAGGTGCTCAACGCCACGGTGTTCCTCGAGCTGAACCAGACCTGGCAGTACTTCTTCCAGGGCGCGTTGGTCGTGGTGGCGGCCGTCGTCTACAGCCGCGTCCGCGGCGCCGACCCCCTCTCGAAAGGCTGAAGACCGTGCTGGCAGCTCGCTTCCACGACAAGGGCGATATCCGCCTGGAGAACGTCGGCGTTCCGGCGCCCAAGGCGCCCGACGAGGTGCTTGTCGAGGTCGCCTGGTGCGGCATCTGCGGCACCGACCTGCACGAATACCTGGTCGGCCCGATCGTCACCCCGGTAAACCCGCACCCGCTCACCGGAGCCACCCTGCCGCAGACGCTCGGCCACGAGTTCTCCGCCCGGATCGTCGAGGCCGGCCCCGAGGTGACCGGCGTCGCCGTCGGCGACCGGGTCGCGGTGATGCCGGCCATCGTCTGCGGGCGATGCGCATACTGCCGGCGGGGGCTCGGCCATCTCTGCGTACGGTTCGCCTGCACCGGATTGAGCGCCGAGACCGGCGGGCTCGCGCAATACGCCGTCCTCAAGGACTACCAGGTCGCCAAGCTCCCCGACGAGGTTTCCGACATCGAGGGCGCTGTCGTCGAGCCGGCCAGCGTGGCCGCGTACGGCGTCGACCGCGCCGGCGTTCATGGTGGCGACGTCGTCCTGGTCACCGGGGCCGGCCCGATCGGCGTCCTGTCCGCCCTCTACGCCAACGCCGTCGGCGCGGGCACCGTGGTCATCGCCGAGCCCAACCCCAACCGGGCGGTGCTAGCCCGCGCCCTGGACGTCGGCCCCGTGCTCGACCCGTCCGACGAAAGCTTCGCCGACGCCATCGCGAACCTGACCGACGGCCTCGGCGTCGACGTCGTGGCCGAATGCTCCGGCTCGACCCCCGGCCTGGCTACCGCCCTGACCAGCGTCCGCCGGCGCGGCGCGATTGTGCAGACCGGGCTGCACACTCGGCCGGCCACATTCGACGCGATGACCCTGTCGGCGAAGGACGTCACGCTGGTCGGCAGCTGGTGCTACCTGATCACCGACTGGCCCCGCATCATCCGCCTGATCGCCTCCGGCAAGTACCCGGTCGCTCGGGCCGTCACCGCCCGCATCCCGTTGCCGGACGTAGTCACCAAAGGTTTCGACGTCCTCGTCGACCCGCGCGGCGACCAGCTCAAGGTCCTGTCCTCACCGACTCTGACCGCCTGAGGGGAACCCTGCGCCATGAAACTCGCCGCCATCCACCACGCTGGCCTCGTCGTCCACGACCTGGACCGCTCGATCTACTTCTATCACGACATCCTCGGCATGCCGTTCGCCAACGAACCCACGCCCCGGTTCGAGGGCCCCGACCTGTCCCGCGGTGTCGGCGTGCCGGACGCCAAGCTGCGCCAGGTGAGCCTGTACGTCGGCGAGCACTCCACGATGGAGCTCATCGAGTACGCCAACCGGCCGGTCACGAGCACGAAGCCCGTCCCCAACAACCACCTCGGCGCCGCGCACATCTGCTTCAAGGTGCACGACATCCAGGCCGCAAAGGCCGAGCTGGAGGGCAAGGGCGTGACGTTCTACTCGGACGTCAACGTGGTCGACGACGGACCGCTCGCCGGTTGGCGCTGGTGCTACTTCAGCGATCCGGACGGTCTCGCGCTGGAACTCGTCGAGGTCGCCTACTACCGAAAGCATGAGCGCGACGCCAACGCGGCCGAGTACCTGCGCGCCCGCCCCGCCCTGAGCCTGCTGACCGAGGAGTGACGACGATGGTTTCCGCGACATACGGAACGACCGGGGTGGACTGGGAGAACCGGCTGGACGTCGGACGGTTGCGCCGGGAGCGCCTGCAGAAGCTCAAGGCCGAGCTCGACCGGTCCGAGCTGGGCGCGCTGCTCACCTTCGACTTCCACAACATCCGGTACATGACCTCGACGCACATCGGCACCTGGGCGATGGACAAGCTGATCCGTTTCGCGCTGCTGCCGCGCGGCGGCGACCCGGTGCTCTGGGACTTCGGCTCGGCCGCCCGTCACCACCAGCTGTACAGCCCCTGGCTGGACGAGCCGCACGCGGCGGCCGGCCGCGGCGAGCACTACGGCGCCCGTGCCGGCATCTCCACCCTGCGCGGCGCTATCCCCACCGGGGCGGGCCGGGCCGAGGACGTGGCGGCCAAGATCGCGCAGGTGATGGCCGATTTCGGCCTGGCGGGGCAGCCGATCGGCGTCGACATGATCGAGCTACCGGTGCTGGAAGCGTTGCAGCGCCTCGGCTTCCCGGTGGTCGACGGCCAGCAGCAGTTCCTGGAGGCCCGGCGGGTCAAGACCCGCGACGAGGTCGGTCTGCTCACCCAGGCGGTGTCGATGGTGGACGCCGCGTACGAGGATCTGTACGCGTTCCTGCGCCCCGGCGTGCGCGAGAACGAATGCGTCGGGCTGGTCAGCAAGACCCTCTTCGACCTGGGCTCGGAGCACGTCGAGGGGGTCAACGCGATCTCCGGCGAACGCTGCTCGCCGCACCCGCACATGTTCTCCGACCGCATGATCCGCCCCGGCGACCCGGCCTTCTTCGACATCCTGCACAGCTACCAGGGCTACCGGACCTGCTACTACCGGACGTTCGCGGTGGGCAGCGCCTCGCCCGGCATGCGCGGAGCGTACAAAATCTGCCGCGAGCTCATCGACAATGCGATCAGCCTGGTCAAACCGGGGGCGACGACCGCCGACATCGTGCAGGTATGGCCGGACGCGACCGACTTCGGATTCGGTGACGAGGAGGCGGCCTTCGGCCTGCAGTATGGCCACGGCGTCGGCCTGAGCATCTGGGAGCGCCCGATCTTCAGCCGGCTTACCTCGATCGACAACCCGGAGACGCTCGAACCGGGTCAGGTGTTCGCGCTTGAGACCTACTGGCCGGCGGCCGACGGGTGGGGCGCGGCCCGGATCGAGGAGGAGATCCTGGTGACCGAGTCCGGCTGTGAGGTGCTCACCAAGTTCCCGGCCGAGGAGTTGCTGATCGCCGGGCAGCGGTACTACACGACCGGCGGGGAGCTTCCACCCGTACGGGAAAGTCAGTCGCATCTGAACTCCCGCCCGGCCGCCGGGGGCGTGGCATGAGGCATCCCCTCGCCGAACACGACTACGGCGCTCACCAGGCAGTGCTGCCCCCGGACGACCCGACCCGCCACGATCGGGACGCCGTTCCGCTGCCGGTCCGGCTCGACATCTACCGCAAGATGCAGCAGATGCGCCTGTTCGAGAAGCGGGCGTACGACCTGTTCATGCGCCAGCTGGTCAAGGGCACGAGCCACCTCTCGCTGGGCATGGAGGCGGTCGCCGCCGGCTTCGGCGTGGCGATGCGGCCGGGCGACCTCACCTTCGCCACCTATCGCGGGCACGCGCACACGCTGGCCCGGGGCGTGCCGATGACGCCGGTGCTGGCCGAGCTCCTCGGCCGCGCCAACGGCCTGATGGGCGGCAAGGGCGGATCCATGCATTTGACCAGCGTCGAACACGGCGTCCTCGGGTCGTACGCGATCATCGGCGCCCATCTGACCATCGCCAACGGCGCTGCCTGGTCGGCCCAGTACCGCGAGTCGGGACAGGTCACCGTTTGCTTCTTCGGTGACGGGACGACCAACATCGGCGCGTTCCATGAGGCGCTCAACTTCGCCGCGGTGTTTCGGCTGCCGATCGTCTTCGTCTGCGAGAACAACCTGTACATGGAGTACACCGCGATCGCCGACATCACCGCTGTGCCCCGCCCGGCCGCGGACCGCGCACCCGCCTACGGCCTGGATCCGATCGCCATCGACGGGAACGACGCCGACGCGGTCTACCTGGCCGCCACTACGGCGATCCAGCGCGCCCGGGCCGGCGGCGGCCCGTCCCTGATCGAAGCCGTGACCTACCGCCACGGCGGCCACTCGCGCGCCGATCCCGGCAAATACCGGCCGGCCGGCGAGATCGAGGCCTGGCTGAATTACGACCCGATCACCGTGTA
This sequence comes from Actinoplanes sp. NPDC051513, assembly GCF_044454685.1. Classification (NCBI taxonomy): domain Bacteria; kingdom Bacillati; phylum Actinomycetota; class Actinomycetes; order Micromonosporales; family Micromonosporaceae; genus Actinoplanes; species Actinoplanes sp. NPDC051513. The sequence continues at coordinate 24,477 of NZ_JBITDW010000035.1, forward strand.
CCGCGGCCGGCTGCAACGACTCGGCGTCGACCATGCGTCGGTGGACCAGATCGACGAGGAAGCCGCGGCCGAGGTCGAGCGGGCCACCGAGGAGGCCATCGCCGGTGACCTGCCCTCACCGGCCGTGGCGACGACGGAGTTGTGGGCGGACGGAGGATCGTCATGGCGCAACTGACCTATCGCAGCGCGGTCGCCCGGGGCATCGCCCAGGAGATGCGCCGCGACGAACGCGTCGTGCTGATCGGCGAGGACGTCGCCGGCGCGGGCGGCGTTTTCAAGACGACGGAAGGACTGCTCGGCGAGTTCGGTCCGCGCCGGGTGATCGACACACCCATCTCCGAGCAGGCCATCATCGGCGCGGCCATGGGCGCCGCGATGACCGGCCTGCGCCCGATCGCCGAAATCATGTTCGCCGACTTCTTCGCGGTCTGCTGGGACATCGTGGCCAACCAGATCGCCAAGACCCGGTACATGACCAACGGGCAAGTCTCCGTTCCCCTGGTCATCAAGAGCGGCAACGGCGGCAGCCTGCGCTTCGGAGCCCAGCACTCGCAGGCGGTGGAGAACTGGGCGATGGCCGTGCCCGGCCTCAAGGTGGTCACCCCGGCCACGCCCCGCGACGTCGTCGGACTGATGGCGGCCGCCGTGCGCAGCGACGACCCGGTGCTGTTCTTCGAGCACAAGGGCCTGTACGCGATGAAGGGCGAGGTGCCCGACGGCGAGATCGTGGACGAGCTGGGCACGGCCGTGGTGCGCCGAGCCGGCACCGACGCCACGATCCTGGCCCTCGGGTTGACCGTTGGCCGTGCGTTCGATGCCGCCGCTCAACTCGCGGCGACCGGGATCGAGGCCGAGGTGATCGACGTACGCTCCCTGGTCCCGCTGGACATCCGGACCATCCTGGCGTCGCTGAACAAGACCGGCCGGCTGTTCACCGTCGAGGAGAACCCCCGGCTGCTCGGCTGGGGCGCCGAAATCGCGTCGATCGTCGCAGAAGAAGGCTTCTGGGACCTCGACGGCCCCGTGCAGCGCATCACGACACCGCACATCCCGCTGCCGGCGGCCGACTCCCTAGAGGACCTCGTCATACCGTCCGCCGACTTGGTGGCCGCCACCGTGACCAAGGCCCTGCGAGCATGAGTGTCGCCGAGGCCCGGCGACGGCACTCGTTGTCGCCACGCGCCCGGCGGCGCGTCGGCGAGACCGGCCCACTGCCGCCACCGGCGTCGTTCGTGGTCGCCGAGACGGAGGTTGATCTCACCGGGCTGGACGGGGACGTCCTGCCCTACGTCGCCAAAGCGGCAGTGGAGGCAATGCCAGCCGGTCCCGTGCACCTAGCGGCCGGCCCGGACGCCGCGGTGATCCGCCACGCGGACGAGCTCAGCCTGGCCGGCCTGCGCCGGCGACTGAACGAGCCCAGCACCGACCCGCAGGCAGGGGGCGCCAACGTCACGCTGGCGGTGTCCCGCCTGATCGCCGAGACCCTGCCGCCGGAGCCAGGGCAGGCCGGCACCCTCGTGATCGGCGCCGCCGTGGAACGCCCCGCGATCGTCCGAACCGGTGACGGCGATCCGGCCATCGCCATCCGCTCGCTCGCGCGACTGACGTTCGCATACCACGGCGAGCTGCTTGGCCGCGATGACGCCGCACGGTTCCTGACCGCCGTGAAACGACGCCTGGAGGCGCCATGGACCTCGGCCGGCTAGGCCACCTCGCCTACTCCACGCTCGTCCACCCCGGCGACACCTGGGACGAGATGCGCGCCAGCCTCGAGACGTACGCCCCGAAGGTGAAGCAACGCGTGTCGCCGACCGAACCGTACGGCGTCTCGCTGCGGCTGTCCGGCGCGTCCGCCCGGACCCTCGCCGGTGACCCCGCGGAACGCGCACGGCTGCGGATCTGGCTCGCCGAGCACGACATGTACGTCTTCACCGTCAACGCCTTTCCCTACGGCCCGTTCAAAGGCCGGAAAGTCATGGAGCAGGTGTACGAGCCGGACTGGTCCACCGAGGAACGCGTCATCTACACGAACCAGGTCGCGAACATTCTCGCCGATATCACGCCGGACTCGGTCGCGCCGTCGATCCAGACCGCGCCGCTGGCCTTCCGTGCCAACGTGCGCTCCGCGGACGACGTCGCGCGGATCACCGGCAACGTGCTGCGCGCCGTGGCCCACCTCATCGACCTCGAACGACGCACCGGCCGGCGAGTCAAACTGGCGCTCGAACCGGAACCGTTCTGCCTGCTGGAAACGACGAAGGAGACCCTCGACTACTTCCGCCGGCACATCTGGTCACCCGAGGGCATCCGCACGCTGTGCGCACTCACCGGCCTCCCCGCCAGCGAAACAGCCGGCCTGGTGCGCCGACACCTCGGCTTGGTCTTCGACATCGGCCACCAGTCAGTGGAGTTCGAGGACATCGCGGCGTCGCTGGAATCGCTGCGCGACGCCGGGCTGCCTGTGTTCAAGCTGCAGGCCGCCGCGGCGCTGCGCGTGCCCGAGGTCACCGAGGACGCGGTCGCCGCGTTGGCTGCTTTCACCGACACGATCTATCTGAGCCAGACCACCGAGGCACGCGACGGCCAGCTGACCAAAATGCTGACGCTGACCGACGCGATCGACGCGTGGCGGAAGGACCCGACCGGCGCCCGCGAATGGCGCACGCACTTCCACGTACCAATCTTCCTCGACGAGCTGGGCAGCTTCCGTACCACCAGATCCGGAATCGAGGCGGCGCTGGCCCTGCACGCCGACGTGCCACTGTCCGATCATCTTGAGATCGAGACCTACACCTGGGACGTCCTGCCGACCCAGCTCAAGACCGGAGACATAACCGACTACGTCGTCCGCGAATGGACCTGGCTACGCGAGTGCCTGGAGCGGCGAAGCTGAACTGGGCCAGTCTCAACTGAGAAAACCGCGCCGACTGCGGCGCCTTCAGAAAGTGCGTTCGATCACCTTGACCCGTTCGGATGTCGCCAGCGCGGCGCGCAGCCTGTCTGCGGCTAGCGGCGCGCGACTCGGGTGCCAGCCCCGGCGCTGACCATCGAGGCCTCGGCAGAGGGCGGCAACGTCCGCGGCCGGGTCGAGGTGCGCGCGGTTGCCGACCCGGAGCGGGCCAGCCACGTGGTCCGCTTCGAGCGCAGCATCGCGGGCGGCACGTGGACCACCATCGGCCGTGACGACTCGTCCCCCGCGTACACCGCCTTCGACGACCTGTCGGCGCTCGGCCTCGCCACCGGCACCGAGATCCGCTACCGGGCGGTGCTGGCCTACCCGCGGGTGGTGAGCGAGGTGCGCACGGTCCGCTACGCGGGCCCGCCGGTGACCACGGCGACGGTGCACTACCATCGCTCGGCCGGCGACTACACCGGCTGGGGCCTGCGCCTGTGGGGCGACGGCATCGACCCGGCTACCCTGGCGCAGGTCGCCTGGGACAAGCCGTTGCCGCCGGCGCGCATCGAGAACGGCTGGGCCACCTTCGAGATACCGCTCACCGACGACACGAAACCAGTCAACTTCATCGTCCACCAGCCGAGCGGCGACAGCGTCCCGGAAACGCGTGAGCCCAGCGGCGATCGGGCCTTCACCCCCATCGACAACCCACAGATCTGGCTGAAACAGGGCGACCCCACCGTCTACACCACCCAGCCCCCAACCGTCTGACGTGCACCGCGGCTGGGTGCCGACGACCGGTGCCCAGCCGCCGGCGCCTGATCAGGGCGAACCCCTCCAGATCAGGCACAAGTAGACGCCGTACCAGGCGGATACCGAGCCGAGCAGCAGCAACACCACGACGATGCGGGATGGCCGGGCGGCCGCCAATCCGTACGCCACCGGCAACAGCAGCGGAAACGCGGGCAGCAGGTGCCGGGCCTTGACGTGGTAGAACCCCGTGTAGCCGACGACCGCCACAATCATCACCACGGTGTAGACCACCAGCGGCCAGGCGGTGCGGTCGATCACGAGCAGCACCAGCAGCGCGAGGGCCACGACCAGCACCATCGTGGTGACATAGAAGCCGAACTGCCGCGGATTGCTCAGGGTGTAGATCAGGTTGGTCAGCGTGTACCGGCCGAAGTCGTACGACACCTGCCACCCGGATTTCTGTACATACAGGTAGCCGTCGGCGCGGCCGACCCGATGAGCCACCCAGGCCACGTAGCCGAGCCAGCCCAGCGGAGCCAGCATGCCGGCCAGCCACGGCCGCCAGCCGTCACGACGGCGGCACACCGCGATCAGCGCCGCCAAGCCCACCGCGGCGACCAACGCCACCGCGGTAGAGCGCGTCAGCCCCGCCACCAGGCACAACACTCCGGCGGTCAGCCATCGACGGCGCAGCAACGCCCACAGCGACCAGGCCGCCAGCGCGGTGAAGAGGGTCTCGGTGTACGCCATCGACTGCACCACCGCGTGTGGCACCACCGCCCACAACGCGGCCAGCATCACTCCGGTACGTCGATCCCGCAGGCATGCCCCGACCGCATATAGACCCCAGGCGGCGGCCAGCCCAGCCGCCCAGGCGACGAAAATCGCGGCGGGCAGCGCACCGCCGGGCAGCACGCGGTCGAACAAGGCGATGAGCCCCGGATAGAGCGGAAAGAAGGCGAAGTCGTTGTCGAAAACCCCGTATGGGGGGTGCGCCAGGCCGGCCGGGTAACCCAGCGTGGCGATGTGCACGTAATGCAGCCCGTCCCAGGCGCCGAGAAGGCTGCCGAGATCCCGGCCACGCCTGGCGGCGGCGAACCAGAGCACGAGCACCGCGCCCCATCGCAGTCCCGCATACAGAGCAAGCGCCGGCCACGCAGCGCGTAGACCGGACCCAGGCGATGGAGTCGGAGGCGGCTCTCCCACCGCCTCATCGTGGCACGACTCACGTGCCGTACCGTCGCCGAGCCGCGGTCACGATAGCGGCTCGACCGATACCGTCCCGACCTCCAAGCGCACCTCGATGCGGTGCGTCGCGCGGGCGGCTACGAACGCGCCCGCGGCCGGCGTCAGCGGCGCGGATCGCGCCAGCAGCGCCACATGCAGCCAGGCAAGATGATCGATCCGTGCAACCCGCAATGCCGCCTGCCGGGCCAACGGAGCCCAACCGCCCGGCAGGACCGCGAGACCGACGCCCTGCGCCTCCAACGGCAGGATCGAGGTCAGGTGCGCCACCTCGGCAACGATCCGCAACATCGTGCCCGCGCCCAGCGCGTCGTCCACGATCTGCCGCATGAGGCTACCCGCCGGTGACACGATCAGCGGGGCGCCGACCAGTGCGGACAGCGGCACGGGATTCTGCGTGGAGAACTCCAAGCCGGCCGAACCGACCAGAACGAATCCCTGGGTCTCGAGCGGGCCGGGCGCGGGCTGGCGACCGGCATCGCCGGCGGACTGTTGAGCTCACCGCTCGCCCTGATCGACGTCTTCGCAGCCGCGGACGGGCAGGCCGGCAGCTGCTGCGGCTGACCAGCGTGTCCGTCCAGGAGCCGCCGGTGGCCACCGCGGGTGGCCGCCGGCGAATCGGGCCGGGCTGGCGGATCGTCGCGGTCTTCGCGATCACGCAGACCATCGGGTACGGCTGCCTCTACTGCTCCCTTCGCCGTCCTGCTGCACCCCATCGCCGCCGACCTGCGCGCCTCGCCCGTGGCGGTTACTGGCGCGTTCACCACCGCCGTGCTTGCCTGGGCCGTGACACACACGGATCAGCGCTGGCCGCCTCTACACCACGCGGCGCCCGTCCGCGCGTACATCGACGAGCTGATGCCCGACATCGTCAACGGCGCCGTCGAGCCCGGCAAGGCCTTCGACCGCACGGTCAGCCTCGAGCAGACCCCGGACGCCTACCGCGCCCTGGACGAGCGCGAGGCACTCAAGATTCTCGTCGCCCCTGACCCGCGCCCACCGCTGCTTTCACCCGAGTCGGGTGGTGCCGGCCCGCACCCCGCTGGTCCGGCGGGTCACCAGGTGCGGGGACACGACGAATTGCCGGGGCTCGGCGCGGCCTTCGACGCGTTCGAGCAGCAGACGGATGCTTTCCGCACCCGTGCCGTGACCGGACTGGTCGACGGTGGTCAGGGAGACCCGGTTGATCGTGGAGGTGTAGATGTTGTCGTAGCCGGCTACCGACACGTCCTCCGGCACCCGCAACCCGCGTTCCTCGGCGGCACGCAGCACGCCGAACGCGGCGATGTCGGCCCCGGCGAAGATCGCGGTCGGTGGGCGGGCCCGATCGAAGGCCTGCCGGGCGGCCTGATGGCCGCCCTCCTCCGACAGCCAGGTCTCGATGACGTCCGGTCGCAGGCCGTGGCCGCGCATCGCCTGTTCGTACCCCTGGCGCCGGGCCGTGTGCGATAACACGAACGTGTCCTCGAACGCGGCCCGCGGCATGCTGGTGTGCGCGATCTGCCGGTGCCCGGCCGCGACGAGATGGTCGACCATCAGCTGGGCGCCCAGCCGTTCGTCGTCGACGACGGTGTCGAAGTTGCGGGGAGTGCCGTGCAGGGCGACAGCTACCACCGGGAGGGCTTGCGCGATCTTTTCGATCCACGGGACTTCGATCCAGGGCGCGATCAGCACCAGCCCGTCGACATGGCGGTCGAGCAGGGCCTCGATACGGCTCTTCTGGCGCTCGGGGGTCGCGCCGGCGGTGACGAGGATGTCCTGGTACGGCGTGTCTTCGAGCGCGTCGCTGATGCCCTTGGCCACCTCGGTCTGGAACGGCGAGGTGAGCTCGACGAGAACTACGCCGACGGTGTACGTGCGGCCGCGCATCGCCCGTGCGCCGGTGTGCGGGCGGTAGCCGAGCCGGTCGATCGCGGCGGTTACCCGGGTGCGCATCTGCGGGCTGACTCCGTATGCGCCGCGCAGCACCTTCGAGACGGCGGAGACTGAGACGCCGGCGGCGGCGGCGACGTCCTGGATGGTGGTGCGCTCGGTTCCCGCGGAGTCTGCCACGTCGCGGAGCGTACTGACAATTCGGGCGTTGTGCAACGTTCTACGAGATCCGCCGCGATAGTTGGCTCGTTTCAAAATAGTTACCCCTGGGTTTCAGCAGGACTATTGACGGGCTGTGACGCGCATCCCTACAGTGCCGCGTAGAACGTTGTACAAAAATTCCTCCCCTCGAAGCCTGAGTGCCCCGTCTGCGGCACCCTCGAAGGAGTTCCTCATGCGACGCAGTAAGTCAGCACTCGTCGTCTCGGCGGTGGCGCTCGCCGCGCTGCTGGCCGGGTGCACCGGAGAAGCGGCGCCGGGTGCCGAGTCGTCCGCCGGCGCCACCAAGAACACGCTCACGCTCGCCATGTCGGCCGACATCACCGGCTGGGACCCCTCGAACCAGCCGGGATATCAGGGCTGGGGACCTGAAGCCATCTGGGACACCCTGATCAAGTGCGATGCCTTCGGCAAGCCGGAGGCCGACATCGCCGACAAGTGGACGGTCAGCGCGGACAGCAAGTCGTTCACCGCGCACCTCCGCGAGGGCCAGAAGTTCTCCGACGGCACGCCAGTCGACTCGGCCGCCGTAGCGGCGTCGTTCCAGTACGTCACCTCGCACGGCGGGTCCCAGGGCGACTACAAGGGCCTCAAGACCGACGCTCCGGACGCGCAGAACATCACCCTCACCTGGCCCGAGCCGCAGCCGATGATCATCCAGCGGGTCTGCAACCCGAAGGTCACCACCAAGGCGCTGCTCGACTCCGGCAAGGTCAACGACAAGCCGATCGGCTCCGGTCCGTACGTCCTGGACGACGCCGCCACCACCCGCGGCTCGGTCTACACGTTCACCAAGAACGAGAGCCACTGGAACACGGCCGCTTACCCGTACAAGAAACTGGTTTTGAAGGTCATCGAGAGCGAGACGGCGGCCGTCAGCGCCCTGAAGACCAAGCAGGTCGACGGCTCGCTGATCACGGCGGCCAGCTACAACGAGGTCAAGGCCTCCGGCCTGGACGTGCTGGCGATGCAGGGCACCACGACCCGCCTGCTGCTCACCGACCACCTCGGCAAGAAGATCCCGGCCCTGGGCAACCTCAAGGTGCGCCAGGCGATCAACATGGTCTTCGACCGCGACGCCATGGTGAAGAACCTCTACCAGGGTCACGGCAAGCCGTCGTACCAGATCTTCCGGCCCGGCAGCGACGCGTACATCGACGGGATGCAGGACCCGTATCCCTTCGACGTCGCCAAGGCCAAGGCACTGATGACCGAGGCGGGCTACGCGAACGGCTTCAACCTCGAACTGCCGACCATGGCCGGTCAAAATCACGAGACCCTCATGCCGTACGTGACGCAGCAGCTCGGACTGCTCGGCATCAAGGTCAAGCAGGTGCCGCTCTCCGGTGCGAACGCGATCGGTGACCTGCTCAGCGGCACCTACCCGGTGGTCCTGTGGCAGCTCGGCAACTTCGGCCAGTCGCTGCTCGACATCGACATCGTGGTGCGCTCGACCGGCTACTGGAACCTCGAGCACCAGCCCGACGCCACGATCGACGGCCTCTGGAAGAAGATCCTCACCGGCGACGAGGCCACCCGAAAGACGGCGCAGCAGGACATCAACAAGTACGTCGTCGAGCAGGCCTGGTTCGCGCCGATGGTCAACCCCGACGGGTTCTACGCGCACAGCCCGGACGTGAAGATCGACCACATCTCGGACGTCGAGGCGCTGACTCCGAAGCTGCGCGACTTCAAGTAGCCGGGAGACTTGCGATGACGCTCACGCTGCTGAAGAACCTCGCGCGCTCGCTGGCCGTGCTGCTGGTGGTCACGTTCGCCACGTTCACGCTGATGTTCGGCAACGGGGAGGGCATCGCCCGGGCGGTGCTGGGCCTGAACGCCCGGCCGGAGGACGTCCAGCGTGAGGTCGTCACTCTCGGTCTCGACCAGCCGCTGCTGGTGCAGTACTGGCATTGGCTGCGCGACGCGATCACCGGCAACCTCGGCGAGTCGTTCTACACCGGTCAGTCCGTGACCGACGCGCTCTCGTCGAGGGTGCCGGTCACTCTCGCCATCGTGATCATCACCCTGCTCCTGACGATCCTGCTCAGCGTCCTGCTCGGCGTCACGGCCGCGGTCAAGGGCGGCTGGGTCGACCGTCTCCTGCAGTTCCTGACCGTGCTGGGCACCGCGATCCCGTCGTTCATCATCGCCATCGTCCTGGTCTTCACCTTCGCCATCGCCTGGCGGGTGCTGCCGGCCACCGGCTACGTCACGCCCGAGATCAGCGTCTCGGGCTGGGCGAAGTCGGTGACCCTGCCGGTGCTGGCGCTGCTGGTCGGGGCGGTGGCCAGCGCGGCCGCGCAGTTCCGCACCGCGGTGCTCGACACGCTGGGCCGCGACTACATCCGGACGTTGCGGGCCCGCGGGATCAGCGAACGGCACGTGATCTTCCGGCACGTGCTGCGCAACTCCGCCGGTCCCGGCCTGACCGTGCTCAGCCTGACCACGCTAGGACTGCTGGGCGGGGCCGTGTTCATCGAGCAGGTGTTCGCGCTGCCCGGCATGGGCCAGCTGGCCAACCAGTCGGCCCAGGTGAACGACGTGCCGATGGTGATGGGCACCGTGCTCGTGACGATCGTGATCGTCCTGGTCGTGAACTTCCTCGGCGATCTGGCCACCACTGTGCTGAACCCGAAGGCGAGGATCCGATGACCGTCAGCCCGGCAACCGACGTGGCACGGCGCCGCGTGCTCCGGCAACTCCTGCGCAACCCGCAGGGCGCCGTGTGCCTGGCCTTTCTCGCCCTGGTCGTGCTGGTCGCGGTGACCAGCCCGTGGCTGGCGCCGTACTCGCCGACCGAAACCGACCTCGACGCCACCAACGCCGCCCCGTTCAGTGCCGGGCATCTGCTCGGCGGCGACAGCGCCGGCCGCGACATCCTGTCGCGGCTCATGTGGGGCTCGCGGCAGACCGTGCTCGCCTGCGCCATCATCCTGGTGATCTCGCTGGCCGTCGGTGTCACCAGCGGCTTGGTGGCCGGCTTCTATCGTGGGCGGTTCGAGGCCGCGGCGGGCTTCGTCTCCGACGTGGTCATGTCGTTGCCCGGCATCGTTCTGCTGATCGCCCTGTACGCCCTGACCGGGCCGAACATTCCGGCCGCGATGGCGGTATTCGGGCTGCTCATCGCCCCTTCCTACTACCGGCTTGTCCGCAACGTCGTCCTTGGCGTGCGCAACGAGCTCTACGTCGACGCGGCCCGCGTGGCCGGCCTGTCCGACCTGCGGATCGTCGGCCGGCACGTGCTCTGGGCCGTCCGGGCGCCGGTCATCATCCAGAGTTCGTTCGTGCTGGCCGCGGGCATCGGCATCGAGGCCGGCGTCTCGTTCCTCGGCCTCGGTGACCCGGCCGGGGCGTCGTGGGGCATCGTGCTGCAGAACTCGTTCAACGGCATCTACAACAATCGGTGGGCCGTGGTCTGGCCGGCTCTGCTGATCAGCCTCACCATCCTGGCCCTGGTGCTGCTCGGCAACGCGCTCAGCGACGTCCTGCAGTCCTCGGCCCGCAGCAAGACACTGTCGCCACGGGCCCGGCGCGCCGCGGTGACGGCGGCGCGGCAGGCGGAGCCGGAGGAGGATTCAATCCTCGTCGGAAGCTCGGACGATGTCGTGCTTTCGGTTCGGGGCCTGCGGGTCGCCTATCCGATGGCCGGCGGCGAGATCCGGGAGGTCGTGCACGGCGCCGACCTGGATGTGCGGCGCGGTGAGATCCACGGTCTGGTGGGGGAGTCCGGCTCCGGCAAGTCTCAAATTGCCTTCGCCGCCCTGGGCATCCTTCCGCGCGAGGCGCTGGTCCTGGACGGCAGCGTCCTGCTCGACGGAGATGACCTGCTGGCCGACGACGCGAAGATGCGGGCGGCCCGCGGGCGCCGCATCGCGTACGTCCCGCAGGAGCCCATGTCCAACCTCGACCCCTCCTTCACCATCGGCAAACAGCTGACGTACGGGCTGAGGGCGGTGACCACTCTCGACGCGAAACAGGCCCGGGAGCGGATCACCGAACTGCTGATCCGGGTCGGTATAACCGATCCCGAGCGGGTGATGGGCCTGTACCCGCACGAGATCTCCGGCGGCATGGCCCAGCGGGTGCTGATCTGCGGCGCGGTCGCCGCTGACCCGGACGTCATCGTCGCCGACGAGCCCACCACCGCCCTGGACGTCACCGTCCAGGCCGAGGTCCTCGAACTGCTGCGCGAGCTGAGCCAGGAGCGGGGTCTGGCCATGATCCTGGTGACCCACAACCTCGGTGTTGTCGCGGATCTGTGCGACACCGTGAGCGTGATGAAGGAAGGAAACATCGTCGAGCGGGCCGACGTCGACGCCATCTTCGAGTCCCCGCAACAGGCGTACACCCAGGAACTGCTCTCGTCCTCGCGCAGCGTCGAGCTGATGGAGATCTGACATGACCGACGAACCGCTGCTGCGCGTCCGCGACCTGGTCGTCCGCTTCACCGGCCGGCGGCGGGCCTCGACCACCGTCATCCACGGCGTCTCCTTCGACCTCGCCGCCGGAGAGACCCTGAGCTTGGTCGGCGAGTCCGGCTCGGGCAAGACCACCATCGGGCGGGCCATCCTGGGCCTGGCCCCGGTCAGCGGAGGCACGGTCGAGTTCCGCGGCGAGACCATCAGCAACGTCTCCCGGGCCCGGCGGCGCGAGCTCGCCCGCGACGTGCAGGTCGTCTTCCAGGACCCGTACTCGTCGCTCAACCCGTCCATGACGGTCGGCGACATCCTCGTCGAGCCGCTCGCCACGGCCGGCGTCGAGGGGGGCCGCGCCCGGGTGAAAGAGCTTTTGGACGCGGTCGGCCTGCCCGCCGATGCCGCGAACCGGTACCCGCGGGAGTTCTCCGGCGGGCAGCGCCAGCGGGTGGCCATCGCCCGCGCGTTGGCCCTGGACCCGGCGGTGATCGTCTGTGACGAGCCGACGAGCGCGCTCGACGTGACGACACAGGCGCGGGTGCTGCGCCTGTTCCGCGACATCCAGAAGGCGACCGGGGTGGCTTACCTGTTCATCAGCCACGACCTCGGCGTCGTCAACGAGATCAGCGACCGCATCGCCGTCCTGTATCGCGGCGAGATCGTCGAACTCGGTGAGGCGAGCCAGGTCGCGACCGCCCCGCGGCACGACTACACCCGCCGGTTGCAGATGGCGGCGCCGGTCGCCGACCCGCGCAAGCAGCGCGAGCGGCGCCGGCTTCGCCTGGCTCTCTGACCCTCTCCCGCCTTCAGCATCAGGAGTCATTTCATGGTTCAGCCCAGCGCACCTCGTTTCGAGCATCGCACCGAGCCCGGCCCGGTGCTCGGGATCGGCACCCCGGTCCCTCGGCTCTCCTGGACCGTCACGAACGCGGAGGAGGGCTGGCGCCAGACGGCGTACGAGGTGCAGGTCGCGGGCGAGGTCTTCACCGTGCGCAGCGCGGAGCAGGTCCTGGTCCCGTGGCCGGCCCGGCCGTTGCGCTCGCGCGAGCGGGCCGAGGTCAAGGTCCGGGCGGCGTACGGCGATGACTGGAGCCCGTGGAGCGAGCCGGCCACGGTCGAGGCGGGCCTGCTGGACGTGGCCGACTGGACGGCGCGCTTCGTCAGCCCGGTCGACCCGGGCGAACGGGCGCCCGTCATCGTGGGCCGCGTCGAGGTGCCCGGGCCGGTCCGCAGCGCCCGGCTGTACGCCACCGCCCACGGCGTCTACGTTCCCACGGTCAACGGCCGCCGCGTCGACGACACCGTCCTCGCGCCGGGTTGGACATCGTACGAGCACCGGCTGCGCTACCACGTCTACGACGTCACGACCCTGATCCGTCCGGGCGAGAACGTCCTGGAGTTCGTGCTCGGCAACGGCTGGTACCGCGGACGGCTCGGCTGGACCAACCAGCGCGCGATCTACGGCGACCGGCTCGCCCTGCTCGCCCAGCTGGAGATCACCACCTTCGACGGCGCCGTCCACGTACTGGCCACCGACGGCACCTGGCACGCCCGGCCGAGCGAGGTCCTGGCCGACGACCTGTACGACGGCCAGACGACCGACCTGCGCCGGCACGACGCACCGGCGACCGGAGTCGAAGTCGTCGACGCCGACCTGACACGGCTCGTCGCCCCGGATGGCCCCCCGATCCGGCCGACCAGCGTGTTGCCCGCCCGCAAGGTGTGGACCTCCCCGACCGGCAAGACGCTCGTCGACTTCGGCCAGAACGCCGTCGGATGGGTTCGCCTGCACGTCCGCGGCCTCCGCGCGGGAACGACGGTCGTGGTCCGCCACGCCGAGGTGCTGGAGGACAAAGAACTGGGCACCCGGCCGCTGCGGTCGGCCCGGGCCACCGACACCTGGGTGCTGTCGGGCCGCGATGAGGTGCTCGAACCGTCGCTGACGTTGCACGGCTTCCGCTACGCCGAGGTCACCGGAGTGCCGGACCTGCGCGCGGAGGACATCGAGCTGGTCGTCGTCGGCTCGGGCCTGCGCCGCACCGGCTGGTTCTCTTCCTCGCACGAACAGCTCAACCAGCTGCACGAGAACGTCGTCTGGAGCACCCGCGGCAACTTCGTCGACCTGCCCACCGACTGCCCGCAGCGCGACGAGCGACTCGGCTGGACCGGCGACATCCAGATCTTCGGGCCGACCGCGACCTTCCTGTACGACACCACCGGCCTGCTGCGCTCCTGGCTGGCCGACCTGGCCGCCGAGCAGCGACCGGACGGCTCGGTGCCGCACGTCGTCCCCGAAGTCGATCGCTCCCCGGAGTTCCGCACGCCCGCGGCGGCCTGGGGCGACGCCGCCGCCGTCGTGCCCTGGACGCTCTACCAACGCACCGGCGACCTCCAGGTGCTCGAACGGCAACTGCCGAGCATGAGCGCCTGGGTCGACAAGGTCGCCGCCCTGGCCGGCCCGGACCGGCTCTGGCGCGGCGGCTTCCAGTTCGGTGACTGGCTCGACCCGACAGCTCCGCCGGAAGACCCCGGCCAGGCCAAGGCCGACCCCGACGTGGTGGCCACCGCCCACTTCGCCCGCTCGTCGTGGATCGTGGCCGAGGCGGCCCGCCTGCTCGGCCGGGCCGCCGACGCGGAGAAATATCGCCTGCTGACCGAAGAGGTACGGGCCGCCTTCGCCCGGGCCTTCGTGACGCCGCAGGGCCGGATCCACTCCGATGCGCAGACCTTGTATGCGCTGGCCATCGAGTGGGATCTGCTGCCGGAGGCTGAGCAGCGCGTGGCGGCCGGGCGCCGGCTGGCCGAGCTCGTGCGCGACGGCGGCTTCCGGATCGCCACCGGCTTCGTCGGCACACCGCTGGTCTGCGACGCGCTCACCAGCACGGGCCACCTCGACGTCGCGTACCGCCTGTTGTTGCAGACGCAGTGCCCGTCCTGGCTCTACCCGGTCACCATGGGCGCCACCACGGTGTGGGAGCGCTGGGACAGCATGCGCCCGGACGGCACCATCAACCCGGGGGAGATGACCTCCTTCAACCACTACGCCCTGGGTGCGGTGGCCGACTGGCTGCACCGCACGGTGGCCGGGCTCGCGCCCGCCGCCCCTGGATATCGGCGCCTGCTCGTGCACCCCCGGCTTACGCCGGAGCTCACCAGCGCGGCGGCCACCCACCTGACCCCGTACGGGAAAGCGTCGGTGTCCTGGCAGCGCTCCGCCGGCCACCTGCGGCTCGACCTGCATGTGCCGGTCGGGGCCTCGGCCGAGGTGCATGTGCCGGGCGCGGAGCAGCCCGTGACGGTCGGGCAAGGGGATCACCGCTGGCTCGTGACCGACCCGGTGATCCGTTCCGAGGTGGCGGTGTCCGATGCCTGAGCCGATCATCCCGGGCTTCTACCCCGACCCGACGGTCTGCCGGGTCGGCGACGACTACTACCTGGCCCACTCCAGCTTCGAGTACTTTCCCGGCGCGCCGATCTGGCACAGCCGCGATCTGCTCCGCTGGACGCAGATCGGCCACATCCTGACCCGCCGCAGCCAGTTCGCCCGCGGCGACGGCCGCCCGTCCTCGGGCATATACGCCGGGACGCTGCGCCATCACGACGGGCGTTTCTGGTACGTCACCACGAACGTCAGCGACTACGACGGCGGTCAGCTGATCGTCACCGCCGACGACCCGGCCGGGCCGTGGAGCGAGCCGGTGCGGGTGCCCGAGGCGATCGGCATCGACCCGGACCTCGCCTGGGACGACGACGGCACGTGCTACCTGACCTGGAAGGCGATGAGCTTCACCGAGGGCGAGGTCGGCATCCTCCAGGCCCCGCTCGACATCTCCTCGGACAAGTTCCTCGCCCCGGCGTACCCGATCTGGCAGGGCAGTGGACTCGCCGCAGCCGAGGGACCGCATCTGTACGCCATCGACGGCCTCTGGTACCTGCTGCTGGCCGAAGGCGGCACCGAGCGCGGGCACGCCGTCACCGTCGCGCGCGGCCCGCACCCGTCCGGACCCTTCGAGGGCTGTGCGGCCAACCCGATCCTCAGCCACCGCAGCACCATCCACCCGGTCCAGAACACCGGCCACGCCGACCTGGTCCGCGCGCCGGGCGGCGGCCGGGCTGCCGTCTATCTGGGCACCCGGCCGCGGGGCTGGACGCCGGGCTTCCACGTCCTGGGCCGAGAGACGTTCCTGGCCGGCATCGACTGGGTGGACGGCTGGCCGGTTTTCGACGAGGACCGCTACGAGGTCCCACCGCTCGACACCGGCTTCATGGAGGTGTTCGGCGACTCGGCGCCGCATCTGCGCTGGGTCGTCGACGGCAGCGGCCTGCAGTGCACCCGGGTGCGCGATCTGCGCTGGTCCGCCGAGGCGACGCTGGACGGCCCGGGCCGCTTCGAGGTGCGCATCGACGACCGGCACGCGTACGGCCTGACCCGCCACCACGACCGGGTCGAGGCGACGGCCCGCGTCGGCGACCTCGGCGCCGTGCTCGCCACGCTCCCCGTCGCGGATGGTCACACGGTCCTGCGGATCGAGGCGGTGCCACCGCCGTCACGCGAGGCCGGGCCCGACGAGATCGTCCTCTCCGCCGGCTCGCACGAGCTCGCCCGCCTCGACGGGCGCTACCTCTCCACCGAAGTCGCGTCCGGGTTCACCGGCCGCATGCTCGCCACCGCCGGGGCTCACGTCCGGTCGGTGGCCTACCACCCCCAGGAGCACGCGTGAAAGCCGTTCTGAGCTCCCTCCTCCTCGCCTCCGGTCTCGTCCTCGTACCGGCCGGCGGCGCGTCCGCCGCACCACCCGACTGCGTTGCGGCCACGCCCGGCGGCCCGGTGCAGGTCACGCCCGGCTGCGTCGACCCGATCTACGCCCACCCCCTCATCGACAGTGAGCAGGATCTGACCACTCCGGTCACGCACCACCGGGTGTCCGGCCACTTCGACGGTACGGACGTCAAATTCACGATCTACCTACCGCCGGCCCAGCAATGGCGGGGCCGCTTCTTCCAGTACACGTACCCGACCTCGACCGAGAACGCCTACGACCGGGCTGTCGCCTTCGGGGCCGCCAGCGGCGCGTACACCGTCCAGACCAGCGGCACGGGCGGCTACCGCCACGACGCCGCGGCCGCGAAGTTCGCCGAGACCGTAGCGGCCGCCTACTACCGGTCCGGTTCCCGGCGGATCTACGGCTACCTGTACGGCCCGTCCGGCGGCTCCTTCCAGACCGTTGGCGCCATCGAGAACACCACCGGAGTGTGGGAGGGTGCCGTCCCGGTCGTGCTCGGCGTGCCCACCTCCATCCCCACCAACTTCTTCGTCCGGGCGCAGGCCCGCATGGTCCTGCGGGACGTGGCCGACCGGATCGCCGACGCCGTACGCCCCGGCGGCTCCGCTAACCCGTACGCCGGCCTGACCTCGGTGCAGGCGGCGATGCTGCACGAGGCCACGAGCCTGGGCGTTCCGCTCAAGGCCTGGGCCGACCCCGACTACGTGCTCGGACTGTCGGCGCCGGACGGCCTGCTCGGCTTCGGCGCCGTGATTCAGCAGCTCGACCCCACGTACGCCGACGACTTCTGGTCCAAGCCCGGCTACCTCGGCACCGAGCAGTCGGCGCTCGGTGACATCGTCCGGGCCGAGCTGGCCCGGACCGGTGACCGCTGGGCCGTCGCGCTGCCCTCCTACTACCGCCACCAGATACCGTCGGCGGGTGAGGGCTACGACGTCTTCGACTCGCTGCGTGGCCGCTATCCGCAACGGCCGTTCCTGGTCGGCCCGGCGATCGCGAACAGCGTGGCCGGTGGCGGCACCTACACCGGCCGGATCAACGGCAAGGTCATCCTGGTCGACAACCTGGTCGACACCGACGCCTATCCGTGGCACGCCGACTGGTACGCCCGGCGCGTCCAGTCCCCGAGCGACTTCCGCCTGTACTACAACGACAACGCCGACCACCTCGAAGGACCGGTCACCGGGACCAAGGCCAGCCGCATCGTCTCCTACGACCCAATCGTGGAACAGGCGCTGCGCGACCTGGCGGCCTGGGCCGAGCGCGGCGTGCGCCCACCGCAGTCCACGCGTTACACGGTGACCGGCGGGCAGGTAAACGTCCCGGCGACGGCCGTACAGCGGCGCGGCATCCAGCCCGTCGTCGACCTCACAGTCCGCGGCCGCGACCGCGTCGACGTCAAAGCCGGCCAGAAGGTCGACTTCCGGGCCCGGGTCGCGACACCGCCCGGCGCCGGAAGGATCGTCTCCGCCGGCTGGGACTTCACCGGATCCGGCACCTTCACCCCGGCCACCACGGGCTTCACCGCCAGCCACCGGTTCACCGAACCCGGCACCTACTACGTGTCCCTCAAAGTGGCCTCGTCCCGGTCCGGCCACGCGGAGTCGTTCGCCATGGCCGAAAACCTGGACCGGGTCCGCGTCGTCGTCCACCCCCGCTGAGGAGTCTCCGTGCTGACCCATTTCATCACCGTTGGGCAGGTGCTCGACGCGCCGGGCGGACGAGCCGTACTGGAACGGTTCCTGCCGCAGGCCGTCGACCGCGCCGACGTCCGCGAGCTTCTCGTCCTGTTCTTCCTGCGGGTCACCCCGGGGCTGCGCGATGACGAGCGGGCCAGGGCGGCGTTCTGGGCCGAGATCGACGCGCTGATGGAGCCGGTCATCCTCCGGCCGCACGCCGCCGCCATCGCACCGTCGCCGGTCGGCGTTTCGGCGCCGCGCGCATCGGCGCCGTGGACCGTCGCAGGCTCACCCACGCGGTGGGGGCTGCTGGAGATCCAGCTGAGCGGGCCGTCGGACGGGAACCCGTTCATCGACGTCGAGCTGACCGCCGAGTTCCGGTGCGGCGAGCGATCCTGGACGGTCGGCGGCTTCTACGACGGCGACGGAACCTACCGGCTGCGGGCGCTCGCCGAAAAGGAGGGGACGTGGCAGTTCGTGACGTCCTCCACGACCCCGGCGCTGGACGGGATCGAGGGCGAAGTGACCGTAGGCCCGGCGGCGCCGGGAGCGCACGGGCCGGTCCGGGTGGACGGCTTCCATTTCACGTACGCGGACGGAACCCGTTACCGGCCATGGGGGACCACCGCGTACGCGTGGAACCACCAGGACGACAAGACGCAGGAGGAGACGCTGGGGACGCTGGCCGCGTCGCCCTTCACCAAGCTGCGTATGTGCCTGTTCCCCAAGCATTTCGTGTTCAACAACGAGGAGCCCGCCCGGTTCCCGTTCCCCAGCTCTTCCGACCATGCGCGGTTCGATACCGAGTTCTTCGCCCGTCTCGACGAGCAGGTGCGCCGTCTGGGTGAGCTCGGCATCGAGGCCGACATCATCCTGTTCCATCCGTACGACAAGTGGGGTTTCTCGGATCTGGGGCCGGCCGTGGACGAGCGGGTGGTCCGGTACGTGGTACGCCGCCTGGCCGGGTATGCCAACGTCTGGTTCTCGCTGGCCAACGAGTACGACGCGGTGCCTGGCAAGACGATCGCGGACTGGGACCGGATCGGTGAGACCGTCACCGCCGAGGACCCGCACGGGCACCTGGTGTCCATCCACAACTTCATCGAGCACTTCGACCACACCCGGCCGTGGATCACCCACGCCAGCATTCAGCACGGCCGGGCCGAGGAGGTCACCGGCTGGCGCGAGCGCTGGGGCAAGCCGGTGGTCATCGACGAGGCCGGCTACGAGGGCGACATCGAGTACGACTGGGGCAACCTGACCGGCGAGGAGATGCTGCGCCGCTTCTGGGAGGGGGCGGTGCGCGGCGGTTACGTCGGGCACGGCGAGACCTACTGGAACGCCGAGGAGAGGATCTGGTGGGCCAAGGGCGGTCAGTTGACCGGCACGAGCCCGCGGCGGATCGGCTTCCTGGCCGAGATCGTCGCCGCCTCACCGACCGGGGTGCTCGAGCCGGTGCCGTCCGACTACGACCTGCCGTGGGCCGGCGTCCAGGACGATTACCTCGTCAACTACTACGGCCTCGGCCGGCCGAGGGAGCGTCATATCCTCCTGCCCCCGGGCCGCTGGCACGTTGACGTCCTGGACACGTGGGAGTGCACCGTCGAGCGGCTGCCCGGCACGTACGAAACTCTCGCGGTCGTACCGCTGCCGGCCAAGCCCTATCAAGCCGTACGGCTGGTGAAGGCCTGATGCGGACGTCCTTCACGCCCGGCCAGGTCTGGCTCGACACCGACGGCAAGCGGATCCAAGCCCACGGCGGGTCGCTCATCGAGGTCGACGGCACCTTCTACTGGTACGGCGAGAACAAGGAGCGGGCCGCACATCCTGCGCCACCCCGGCTCGGGGCAGTACGTGTGCTGGATCAAGGTCATGTCCCCGGCCGGGCAACGCTCGACGGTCCTCGTGGCGGACGACATTCTGGGCCCGTACAAGATGGTCGGGAAAGACTTGAAGCCTTTGGGCATGAACGCCGGGGACTTCGACCTGGTCGTCGATCCGACCGATGGCAAGGGCTACTACTACTACTACTACTACTACTACTACTACTACTTCGAGCGGCTGCACAGCGAGCTGATCTGCGCCGACCTGACCGACGACTACACCGGCGTCACCGGGTATTACTCCACCCACTTCCCCCTGGTGCAACCGCCGTACGTCCGGGAAGCGCCCGCCTATTTCGCCCGGCGCGGCCGGCACTATCTCGTCACCTCGGGCACGACCGGCTACTACCCGAACCCGTCCGAGGTCGCCGTCGCCCCGAGCTACCACGGGCCGTGGACGGTGCTCAACGACCCGCACCCGGACGACCCGAGCCGCAGCTCGTACCAGTCGCAGGTCAGCTCGGTCTTCCGGCACCCGCACAAGCAGGACCTGTACATCGCGCTGGCCGACCCGCCCAGCAGCTCGTCGGGTTCACCCGGGTCGAGCTGGCCGCCGGCGAGAGCCGCCGCGTCACGTTCGAGGTCGACGCCTCGCAACTGGCGTACACCAACCTGGCTCGGGAGGTGGCGGTCGAGCCGGCTCCGGTGGACGTCTTCGTCGGCCTCGACTCCGACGACCGGTCGCTGGTGGGCTCGTTCGCCGTGGTGGGCGCCGCGCGGGTGGTCGACGGCGCCGAGCGGTCATTCCTCTCGCGAGCACGCCCACACCCATAGGATCGGCGGGTGGTCTCGACACCGGACAGCCAGGACGCGCGCCGCGTCACCATCCAGGACGTGGCGCGCGAGGCCGGCGTGTCGGTCTCGGCCGTCTCCAAGGTCGTCCGGGACGCGTACGGCGTCAGCGACGGCATGCGGGAGAAGGTCACGGCCGCCATCGACGCGCTCGGCTACCGCCCGCACACCGGCGCCCGGGCCATGCGCGGCCGGTCGTACACGGTCGGGGTGATGCTCATCGAGCTCTCGTCGCCGTTCCAGCCGCAGATCATCGACGGCATCACGGCCGAGCTCGAGCCCACGCCGTTCCAGGAGATTCTGATCGCCGGCGGCCCGTCGCCCGAGCGGCAGAAGCGCAGCATCGAGGCCCTGGTCGACCGGCAGGTCGACGGGCTGATCGTCATCGCGCCCTGGATGGAGCAGGCGTGGCTCGAGAAGCTCGGCGCGACCCTGCCGACGGTCGTGCTGGCCCGGCACGGCGGTTCCGGCACCTTCGACACGATCGTCGACGACGACTTCGAGGGCGCCCGCCTCATGGTCGACCACCTGGTGGCCCTCGGGCACCGGCGCATCGTGCACACCAGCCAGCCCTCGGGCGGGCTGGAACGCCCGTACGTCCTGTCGCACACGCCACGGCTCGACGGCTACGAGGAGACGATGCGACGGCACGGGCTGGAGCCGGACGTCATCGTCACCAGCTACTCGGAAGAGGGCGGCTACGAGGCCGCCCGGCAAGCGCTGGCCCGTCCCGTCCCGCCGACCGCCATCTTCGCCGGCGCGGACATCGCCGCGCTGGGCGTGCTGCGCGCGGCCGAGGAACTCGGGCTGCGGGTTCCGGAAGACCTCAGCGTCGCCGGGTACGACAACATCTACATGTCGACGATCGGCCGCATCTCGCTGACCACGATCGACCAGTCGGCCCAGCTCACCGGTTCCCGCAGCGCCCGGTTGCTGCTGGAGCGCATCGACGGCCGCACCCGCCCGGTGAACTACCTCATCGCGCCGCGCCTGATGGCTCGCGGCACGACCGCCTGACGCGTCCTTGACGATGGCTTCCCCCAGCGCCTACGCTGACTTGTAGAACGTTGCACGGACTGGCCGGCAACGACCCTCCGGGGGCAGTGCGCAGCCGTTGACCGGTTGCCCGATCGCAAAGGCCCCCGGTGAATTCCGCACGCCGCACCCTGCTCGTGCTCGGCTTCCTCGTCGCGCTCGGCCCGTTCACCGTCGACCTGTACATTCCGGCGTTCCCGCTCGTCCAAGCCGACTTCGGCACGAGCGCGGCCGCCGTGCAGTTCACGCTGACGGCCACCACCATCGGCTTCGCGCTGGGCCAGCTGGCCATCGGCCCGTGGAGCGACGGCATCGGGCGGCGCCGGCCCTTGCTCGTGGCCACTGCCCTGCACGTCGTCGGCAGCCTGGGTGTCGCCGCGGCGCCCACCGTCGAAGTCATGCTCGTCTTCCGGCTGCTGCAGGGCGCCGGAGCAGCCGGCAGCGGCGTCGTGGCCCTGGCCATGGTGCGCGACCTCTTCGACGGCGCCCTGTTCGTCCGGATGGCCGCCCGGCTCGCGGTGGTTACCGGGCTCGCGCCGGTCGTCGCACCCTTCGCCGGCTCGCTGATGCTGAGCCACATGTCCTGGCGGGGCTTGTTCGTCTGCATCGCGTTCTACGGCTTGGCGGTGCTCGCCGTCGCGGCGTTCCTGATCCCGGAGACGGCCCCACCGGTGCGGCGAACGGGGGCGCCGCTCGGGCGTTACCGCGTGCTCCTGACGGATCGCGGCTTCGTCGGCGCCGCCTTCGCCGGTGGTCTGCTGGTCTCCAGCGTCTTCACCTACATGAGTTCGTCGTCGTTCCTCTTCCAGGAGACGTACGGCCTCTCCGCCCAGCGGTACAGCCTGGTCTTCGCGGCGAACGCGGTGGGCTTCGTGATCGGGGCGCAGACGTCAGCGCGGCTGCTCACCCGGATCGGGCCGCGGCGGCTGCTCCGATACGTGCTGCCCTCGCTCGCCGTCCTCGGCTTCACGCTGCTGCTCGTGGCCTTCGCCGGCGAGAACGTGGTGGTGGTGACCCTCGTGACGGCGCTCTACTTCCTCCTGGCGGGCGCCGTCGGGCCCTGCCTGCAGGTGATCGGCATGGCCCCGCACGGGGAGAGGGCCGGGACCGCCGCCGCGCTGATGGGTGCCGCGAACTTCGGCCTTGCCGGCGCGACCGCGCCGGTGGCCGGGCTGCTCGGCGTCGGCTCGATCGGCCCGATCGGCCTGGTCATGGGGCTGACCATGACGGTCGCGGTGGTTGTCTTCTGGGTGTCGGTCCGCGACCGGCGCGAAGCGCGGGCCGCGGCGCACGGCTGACGCTGCGGTGATCACCATTTCTGCCATCCCTACATTGCGGCGTGTAGAACGCTGCACACTCTCAAGGCTCGCGCCTCGAAGGAGGCCCGCATGGCACGCATCCCGTTCAACGCCGACTGGTCGGTCAAACCCAAGGTCAGCAGCTTCTCCGATCTCATCGGCGGCGACAGCTCGGCGCGGACCGTCATGCTCCCGCACGACGCCATGGTGTCGCTGCCACGCTCCGCGACCGCCGGCGAAGGACCCTCCACCGGCTACTTCCCCGGCGGCGCGGTCGAATACAGCAAGGCCCTGCACGTGCCCGAGCAGTGGCGCCGACGGCGCGTCTCCCTGGAGTTCGAGGCGGTCTACCGAGACGCGATGGTCTTCGTCAACGGCTCGTTCGCCGGGCAGCGCCGCAACGGCTACACCACCTTCCGGGTGCCGCTGGACGCCTTCCTGCGCTACGGCGAGAGCAACACCATCCGGGTCGAAGCACGGGCCCACCAGGACTCGCGCTGGTACTCCGGTCTCGGCATCCACCGCGACACCCACCTGCACGTGACCGACTTGGTGCACATCGCCGCCGACGGGCTGCGCATCCACACCCCCGAAGCCGACGACGAAGTCGCGGTGGTCGAATTCGAGGCCACGATCCGCAACGAGGACCTCACCACCCGTACGGTGACGGCCCGCGTGGAACTGCGCGACGACACCGGAGTCACCGTCGCCGCGGCGCAGGTTCCCGTCACCGTCCGGCCGACGACCAGCACGATGTCGGTGACCCGGCTCTACGTCAGTAGCCCCCGCCGCTGGGGACCTGACGACCCGTACCTCTACCAGGCGACGGTACGGCTGCTCGACGGCGACAGCGAGATCGACGCGGCCACGGAACAGATCGGCATCCGCACCCTGCAGATGGACCCGGTGCGCGGGCTGCGCATCAACGGGAAGACCGTGAAACTCCGCGGCGCCTGCATCCACCACGACAACGGCGTCCTCGGAGCGGCCGCCATCACCCGGGCTGAGGAACGCCGCATCGAGATCCTCAAGGCGGCCGGCTTCAACGCCATCCGCAGCTCCCACAACCCGGCCGGCCGCGCCCTGCTGGACGCGTGCGACCGGCTCGGCATGCTCGTGCTCGACGAGGCGTTCGACATGTGGTTCGAGCCGATGAAAGTCTTCGACTACTCGTTGGACTTCCCCGAGTGGTGGGAACGCGACATCGAGGCCATGGTCGCTAAATGCTTCAACCATCCCAGCGTCGTCATGTACTCGATCGGCAACGAGGTTCCCGAAGCCGGCAGCGGGCTCGGCGGCGCGTGGGGCCGCACCCTCGCCGCGAAGGTCCGCCAGCTGGACAGCACACGCTTCGTGACAAACGCCATCAGCAGCTTCTGGGCCGTCAGCGCGGAGATCCTCGACGACTTCAAGCAGGAGCTCTCGGCCCTGCACGCCCGTGGCGTCAACGACGTCATGTCGGCGATGACCGAGATCTTCGATCGCATCACCACCTCGGAGCTGGTTACCGAGCGCACCGCCGAGTCGCACGCGGCCGTTGACGTGGCCGGGCTGAACTACGCCCACCAGCGGTACATCAGCGACGCGCAGCTGTTCCCGAACCGGGTCATGCTCGGTACGGAGAGCAACCCCCGTGAGGTGGCGGCGATCTGGCCCCTGGTGGAAGCGCTGCCGTACGTGATCGGCGACTTCTCCTGGACCGGCTGGGACTACCTGGGCGAAGCGGGTCTCGGGCGCACCGACTACACGACCGACCCGAGCGTGCAGGGCGGCGGCGATCCGGCCTACCCGTGGCTGCTGGCCTGGTGCGGCGACATCGACATCACCGGGCATCGCCGTCCCGCCTCCTACTTCCGCGAGACCGTCTACGGCCTGCGCCACGAGCCGTACATCGCGGTGTTCCGCCCGCAACGACACGGCCAGCGCCGACTCGAGTCGCAATGGGCCTGGAGCGACGCCGTGGCCGGCTGGTCCTGGACGGTGGCGCCGGGCTCCCCGGTGGAGGTCGAGGTCTACAGCGACGCCGATGAGGTCGAGCTGCTCCTCAACGGTGTGCCGGTGGGCCGGTCCCCGGCCGGGCGGGAGCACGGCTTCCGGGCGCGTTTCGACACGCTCTACCAGCCGGGCGAGCTGGTGGCCGTCGCATACCGGGGCGGAACCGAGCAGGCCCGGACCAGCCTGCGGACCGCCGGCCCGGCGCGGCTGGCCGTCGAGCCCGACCGCTCGCGGTTGTCCGCCGACCACCGCGACCTCGCCCATGTCGCGATCGAGCTCCGCGACGGTGACGGCAACCTGGTGCATGATGACGATCGTCAGGTGACCGTCGACGTGAGCGGCGCGGGAGTGTTGCAAGGCTTGGGCGCCGCCCGGCCCGCCACCGAGGAACGCTTCGACGCGAACCATTGCACCACCTTCGACGGCCGTGCCCTCGCCATCATTCGGCCGAGCGGTGCCGGGCCCATCGAAGTGAAAGTCACCAGCGCCCGCCTCGAACCGGTCACCGTGCACCTCGACGCTTCGCTACCCTCTGCCAACCGGGCCCGGGTTGGCGGATGATCCCTCGGTGATCAACAGGAGGGCGGTGCCGCCCGGGCGAAGCAGCTCTGGCTGCAGCAGGTGCAGCGCCGCTGGCAAGGATGCGCCACGGCGCGGCTTCGGGTTCCATGGTGGGGTGCCGCCACGGGCAGGGTCGGGCTGACCTTCGGTGCCTGCACGTTCGCGTGCGAGCGGGTGGACGAAGGTGCCTTTGCCGACGACGGCGTAGGTGATGCGCCGGTGCTGCAGCTCGCGCAGCGCGCGTTGGGCGGTCATGGAGGCCACGCCGTACACGCCGGCTATCTTGTGGGCGGACGGTAGCGGGTCGTTGGGGTTGAGGCGACGCCCGAATGGTCGGCATCAGCCGACCGAGGCCGCGGCCTCCCGCTCCCGGTAGTAGTCGCCGGCCACCACTGACGGATATTCCGTGCCGCCACCGACCGGCGGCGCGAGCGGCATGACGACCCGGTCCATGTCCGTTTCGCAGAAGACGATGAGGCTGATCAGTTCCTCGTTCGGATCGGCGTCCGACGGTGGCAGCACTCGGTGCCGGGTGGAACGCCACCGGTCGCCGGTCCACCGGGCGAGCAGGTCGGCGATGTTGACCGTGAATGTGCCCGGAACGTACGGCGCGTCCGCCCACTGGCCGTCAAGGGTCTGCACCTGGAGCCCGCCGTAGCCCGGCTGCCGGTCGAGGATGGTCAGGATCCCCCAGTCGGTGTGCGGTGCGACCCGGAATTGCCCCTCGAGCGGCGCACCGGTGACCGACAGCGCCGGATAGCGGTTGATGTTGAACGTGTACGGCGCATTCCTGGTCCGCTCGACGAAGTAGCCGGGTTCGAGCCCGAGCGCGGTGGCCAGCCCCTCCAGCAACTCCCGATAGAGGTCCTGGACCTGCGCGGCGTACGCGGTCACCGGCTCGCGCAGGCCGGGCACCTCGGCCGGCCAGACATTCGCCATGAACCAGGCGGGGTCACCGGCCGGGTCCGCACGCCCGAGTGTGAAGGTCTCCTTCAGGTCGGCCTTCTCCGCGTCGGCGACCTCCCCGTAGAACGCGTTCGCCTCCCGGCCGGAAGCTATCCACCCCCGCCCACCGACGCCCGTCGCGTACGCCTGTTTGACGGTGTCGGGCAGCGCGAAGAACGCGCGGGACGACTCACGGATGCGCTCCTTGAGCGCATCGTCGATACCGTGCCCGCTGACCAGGAAGAACCCGGAGTCCTGCATGGCCCGGTCGAGCCGGGCAGCCAGCGCGGCGCGCTCCTCGCCGCCGGCGGCCCGCCACGCGCCAATGTCGAACAGCGGAATGTCCGGTGTCCTCATGAATCACATCCCAGCCAAGGAGGAAAACGTCCAAAGACCCACCCGACCGTACGTGCCGACTGTTACAACAGCCGCCAGCCTGGCCCGCAACACGGCCTTACCTGGCCGCCGGGTGCCCCCCTCCGCGCCTGGGAGGCGCGCAACGGGCCGGAAACACGCCCGGAATGCGACCGGCGCAGATCGGCTGTGTACTCCAACGATCGAGGTCCGTCAGGATCGGAGGCGGGACACATATGACAGCGCTGGGAACACCGGCCGAGGTATCGGCCGAGGTCCGGGAGGGCATTTACGGCGCCCGGCTGACCGCGGTGGAGCCGGGTGGCGCCGGCTTCATTCCGTTGAGCGAGCGGCACGGCCGGCCGCTGAACCTGTTCTGGACGTGGATGTCGCCGAACCTGGAGTTCGCGACCGTCTTCGTGGGCGTCATCTCGGTGCTGTACTTCCAGCAGACGTTCGGCCAGGCGGTGGCCGCGATCGTGCTGGGCACGGCGCTCGGGTCGGCGACCCACGGCATCCTCTCGGCGCGCGGGCCGTCGATGGGCGTGCCGCAGATGGTGCTCTCCCGCATCGGCTTCGGCTACCGCGGCAACATCCTGCCGGCCGGCCTCAACGCCATCGTGGCCGGCATCGGCTGGTTCGCGGTCAACAGTGTCAGCGGCGCGCTCGCCCTGGCCACCCTGACCGGCCTGCCCAACCTGCTCTGCCTGGTGATCGTGGTGATTGCCCAGGTGGCGATCGCGTTCTTCGGGCACAACCTGGTGCAGGCGTTCGAGCGGTACGCGTTCCCGATCCTCGCGGTGATCTTCCTGATCACCTCGATCATCACGCTGAGCAGGGCGACCCCGTCGGCGGTGGCCGGCGGCACCGGCGGCACCGGCGGGTTCCTGCTGACCGTCGGGGCGTCGTTCGGGTACGCGGCCGGCTGGAACCCGTACGCCACCGACTACACCCGCTACCTGTCCCCGGCGACCAGCAAGGTGTCTACCGGCGTCTGGGCCGGCCTCGGCGTCTTCGTCTCGTGCGCGTTCCTGGAGATCGTCGGCGCCGCCTCGGCTACGATCGCGGCCCCCGGCATCGAGAACCCGACCGAGGCGTTCACCAGCCACCTGCCCTCGTTCGTCGGCAACCTGACCCTGCTGGCCATTGCGCTCGGTGCGATCAGCGCCAACGCCATCAACATCTACTCCGGCTCGATGTCGTTCCTGGCGCTCGGCATCAACGTGCCGCTCGGCCTGCGCCGGGCCATCGTCTCCGGGGTGTTCGGCGTGCTCGGCTTCCTGCTGGCCTGGTCCGGGCTCAGCGACGCCGGCGAGAAGTACGAGAACTTCCTGCTGATCATCTCGTACTGGATCGGCCCGTGGCTGGCCGTCTACTTCGCCGACTGGTACCTGCGGCGCGGCAAGCGGGTCGACGGCTTCCTCTACGACAAGAAGCACAATCCGTGGGCCGGCGTGGTGGCCATGGGAGTCGGCATGGTGGTGTCCATCTGGCTGTTCTCCAACCAAACCAAGTACGTCGGGCTGGTCCCCAAGCACACGCCCGCGTTTGGCGACATCACCTTCGAGGTCGGCTTCGTCCTGGCCGCGGTGCTCTTCGTCATCCTGTTCCGCTTCCAGCGCGACCGCGACGCCGAGGAGGCCGCCGTCATCGAGTGAAATCCACGTCCTCCGGTACGCCGTTCCAGACCACGGTGCTGCGGGCGGGCTCGGTTTCGGCGACGATCCGGCCCGCCCGCAGCACCAGCAGGCGCGGACGCTGCAACCGCAACGCCTCCGCCTCGCTCGTCGCGTCGAACACCACTAGATCCGCCGGGCCGCCCTGGCGGATCCCGTAGTCCTCGACCCCGAGCGCCGCGGCCGGCCCGCTGGTGATCATGTCGAGCAGCGTGCGCAGCTCGTCGTCGCCGCTCATGTGCCCGAGGTGGGCCAGCACGAACGCGGCCTGCAGCGGGTCGCCGAAACCCAGCGGGTACCACGGGTCCATCACCGAGTCGTGCCCGATAGCTACGTTCACCCCGGCCGCGAGCAGCTCCTTCACCCGGGTGTGCCCGCGCCGGATCGGTCCCGCGTCGAAGCGCCCCTGGAGAACCGCGTTGTCCAGCGGGTTCGTCACCATGTGCAGGCCGGCCCGGGCGATGTTGGCGATCAGTCGTGAGGCGTACGCGGCGTTGTAGGAATGCATGGCCGTGGTGTGACTGGCCGTCACCCGCCCGCCCAGCCCGCGCCGGATGGTCTCGGCCACCATCGTCTCCAGGAACCGGGAGTGCTCGTCGTCGGTCTCGTCGCAGTGGATGTCGACCCGCAGCCCGTGCTCCTGGGCCAGCGCCATCGCGAACCGCACCGACTCGACGCCGTCCTCCCGGGTCAGCTCGTAGTGCGGAATCGCGCCGACCACGTCCGCGCCCAGCTCGACCGCCCGGCGCATCAGGTCCTCGCCGCCGTCGAACGACCGGATCCCCTGTTGCGGGAACGCCACCAGCTGCAGGTCCACCATCCCGCGCACCTCGTCGCGCAGCTCGACCAGCGCCCGCAGCGCCCGCATCCGCGGATCGCAGACGTCGACGTGGCTCCGCACGTGCTGCACCCCGCAGGCCAGCTGCCAGCGCAGCACCCGCCGTACGCGGTCCTTGACGTCCTCGACGGTCAGGTCGCGCACCCGCTCGGCCCAGATCGCGATCCCCTCGAACAGCGACCCGGACAGGTTCGCCCGCGGCTGCCCGACGGTGAGCACCGCGTCGAGGTGGATGTGCGGCTCGACCAGCGGGGGAGTGACCAACCGGCCGCCCAGGTCACGCGTCTCCTTAGCCGGGCCGGCCGGCACGATCCGCCCGCTGTCGATGCCGATGTCGCCGCGGGACGTGTTGGTGAGCAGCAGATCGATCATGCCCCGAGTCTGGCCGACGCACGTTACGCGCGGAAGCGGCACGGCAGGGGTCGCCGGGTCGCGCGCGGAAGGATGATGCATGGGAAGGTGACCGATTCAACAACGACAGGGCGTGACCGCTCTCCGCGGGCCTGAACGCGCGCTCGGCGGCATGTGAGTACGTCAGAAAACGTCTTCGAAAGACTCTTCTCCTGGACGCCAGCACATCCACCGTCCGTCCACGAAGCCGGTCAACAGGGCGATCTCTGGTCCAGTCACGTCGTGGATATCGGGATGCAGGCGAACTGCCCCTTGCTCGAACTCGATGCGCAGGCCTTGGCCTGTTCCCTCTGCGGTCGCGACAACATGACCTGGGATCAGTGCCCGCAACGCATCGGCCCAACCGACCTGCCCAGGGGTCATCACACTCGTCGGCATCTCCACCGCGGGCAACACATCGCAGTTGAGAACAGGCATGTCCTCCGTTGGCCCGTCGAAGCGCAGTTGGACGTAGTCCATGACGAACTCGATCGAGTAGAGGCGAAAGCCGACGAGACGACTCAACAGCTCGTTGGGAACGTACGCAGCTTGTTCTGACGACACGCCGCCATATTGCCTGAGTGCCTGCCAGCGAACATCCTCAACTCGGCGCGAGCCAGCGCCTCACATCGAGCAACGCCTACCGAACGTGACCACCAGACGGGGCGACGCGCACGGCCTGCGGCAGATCCGGATGCAATCGCCACAGCTCTAGTTCTGACGCAGGGGAGCGAAATACGGCTGCTGCGAGGGAAACGCTGAGTTACGGTGCTCCGATGCAGGCGTACGAGGCCCAGCGGGCAACACAGGCAGCCATGTCGAGCGCCTCATCGCTCGGCCTGACCGTCCATGACGCCGCCGTCTTGCACAACTCGAACAAGCTCACCCTGCGTCTGCAGCCGTGCGACGTGCTGGCCCGGGT
Source organism: Actinoplanes sp. NPDC051513 (assembly GCF_044454685.1). Lineage (NCBI taxonomy): Bacteria > Bacillati > Actinomycetota > Actinomycetes > Micromonosporales > Micromonosporaceae > Actinoplanes > Actinoplanes sp. NPDC051513. Next base: position 55,032 of record NZ_JBITDW010000035.1, read on the forward strand.
GGCACCGGCGGCGTATCAGTGCGCCCAACTTGAAGTGGATATCGCTCAGCAACTGTCCGAGGCCGGAAGCCCGGTGGTCGCGCTGAAAGCCTCCGAGGTCTTCGTCCGGGACGACTACGTGGTCACCCTGTGGACCTATTACGAACCGGTGACTACTCAAGCGATCCCACCCGTGGACTACGCCAGCGCGCTCGAACGCCTGCACGCCGGAATGCGCCGGGTCGACTTGCCCACCCCGCACTTCACGGACCGGGTTTCCGAAGCCCAGACGCTCGTGGCCGACCGCGACCGGACGCCGAAGCTGGCCGACGCGGACCGGGTCTTTCTTGCCGGCGCGTTGGACCGCCTGCGCCGAGCGGTCAGCGATAGCGGCCGACCCGAACAGCTACTGCACGGCGAACCTCATCCGGACAACCTGCTCTCGACCCCGGCCGGCCCGCTCTTCATCGACTTCGAGACGTGTTGCCGGGGGCCGATCGAGTTCGACCTGGCCCACGCACCCGACGAGGTCGCAGACCAATACCGGGGCGTCGATCAACATGTGCTCCAAGATTGCCGGACTCTCATGCTGGCGATGATCACCACGTGGCGCTGGGACCGCGACGACCAATTCCCCGACGGCCACCGGCTCGGCATTGAGTGGCTGAGCGGACTCCGGAAAGCGACGACTCGATAAATTACGGTGCGCCGCATCGGCAGAGTCGGATGTCGGCGCTCAGCGTCTCCGGCTACGCTCCGCGACGAGGCTTGTGGCACCCGACGCGCACGCTCAGTGGCATGACATTGCGTCGCCGCGGTTCTCTGGTCCGGGGCACCGTTACTTAACGGCGTCGCTGGCTACCACCGACAGGGATCGCGCGGATTCACCCCTGCCCAGGCGCAAGCGGCACGATGATGGCCGATGGTTTGACGAGCCGTCAGTGTTACCGGTCCGACTCTCCGCTCTGGAGTATTGTTCTGCCGACGGCGATGACGGCAGTCGCAATAAAGCCAGCAGCGATGCCGACCATTGCCTTGCCGGAAACCCTCTCCAGGAAGGGCTTGTTCTCGGAGTCTTTCGCGGCCTGTTTGTCCGCAGTCTGCATGATGAGATCGTTCAGATACCTCCGGACTTCCGGGTCCAGGTCGTCTTCCTGGAAATGGGCGGCAGGTCAACCGCTACGGACAGGCGTCCCCGTGGGGAGCAGGTTTGGGGTGGATCCGGCCATCGAGATTGGCCTGCACCTCGACTATATTTGCGCAGCTCAGCGACAGAGTCCAGCCACGCGTGAGACCGCGTTTCGGGCACTCAACGTACGGCACCAACCTGCTCCCCTTCGACGCGCGCAGTGGCGTACTGGCATCGCAGGCAAGGGTGGCAAAGTGGACGCTCGGTACACCCGTCTGAGGCTCACCCGACGGCATGAATCGAACCGAGGCAGGATTTGGAGGACTCCGCGGGGGTCGTAGCTCGAAGATCACCGGAAGGCGGCAGGATGCTTGACCGTGAACACCGCATGGATCTCCGCCATCGGCGCCGTCTGTGGTGCGCTGATCGCGCTCGCTGGAGTCTGGTTGACTCAGCGGGCTACCAATCACCGCGACAACCAGAAATGGGAACGAGAGCAGAGGGCTGAGGCATCCAAGGTCGCCCACGGGGCGGCCGAGAAGATCAAGGACAAGCGGGCCGCGCTCTATCAAGAGCTCGCCGAGTATGCAGTGAGCCGCGGAGACATGTTTGACCTGCCGCCGATCACAGATCCCGCGCAAGCAGCGGAGGCTCTGCGCAAGGCGACGGACAGGCTCACGGCACGAGTTCAGCTCTACGGGGAGCGGTCGGTTCGGCAGGCGTGGACATCCATGATGCACGCCGAGCAGGCGTTCCACGCTGGTCACGCACCAGGTACGAGCATTGCCGATAGCGAACGTTCAGACCTGCGGCGAGGACTCGCCGTAGCAGGGGCCGTCGTGGTCGCCGAAACCAGGCGAGCGCTTGGCGAGCACGACGATGCGCAACCGGAGCCGATGGCCAGACATATCGACTACTTCGAGCTGCTCCTCGACCGGAATCTCATCACGCTCGAAGATCTAGGCGCCGTGAGCGCTGCCGTTGACGCGGAACTCAACTCCGGTGAGGCGACCGAGAACGCCCTCAGAATGCAGCGGATCATCGCGCAAGCGCAGGATGCTTCCAACGTCGATCTGGAGCCGGGGTGAGCTTCCCCCGTAGGCCGGACACCCGAGGTGTGGGGTCAACGGTCGTGATCTGACGGGGTGTGGAGTTGGCCTGGCCGCGGACCAACTCCGCGAGCAGATCAGCGCACTGTCGCAGCAGTTGAGCTCGCTCGGGACCGAACTGGCCGACCTCGCGACCACCGCACCACCCTGCTCCAGCTGTGCGGCCATCTCGACGCCGAGCATCCCGCCGACCGGCCGGGCAACCCCGCCTATCAGCAGATCCTCGCCGTGTTCGCCACCGCCGAACAGCGGTTGCGCGCCAAGGACATCTGCCGCGCCCTCGGCATCGGCACCACTGCCAACGACACCGAAAGCCTGCGCGCCAAACTCAAACGCCTGGTCGCCCGCGGCGTGCTCACCGAGAACCAACCCGCCCTGGTCGCCCTCGCCCCGACCCCGGCCGGGCCCGCCGATGCCACCGTCGCGTAACGACATCCCCACGACGCGGACCGCCGCCTGCCCACCTGCCGGCAGCCGTTCATCCCGATCCGCCGCCAGCCCTACTGCACTCCCGCCTGCCGCCAAGCCGCCTGGCGCGCCCGCCACCCGCAACCGAGCGCAGCCCCCGCCACCGCCACGCCGAGCGCCGGCCGACGGGCCGTCACCGTCTACCAATGCCCGCGCCGCGACACCCGTTACCTCGGCCGGCAGTGGTGTCACGACTGCCACGCCCCCTGAACCCGCCTCGACCTCGGCGGTACATGCCCCCACTGCGACGAACCCCGTCGCGATCAGCGACATCATCGGACAACCTCGATAGCTTCGAGCGACACCGAAAGCCCCGAAACCATCTCAATCTATGAAAGGTGTATAAGCGCACTTATAGCCCTCTCACATGTCACGTTCACGGGCCGGCGTCAGATCCGCGCCCCCGGTCGGTGAAGGTCAGGTCGGCGTGGTCACCCGGACCGAGATCTTCGACCCGCGACACCCCAGCCACGGCTGGGCTCTTCCTCGCGCGCGTCGGACCGGCGACATGGTGGCGCCAATCGCCCCGCGGGCCCGGACAGCTTCGGGTCACGGCCGAGCAGACGGACCCCGAGCGGCCTCGCCAAGCCGACGCAGGCGCAGACTTCGAAGCTGGACGCGTTCAAGCCGATCCGCTACGGCGATGCTCGAGGGGTTACGGAAGGTCAAAGCGATGTCGGACGCGTCCGATTCGTCCCTGAACGCGAGTATTGACCGTCGTCGGCTGCCCCCTGAACGGTAGTGGGGTTCGGGTTGCCGTAGATGCCGGCGATCGTGCCGTGGTTGTTGATGTCGAGGACGGCCGTTCCGCCGACCGCGCCGGGCACGTCGACTCGCGTGACGGGGCCGCTGGCGCCGGCGCGCAGGGCGAAACCGTGGGCGTCCGAGTCCAAGGTCAGCGGCAAATTCGCGAGGGTGACGCCGGCGATCTGGCCGCGGCTGTTCACCCCGTACGGAAGGGTGATCGGCGCGCCGGGCACGTCGATCGTGGTGTACCGGCCCGCGTGCAGCGAATACGCGTGGAAGCGCCCCGCCTGGTCGGCGTAGACGCCGACCATTTGGCCGTTGTCACTGATGTCGAAGACGGGTGTTGGCGACGGCCCCGGCCGGTCCGTCGAGCGTGGTCAGGTGGGAGTCGTCCCGGAGATACCCGCGCTGGGTGCCGCCGGCGTCGAGATAGCTGCCCACCACCTGGCCGCGGTTGTTGATGCCCAGCGCTTGGGACTGGCCGGCGCCGGGAATGCGGATCCTGCTGAAGCGGCCGCGCTCGTCGCGCAGGAAGCCCTGCAGCAGGCGGGTGTCCGCGCAGGGCGGTGCCAGGAAGTTGCCTACCATCTCGCCCCGGTCGTTGACGTCGAACAAGCTGGTCGCGCCGGTGGCCGGGAAGTCGATCCGGGTGAACCGGCCGGTCCGGTCCCGCTGGAAGCCGCGCGCGCACGCCGCGGTCGGATCGTCGTAGTAGGAGCCGACTAGCACGCCGCGGTCGTTGATGCCGATGGCGTCCCCGCCGAACTCGCCGAACGGGATGTCGAAGACGCTGAGTCGCCCGTTGTCCAGCACGAACACCGGCGCGATGGCGGTCGGTGGCCGACCTGCCCCGAGGCGCGCCGGCCAGGCCGACCGACTTTCGGGCTGCGGCTGCCGATGTGGCTGGTGGGAATCGGTGCACCGGGCGGCGGCCACCCGGACCCGTGGCCAGGGTGATGGCACGCCCGGGCCCGGCTGCACAGCCGCGGCGGCGTCTGGCTCGTGTGCCATGCCACCTGCCCGCGTCGCGGACGGGAGCGCGACACAGGTGGCGGCGGTGATCGAGCAGGCCACCGCCACCGAGATCACCCCGATCGCTATCGAGGCATACGAGCTGTCCGAGCGGGAGCAGCAGATCACCAGACTGGTAGCCCGTGGCGCCGGCACCCGCGAGATCGCCGCTGAGCTGCATCTGTCCCGCACACCGTGCGCGACTACTTCAAAACCATTTTCCGGAAGGTACGCGTCGGCAGTCGCGGCGAGCTGGTCGCGGCACTGTTCGCCGAGCACTACGAGCCGGTCCGCGGCGGCGACGTGACCAGGCTGACCGTGGCGGACGCCTCGATGAGCCGGTAGCCGAACGGCGGCAGCGGCTCGCTGACCGCGGTGAGTGTGAGGCCGGCGGCCCCGAGCAGGTCCCGGTATTCGTGTTCGGTGCGTTCCTTGCCGCCGGTCGCCACCATCATCAGCATGTCGGACAGGAGGTCGGCAACGTCGGCGGCGCCCACCTGCTCGGGCAGCACACGTTCGACGATGAGCACTCGTCCGTCCAGAGGCATCGCGGCGCGGCAGTTGCGCAGGATGGTGGCGGCTCGTTCGTCGTCCCAGTCGTGCAGGATGAACTTCATCAGGTAGGCGTCGGCACCTTCTGGCACCGCGGTGAAGAAGTCGCCGGCGACGACGTCGGCGCGGTTCGCAACACCGGCCGCCGCCAGGACCGCGGGCGCGGCGGCGACGACTTCGGGCAGGTCGAACACGACGCCTCGAAGGTCCTGGTGGGCCCGCAGGATTGCGGTGATGAGGGTGCCGTCACCGCCGCCGAGGTCGACGATGATGTGGAAGCGGGAATAGTCGGTGGCCGTGACGATGCCCGGGGCGGCATCGCGGGTGTGTTGGCTCATGTGGGCGTTGAAGATGGCCCATCGATCCGGGTGCTTCTTGTAGTACGCGAGCCAGGGCGCCCCGTGTGCCAACTCCCAGGCGGTGGTGCCGGTGCGGATGCTCGATTCCAGGGCGCTCCAGGCGTGCCAGAACTCGGGGCCGCAGCGGGCCTGCAGCAACGCGCGCTGGGACCCGGGAACCTCGGGCAGCAGCAGCCGCCCCATGGCGGTGAGCGCGTAGCGGTCAGGTGCCGGCTGGGTGACGAGTCCGAGGCCGACGAGCGCTCGAAGCAGCCGCCGTGACGACGAGCCGTGCAGCCGGCCGCGGCGGGTCAGCTGCTCGACGGTCTGGGGCCGCTCGGCGAGCAGGTCCACGACGCCGGCGTCGACCGCGGCGGCGACCGTCTTCGCCGCCAGCATGCTGAACACGAGTTCGGCGGGAGTCGCTGCGTACGTCATAGGAACGAGTCTTGCGGCGAGCCGCGGCGCGGTCATGCCCCGGCGTGGCTTCGTGCAGCGCGCGGCAACACCTGTGCACGCCTGGGTATGTGGTGGCGTCGGCAACTTCGCCACGGTGGGGAGATGACGGCTTACGACTACATCGTTGTGGGTGCGGGAAGCGCGGGTTGTGTGCTTGCCGCACGGTTGACGGAAGACCCGGCGTGCCGGGTGTTGCTGCTCGAGGCTGGTCCTCCCGACGATGCCGAGCAGTTGCGGGTTCCGGCGCTCACGCCGAGCCTGTGGCGGGGGCAGTTCGCGTGGGACGTCTCGACGGTGCCGCAGCGGTTCGCTGCCGATCGGCGCGTGCATTGGCCGAGCGGCCGCACGCTGGGTGGCAGTTCGTCGATCAACGGCATGGTCTACATCCGCGGGAACCGGGTGGACTATGACGCCTGGCGGGACGAGTACGGGTGTGCCGGTTGGGGGTACGAGGATCTGCTGCCCTATTTCCGGCGTGCCGAGGACCAGCAGCGTGGTGAGTCCGCCTACCACGGCGTCGGTGGCCCGTTGCGGGTCGAGGATCTGCGCTATCGGCATGCCCTGAACGGGGCGTGGGTGGAGGCGGCGTTGGCGTGTGGGTTGCCGGGTAACGACGACTTCAATGGCGCTGAGCAGGAGGGTGTGGGGTTCTTCCAGGTGACCCAGCGGGACGGTCGGCGCTGTTCGACCGCCGACGCCTATCTCCGTCCGGCGTTGAGCCGGCCGAACCTGACGGTGGAGACGGATGCGTTGGTCGGCGCGCTCCTCGCGAAACGTGGGCGGGTCGCGGGCGTGCGATACCTCCGCGGTACCGCCGTGCGTGAGGCGCAGGCCGGTGTTGAGGTCGTCCTCGCGGCCGGCACGGTCAACAGTGCCAAGCTGTTGCTGCTGTCGGGCATCGGACCGGCCGACGACTTGCGAGGGCTCGGCGTCGACGTGCTGGTCGACGCGCCGCGGGTCGGTGCCGGACTGCAGGACCACCCGATGTGCCTTCCGGTCTGGCGCACCCCCGGAGCGGTCAACCTGTGGGAGGAGCTGACCGACGAGAACGTCGCGCTGTGGCACCGTGCCGGCCGGGGGCCGTTGACCTCCAACGGCCCGGAGTCCGGCGCGTTCGTCCGTACGGACCCGGCGTTGCCGGCGCCGGACCTCGCGCTCGGCGCGGCGGCGGCTCCCGAGCCGGACGAGTCCGGCCTGCCGGCGTGGCGGGCGATCTCGATGATCGTCACCGCCCAGGCCGTCCGCAGCCGGGGACGCATCTGGTTGACGAGCGCCGAGCCGGCCGCGCGGCCGGCGATCGACCCGAACTACCTGGCGGACCAGGCGGATCTGGATGTGCTGGTGGCCGGTGTACAGCTGGCGCGCGAGATCGCTGGGACCCCACCGCTGGCCGGGCAGATCGAGAGCGAAGAAGCCCCCGGTGAATGGGCCGAGGACGAGGAGAGCCTGCGTACGTGGATCCGCCGCCATGTCCGGACCGAGTTCCACCCGGTCGGCAGCTGCGCGATGGGAGCGGACCCAGGCGCGGTGTGCGAGCCCGATCTACGCGTACGGGGTGTCGACGGCCTCCGGGTGGCCGACGCCTCGGTGATGCCGGCGATTCCACGCGGCAACACCAACGCGCCGACGATCGCGATCGCCGAGCGGGCCGCCGATCTCATCCGCGGGGCGGGAGAACGCGATACTCGCCCGGGGCTACCCCGTACGCGTTCCGGAACACACGGTTGAAATGCGCCGGACTCGAGAAGCCCCAGCGGGCCGCGATCGCGGTGATCGTCCGATCGCGCAGTTCTGGGTGTTGCAGGTCGTGCCGGGCCCGGTCCAGCCTTCGGTGGCGGATCCACGCGGCCACCGTGGTCTGCTGCGTATCGAAGAGCTTGTAGAGGTACCGCACCGAGACGTGGTGGGCGGCCGCGATGGTGTGCGGCGACAGGTCAGGGTCGGCGAGGTGGTCCTCGATGAACGCGTGGATCCGGTGCAGCAGCACGCGCTGCCGGGTCTCGAACGGCACGACGGTGTCGCGGCCGAGCCGCGCGGCGAACGCCGCGGCGAGCAGGTCGAGCACCGCGGTGCCAAGGCGGGCGCCGACGCTCCAAGCCCCGGACTCGCCGGCGCCGTCGAGGTGCTCCGGCATCCGCGTCACGAGGGTGGAAGCCAACGCTCCCAGCCCTTGCTCACCGGGCACGGTGACCGCGGTCAGCCGCGCGAGTTCGTCGGTGTGCAGCGGCAGGAGCGCACGCGGAAAGACGATCGCGATCACGTGGCTCGGCGCCATCGCCCAGACGGACGGCCGGGACAGGTCCACCAGCGTCAGGTCGCCCGGCCGCAGCCGGGCCTCACGTTCGTCCTGCTGGATGACGCCACCACCGCGGACCAGAAGGTCCACCTTGCAGAAGTCCGGATCCGACTGCTTGATGTGCCGGGAGGTGCGGCTGACCTGGGCCGCGCTCGCCTCGAGCACACCGACCCGAACCCCACCGACGCCGCCGAGAGTCAACTCGTCGCCGGCGTCGAGAGGGCTGTCGATGTGCAGGTCAAGCGGACCCAGCGCACTGGTCACGACGTGGTGCCAGTAATCCTCTCGCGAGGCCGCAGGCGCATCCGCGGTGCGGAACGTGGTGCTCACCGATCCCATCCTGCCACGCCGTCCGGTTTGACCCAGAAGAAAGAGGGACTGAGGCATGACCGGTACCCAGAACAGCCCTGCGTCCCGCATCGTGACGCCGGTGCTCACCACTCCGCAGACCCAGCGACTGATTCCGTTCCTTGGCGAGCGGTATCGGGTCCGGGTCTCCGGCCAAGACACCGCCGGCACCTTCGCCGTGCTGGAGATCGAGGCAACGCGGGGCCACGGCAGCCCGCTGCACGTGCACCGCGACGCGTGCGAGACGTTCCTCGTCCTCGAAGGCACCCTGCGGGTCGTCGTGGACGGGCAGGAACACGAGGCTGGCCCCGGCAGTGCCGCGGTGCTGCCCGGGCCGTCACCTGGTAGGACGTGGCCGGCGCGGCATGCCGGTCCACCAGCAGCAATACGACCTCGCCGCATAATCAACCAACCGCACTTCACTCCCGAAAGAGCGCACCCTCCGGGCATACCTTGCCTCGGCCGCTCGATGCGCTGCTGACCGCCGTCTGAGCCCAGGACGACAAACCATTCGTACCCGGACTCGTCGAACACGTCAGCGTGAGAAGGCCGCCAGTGCCACGGCGTCCGAGGGGACGGTGATCACGCTCTCTCGGATGAACTGCCCCAGACCGGGGTAGTCCGGCGCGGCGGACCGAAATGTCGCCGCGGCGGCATCGACGTCGTAGGCGATCCGGCGCACCGTCACGCCGGGGCCGAGTAGCGCCCAGTACGCGCCCGTGCCGCCGTGCTGCGGTCCCGACTGGTTCGGCTGGAGGAGTTGGCCGCCGTCGCGGAGGCACATCACGCCGTGGTGGCCGCGATCGCCGGCCGAAGCGTAGTGACGCCGCCCCGCGACTGAGCGCCCATCTCTCACTGGATGTGTCGGTCCATGCCGGACCAGTACCGGGCGCGGAGCTGGTGCTTGAGCGGTTTGCCTACGCCTGACAGGGGAAGTTCCGGCACGAACTCGCAGCTGCGCGGCCGCTTGTACGGCGCGATCAGGTTGCGGCAGTGGTGGTCGAGGTCGTCGACGTCGGTCATCGCGCCGGGGTGCAGGACGATGACCGCGTGCACGCGCTCGCCGAGCTTCTCGTCGGGGACGCCGATGACCGCGCAGGCGGCGATCGCCGGGTGGCCGGCGAGCGCGTTCTCGACCTCGGCCGAGTAGACGTTGCCGCCCTCGGTGATGATCATGTCTTTGATCCGGTCGACGAGATACAGGTAGCCGTCCTGGTCGAGGTAGCCGGCGTCGCCGGTGTGCAGCCAGCCGTCGCGCAGCACCGCGGCGGTCTCGGCCGGCTTGTTGCGGTAGCCGAGCATCGGTTCACTCCGTACGACGACCTCGCCGACCGTACCGGCCGGCACGGTATGCCCTTGCGGGTCTTCGACGCGTAGTTCCACGTTGTACGCGGCGCGCCCGGCCGATCTAGCACGATCCGCGTCGGCGTGGTCGGTGTCGGACAGGAAGGTGCCCACGGTCATCTCGGTCGACGCGTACACCTGCTGGAACGCCGTCTGTGGCAGCGCCTTGGACGCTCGCGCGAGCAGGCTTTCGGTCATCGGGGCGCCGCCGTAGAGCAGGTATCGCAGGCTGGACAGGTCGTGATCGGCCACGCCGGGATGGTCGAGCAACTGCCGCAGCATCGACGGGATCAGGAACGTGTGGGTCACGTCGTTCCGCTCGATCGTGGCCAGCACCTGGCCCGGCTCGAACGCCGGCAGGATCACCTGGGTGCCGCCGAACGTCGTCTGGATCAGGCAGGTGATGAGGCCGGACAGGTGGGACATGGGCGTGGCGATCAGCGCCCGGCTCCCGGGCCGGCCGGACGGCAGCGTTGCCTCGGTCGTCAGGGCGGCGCCGCATAACGCGTCGTGGCTGAGCATGACGCCCTTGGGCTCGCCGGTCGTGCCGCCGGTGTACATCAGGGCCGCCGGCGCGCTCCCGCCGCGGCGGGCGTCCTCGACCGGGGTGTTCTCGGCGATGACCGCCTCGAGGCTACGCGTGCCGTCGGGTGCCGGGCCGTCGCCCAGGTACAGCACGGGCCGCTGTTTCACCGGCGCGGCGAAGTTCTCGTCCACACACAGCAGGCGTACCCCCGAGTCGGCCAGCGCGTAAGTCGTCTCGGCGTGCCCCCACCGGGGACTGAACGGGGTGAGCACCCCGCCGGCCCAGGCCACGGCGAGCAGCAGTTCGGCATAGCGGTCAGAGTTGAGCGCGAGGACGCCGACCGGCTCACCGTCGCGTAGCCCAAGGCTGCGCAGGCCGCTGGCGAGCCGGGCGACGCGGTCGGCGTGCTCCCGGACGGTTCGCTGCCGCTGCCGAAACACGGTGGCGGCGGCATCCGGATGTTGCTGCAGGAAACGGTGCAGTCCTTGAGTCCAATACATAAGACCAAGCCTTGGCCGTACGGCCCGGGCCGTCATCGGCGCTGAGCGCACGCCGATATTCAATACCGGCACCGGACGGTCAGACGGTGCATGCTTGCAGGACGCTGTATGCGCCGCGGGTCGCGGTCACCTCGCCCAGGCGCCACCCGGCGGCGTCGAGCAGGGCGGCGTACTCCTCGGCCGTGCGTTCCCGGCTACCGAGCAGCACGAGCATGGCCAGGTCGTAGAGGTGCACCGGCGACGGCCGCCACGGCTCGGGCACCAGCATCTCGACCACGAGCAGCCGGGCGCCGGATGCCGCCGCGCGACGGCAGTTCGCCAGGATCCGGATGGCCCGCTCGTCGTCCCAGTCATGCAGGATCCACTTGAGCAGATACAGGTCGGCCGATGGGACGGCGGCAAAGAAGTCGCCCGGCCAGGGCTCGACCCGCGTGCCGGTGAGCCGCGCCCGGGCCGACTCGATGACCGGCGGCAGGTCGACGAGTACGCCGGTGGCGTCCGGCGCCTGGGCCAGCAGCGCGGTCAGCAGGTCGCCGTGCGCGCCGCCGATGTCGGCGATCCGTTCGGACCCGGCCAGCGTGACGGCGGCCGCCACGTCGGCCGCAGCCCGGGCCGACTGCTCGCCCATCGCCTGCGAGAACAGCTCACCCTCATCCGGATGCCGAGCGTAGTAATCCCACAGCGACCCGCCGAGGACCTCCGCCGCGGTGGACCGTCCGGTGCTGACGGCCCGTCCCAGGTCGCCGCAAAGCCGCCAGTTCACCGGTGTCCCGAAGGCGAGCGCTTGGGCGCGCATGGACCCGGGGGTGTCCGCGGCGAGCAGCCGGCCGGCGTCGGTCAGCGCGTACCGGTCGCCGTCGACCTCTGTCAGTAGCCCGACGGTCGCGGCTGCCCGGCACAACCGGCGCAGCGCGTCCGGGTCGCCGTCGACCGCCCCGGCCAGCTCGCCGACCCGGCGAGGCCCGCCGAGGAGCAGGTCGGGCAAGCCCAGGCGGGCGACAAGGAACGTGCTCTGGGTGGCCCAAGCGCCCATCAGCAGGCGCTGGACAGTTTCGAGTGACATCCACCGAGGGTCGCCGCGGTGCGGAGCACGGGTCATCGTCGCCGCGCGCACTCACATTGGCCGGCCGTGCACGCCGGCCCGGTACTCGCCCGGTGGGACGCCGTGCGAGGCCTTGAAGACCCGGTTGAACCCGGCCGCGGTCGGGAAGCCCCACCGCGCTCCGACGGCGTTGACCGGGCGGTCCCGCAGCGCCGGATCGAGCAGGTCGCGCCGGCACCGGTCGAGCCGCCGCTGCCGGACCCAGTCCGCGACCGTGGACCCGCGCGCTTGGAACAGCTTGTGCAGGTACCGCACGGAGATGTGATGCGCCTCGGCGATCGCGGCCGGCGCGAGCGCCGGATCGCCGAGGTGCTCCTCGACATACCGGTGGATGCGCCGGACGAGCACCTCCTGACGGGCTTCCGGCGGCACGACCGACGGACTGTCGAGCCGGGTGGCGAGCGCGGCCGTGAGCAGGTCGACGACTGCGGCACCGAGCCTGACCGCGTCCGCGCTGTCACACGCGTCGAGACAATCCGGCAGCCGCCGGGCGACACTCGACAGCAGCCCGCCGATCCCCGCACGGCCCGGCACCCGGACGGCGGTCAGCCGCTCGAGCTCACCCGGCCGGTGCGGCAGCATCGAGCGCGGGAACACGACGTTGACGTGCCGGGTCGCCGAGTGGACGTAGCGCACCGGCCGACCCGGGTCGAGCAGGGTCACATCCCCCGGCGCGAGGCGGGCCTGCCGGCCGCCCTGCTCGACCGTGACCGCGCCCTCGGCGAGCACATCGAGCTGGTACGAGTCGGCGTCACACGTGCGCGCCAGCCGGGCCGAACGCCGGCACTCACCCGGAAACATCGACATCCGCGCGACATGGACGGATCCGATCCGTCCCGCGACCACCTCCGCCCGGAAGGCGGCACCGGGCGACGGGCCACCCTCCAGCCGGACCGGCAGACGGGCGACCACCTGTCGCCAGTAGTCAGCGCGGATCTCGGCCGGGGCATCGGCGGTGCGATACACGACACTCACAACAACCCCACCCTAACCCCGTTTTCGTACGCACCCGGTCCGGCACAGCCCGGATGTGGACCGTGGCATCGCCGAAGAACCGGCCCTCACCGAGCCGGCCCCCAGCCCGTACTGGGGCTTTCTTGGCTCGTCAGAGTCAGCGACCGGGGGCACCAGTGGGCCGACCGAGGCCGCCGAACGCCGTCGGCGTGAGCCCGGTTGCGTACCTGGGGCCTGTTCGGCATCAGCCCGCACCGCGTGTGCTCATGTTGTTCCGCAGCATTAGTACCTGGTCAGCGCCCTGTTTGGGTGGTCTGCGGGCGGGCTGCCGGCGACGGTGCGGCGGTATTCGTGTGGAGGAAGGCCGTAGACGGAGCGGAACAATCGGTTGAAGTGGTTCGGGCTGCGAAAGCCCCAGTGGGCGGCGATCGCCGCGACCGGACGCGAGGCTTGAGCAGGATCGACGAGGTCGTGCTGACACGCCTGCAGACGGCGGGAACGGATCCATCCGGCCACGGTCAGACCCTGTATTTGGAACAGGTTGTACAGCATCCGTAGTGAGATGTCGTGTGCGGCGGCGATATCCGCCGGTGACAGGTCCGGGTCGGCGAGGTGGCGCTGAACGAAGTCGTGGACGCGGACTTTCAAGGCGCGCCGGTGTGTTTCGGGCGACACCCAGCAGTTGTCGTCGAGCTCGCTGGCCAGGCGGGTGGCGAGGACGTCCAGCACAGTGCCATGAGGGGCAACGGCGGCCGCGCGGACAACGGTGCCGCCGAGCCACGTGGCAGCCGCTCGCCCCGGTTGGCGGGGACCACCGGTGGCACAACCGTGGGAAGGGAAAGGTCGGTCACGGCACCCACCACCAGCCGGAGCTGACCGGTTTTGACCATGCCGTGGAAGACTGGTTTTCGTGGTCAAGCGTGCCTGACCACCGGTACGCCGTTTGGCGCACGAGTGCTAAAAGTCTGTGTCCGGAGCTCAACACGAAGGACATTCACACAGTGATCGTGTCAACTGAGCTGGCATGGTCCCTTTGACGTACCGCAGGACTTCAGCACCGAGAGTTCCCAGACCGTGGAGGCAGCGACCTTCACACCGAGGACGAGCAGTTCCCCGGCGGGCGATCGGATCGCCGACAACAGCGCAGCAGGGTCTCCGGCGGACCTGCAGCCGTAGCAGGTTCAGCCCGGTTCGTGGTAGCGGGTTCAGAAGGGCGGCCAGGCCCGGTCGACCGAGGTGAACCGGACCCGACCGCCGTACACCTGCCGTTGCAGGACCATGACCTGATGCCGTAATCCGATCTCGGCGTCCTTGTCGCGGTCGCTCATTCTGGCCCTGATCGGCGGAACGGCACGAGGTGTTCGGTGACGTCGTGCTTGTTGTGGCAGTCAGCGGTTGGTGTACAACCTCCAGCCGCCCAAGAGTTGCGGAGAGCAGAACCACCGGTCCCAGGAGCCCCCGACCACCCCGGCGGCGCCGACCAACATGCACGCGGTGAGGTTGGGGAACCACATCCGCTTGACCTGGATCTCGATGTCGTCCGCCGCCGAGGTGGATGCGGCTGAGGTGGCGGTGGCGGTGGTGGTGGTGGTGGGCGCCTGCGCCGCCGCCGGGCCCGAGAAGGCCAGGAGTGCGAAGGCGAGTGCGACGACGGTGGCCAGAACGGTGAAGATCTTCCTCATTATCGGCTCCAAACGTCGGAAGCGAGTCGAGCGTCAACACGCCCGGCATTGCGGTCGAGTGTCTGGCGTCGGTTCGCGGAGACGGTGGAGCCTGGACGAATCCGGACGTCCGCTACAGGACAGTGTGGTGCCGACTGTCCGGTAGCTGACCTCGCCGGGCCGGGCGCCCGCTAGGCTCGTACCGGCCAAGACTTCGAGCTTGACCGATGGAGTGGGGGATGCAACCGTCCGGACACCCTGCGACGCTGCCGGATCCCGGTCAGGCCGACAACGTCGGCGATCTGGTCAAGCGGTTGCGGTTGCTCAAGGTCTGGGCCGGGGATCCCTCGTACGAGAAGATCAAGGATCGGGTCAACGGTGCGTGGGCCGCGGCTGGGCGGCCGGCCTGCGAACTGACCAGCAAGTCCACTGTCGCGGATTGTTTCCGGGCCGGCCGGCTACGGCTGAACACCGACCTGGTGGTGGCGGTGGTCCAGGCACTGCACCCCGACACCGGATACGTCGCCCAATGGCGCCAGGCGTTGCGCGTCGTCGGCGGGGAGGTCGAGGCGGCGTCCCAGGTGCGGGTCCAGGACAGCCTGCCGCAGGACCTGGCCGCGTTCACCGGCCGCACATGCGAACTGAAACAGTTGCGCCAGGCCCTGCAGCACGGCTTCCAGGCTGGAGCGGTGATGATCTCCGCGATCGAGGGGATGGCCGGGGTCGGCAAGACCCAACTCGCGGTTCACTCCGCACACCTGCTGATCCGGGAGTATGCGGTCGAGCGGGTGTTGTTCGTCAATCTGCGCGGCTTCCACCCCGACCCGGCGCAGCCTCCGGCCGACCCGGCCGCCGTCCTCGACGGCTTTCTGCGGCTGCTCGGCGTACCCGGCGAGAAAATACCCCACGGCCTGGCGGCCCGCACCGCCGCCTACCGCCGCCGCCTCGCCGGCACCCGCGCGTTGGTCGTGCTCGACAACGCCGCCACCGCCGATCAGGTACGCCCGCTCCTGCCGGACACACCGGGGTGTCTCACGGTGGTCACGAGCCGACGAAGCCTCACCAACCTGCACCCCGCGACCCACCTCGCCCTGGACGTCTTCACCCCGGCGGAGGCCGTGGCCTTTCTGACCCGGGCCGCACCCGGCTTACCGGTCGGCCCCGATCCGAGCGCCGCTGCCCGGATCGCCCGGTGCTGCGGCTGTCTGCCCCTGGCCCTGAGCCTGGTTGCCGGGCACATCGGCGCTACGCCGGGCTGGTCGCTCACCGACCACGCGGACCGGCTCGACGAACGCCGCCACGACCAGCGCCTGGACACCGGCGTCGAACTCGCTCTGCGCCTTTCCTACCAGCACCTGCCGGCCGAACAGCGGCGAGCCCTGCGATTGCTCGCCCTGCACCCCGGGCCGGACTTCGACGCGTACGCTGCCGCGGCGCTCGCCGACACCGACCTGCCCACCGCCCGGGTCCTCCTGCACCACCTGAACGGAGACCACCTGTTGCACCATGCCGCGCCCGGCAGATACTCCTTCCACGACCTGATCCGTGCCTACGCCACCACCCGGGGACAGGACGAGGATCGCCCGTCCGACCGCCGCGCCGCGCTGACCCGGCTGTTCGACTACTACCTGGCGGCCACCTGCGGCGCCATGAACACCCTGCACCCCGCCGCAACGCACTCCCGACCGCGGATCCCGCCGGCCGGCGGCCCCAGCCCGAGCCTGACCGACCCGGACGCCGCTCTCGGCTGGCTGGACACCGAACGGCCGGCTCTGGTCTCGGTCGCCGCCCACACCGCCACCGCCGGCTGGCCCGCCCACACCACCCGGCTAGCTCGCACCCTGTCCCGCTATCTCGACGGCGGGTACAACATCGACGCCCTGTCCGTCCACGGCCACGCCCACCAAGCCACCCGCCACAGCGGTGACCTCGCCGGACAAGCACATGCCATGGCTGACCTCGGCATCGCCCACATGCGGCTGGGCCGGTATGGGCCGGCCGCCGAGCATTTCCGGCAGGCGCTGGACTTGTTCCGGCAGACCGACGACCCGGCAGGCCGGGCACGGGCCCTGATCAACCTCGGCTTCGCGGTGGAGCAGTCAGGCGACTACCGAACGGCCACAGACCACTACCGGCAGGCCCTGGGCCTGCACCGACAGGCCGGCGACCGCACCGGCGAAGCCCGCGCGTTGAACAGCCTCGGCAACGTCGAGGGGCGTGCGGGCAGCTACCAGGCGGCCACTGATCACTACGCGCAGGCCCTGGTCCTGGCTGGGCAGATCGGCGACCGGGCCGGCGAGGCCTACGCGCTGAACGGCCTCGGCGAGGTCTCGGTCTGGGCCTGCCGCTACGGCGACGCCGGTGACCACTACGCGCAGGCCCTGACCCGGTACCGGGAACTCGGCAACCGCACCGGTGAAGCCAGCGCGCTGGATGGTCTGGGCCTCCTGCACACCCGTCTCGGCCGCGCCGCCGAAGCGACCGAATACCACCGGCAGGCCCTGGCCATCTGCTGCGAGATCGGCGACCGCAACGGCGAGGCCTGGACACGCAACGGCCTTGGCGAAGCAGCTCGCACCGCCGGCCGTCCCGCCGAAGCCTTGACCCACCACGCCGCCGCCCACACCGTTGCCGCCGACACCGGCGACCACGAACAGCAGGCCCGCGCCCACACCGGCCTCGGCCACGCCCACCGCACCCTCGGCAACCCAGCCCTCGCTCGCGAGCACTACCGCCAGGCGCTGAAGCTCTCCACCAAACTCGGCCTCCCCACCACCGACGAGATCCGCAGCCACCTAACCGCGACGATCTCAGAAGCAGCCGCGACAATCGACCTTCCATGATCGAGGTTCCCTGCCAATCCATAATCGACCCGGCGGAAGAGAGGAAAATGCAAAGCAGGGTGGCCTCATTTCGGCCAGCTGGTTACCGCCGACTACTGCCCGAGCTTGACCGGCGCCGAACTGGTGAACCCGTCCGTCGACCCGCGATGCGCCCCCCCCCCCGCTGAGGATGAGGCGTTGCCGCGGCAGCTGGGCAAGCCTGGCGGTAGGTCGAGAGGAGGATCGATGTTGTTGGTGCCCAAGCAACTGCGGCGTTCCGGTATGACCGGCGATGTGCCGTACTACGGTGGCCGGCTCTCGCCGGCGCAGGCCTACGCGGCATCCCATACGCCCCGCCGACGGCCTCAGCCGGCCGCGACGCCGGGGGCGGACCCGCTCCCGGCGTTGCAACAGCTGCTCGACACCGGGGTGATAACCGCTGAGGAGTTCCAGGACCTGCGGGCGCGGGTGATCCGATGATCGGGCCGGTGCAGGTGCTCGTCGTCGGGTTCGACCGGCCGGCGTTCTCCGGCGAGATACTCGCTGAGTTCACCCGGCTCCGTCAGGCCGGAATCGTCCGCCTGGTCGACGTGCTCCTCGTCTCGCGCGCCGACGATGGCACGGTCGAGACGCTGGCCGCGCCGGCCGGCGCGGACCCAGGACTCGGCGGACTGGCGGTCGCGCTTCTCGCGCGGGCCGAGGACGAGGACGAGAGTGACGACGAGACCGGTGTCGACATCGATGGTGTCTCGGTGTGGTCCCTGGCCGATGCCGTGCCGCCCGGGTCCATCGCAGCCGTCGCCCTGATCGAGCACATCTGGGCCAGGCCCCTGAACGCAGCGATTCAGAAGGCGGGTGGTGCCCCGCTGGAGGAGACCTGGCTGGCACCCGACGACCTTGCGGTGCTTGAGGCCCTAATGAACCAGCGCGATCCGAGGAGGAGCTGAGACGACGACCAAGTCAGCGTTTCCGCTGGGCTACGTCGCGGGGCTGACCGGCGTCACCGGCCAGCCCCTCACCTCGGGACCGGACGGTCAGTTGCCGCCGGCGCGGAATGCCAACCAGGCGTCGCTCATGCGATCCGCCTGGCCCGCGGTGAGCATGTCCATGCAGGAGTCCTGCGAGTAGTCCATGAAGTTGTGGATCGGGTCGAGGCCGGGCGCGGCGCAGGTGTCCGCACCCACGGGGCAGTCGAACTGGGGGATGGCCTCCTTCGGCGTGTCGGCGACGTAGTCGCCGGCCGCGGAGCAGCCGTGCGCGAACGTGTGCTCGAGCATCAGCCAGTGCCCGACCTCGTGGGTCAGGGTGTCGCCCAGGGAGTACTTGCCGGCCGTGCCGCCGGGCATCGACTCGTCGAGCATCACGACGCCGTCGATGTAGTCGCGGCCGTGGTTGTAGCCCTTCGGGAAGTAGGCCCAGCCGAGCAGCCCGCCGCCGATGTTCGCCGCGTACACGTTCAAGGTGCGGGCGTCGCCGGTGTAGAGGGCCTTCTTCATGTCGCGTTCGTTCTTGCCGGGCACGACCGTGTACCAGTTGCTGTTCACCGTCCAGGTGGTGTTGACCAGCGAGAACCGGAACGGCGTGTCCGAGGCGTCCGGCGCGGTGCGGCCGGCGTACGAATCGTTGAGAACCGTCATCTGTGCCGTGATCATGGTGGTGAACCGGCTCGTCTGCGCCGCGCTGAGCGGGTGATCCGAGATCATGTGGAAGACCGTCGGCACGGTGACGCTGCCGTTGGGCAGCCGGGGTGAATCCTTGATCACGCCGTAGGCGTTCGCCTCGTTGTCGGGGTAGAGCGCCGGCTCCTGGGCAGTGGCGCCCTCGGCCACCCGCGCCCCACTGCCGGCACACGCGGCGCGGGCGACCGGCACCGCGGCGACCGGCCCGGAGGCGGTGGCCGCGACCGCGACCGCGGTCAGCACGGCCAGCCGCGTGATTGATCTTGTGCGCATCGGTGCACCTTTCGTCGTCCCGTGCGGCGGGTTTCTCCGCCGCCCAAAGTCATCGACGGATATTCCGGACATCGGGCGCGGGAGGTAGTTGCCCTTGACCGATTCACGGCTGACCTGAAGAGCGACGCCGATCGCACTGGCGTTACCGCAGCGCTCACGATCTCGCGCCGCATCGCTGGCGGGCGGACGCTCCGCTGCAGCATTGGCGGGCATACGGGCTCGACGGGTCGGGCCTGCGGATCGTCGATGACCGCTCGAACCTGGACGATGTCGTCGACGCGGCCCTGAGAGGATTTGGGCGATGACACCTGAGGAAGCCGTAGACGCGATGGCCGAGCGCCTTGCCGCCATCGACTATCGGCGCCATGGTGACAAGGCATGGTCGAAGGCGGCCCCCGAAACCCTGGACGAGATCGACCGCGCGGGCTCGATTGCCCAGTTCGGCTACGTCATTGGCCCCGACGGTGAGCCGGTCGCTCCGGTTGTGGCCGATCTGGCCGGGCGGTAGTTCACCAGATATCGGCGTACGTGCTCCGATGCGTAATCGGCGGACGTGGGCGAGACGTCCGGATTGTAGGCAGACATCGGACGCCGGGGCGACCTACTCGATCGCGTACGGCGCGGCCTTCAGCCCTGCACGCCGGTCCGCACCAGGGCGAGCAATCGACGAGCGTGGGCCGCGTCGACAGCGGTCAGGGCCACGCCGGTGGCCAATGCGAGCAGGTCTCTTGCGGTCAGCCCGGGACGCAGTTCCGGGGCGGCCCGGGCCACGAGCGCGGTGGCGGTCTCGGTGATCGTCTGATGCCAGCGCCCGGACAACTCGGCACGCCGTCCGGCCGGCCCCTCGGTCGCGGCCATGGCCAGGGCGCGCTTGGTCGTCACATGCTCGACATACGCGTCGAGCCAGGTGAACAGGTCGGCGTCGGTGCCGAGCCTCACCAGACGGTCGACTTCGTCGGCGTAGACCGCCACGAGCAAGTCGGCCCTGGTCGGGAAGTGGCGGTAAAGCGTGGCGTTGCCGACGCCGGCCCGTTTAGCCACCTCGTCCAGCGGCACCTCGGCGCCCCGCTCGGTGATCAGCTCGCGAGCCGCGGAGAGCAAGCGGTCGGCGTTCCGCGTGGCGTCCGCTCGGGCCATGACGTCTCCTTCCGACGGGCACGCGCTTGCTAAACGGGGATGCCCCCAGTTAAATGGGGATGTCCCCATTTTTATGATACGGGAGGCTCTCGTGGCTCTCATCGCGACCGACCGGCAAGCAATCACCGATCTGATCAACATGCACGGCCACCTCACCGACCGGGGCGCGTTCGACCAGATGGACGAACTGTTCACGCCGGACGCGGAGTTCGACCTCAGCGACTTCGGGCTCGGCGTGCGGGCTGGGCTGGCAGCGATGAACGACGCTATCCAGGCGGTCGAGGAGCACCCGGTCGCACACCACGTGACCAACATCGTTCTGTCCGAAGGCGACGATGGCACCGTCAGCGCGATCAGCAAAGGCATCGGCATCGGCGTGAACGGGCTCTGCGGCAGTGTCGTCTATGAGGACGTGCTCCGCGCCGGGCCGGCCGGGTGGCGGATCATCCGGCGGACGATCCGCCTGCGCCGGGTGCCACTGCATGCCTGAGCTCCGAACCTGTTCCACCGGGCACGGGTGGCTACCGAAGTCCTGGCACTGCACGACCCTCACCTGAGGTCAAAAGCCGCCGAAAACCTCCACCAACGCTGGCTAGATGCGAGGTGACAACTGGCGCGCGAACTCCGCGACCGGTGTCTGAACCGCCGGACTCGCAACGGGATGAGCCCGGGCAACGCGAGATGCAAGCCACCGGAGCTGCGGTCGCGACAGCGAAAGAAAAGAAAACGGGCCGTTGCCACCGAAGCGTTGCACCGGTCGCCGAAATAAGCGCTGAGCCCCGAGCCGGCGCCGCCGTGGTGACGTGGCCGGCCCCGCCAACGCCGAGTGCCTGGCGTTGGATCGTCAGCGTCCAGCCGGCGCACCAACCACGGCCTGCGGCGCGGGTGTGGTGTCCGGTGACCTCACCGTCCGTGCGGAGATGGCGATCCACGTCCGGTCCCAGTCCCGGTCACCCTTGGAGCCGGCCCCGGCGGAGAGCCGGTTCCACGCCCCGCTTGGTAGGGCGTGCCCAACTCGCGAACATTGAAAGCGGTGAGATAGCTGAAGCCAGTGACGGCGTATCAAGGCCCGGCGCGGCTTGGCGAGCGGCGCTGCCGTAGGTAGAAATGCAGTGGTGAAAAGAGCCCCGTTGCACGCCATGGTGGCCGGTGGTCTGGCGCTCACGATGGCGGCGTGCTCGTCACCGTTCTCGGGCGCGTCCGAGCCGCCGCGCGAGACGGTGCCGCCGTCCTCGGGCACGGTCGACGTGCCTGCCTTGGCGCCGACGGACGTGCGCCCGCCGGCCGGCACCGCCGCGGCCCCGTTCGACCAGACGAGGACCCTGATGGCGCCGCCCGGCTGGACGATCGGCGTGTGGGCGCGGCTGCCCGGCGCCCGCCTGCTGGCCTGGACCCCCGACCGCCGCCTGCTGGTCTCCCGGCCGAAGTTCGGCGACGTCGTCGCGCTGATCCCCGGCGGCTCCGTCCCGTCGCAGAGCACGTTGGTCGGCGGCCTCGATCAACCGCACGGCCTGGCGTTCAGCGGCACCACGCTGTACGTGGCCGAGAGCGACCGGCTGGACTCCTTCACCTACCGCAACGGCGCGGTGTCGGGCAGCAGGGTCGTGGTCGACGGCCTCCCCGACGAGAAGAGCCCCGAGCTGGGCGGCGCCTACGCCCACGCCCTCAAGAGCGTGGCGGTCGGCAAGGACGGCGCCCTCTACATCTCGGTCGGCTCGACCGGCAACATCTCAGCCGACGACCGCGACGCCGCCCCGGAGCGGGCCTCGATCCTCCGCGTCCCGCCCGGCGGCGGGAAGGCGTCAACCTTCGCCCGAGGCGTTCGCAATGGCACCGGCCTGGCGATCGATCCCGACGGCGGAGTCTGGACCGCCGTCAACAACCGCGACAACATCGGCTATCCGCACGCCGGCGACGACCGGGGCAAGGTCATGCAGTGGTACGTGAACGACCAGCCTCTGGAGCCCCTGGCCCGCCTCACCCAGGGCCGCGACCTCGGCTGGCCGTACTGCAACCCCGACCCCGACCTCCAGCCCGGCAAGAAGGACTCCCCGCTGAGCTACACCAACCGCCCCTTCGTCCGGGACATCCAGACAAATCCGGATGGTACGAGGCTGGACTGCGCCACCTTGCCCCCGGTCGAGCAGGGGATAGGCGCCCATTCGGCCCCTCTCGGCATGAGCTTCGTGACCTCGCCCGGCCTGCCCGGCGGTTACGGCCCCGGCGCCCTAGTGGGCGTCCACGGCTCGTGGAACCGCAAGCCACCCCGCCCGCCGGAGGTGTCCTTCTTCGCCTGGAAGGACGGCACCCTGGGTCCCCAGCGGACACTGCTGACCGGCTTCCAGAACGCGGACGGCT
Organism: Actinoplanes sp. NPDC051513; assembly: GCF_044454685.1. NCBI lineage: Bacteria > Bacillati > Actinomycetota > Actinomycetes > Micromonosporales > Micromonosporaceae > Actinoplanes > Actinoplanes sp. NPDC051513. Next base: position 77,824 of record NZ_JBITDW010000035.1, read on the forward strand.
CCCGCTGGGGCCGCCCGGTCATGGCAGTCCAGGGTCCCGACCACGCCCTCTACGTGAGCGACGACCTGGCAGGCGCCATCTACCGGGTCACCACCTCCTAGCGGGGGCGCCGGCGGTTTCCACCGCAAGTCCGACGTGCGCTCGGAGCCTCGGCCGGGATCTCCAGAATGGTCCGCGCCGGCGATGACGGCAGTGACAGTCGTTCCGCGTCCGCCGGGCTCTGGCTCGATGATCAGGTCAGGGGCGGACTTCGGATCAGCGGCAGGTGCGCGCCGTAACCCAGCCCGCTCCGCACGGATCCGATCGTGCTCGTCCCGAGTACGGCGAAGCAAGTGGCCTCCGTTGCGGGAACTGGTTCCGCCGGACCGCTACGCGATCTGCGGTGAGTCGTACGGCGGGTACCTGGCCCGCGGCCCGCGGTCTGGCCGCAGCCGATCCGACGCTCATCACCGGTCTGGCCGCCGGGCATTTCAGCGCCGCATCAGTTTCCCTCCAGCGGGCGGTGGCACCGTCCGGCCATCGAAGGTGAGGGGGAACGTGAGAAAGACACTTATGGCCGCCGCCGGCTCGGCGGTGACCATCGGCGTGGTGGTCGCGACCGGCTGTCCCGCGTGGGCCGCCATCGCCGCGATCGGCCCCCCGCCTTTCAGGCCAGCTCTATCGGAGGTCCCATGAAGAAGCGGCGGTCGATCGTCGTCACGTTATCCGTCATGCTTGTCGCCACCTCTCTCTCCTTCGTCCAGACAGGACCGGCCCACGCCGCGGCCGAGCCGAACCAGGTCACGAACGTCACGGTCAGCCAGGCGGACGGGTTCACCACTGTGGCGTGGACGCCGGTGGACGGCGCTACCGACTACCAGATCGAGCGCACCGCCGTCGACGCCGGCGACTCCCCCACCGCAACTCCTACCGTCGTCGGTGTGTGGCGGCCCAACCGCCAGGTCAACAACGGGTCGCCGACCTTCGCGGACGCCGGCTTCAACCCCGGCGATCGGTTCGAGTGGCGGGTGCGCGCCCGGATCGGGACGGCGGAGCAGCCCTACTCGACCCCCGTGTTCGGCACCACGCTCCCGCCACCGGGTGACCCGGGCATCCCCGGGCAAGACCTGCGTACGCAGTGGGAGACCGCCCAGGCCGCGCAATTCACCAGCGACGTCAACGAATTCGCCTACACCGCGGCCGTCGACCGGCTGAGCGACCGGGTGCGGGTGGTCGAGATCGGCCGGACCGTCCAGGGCCGGCCGATCAACATGTTCGTCATCGGTCTTCCGGCGCCGCCGGCCACCCCGGCCGCCGTCGCCAAGACCTCGCCGCTGGCAATCAACTGCAACGTGCACGGCAACGAGCCCAGCGACCGGGAGGCGTGCCTGATCATGGCCCGGCAGCTCGCGTTCGGCACCGATGCGCGGACGCTGGACCTGCTCCGCAACACCACCGTGCTGATCATCCCGTCGATCAACGGGGACGGCCGGGCCGCGAACACCCGAGGTAACGCGACCGGGCAGGACTTGAACCGGGACTACTCACTGATCCGGCAGCCGGAGACTGCGGCGTACGTGCGAATGCTGCGCGACTACCGCCCGGTGGCCGGATACGACGGTCACGAGTTCGGCAACAATCAGGCTGGTGACCTGCCGATGCTGCCGCCGCGGCATCAGAACGTAGCTCAGTCGATTTTCGACGAGTCGCTCGACATGATCGAGAACCACATGTACGTCCAGGGCGCCAAGGCCGGCTGGTGGCCATGTCCGTACGGCTGCCAGAACGGCGGAGCCGTGGGCCTGTCCGAGGAGACCATCCTCCGCAACACCCTCGGCCTGAAGAACACGGTCAACTCGCTGCTCGAGCTGCGCAGTGCCGGCGGCCCGACCCGTCCCGACGAGGCCAACGCGGCGAACAACCGGCGACGCAAGACATTCTCCGCACTCTGGACGTTCAACTCGTTCCTGGATTTCCACCGTGCCCAGCTCCTCGACATCCAGACGGCACGTAGCGCGGCGATCCAGTTCCAGTCCGGAAACACCGGTCGGATCGTGTTCCGCGGCTCCCGGATCATCCCCGCACACCCCGCGCCGCACCCGGGTGAGGCGCCGCCGCCCGCCGACCAGCCGGGCCCGGACCAGATCCTGGACAACGCGCCGTGCGCCTACAAGCTCACGGACAAGCAGTACAACGGCGGGCGTACGGACGGCCCCGACGGCATCGGCACCACCGTCGCCCAGCGGATCGCCGATCACGGCTGGAAGGTCGTCCAGGTCGCCGACGGCTTCCTCGTGCCGCTGGCCCAGCCCGAGCGTGGCCTGATCCCGTTGCTGTTGGACGGGCAGGCCGCGGAGCCGTGGGTCAGCGGCGAGCGGGTTTTCCCGACGCTCACCGGCCCGCAACCCGGCCCGCTGACCGTCAACGGGTTCGCCTGCCTGTCGGCAGCCACCGTCAACGGCGGGGTCACCGTGCGCCCCGGCGGGACGCTGATCGCCACCGGCTCCACGATCGGCGGCCCGCTCACGGCCGACAGCGCCGCCGGGGTCTTCCTCGGCAACACTCAGGTGCGTGGCCCGGTCCAGGTCGGCCGCACCGCCGGCCCGGTCTCGCTGATCGGCTCGCCCCTGCTGAGCCAGGTCACCCTGGCCGGCAACATCGACGGCGGCGTGCCGTACCTGGCAGGCAACTTCATCGCCAGCACGCTGAGCTGCACGGGCAACGTTCCGGCGCCGATCGACCTCGAGGTCCCGAACAAGGTCATAGGGGCGAAGACGGGGCAGTGCGTGGCCTTCTGAGCCTGATCGAGAACCGGCGGAGCAGGTCGACCGACCACCCCGCCGGTTCGCCACCATGGCATATGAGGAACCGCAACAGGCCTTCTACGGCAGCCAGTTCGGCATCACATTCCCAGCATCGGCTGCGCTCGCCGCGAGGGACACAACGACGTAGTGGCGCGACCCGACCTCACCAACGCGGCGCAGAACACGAGCGGCAATCAGTTCGGAAAGGCAACCAAAGGCCTCAGGGACTATCCCGATAGACGGCCAGGAACGGAGGTACCCAGGGCGGCCATCGCAACGTGAGTTTCCGGGGCCCGGCCCCGGAGCAGAAATGATGAGGCGGTCTTGCTCGTGCTCTTTGCGAGCAAGACCGCGTCGACCACCGTGCATGATGCCAATGGCCCCCAGGACAGCGTTCGACGTGAGCGAGAACGCCCGGCTGACCCGGCTCCGGCTGAGCCTGGAGCCGGGCATCATCTCACAGACCGTGGACTGGGTGCTCGGCTGAGCTGACCTCAGAACTCGTCGGGCATGTCGAGCTTGCGGTAGAAGGTGATCTCCGGCGCGCCCTGGGCGCCGGCCGCCTGCATGATCCGTGGGATGTCGGGCTGGCTCTCGAAGAACGTCTGGAACGTCGCCTCGTCCGGCCATTCGTCGATCACGAGAACCTCGGTGTCCCCGGCGGCGAAGCAATGGCGGCTGGCACCCGCCGCCCTACCGGCGTCGGCGATGCCATTCATCATTTCGGCGTTTGCGTTGGCGAACGTTTCGAGCGCATTCGGGTCGGCCTTGATACGCAGGATCATGACGACGGGCATGTGGCCTCCGGATTCTCGCGGTGAGAGCCACGATACGGCTTTAGTACGATTCCGCCGACGCCATTCACCGGGACGGGTGAGGGTCAGTAGCAGAACGTGGTGGCACCCTCGTCGCCGATCCACTGCCCCATCGGCACCGTTCCGCCGAGAGAGGCGTTGGCCAAGAGATCGCCCTTGTCCAGACCCTTGGCGTCGAGCACAACGGGCACACAAGGTAGCTGCCGCCCGCGGTGGCGTAGCGGGCGAGCAGCTCGGGCAGCGGCGGGCAACCCGCGCACGCGACTCCGGTCGCCACGCCTGCCCAGCATCCAATTCCCTGATACATCGCGCGCCGTGATTTCGCGTCCTCTCTAGGTGGACAACGGCGGGGCGCTAGACCGCCGGCCTCTGCCCGGCTGGTTCTGCGCCTGGCCCGCGAGAACAACACTTGGGGATACCGACGAATCCACGGCGAACTGCTCGTCCTCGGCGTCGCGGTCGCCGCCTCGACGGTGTGGCGATCCTCCACGAGGCCGGCATCGACCCGGCACCCCAGCGAACCAGCGACACCTGGGCGAAGCTCCTGCACTCGCAAGCCTGCGCCATCCTCGCTGCCGACTTCTTCGAGACCGTGACGCTGACCGGCGCCAGACTCTACGTGCTGGCCGTCATCGAGCACGCCACCCGCCGCGTACGGATCCTCGGTGCCACCGTCCACCCGACCGTCGCGTGGGTCACCCAGACCGCCCGGAATCTGGTCATGGACCTCGACAGGGGTTCGAAAGGGTCGTCAGTCGGCTCGGAAGATCAGCTGCTGTATTTCCCGGCGGTAGTCGTCCCGGCTGTTGTCGATGTGCACGGCTGCCGCCTGCGCGGCCCGCTCGGCGTCGCCGTCGTGGATCGCTTGGAAGATGGCCTCGTGTTCCTCGACGGCCTTGGCGCCGTGGCCGCCGATGGAGCCGCGTAATCCGATGAGGCTGGACTGCGCCTGCAGCCGGCGGGCCTCGCGGACCGCGACCTCGAGGAACATGTTGTGCGATGCGGCGGCGATGGTGGTGTGGAACGCGTCGTCGCCTTCGGTGAACAGGTCCTGGCGGTCGGCGTCGAGCCCCCGGCGGCAGGTCGCGGCCGCCTCCTCGATGGCCTTCAACTGCGCCGGGGTGGCCCGGCCGGCGGCGAGCCGGCTGGTCTCCATCTCTTGCGTCCGGCGGAACTCGAAGAGCATGTAGACGTGGTCGAGGTCGGTGGGGAGGAAGAAGGACGCCCACCGTCCGCTGCCGAGCATGCCTTCGTCGTCGGCGACGAACAGGCCACGGCCCCGTTGCGCCCGGACCCGGCCGAGCGCGGAGAGGATCTTGACAGCCTCGCGCACGACCGTACGGCTGGCGCCCAACTGCCCGGCCAACTCGTGCTCGGTCGGCATCCGATCGCCGGGACGCAGCCCCAGGCGCGAGATCAGCTCGAGAACCTGCTCCGCGGCGACCTCGTAGCCGGGTCGGTAGCCGCCCTCGGCGCGCTCGAAATCCGTCACACAGGCTCCCTTGAAGCGTGCTTGAGACTTATGTCGTCGTCGAAAAGAATAATACTCATTCCTTCACGGCCCCGGTGACCAGGCCGCGCACCAGGGATCGCTGCGACAGCAGGAAGACGATCGCGACCGGAACAACGGCGAGCAGCGTGGCGAGTGCCAGTTCCGGCCGGAAGATACCGACCTGTTGACCGCCGCCGCCGACCGCCGGGTTGAAGGACGGGGTGGACGACAGCAGGTTGGAGAGACCGACCTGAATGGGGTACTGCGTAGAGTCCGCGAGTACGGCGTACGGAAGGAAGAAGTTGTTCCAGTCGGCCACGAAGCTGAAAAAGAACACGAGTGCGATGACCGGTCTGGCCAGCGGCAGTGCGATGTGCCGGAAGGTGGACCATTCTCCGCAGCCGTCGATGCGGGCCGCGTCGAGCAGCTCGCGGGGAAGGGCGGTCGCATAGTAGAGGTAGGCGAGGTATACGCCGAACGGGAAGAACGAGAACGGAAGGATCACCGACAGCGCGTTGCCGATCAGGTGCAGCAAATTGAGCTCGAGGAAGATCGGTAGCACGAGGGCGGCGGCCGGCATGATCATGACGACGAGGGTCAGCGTGAGCACGAGCTTGCGGCCCGGGAAGCGGGACAACGCGAGGCCGTAACCGGCGGGTATTGCGGTGACCAGGACGATCGCGGTCGCCCCGAGCGCGTACCCGAGCGAGTTCGCTATCCAGGCGCGGTAGATGTGGTCGCTGAACGAGTCCAGGTGCTGCCACGCCAGCGCCACGTTGTGGAGGCTGCCGAACGTGAAGGGGCCATGGGTGACGAGAGCCTCGTCGGACTTCGTGGGTGCGAGGATCAGCCAGGCGATAGGTACGACGAAGAAGACCGCGAAAGCCGCGAGAATCAGGATCCGAACGCCATGGGTGACGAGCCGCATCATTCCTCTGTTCTGAACAATCCGGTGCGCCTGACGATGAGCAGGGCAGCGATGAGTCCGATCACGATCAGGTCGATCGAGACGGCGGCGGCGCCGTTGAAGTCTCCGTATCGGAATGCCAACTGGTAGGCCAATTGGTTCGACGACCACGTGTCCGGGACCAGGCCGAGGCTCGCCTCGTTGACCAATTGTGGTTCGATGAAAAGCTGCGTTCCGGTGGCGAACGAGAGAATCACCATGTAGGCGATCCATTTGCGGATCAACGGCAGTTTCAGGCGGAGCGCGACCGTCACGGGGCCGGCGCCGTCGATACGCGCCGCTTCCTCCAGCTCGGGCGGAATGGTGTTCAGTGCGCCGTACATGACGACGATCCAGCCGCCCGCCCCGGTCCAGAACGCGATCATCGCGAACACGAAGGGAAGCCTGCCGGGCGCGATCGACTCGACGAAGAGATGCGATCCCGACAGGCGCAGCAGCGATGAACCGGGGCTGACCGACGGGTCGAGCATGAACAGCCAGACCAGCACGGCGGAGGCGCCGGCCAGTGCGCCCGGAATGTAGAACAGGAAACGGAAAGCCGACGTGACCTTGCCGGCGCGGCCGTGGAGCAGCAGCGCCAGCCCGACGACGAGCACGATCAGGCTGCCGAGCCACACGGTGGTGTAGAGCAGGACGTGCTCGAATGCGGGAACGAAGCGGTAGTCACGGATGGTTCTCGTGAAGTTCTCGATCCCGACGAAGGCGCCGGTGTCGCTCGTGACCGCGAGGTAGAGGGCGTACAGCATGGGCAGGATGCCGAACACGAGCAGGAACGGCAGGTACGGCAGGACGAACAGCAGGCCCTGCACGTTCCGGCCACGCTTTCGGGTGGCCGGAACGTGCAGGGTGGTCCGAGTGGCTGCCTTCACTGTTGTCACTGCCGCGTGACCGTGTATCCGGATGCCTGGGCGGCTTGAGCCAGGGCGTCGCCGAACGGTTGCAGCCGGGAGCTCAGTGATTTGCCGGCGACCAGTTGGTTGACCACGGTGTTGGACCAGACGGGCTGGTCGGGATACGAGACCAGATTCCAGCCGGTCCACACCTGGCTGGCGGCTGCCTTGAGCGCCGGCGTCGGATCGGCTGCGAAGTACGGGTTGCTCGCCTGCGCCTTCAGCCAGGCGTCGGCGAGGGGGGCATAGGCCGGGTAGCCGGGCCTGGCGTCCTTGCCGGTCGGGTTGAAGACGGTCGTGGCCCAGACGACGAAGTCCGCGGCCCCTTTCAGGTTGTGCGAATGCTTCGCGATGATCCATGGGCCGCCGCCGACCTGGCCGGTCGTCACCGGTGTTTCGTTTTCCCACTGGAGCGCGGGGGTCGCCGTGATCTGTCCGGCCGGAATGTGCAGGGTCTGGTCGAACAGGCCCTGCCCGAACCAGCTTGGTCCCGGCATCATCAAGACCTTGCCCTTCGCGCCACCGTATTTTCTCGCGAAGTCCGGAGTGAACACGCTCAGCGGCGGCGCCGCGCCATTTTTGATCAGTGGATCGAGGAGGTCGGCCACCCGGGTGCAGTGCTGGTCGGCCGGGTTGATCAGGAGCTTGTCGCCGTGCAGCTGCTGGAGGGGGCACTGGTTGCCCCACAGGTAGATCCAGTGGCTGAACGAGTCCCCGACGTTCCCCACGATGTAGCCGGGATGTTCGGTGGCGACCTTGGCGCCGAGGGCGGCCCACTGCTGCCAGGTCGTCGGAGTCGCGTAGCCGAACTGGTCCATCAACTTCTTGTCGACCCACAGCACGACCTGCGCCAAGTTGTCCTGCACGCAGTACTGGGTGCCGTCGATCGTGCATTGGGCGGTCGACGGGGCCGGCCATTGGCTGAGGATGTCGCTCGGAATCAGATTGGTGAGTGGCGCTGCGAATTCGAAGGGCTTGTGTGCCATCCACACCGGGTCGTTGACCTGCTCGCTGAAGAGCACGTCCGGCCAGCCGCTGCCGGTTCGGTTCCACAGCTGAATCTTTGTCTGCAGCGTGGTCGCGCCGTTGCCGTCGCCATCGAAGGTCACGATTTTCACGTGCGCGTCCGGATGTTCCTTGACGTAGGCCTGGGCCACCGGCAGGCGGGCCGCGTCGACCCAGACGGTCAGCTCGTTCGAGTCCTGGCTCGGGCTGGCCTTCGGTGACCCGCCACTACATGCCGTGATCACGACCATCCCCATCACGGCCAGCCCGGCGAGCGTGATCTGCCACGGCCGGCGCGACAACAAGCGCGGCGTTCTGAGTCCCCTCAACAACCTCATAGCTCTCCTCTCGCGCCACCCGATCGCTGCGAGGTGGCCGCGTGTAGGACTCATTAGCCTGCTGATGATCGGCTATCGTCAACATATTGAGCTCATCTATTTATCATTTCGTTACCATTATGAGTGAGATCCATCCTTGCCAACGCGGCCGCCTTTGGGGGCAAAACCGTGCAGGATGCCTGCCGCCCGCGACGCTTCAAGATCGTGGTGAGATGTCCGGAAGGTGTCTCTGAGCTGCGTTTATAGCCGTCGCAACGGGGGCGGGCGATGCCCCTTGCCATGGTCACGTCGCTTGCGGGCTTGTCCCCGGAGTGTGTCGAGCGCGTACACTGCGGACCACATAGAGATCACATCTAGGGGCTGATATGAGTCTGAACCATTCTGGTCGTCGGGGAGGTCCAGCCAAGACGCCTGCGGTCAACAGAGCCGGGTGCGGTGCCCGATCGTCGAGCGCCGCCGAGGGCGTCACCGTCAGAGTCCGGTGACGCCGACATGCGGATCACCGAACTTCGCACGCTGACGACTGTTCAGGACTGGCGGCGGCCGATCGGGGACGCCAACGGCGTTTTCACCAGAGGGCTGATGCCGGTGCCGATCGTCCTGGTCGGCACCGACGAAGGCGTCACCGGCGTCGGCATCGGCCCACACCAGGGCGCCGAGGCAGTCTTCGCCGCCATCGAGGGCGAGGATCCGCGAGCGGTCACCGCGCTCTACGACCGGATGCTCCGGCACACCTTCAAAGCCGGGCACGCGGGAGCCGTCTTCGGCACCATCGGCGCGTTGGACACGGCCCTGTGGGATATCAAGGCCACCCTGGCCGGTGAGCCACTGTGGCGGCTGCTCGGCGGTCGGCGGCGCATCGTCCCGGCATACGCCTCCGGGCTGGACATCGGTCTCGACGACGAGCAGCTGGCCGAGGTGTATCGCGAGTACGCGGCCCGCGGGCTGGGCGCGGCCAAGCTCAAAGGCGGCCTCGACGTCGATCAGGACCGGCGCCGGCTGACCCTGGTCCGGGACGTGCTGGCCGAGGCCGGCCGTCTTCGTCCCGGCCTGATGCTGGATGCGAACGAGTCCTGGAACCGCAAACAGGCGGTGCGCCACGTCGCCGAGTTGGAGCGCACACTTGACCTGACCTGGGTCGAGGAGCCGGTCCGCCGATGGGACGCCGAGGGCCTGGCTGCGGTCGGCCGGGGAATCCGGGCCTCCATCGCCACCGGCGAAAACCTCACCGGCCTTGAACAATACCGCCCGCTGCTGGCCGCGGGCGCCGTGGACATCGTGCAGACGGCGGCGGTCTGGGGGGTGACCCACTTCCTGCGGGTCGCTGCCCTGGCGCACGCCCACGACCTCCCGGTGAGCCCGATCGGCACGACCCCCATCGGGCTGGTGCACGCCGCGACCTCGGTGCCCAACCACATCGTCGCCGAGCTGCAGGACCTGACGCCGCCGGTCGGACTGACGCTGGACCTGGCCATCGAGGACGGCGGTTATGTCCTGGGGGATTCGCCGGGTCTCGGCATCCGGGTGGACGAGTCCGCGATCGCCGCGGCCGGCACGAGCGCCGCGCTGACGGGCATCGAGGTGGCCCACGGGCCGCATGTGCGACCCGAGCACGCCGCGCGCCGCCTCCTGCCGCAGCCCGTGGCGGCAGCCGGCGGCCCGACATAGCGGGGGGTTGGGCAAGTTTGCTGACGTGACACTCTTCTCGATGGAGACCGGTGAACGAGAATCCGTTCCTCGAGGCGGAGCGGGCTTGCGAGCGCAGCCTCGGGGCAACGTAGCTGCGACGGGAGAATCGTCAGGCGAAGCCGCGCAAGCGCATGAGGGCCTCGGTGTCGACGTCGCGGCCGCGGAACTTGCGGAAGGCCTCGTCCGGCGCGACGGCATTGCCGACCGAAAGGATGTCGTCGAGGAACGCCTTGGCGGTGGCGGGGTCCCAGACACCCCTTTGTTCGAACAGCTCCCACGCATCGGCGGTCAGCGCATCGGCCCAGAGATAGACGTAGTAGCCGGCCGAGTATCCGTCGCCCGAGAAGATGTGCCCGAACTGGGTCGGGCGGTGGCGCATGACGATCTCCCTCGGCAGACCGATCTCCGCCATGCAGCTCTTCTCGAAAGCGCCGGGATCGATCGTGCCGTCCGGCGTCGCGGCCAGGTGGATTTTCATGTCGTAGATCGCCGAGGCCAGAAACTCGACCGTGTCGAAGCCCTGGTTGAACTTCAGCGCCTTCTGGATCTTGGCGAGCGACTCGTCGGGGATCGGCTTTCCGGTGTCGACGTGCAGGGCGAACCGGTTGAGCAGCTCCGGCGTCGGAAACCAGTGCTCGTTGATCTGGCTGGGAAACTCGACGAAGTCGCGCTTGACCGACGTGCCGGCGACGCCCGGATAGGTGACGTTCGAGTTGAGGCCATGTAGGGCGTGACCGAACTCGTGGAACATGGTGACGGCGTCGTCCCACGAAATCAGGACGGGGCCGGAGCCTGATTTCACGAAGTTCGCGTTGTTGGAGACGATCGGGGTGATGTCAGCCTTGAAACGCTCCTGGGTGCGGTACTCGTTCATCCACGCTCCGGAGCTCTTGCCGCCGCGGGCATAGGGGTCGAAGTACCACAGGCCCACGCGCTCGCCGTCGCGCGTCACCTCATAGACCGACATGTCCTCGTGGTAGACAGGCAGACCGTCGAGTTCGGCGAATCGCAGGCCATAGAGCCTTTCGGCGGCCCAGAACATACCGTCGCGGACATTCTCGAGCTGGAGGTGGAGCTTGACCTCGTTCTGGTCGAGGTCGTACGTCGCCTTGCGCACCCTTTCCGAATAGAACCGGTGGTCCCAGGCCTCGATCGTGATGCCGGCGCCCTCCTTGTCGGCGATCGCCTGCATTTCGGCGATCTCCTCCTGGGCGCGCCGCAGGGCTGGGCCCCAGAGCTTCATCATCAGTTCCATGGCGGCCTGCGGCGCCTTCGCCATGTTGTTCTCGACGGCCCAGTGGGCGTGCGTCTCGAAGCCGAGCAGCCGGGCCCGCCGAGTACGGAGCTGGAGGATCTCGCTGATCACGGCGTTGTTGTCGGTAGCCGCGCCGTTGTCGCCGCGCATGATCCACATGCGCCAGCCCTCCTCCCGCAGGTCACGCTCGGCGGAGTAGGTCAAGAACGGCTCCATCGAGGAACGCGTATTGGTGAAGACCCACTTGCCCTTGACACCGTGCGCCTCGGCTGCCGCCGCGGCAGCCTCACGCAGCGATTCGGGAAGGCCCTCGAGATCGGCCTCGGTCTCGATGGTGAGCTGGTAGCTTTCCTCGTCGGCCAGCTCGTTCTGACTGAACTTGGTGTAGAGCGAGGCGAGCCTCTGATTGAGGTCCTTCAGCGTGGCCTTGTCGGCATCGTTGAGCGCCGCGCCTCGCCGGGTGAAGTTCCGGTAGTAGTTCTCGACGAGGCGTCTCTGCTCCGGCGACAGGCCGGCGATGGCGCGGCCGTCATGGACCGCCCTGATCCGGGCGAAGAGCCGGGCGTTCTGAATGATGTCGTCGCCGAATGCCGAGAGAACAGGCGACATCTCGGTCTGCAGCTCCTGCATCGCCGCGTCGTTCATCGCCGAGGTGAAAATGCCGAAAAAACGTTGAGCGCGATCGAGGGCGCGGCCGCTGTCCTCCAGCGCGGCGATGGTGTTGGCGAAGGTCGGCGTCTCGGCGGTGCCGGCGATTTCGGCGATCTCTGCCTTACTGAGCGCCATACCCTTCTCGAGCGCTGCCCTGATCGAGGTCGGGTTCACCTGGTCGAAGGCCGGGTAACCGCCATGCTCTTCAGTCCACACCTCGATCAGCTTATCCTCAGGGCCGCTAGCGGCCGCGAGCATGAACCCGGGGAACTTGAGCGAGCCGAGTACGGCCGCGGCGGCGGACTGCAGAAAGACGCGGCGTTGCACGGGAGGTCCTCCGGCATCGGTTCTGTCTCCAGGAACCCACGCAGACCATCCAGGCCGCGACAGCGGATAAGGGGTGCCGCGGAGCGCCGCGGCCGGGTGGTGGCTCGATTTGCAGCGAGGTTATCCCGCTGCCCGAGGCAAGCCAGCTCACCGTCGAGCTGCGGCACCGGCAGACTCAAACCCGCGCGGCCGGCACCGAAATCCGTTGGATTATCTCGCATATATGGCCGCGACCGGTTCATGCGGTGGTCACGGTGCGTTGTGGGTCTACGGCTAACGGCTCTCGAAGCGCCGCCGCTGCGCCGGCCGGGGTCGCGGAGACGGCCGGGATGATCCGAGCTGGTCAGATCGTGGACGCTCTCTCACTGGTCGCAGTGACGCTCTATCACCTGCGATCCATCGAGGACCCCGCCGCCCGCAACGGGTGAGGCGGGTGGCTTACTGCCGCTGCTCGACGCCGGGCGAGTTGCCGGTCCCGGGTCGGCGGGTGGCCACGGCGGCCAGGCCCAGCACGGTCGCCGCCGCCCCGCCCAGGAAGAGAATCAGCGCGTACGGGTCGACGATCTCGGTCCGGCTCTCGCTGATGTGCTGGCCGGGCAGGGCTGCTGGTGTGATGTCCGGGATGAGGCTGTCCGGACCCAGATGCGCGAGCAGCAGCACGCTGCCGAAGATCAACGCCATCGTGGTCGCCGTGGCGATCAGCCCGGCCAGCAGGCAGGCCTGCGTGGTGCTGGACTCGCCGGAGTTCGCAAGCACGGCGATCACCGCGGCCACCGCGGTCGCGGCGAGCGCCCAGCCGGCCGTGGCGGGGATCGGCGGGGCAACCAGCACGACGACCAGCCAGCCCGCGGTCGCGGCCAGCGCGCTGCCGACTCCGGTGAGCATCACCCGGGCGGTCGCCGCCGACCGCCTCGCCGCCACCGAAGCCAGCCCGATGAGGAAGCCGGCGGCGATCGTCGACAGCCCCAGAACGGCGGAGCCCGCATCGGCCGCTTCCAGGGTCGCCGGGTGGGTGTGGGCGACGGCGACCGCACAGATCGCGACCGCGATCAGGTAGCCGCCACTGCGCAGCAGCCAGGCGGCGACGCCGTCATCCGTCGGCCCGAGCATGCCGGCCCGCCGGGCCGCCCAGCACACCACGGCAAGAACCGACATGACCATGGACAGCATCCACGCCAGCGCAGGGTTGTCGACGGTCGCGGCCCAGGCGACGAGCGTCCCCACCACTGCCAGCACCGCGAATACATGAAGCGTGCCGCGCAGCAGGTGGAACTGGACGGCGGCGGCGCGCAAGCAACCCCAGGCGAAGCCACGCCGATCCGAGTGGTCCTCGATCGCCGCGAGCTCCGCCTGCATCGCCCGGCCCCAGTCCCGGCGCCCGGCCGGCATGACGCGTACGGCGGCGCCCAGCAACCGGGCGGGCCGGTCTTGGCCAACCTTGGTCATCACGCCTCCCGCAGCTGAGGGCGGACGGTCGTTCGGGCAAGGGACGGCTCGACCGCCACCTCGGCAGCCCAGCGCAGGCCGTCTTCGGCCAACCGGTACAGGTGCCGGGGAGGCCGTCCCGGCGATGGCTCGCCTTCCCAGCTCGCCTCGAGCAGGCCGCGATCACGCAGCATGATCAGGATCGGATACAGCGAGCCCGCGGGCAACACGGTCGCCGCCGCTTCGACGCGGGAGCGCCGGCGCCTTCCGGAAATTTCCGAAACGGATGTGCGGGCGGCGGGAGCGGGGATGCTGCCGGCAGCAAGGCGAGGAGATCAGCTAAGCCCGGGCACCCCGCTTCGCGCGGAATGAGACGTGACCGACGGACGCGTCGGACACCGGTACAGTCGGACGCCGTGACGACTGCGCTGCGCCCGGGGGATCCGCGTCGGCTGGGTGCGTACTCTTTGCTCGGCCGCCTCGGCGAGGGTGGGATGGGCACCGTCTTTCTCGGCCGCAGCGGTGCCGGACGGCTCGTCGCGGTCAAGGTGATCCGGCCCGAGTTCGCCGCCGAGGACGAATTCCGGGCGCGCTTCCGGAGCGAGGTCAGCCGGGCCCGGCAGGTGCCGCCGTTCTGCACCGCCGAAGTCCTCGACGCCGACCCGGATCACGCCACGCCATACCTCGTCGTGGAGTACGTCGACGGGCCCAGCCTGGCCGAGGTGGTCGCCGATCAGGGGCCTCTGCCGGCGACCAACCTGCACGGCGTGGCGGTCGGGGTCGCTACCGCCCTCGCCGCGATCCACGGTGCCGGTGTCATACATCGGGACCTGAAACCGCAGAATGTGTTGTTCTCGCTCGGGACGCCCAAGGTCATCGACTTCGGCATCGCCCGCGCGTTCGAGTCGACCAGCCGGCACACCCGCACCAGTCAGATGGTCGGTTCGATCGCGTACATGGCACCGGAGCGATTCGACACCGACACCGATCCCATGGTCGGCCCGGCGGCCGACGTGTTCGCCTGGGGCGCCGTCGTCAGCTACGCCGGCAACGGACGTACGCCGTTCGCCGCCGGCTCACCCGCCGCGACCGCCACCCGGATTCTCACCCAGCCGCCCGCTCTGGGCGCCCTCACCGGTCCGCTGCGCGACCTGGTCGCTCACGCGCTGGCCAAGGAGCCGGATGACCGGCCGACCGCGCACGAGCTCCTCGACGCCCTGCTGTCGGCCGATTCCCGCGACAACGCCGCGGTCATCGCGGACCTGGGCCGCCGGCCGGAACTGCGTCCGGCTCGAAACGGAGAGGGTACGGGAACTGGCGCGATCCGTCGCCCGCGCCGCCGGCTCTGGCTGGCCGCCGGGCTCGTACTCGCGCTGGCGGTCGCGGCGGTGGCCCTTGTCCTGACGCAAAAACGACCGGCAAACCGTACCGCGGCCCAGGCCCCAGCGCTCTCGGCGGCTCCGCCCGGCGTACCCCAGCCCGAGTGGAGCCAGGCGGTCGTCGACCGCCTGGACCGCCCCGGCCTCTGGCGTGCCCAAGCCGGCGATGCCGACGGAGTCTGCTCCCTCGAGTCGCAGCTCGTGATCACCACGGGAAGAGCATCGACTACTGGTGCCAGGGGCCGAACGACGAGTTCGCGGGCAACCAGCTCATCACCGTCGACGCCACGGTGATCACCGGGAACGCCTGCGGGGTCATCTTTTCCGCGATCACGGGACGCGGGGCTACGAGCTGTCCCTCTGCGCGGCGGAGGTCCGGCTCGAACGATACGACGACACCGAGGGCGAGACGCTCATCCGCAAGGAGCGGAGCGACGCGTTCGCGCCGGGCCGGCGGCGGGCCGTAGCGGTCACCATCGTCAACGACGACATGACCGCCACGGTGGACGGCCTGCAGGCGATCGAGGCGAGACTCACCGACGGCTCCCTGACCGCCGGTCATGTGGTGCTCGGCGCCACGAACAACTCCTATACCGGCGAATCCAAGGCCGGGTTCGCCAACATTGCGATCTACGAGGCGAAGCGGCAGCCGCCCGAATCCGTGCGACCGAGCTAGTGTGCTGCGCCGGAAATTCGGCTACAAAATCGGGCGAGTGATTCGAGGATCTCTTCGGCGGTTCTGGTCCAGAGGAACGGTCGTGGGTTGTCGTTCCAGTCGGTGATCCACGATCGGATGTCGGATTCGAGGGCCTGGACGCTTTGTGGGTGCCACGGCGGATTTTCTGGTCGGTGAGGAACCCGAACCAGCGTTCGACCTGGTTGATCCAGGACGAGCCGGTGGGGGTGAAGTGCATGTGGAACCGTGGGTGTTTCGCCAGCCAGGCACGTATGGCCGGCGTTTTGTGGGTGCCTAGTTGTCGCAGACCAGGTGGACGTCGAGGTCGGCCGCGACGGTTTTGTCGATCGTGATCAGGAACTTCTTGAACTCGACCGCGCGGTGCTGGCGGTGCAGTTCGCTGATCACCGAACCGTCGGCGATGTCGAACGCGGCAAACAGGCTCGTGATGCCGTTGCGGGTAGTCGTGGGTGCGGCGTTCGGGCATGCCGGGCATCATCGGGAGGACCGGCTGGGAGCGTTGCAGGGCTTGGATCTGCGATTTCGTGCACCACGAGGCTCTGTGTTACCGGGTGGGGATGGAAGAGCCCCACCGCTGGTCTGCCGCAGCAGGCCGGTGAAAGCTGAGGGCAGCCTGATCCGGGAGACGCCGGGAGGGTGGCAGCAGCCCTGACAACGACGGACCGGCTGGGACTGCCAGATCGTCTCGGCCCGGCGTACCCACCCTGCGTTGGTCAGCGACGCCGACTTCCTCGCCGCCCTGCAGGTCACCGCGATCAGCACGCCAGCCGACAGCCGCGCTCGCCGCTACCGGGCTGACCGGGCTGTTGGTCTGCGGGTTGTGCGGGCGCCGGCTGGAGGCTCATTGAGTGTATGGCCGGGCCGGTTACCGGTGCCGCCACGGCCACACCAGCGCACGGCCAGGGGAGCAGCTAAGCGCGATCTACTGGCCGGAGCAGCGGATCCTGACGGAGATGGTCTACCAGCTCGCCGCGGCCGGGACTCTGCCACAAAACGCCGGGCCTACTGAACTCGTCGCCCGCCTGCGTGCTGGAGGTCGTCATCGTCTGCGCGGCAGGTCAACTCGGCGTCGCCCAGCCCGGCGAAGAACTCCATTTCGCTGACAAGCCCGGCCGCACCGTTGTACCTGCCGAAAATGCCATCCGGGCAGGTCTGGCAGCTTGCCTGTACTCGTGCAGGATGCCGCCGAGGCGGTCATGCCGGTGGATGTTCAAATGCGCGATCCGGTCTGGATCGGTGATCGGTTCGCCGCCAGCCGCCAGCCGCCAGCCGCCAGCCGCCAGCCGCCAGCCGCCAGCCGCCAGCCGCCAGCCGCCAGCGACATTATCCCCGGTAACAGTGGCCACGGCCGTACGGGCGGCCCGATCCGCCTTGCCTGCCATCCCCGCTGCGCGTGCCGCCAGAGCCGCAGCGGGCCACGGTGTCCGCCCTCTCGTCGGGGACCCTCGACCGTCAGGACACCCGGGCCATCGGCATCGGCGAACGCGAGGGCCCGGCCGGGCCGGGGCGGAACGAACGTGGCGACGACATCGCCCGATCGCGGGTCCAGAAAGTATCGGTCGGAGATCACCAACAGGTCGTGCCGGGTCCCCGGCCGCTGCCTTGATCGAGTAGGCGGGGAGCCGGGCGACCTCGCGGGCGACCATGCGCCAGCGTGGCTCGTAGGAACCGGCGTACGCGAGCGTGCCCCCGCTCCGTTCGCCCAGCGCCGCGATCGTGAGTCCGGCCGTCGGGACGAGCCGGGCGGCTTCGGTGAGGGCCGGCTGCGCGGCGCGCAGCGCGTCACGCAGCCCGTCCACCCACGCATCGAGTTCGGCGTCGGAGGCGCCAGGGCGGTCCATCGGCGCATTGACGATCTTGTCGATCAGCTCGACCGCCGCCTCGGTGGCAGCGTCGGACGGGTGTGCGGCCGCGATCCGGGCCAGGAACCCGATCGCCGGCACCCCGGCCGGCCAGTAGCCGTACTCGATCGCGTCACTCGCGTAGCCGTAGTCGACGGGCCTGGGCGCCCTCGTCGCCTGGCTGGATTGTCCGTGTGACGTACGAATCGGCCCAGGGCGAGACGGCCGAGACCGAGCAGGCCGAGCAGATGGCGGCCGCCGGCCGGACTGCTTTCCCGCCGAGCCCGTCACCGATCCGGTCGGCGCGCCGGGGCGGCGTCGGCCGGCGCGGAGTCCTGAGCCAGGGCCATCGCACCGACGAGCGGGGCGTCGTCGGCGAAGCGGGCCTTGGCCAGCGCCGGCGGGAATGGCACCGATCGGCGCAGGGCCGCCGCGACCCGCGGGATGATGTGCTCGGCGGCGCCCATCATGCCGCCGGCCAGGACCACTCGCTCGGGGTCGAGGACGACGCAGAGATTGGCGATGGTGCGCGACAGCGTCTCGATGGCCTCGTCCAGCAGGTGGGCAACGCCCGGTTCGGTTCTCAGCTCGAACAGTTCCGCGGCGGTGACCGGCCGGCCCAGCAACGCGGCGCCGCGCCGGGCCAGGGCCACGCCGGAAACGACGTCCTCCAACGGTGCGTGCCCGTCCGCAAAGCCGGGATCGGTGTCGTTGTCGCGCAGATAGCCGATCTCGCCGGCCGCGCCGTGCGCGCCGGGCACGACCCGGCCGCCGACGACGAGGGCGGCGGCCAGCCCGGTGCCGAGGTTGATGTACAGGCCTACGTCGACCCCGCGCAGCGCTCCCCAGTGCAGTTCGGCGGCGGCGCCCGCGTTGACGTCGTTGTCGATCGCCACGGGGGCGTCACCGAACTCGGCGCGTAACAGCGCGGGCAGGGCCATGCCGTCCCAGCCGGGCACGTTGGGTGCGAGCCGGACCCGACCGTCCCGCAGCACGCCGAACGTGGATACGCCGACCGCCGCCGGGCCGGTCAGCAGTGTCCGGGCGGCTTCGAAGGTGCGTCGCACGGCCTGCATGGCGCCCGATTCGCCGAGGGTCCGCAAACGGAGTGTGGCCTCGGGGCGGCCGTCGGGGGAGCCGACAGCCGCCGTGGCGATCGCGATCTTGGTGCCGCCGAAGTCGATCGCCAGGACCCGGGAGTCCGTCATCGGGGCTGACCGCGCCGGGCGAGGGAGTCCACGGCGACGGCGACCGCGAGGACCGCGGCGGTCACCATGTAGCGCACCGAGGAGTTCACGTTCAACAGCAGCATGCCGTTGGTGATGGCCTGGATGACGAGGATGCCGAGCAGGGCAGCGTAGGCGCGCCCCCGGCCGCCGAACAGCGAGGTGCCCCCGATGACGGCCGCGGCGATGGCCATGAGCAGGGTGTCGCTGCTGCCCGAGCTCTGGTTGACGGCGGCGAGACGGCTGGCGGCCAGGATCCCACCGGCGGCGGCGAGGGCGGAGCCGGCGGCGAAGGCGATCACCCGGATCCTGGTCACGTTGATGCCCGCCCGCCGGGCCGCCTCGGCGTCGCCGCCCACCGCGTACATGTGCCGGCCGAAGACGGTGTGCTGCAGGATCAGGTCGAGCGCCACGACCAGGGCGGCGAAGATGACCAGCAGCAGCGGCACGCCGCGGTCGGCCGTCAGGACGAGCACGACGGCGGCCAGGGCGATCGCCAGACCGCCGAGGCGTACGGCCATCCGGAGGACCGAGGTCACCGGCAGTCCGGCCGCACCCCGCAGCCGCCGGTTGACCAGCGCGCTGGTCGCGCTGACCGCGACGATCAGGACGGCGGTCAGCCAGGCGACCGGCGCCGGAAGCCAGCTGTCGCTGAGCTTCGCCACGAACCCGTCGAAGGGCAGGTTGATGGTCCCGCCGCTGCCCAGCAGATACAGCATCAACCCCTGCCAGCCGATCAGCCCGGCCAGCGTGACCACGAACGACGGCATGCCGAGCCGGGTGAACATCCAGCCGTGCAGCAGCCCGATCAGGGCGGCGCCGGTGAGCGCCGTCGCGATGGCGAGGACGGGCGGCCAGCCGTGGTTCACCGACAGGATGGTCATGATGACCGCGGCCAGGCCGCTGACCGACCCGGCGGACAGGTCGATCTCGCCGAGCAGCACCACCATGATGATGCCGAGCGAGATGGTGCCGGTCGCGGCCATCTGCAGGGCGAGGTTGGTGAGGTTCTCGGCGGACAGGAAGCGGTCGTTCAGCGAGCCGAACACGACCGCGATGACGACCAGTCCGGCGACGACGGGCCAGGCGCCGAGGTCGGAACCGCTGCGGCCGATCGGCCGCAGCGGCTTGCGCAGCATCAGAGCGAGAGCGGTCATGCGGTTTCCTCCGTGCCGGTTCCCGACGTGCCGACGCCCGATGTGCCGGCGAGGGCGGCGCCGCCGGTGATGGCGGCCACGACGGCCTCCGGGGTGGTCTCGGCGGTGCGGAACTCGCCCGCGTTGCGGCCGAGCCGCAGGACCACGATCCGGTCGCTGACGGCCCGGACATCGGCGAGGTTGTGGGAGATGACGAGTACGGCGAGTCCGCGGTCTCGCAGGCGCCGGATCAGGTCGAGCAACTGGGCGGTCTGCTCGACGCCGAGCGCCGCCGTCGGCTCGTCCAGGATCACGACGCGCGGATCGGCGACCAGCGCCCGGGCGATGGCGACCGACTGACGCTGACCGCCGGAGAGCATGGCGACCGGGACCCGGATGTCCCGGATCCTGACGTCCAGGGACGCCAGCAGGTCGCGTGTCGCTCGTTCCATCCGGATCGGGCGCAACACCGACCAGCGTTGCCGTTCGGCGCCGAGGAACAGGTTGGCCACCACATCCAAGTTCTCGCAGAGGGCGAGGTCCTGATGGACGGTGGCGATGCCCAGCCGTTGCGCCTCGTGGGGGTTGCTCAGGCGAACCGGGCGGCCGTCCAGCTCGACATGTCCGCTCTCCGGGATGACGACCCCGGAGAGGACCTTCACGAGGGTCGACTTGCCGGCGCCGTTGTCACCGACGAGGGCGACGACCTCGCCCGGCGCGAGGTCCAGGCTCACCTCGTCGAGCGCCTGGACCGCGCCGTACGCCTTGGAGATCGCGTTGGCGGAGAACACTATTGGATGCCCTGTCGCGCGCATGCCGCCTTCACCGGCGGAGTGCAGATGTCGGCCGCGGTGTAGAAGCCGTCCTTCACGATCGTGTCCTTGATCTTGTCGGCGGTCACCGGGATCGGATCGAGCAGGAACGACGGGATCTTCGCCGTACCGTTGTCGACGTTGGCCGGCGCGGCTGGCTTCTGGTCGTGGACCACCCCGACGGCCAGTTCCGCCGCCTTCTCCGCCTCGCTGCGAATGTCCAGGTAGATGGTCATGTACTGTTCGCCGGTCAGGATGCGCTGCACCGCCGCGAGCTCGGCGTCCTGGCCGGTGATGGGCGGGACGGTGGCGTAGCCCGCCCGCTTCATCGCCGCGATGGCGCCGCCCGCCATGCCGTCGTTCGCGGACAGCACGCCGACGATGTTGTCGCGGCCGAGGGCAGTGATCGCCTGTTCCATCTCCTGCTGGGCCTTGTCGGGGCTCCAGTCCGGAGTGTCGAACTCGCGTCCGACCGTCACTTTGCCGTCGAGCACGTGGTGCGCGCCGGTCTTGTAGTCGGCCGAGCTGGGATCGGTGGGTGATCCGTTGATCATGACGATCTTGCCCTTGCCGGTCGTGCCGGCCTTGCCGAGCGCGTCCAGCAGAGCCTGGCCCTGCATCTCGCCCACCCGGACATTGTTGAAGGAGACGTAGTAGTCGTAGGTGATGCCGGAGATCAGCCGGTCGTAGGCGATCACCGGAACCTTGGCCTGCTTCGCCCGGTTGACGAGGGACGCGACGGCGCCCGCGTCGACGGCGTCGAGGACCAGAGCGTCGGCGCCCTGGGTCAGCGCCGCCTCGACCTGCTGTTGTTGCTTGGCCGCGTCCTGATCGGCGTTGAAGTAGAGCACCTTGCAGTCGGCGCACAGGGCCTTGACCTTGGCCTCGAACAGGGGCCGGTCGAAGGCCTCGTACCGGGTGGTCTTGGACTCGGGAAGGAAGAGGGCGATGGTGGCCGCCTTCTTCGAGCTGTCGGAGGCGTCTGAGTTGTCCGCAGCCCCGCAGGCACTGAGGAAGACGACGGCGGCGGTGGCGGCGGCTGCGGCGAACCTGCTGGCTCTCACGGTGCACCTCTCTTCCGAAGGTTTGAGGAGCATCGTCAGCCACCCGGCCGCCATTTAGCAATGTCCTTTACGAAATTGATAAATGAGATTTACGAAGTGGTGTGGCAGCCTGTAGGACGTGCAGAGCAGTGCGACAGCCAGTACCACGGCCGTTCTCCGGGTGATCAACGAGCGGGCCGTGTTCGCCGAGATCTTCCGGCTGGGGAAGGCGTCCCGCCCGGAACTGGCGGCGGTCACCGGGCTGTCCAAGCCGACCGTGGCCGTCACCCTGAACAACCTGGAGGACGCGGGACTGCTGCGTCAGGTCGGCCGGCGGGCCGGGCCGGCCGGTCGCTCCGCCCTGCTCTACGAGGTGCGCCCCGAGGCCGGCTATGTCCTCGCGGTGGACATAGGGCGCGCCTTCGTGCGTACCGCCCTGGCCGATCTGGTCGGCGACATCGTCGCCCGCAAGGAGGAGCCGTCGCACGGATACCGCGAACGGGACCTCGTAGCCCAGCTCACCCGGCTCGCCGACGAACTGGCCGGCGCCGCCGGCGTCACCCGCCACGACATCACGCTCGCCGTCTTCGGCACCCCCGGCATCCACGACAAGACCGACGGCTCGCTGCACCTCGCGCCGAACCTGCCCGGCTGGGAACGGCACAACAGCGTCCCCCAACTGGCCGGCATCACCGGCGCGACCTACGTGGTGGAGAACGACACCAATCTCGCCGCGATCGGCGAGGCCACCTACGGGCTCGGCCGGGGCGTCCGCCATTTCGTGTACGTGCAGATCGGCACCGGCACCGGCATGGGCATCGTGATCGACGGCAAGCTGTACCGCGGCACCCGCGGCGCCGCCGGCGAGATCGGGTACATGCCGGTCGGCGACGGCGACCCGCTGCTGGACGAGCCGGGATCCCGAGGCCGGGGCATGTTCGAATCGGTCGCCTCGGCCGCCGGCGTCGTCGCCACCTCCCACCGCCTGGGTCTGGTGGACGCGGTCACCGCGAAGGAGGTTCTCGACGCCGCCCGGGCCGGTGACGAGGCCGCCCTGCGCGCGGTGGACCGCGAGATTGAGTACCTGGGCCGGGCCCTGGCCGGCGTCACCGCGGTGCTGGATCCAGAGCTCGTGGTGCTGGGCGGGGGCGTGGCGGGCCACGCCGGCGATCTGCTGACCGGCCCGCTGCTCGAACGGCTGGACCGCCTGGTCGCCCTGCGCCCGCCCCGCATCGAAGTCTCCACACTGGGCACCGACGCGGTCCTGCTCGGCGCCCTGGCGTCCGGCCTGACGGCCGCCCGCGACCTGGTGCTGGACCGCGCCGAACCGCCGACCGCCCGCTGAGCCCGTCGCGGGCCTGACCGGCGCAGCGAAAGCGGTGAATCGGCCGGCCCGAACGCAGAATGGATGACACGGTAGCTGGGTCGTCGCGGTCCCGCGCCAGGTCGCTGGCCGGCCGCCTTTGTTGGCAGCTCATGGCTGCTGTGAGTTCCCCCCGGTTTGGCGGAGCTTCTCAAGCATGATCGACTGATCATGGGGAGGAAGCATCCGTGGCAGCACCGAAGAAGTACCCCGACGACCTACGGGCGCGGGCCGTGCGCCTATATCGCGAGTCGGACCCGAAGCCGACCATCCGACGGCTGGCCGAGCAGTTGAACGTGCATCACGAGGCACTGCGCAATTGGATCCGGCAGGCCGAGGCCGACGCGGGTGAACGTCATGATCGGCCCACCACGGAGATGGCCGAGGAGAACCGCCGGCTGCGTGCAGCCGTCGCCTTCGACGCGCCTGGATCCCCGACGCGACGAGGCGACGCGGCGCCGTCAGCATCATCAGACGGCGACGCGCCGACCGTGACATGAAATCCCGAGAGGGCGGCGACGGTGCGAGCCATTGACGAATCAGAGCGAAGTCGGCATCGGTGAGGCCGACGAGCGGGTCAACGCGGTGCAGCAATGCCCCCGTCCTGTTGGCAATCGGGGCGCGCGCCTACGTCTCCGGAACCACCGCGACCAACCGGGTGGAGCTCTCCCACTGACGCACCTTGCGACACCAAGCCCGTTTCTGACATATCGCGATATGGGTGGTTGACACCCGGGATCGACGCTGCGACAGTTCCCTGCCCGCAGCCGTCCCGAAACGGGGGAGGGAC
>NZ_JBITDW010000036.1:0-98754 GCF_044454685.1 Actinoplanes sp. NPDC051513
GGGGGGGGGGCCCCCCGGGGTGGGGGGGCGGCCCCGCGGGGGGGGGGCGGTGCCCCGCCGGGTGGGGGGGTTGCCCCCCCCGGGGGGGGGGGGGCCCCCGGGGGGGGGGCCCCCCCCCCACTTCGGGCGGCGGGGCAAAACCGCAGGTCTAGGCGGCGCGGCGCAGGTCGCGCGGGCTGGTGCCGTACCAGCGGCGGACCGCGCGCGTCAGCGCCGATTGCTCGGTCAGGCCGACCATCGCGGTGATCTGCGAGAACAGGATGTCCGTCGTGGTGATCAGGCGATGGGCGGTGGCCCGGCGCACGTCGTCGAGCAGTTTCTCGTACGTCGTGCCGTCGAGAGCCAGGCGGCGCTGCAAGGTGCGCGGGTGGATCTGCAGGCGCCGGGCGACCGCGGCGATGTCGACGGCCGACGAGCCGAGCGACTGGGTGATCAGCCGGCGGACCCGGTCGGCCAGCGGCTGCTCGGGAGCCTTGAAATGGTTGCGCATGTAGTCGAGGGCCACTTCGCGCAGCACGCGATTGCCGCCGTTCACCCGGGCGTCCCGGATCGTGGCCGGCACACGCAGCAGGGCCGACGCCTGCCCGAAGCGGACGTCCGCCCCGAAGAACTCGGTGTAGCGGGCGACCGGGGCGAGCGGACGGTGCGTGAGGTGCACCGAGCGCAGACCGTAACGGCCCCCGGCGAGCAGCACCGTGATGCGGTGCAGCAGCCCGAGCCCGTTGTCGCAGACCTGCGGCGGGAGCGGATCGAGCTCGGTCGAGCCGTAGCGCAGCGCGACCACCCCGGGCCGGCCCGACGGGTCGGGCGCCTGGGCGATCGTGAGGGCCGGCGAGTGCACGAACAGGAACCGCGTCGCGCAGTCGAGGGCCTCGCCGAGGGTGGCCGAATTCTCGATCGCGATGGCCAGCGGCCCCAGCACCGCGATGTCCTGCCGGGCGGCGAGCCGCAGGCCCAGATCGGGGCAGTCGCGGTCGGCGGCGGCCGCCTCGAGGATGCGGCCGGCCGCCAGCGACGGGATCACCGCGTCGTCGGTGTCGAGCAGGGCCGCGTCGACGCCGTGCCGCGCCAGCAAGGCCCGGCCATCGCCATCGAGCTCGTCGATGAGGCCGGGCAGTCCGCGCAGCCCGGCGGCCCGGACCATCGATCCCATGTCGCGAAAGGATAAATCAGTGTCGCGCGAGGGCAAGTCCGGCGGCGGGGTCCGTAACGAGACTGACACCATGGCCGAACATTTCGACGTTCTCATCATCGGCGCCGGCCTGTCCGGGATCGGCGCGGCCTGGCGGCTCCAGGAGCAACTGCCCGGCAAGACGTACGCGATCCTCGAGGCCCGCGACGCGATCGGCGGGACGTGGGACCTGTTCCGCTACCCCGGCGTCCGATCCGACTCGGACATGTTCACGCTGAGCTACCCGTTCCGGCCGTGGCGGGAGCCGGAGTCGATCGCCGCCGGCGACAAGATCCGCCGCTACATCGAGGAAACCGCGGCCGAGGGCGGCATCACGCCGCACATCCGTTTCGGCGCCCGGGTCGCCACCGCCGACTGGGCCGGTGACCGGTGGACCCTCCGGCTGGCCGACGGCACGACGCTGACCTGCGATTTCCTGTACGCCTGCGCCGGCTACTACGACTACGCGACCGGCTTCCAGCCCGATTTCCCGGGCATGGCCGATTTCGGCGGCACGCTGGTCCACCCGCAGTTCTGGCCGGAAGACCTCGACTACCGCGGCAAGAAGGTCGTGGTGATCGGCAGCGGCGCCACGGCCGTCACGCTCGTGCCCGCGATGGCCGGCGAGGCCGGGCACGTGACGATGCTGCAGCGCTCGCCCACGTACATGACGGTGCTGCCGCAACGGGACGTCATCGCGAACGGGCTGCGGCGCGTGCTCCCGGCCAAGGCGGCCAACCGGCTCGCCCGCGCCAAGAACATTCTGCTGACGCAGGGGTTCTACCAGCTCGCGCGGCGACGGCCGGCCCGCGTACGCAAGATCTTGCGCTCTTTCGCCGTGCGCGCCCTGAAAGACCCGGCCTACGTCGACGAGCATTTCAACCCGCGTTACGAGCCCTGGGATCAGCGCCTCTGCGTGATTCCGTCGGGCGACCTCTACGAGGTCCTGCGCGACGGCAGCGCGTCGATCGTCACCGACCACATCGAAAGTTTCGTGCCGGAAGGCATCCGGTTGCGCTCGGGCCGCGTCCTGGAGGCCGACATCGTCGTCTCGGCGACCGGCCTGTCGCTGCTGCCGGTCGGTGGCGTGCGGGTCACGGTCGACGGCGCGCCGGTCGAGATCGGCGAGCACACCGCCTACCGCGGGATCATGCTCAGCGGCGTACCCAACCTCGCCTACTGCATCGGCTACGTGAACGCCTCTTGGACGCTGCGCGCCGATCTCGTCCACCGCTACGTGATGCGCCTGCTCAAGCACATGGACCGGCACGGCTACGCCGTGGCCGCGCCGAAGGATCTCGGTGGTCAGGGCCGTCCATTGCTCGATCTCTCTTCCGGGTACGTGCAGCGCGCGCTCGACAGGTTTCCGCGCCAGGGCCAGAACGACCCGTGGCTGGTGCGCCAGAACTATCTCAGCGACGCCCTCACCCTGCCCCGCGCGGACGTCACCCGCGACATGACCTTCACCCGCCGTCCCGCCCCCGTCCCCCTGGAGGAGATCGCCTCATGACCCCGTACCTCTTCGCCGGCCGCACCGCGTTGCTGACCGGCGCGGCCAGCGGCATCGGCGAACAGCTGGCCTACGGCCTGGCCGCGCGCGGCAGCGACCTGGTGCTGGTCGACGTCGACGCGGCCCGCCTCAAGGACGTCGCCGCCCGGATCGACCGGGTGCACCCGGGCCGGTCGGTGCAGACTCTCGTCGCCGACCTCTCCTCCCGCGCCGACGTCGACGGCGTCGCCACCCAGGTCCTCGCGGAGCACCCCTCGCTCGGCCTGCTGATCAACAACGCCGGGATGGCGCTGGGCGGGCGCTTCGACCAGGTCACGGTCGACGAGTTCGAGAAGGTCATGAACGTCAACTTCCGCGCGCCTTTCCTGCTGACCCACGCGCTGCTGCCGGCGCTGAAGGCCGCGCCCGGCGCGCACCTGGTGAACGTGTCGAGCCTGTTCGGGCTGATCGCGCCGGCTGGGCAGTCCGCGTACAGCGCCAGCAAGTTCGCGCTGCGGGGGCTGAGCCAGGTGCTGCACGCCGAACTGGCCGACGACGGAATCGGCGTGACCACCGTGCACCCGGGCGGCATCCGTACGCGGATCGCGGAGAACGCCCCGGTCGGCAGCGGCGTGCCGGCCGAGGAGGTCGAACCCAACCGGAAGATCTTCGCCAAGCTGCTCACGTACCCGCCGGACAAGGCCGCGCGGCAGATCCTGGACGCCGTCGCCAAGCGCAAGGCCCGCGTGCTCATCGCCTCCAGCGCCAAGGTCCCCGACCTCCTCGCCCGGCTGCTGCCGGTCGCCCACGAACGCATCGTGCGCGCGGCGACCTCGGCGCGGGTTTCCAAAAGCAGCGCGCCGCAGGGAGTGGCCCGATGAGCTACGTCGACGTCCGCCACGCGCGCATTCGCTACGAGGCCACCGGCGACGAGTCCGCGCCGCCGGTGGTGCTGCTGCACGGGATCGGCCGGAGCCTCGAGGACTGGTCGGCCCAGCACCGGTTGCTCGCGGAATCCCACCGGGTGATCAGCATCGACATGCCCGGCTTCGGCCTGAGCCAGCGCCACCCCACCTCCACGACGCTGGTCTCGCTGTCGGACGGCGTGTGGGCCACCCTCGAGGCGCTCGGTCTCGACCGGAACCGCCCGGTCCACCTGATGGGCAACAGCCTCGGCGGCGCCGTGTCGATGCAGATGCTGGTCGACGACCCCGGCCGGGTGTCGACGCTGACCCTGGTGAACAGCGCCGGGTTCGGCAAGGAGGTGACGTTCGCGCTGCGCATGCTGGCGATCCCCGGCATGGGCCGGGCCCTGCTGTCGCGCATCGACCACCGCACGGCCCCGCGCGTCGAGCGCAACCTGTTCGCCGACCGCGCGATGGTCACCCCGGAACGCATCGAGACGGCCATCAAGATCGCCCAGCAGCCGGACTTCGCCGCGGTGTACCTGGAGATAGCCAAGGCCCTGGGCGGCTTCCGCGGCATCGCCGCCGGGTGGCGCTCGGAGCTGCTGCCCCGGGTGGCCCGCCACGACAAGCCCACCCTGCTGGTGTGGGGCGACCGCGACCACATCCTCCCGGCGGCCCACCTGGCGGCGGCGCGGGCGGCGCTCCCCCAGGCCCGGTGGCACCTGTTCGAGCGCACCGGCCACATGCCCCAGATCGAGCAGCCCGAGGAGTTCGCGGCGCTGGTGCGGCCGCTGCTCAGAGCAGAGGCTGCGGAAGCACCTGGCTCGGGAACTGCGTAAGCAAGGCCGCGGTTTCGCGGTTCTCCGCCCAGTCCGCCCAATCGGCGCCGAAGGTGACCGTGCCGGCGACGGTCCGCATGACGGCCTCCTCGCCGTTGAACAGCAGCACGCCGTCGGCGCCGGCCAGGCCGATGACGACGCCGGCCATCAGCGCGGTGTTGTGCTCCTCGAGCTCGGGGTGCCTCGAGGAGAAGCGGAACCGCACGGTGATGCGGTGCGGGAACCCGAACAGCTGGGGCGCCACGGCCTCCTCACCGGGGTCGACCCGGTAGGCGGCCACCTGCAACCCGTCGCGGACCACGGTGCCGTCCTCGGTCACGAGGCCGCCGATGGCCGCCGCGACCTGGGACCGGACCGCCTCGGTGGAGAGGTCCGCCGCCCCGTAGTAGGTGTACTCGATCGCCATGGTGCCTTCCGAAAATCACGAGAACGGGTAGAACGGGACGACCTTGCCATCCTTCACCACGAGGATCTCCTTGAGGCCGTTGATCGGCTTGCGCTCGAGCACGCCCCGGATGTCCTCCATCGATCGTGGGCAGTCGTCGAGGTTGAGCACGATGCGGTCGGCCTGGCCCTCCTTGACCTTCCCGCTCACCTCGTCGCGGATGTTGTCGAGGTTCTTGCTGCTCGGGGCGTAGTTGTCGAAGTACTCGCCCTCGACCTTGTAGTCCGGTTCCTTGCCGTTGGGCTTCGGGGGCGGGTTCTGCTCGACGTCGTACCCGTGCTGCGACAGCGTGTCGGCCGACTCGTTCTCGCGGCGCAGCGGCCGGTCCTTCTTCTTCGTGGGGTGCGCGTCGGTGCGGCGGCCACGCGGCTTGTTGCCCGGGCCGGGCTTGCCCGACGGGACGGTCCCACCCTCGCGGCCGCGGCGCAGCTTGCTGAGCAGCTTCTTGATGGCCTCGATCGCCTCGCCCATCTTCTTGCCGAGGCCGCGCAGGTGCTCGAGGCTCTTGATCAGGCCCTTGAGCCACTTGGCGATGCGCGCGCCCCACGACGCGCACAGCGTGCTGACCTGCTCGACCACCAGCGGCGTGGCCAGGCCCAGGCTGAAGACCTCCTCGGCCGCGTACGTGATCAGGCGCGACACCAGCACCGCGATCGCGTCGCGCACCATCATGCGTACGCCCGCCACCAGCATGCCGGCGCCCTCGGTGATCGCCGCCATGGTGTCGGCCGCGCCGGCCAGGGCGCCGACGGCGTCCTTCTGCTGGCCGGTCCACGTGCGGTACGCGTCGGCGGCCGCGCCCTTCCACTCCTCGGTGTCCCAGCGGACGGCCCGGTCGAGGTCGCCGGCCCGGTCGCGCAGCGAGCCCGCGATGTTGCGCCAGGTCTGCGCGTGCGCCGAGATCTGGCCGGGGTCGCCGGCCAGCCAGTCGAGCGCCTCGGACAGCGGCTTGACGTGCTCGATGATCCACGCGACGCCGTACTGCAGGAGGCTGCCGATCGGATCGGAGATGAACGCGAGCGCGTCGAGCCCGGCCGAGACGGCGCCGAGCGTGACGTCGATCCAGCTGCCGCTCTTGACGCCGGCGAGGATCGTCTCGATGTCCTCGGCGATCCACACGCCCGCCCACGGGTCGGCCGAGATGTTCGGGTTCGCCACCGCGACCAGTGGCGGCCTCGGCATCATCGCGTGTTCCGGATGCGGTCGGCGGCGCCCGAGTCGCTGCCGTCGTAGTCGGCGGCCGTGGCGCGCAGGGCGTCGGCGGTGTCGTGGGCGGAGTCGGCGGCCGTGTTCATGCCGTCGACCATCGACTGCTGCAGGCCGTTGAGCAGCGCCGGCACGAACTGGCACAGCTGCCCGTACGCCCCGGTGTCGGTCTGCACGGCCTGCGCGGCCTGGGCCGCGGTGGTGAGCCCGTCGCCGATGCCGTCGACCTCGCCGGCGTGCGAGGTGAGGGAGGCCGCGTTGACCTGGAAGTGGTCACTCATGCGGCTCGGCGCCCAGTCGCTTGCGCAGCGATTCCATCAGCATGCGCCCGGTCTCGGTCTCGGCGCCCACCGTCTCGGCGGTGACCTCCTCGAACTGCCGGACCACCTTGGCCTGCGCCTCGCGCAGCATCGCCATGATCTGGTCGGACGTCTCGGCGGCGGGCTGCTGCCGGATGCGGTCGTCGAGGTGCAGCCGCTGGATCTGCCCTTCGGCGCCCACGGTCACCTCGACGAGCCCGTCGCGGCTGCGCGCGGTCGCGGAGATCTGCGCGGCCCGCCGGGCGAGTTCCTGCGCCTGCTCGGCGCGCTGCGTCGCGGACCGCTCCCACTCGTCGATCCGCTGGAGCGCCGCGTCCAAGGACTGATCGTCGAACATTCCCGGCAGCATAGCGAAACCCGTCCATGTCCGGTCACCCGTCGCGGTGACCGTCCACCTTCACGCGGAACGACATCGCCGGTCAGATGATGAATCGGCCGCCGGCCGCCTCGGCCAGGGAGGCGCCGAAGAGGGCGCCCGGGGTGTAGGCGCCGGGCCGGCCCTCGTCGTGGGCCAGGCGCCGCGCGACCTCGGCCGCGACGGCCGCGGTGAAGGCCATGCCCTCGGGCGCCTGCAGCCAGGCCTCCCGCGTGGTGCCGTCGGACCAGGTCGCCTGCGCCCGCGCCCACGAATGCGTGCGGGCCGGGGGCTTCACGGGAGGGGACATCGCAGCCAGGCGGCGCTTGGCGAAGCGGGAGACAGCCGGGATCGACAGCAGCGCGGCGGCCAGGGGCAGCACGGCGCGGGCCGCGAGGCCGGAAGGCGCCTCGGCGTTGGCCGCGACGACCGACGGCGCGCCGCTCGCGCGCTGGGCCGCGATCAGATCGCCGGTGGGGACCGAGACGGTCGAGGCCGTCGTGCCGTCGGGAAGCGTCAGGCGGGCGTGATCGCCGCCCAGGCGAGCGGCGACCATCCGGCCGCCGGCATAGCGACGGCCTCCCGACGAGATGGCGTCGACGAGCGTGCCGGCCAGGGCCTCGCCGACCTTCCCGGGGACGGGCTCGATCATGGCGAGGCCGTCGACGCGTACGTGTGATGGTTGTGCGCGGCCCTCGCAGAGGCGCAGCACCACGCTCTCGGCGGCGAGGACGCCGAATCCGGCGCCGGTGACCAGCGTGCGGCCGGCGTCCTCGGCCGCGGCATCGCGGGACAGCACGTCGGCGATCGTGGTCACGTCGTTGGCCAGGTCGACATAGTGATAGCCGCCGTTCAGCAGCGGCCGGCCGATGGTGTTGACCACGACCTTCGGAGTGGCCGCGGCCAGCGCCGAGGGGATGTCGGCGGTGAGCACCGGCCGGCCCCCGGTGGCCGCGGCCACCTCTGCCAGCCGCGCCCGGTTGCGGCCGACCAGCACCAGGTCCTCGCCTTTGAGCAGTGCGGCTATCGCGCTTCCGGTGCGGCCCGTGGCGCCCAGCACCCAGATCTCGTTCATGCCGTCAGCGTGGCGCGGCGAGCCGGGCCGGCGCCAAAGCTTGTCTCGCATGGCGCAATGCGATCTGGGCATGAGGCCTGGTCAGAGGGCAGCGATACGCTTCGGGCATGGACTTGGATCTGCGGCTGGCCCGGTATTTCGCGGCGGTCGCCCAGCACGGCCATTTCGGCCGGGCGGCGGTCGCGCTGCACATCACGCAGCCGTCGCTCAGCCGGCAGATCCGGGCCCTCGAACAGCAGGTGGGAGCGCGGCTGTTCGACCGCACCCCGCAGGGCGCCCGGCTCACCGCGGCGGGGCAGGTGTTCCTGACGCACGCCACCGCGCTGCTGAAAGCGGCCTCGGTCGCGGTCGCCGACACCCGGGCCGCGGCCTCACCGGCCCGGCTGACCGTGGGCTACCTGCACGGCGTCATCGTCACCCCGGCCGTCGCCGTGCTGCGCCGGCAGCACCCCGGCGCGGAGGTGCGCACGCTGCACCTGGCCTGGAACGACGCGCGCCCGGCGCTGCTCGAGCGGCGGGCCGACGCGGTCGTGTGCCGGCTGCCGCTGGTGACCGACGGCCTCGAGGTGACGGTCCTCTACGCCGAGCCGCGGGTGCTGCTGATCCCGGTGGGGCACCGGCTGGCCGGCAAGGAATCGGTGACCCTCGACAACATCGCCGGCGAACCGCTGCCGCGGATGGCCACCGACCCGGTGTGGAACGACTTCTGGCGGGCGGGCAGCACCGCCACCGGACCGCTGCTGACCTCCGTCGAGGACAAGGCCGAGCTGATCGCGTCGGGCGAGATGGTGGCGATCGTGCCGGCCGGGCTGGCCTCCTACCGGCCCGATCTGACCGAGGTCCCGCTGCACGGCGTCGACCCGGCCCACGTGGTGCTGGCGACCCGGGCGGACGAGCGCGGGCGGCTGCTCACCGACCTCCGCAAGGCGGTGCGGGCGCACCTCACGGCCCCACCTCGTTAGCGGCGCGCCACACCGCCGCACGGCGGGCCGACGCGCGGAGAGCCAGGCGTCCTGGACGACCTCGGCGAGCTCGCCCCGGGTGAGCTCGTGGATCCGGCTCGCCCGCAGCAGCACCGACGGGTGACCGTTGAAGT
This sequence comes from Actinoplanes sp. NPDC051513, assembly GCF_044454685.1. Lineage (NCBI taxonomy): Bacteria > Bacillati > Actinomycetota > Actinomycetes > Micromonosporales > Micromonosporaceae > Actinoplanes > Actinoplanes sp. NPDC051513. Next base: position 8,905 of record NZ_JBITDW010000036.1, read on the forward strand.
GCGGCGTCGTGAAGAACGGCGTCGACTCGTCCTGGACGAGCGCCTCCTTGTCTCCCTGCGATTCCACCCAGAAGACGATCACATCGGTGTAGCGCTCGCCGGTCGACGGGTCGACGGCGTCGGGCCGCGGGTTGCGGAAGAACACGAACGACTTGCCGCCCACCTGGTAGACCGGATTGTCGCCGGTCCCCCACTCGACCGTGACGTGCGGCATCGACTCGGCGATCTCGTGCACGTCCGCGACCGTCGCCGGCCGGCTGTCGTCGCTCATGACAGCGGCGGCGTTGTCTCGGCGGCGGTGAACACGCGGTCCGGGACGGCGCTGATCACGCCGGAGGCGCCCACCCATGTCAGCCGGCCGCCCCACACCTCCTGCTCCAGCAGGTGGTCCTGACGCCGGACGATCAGCCCCTTCTTGACCCCGTCGAACTCCAGCCCCTCGAGCGACTCGATCATCTTGTCGACGCTCTGCGGGCCGTACTGGAAAGCGCGGACGGCCATCTGGGAGGCCGCGAACCCATCGGCGTGGCCGCTGTCGGTGCGCCGGCCGGGCACGGTGGCGCGCAGCACCTGGTACGCGCTGTTGTTCGCCACCGCGTCGACGTACGGCGTCACGACCTTCAGGGCGCCGGCCGCCACGCCGTACTGATACCACGTCGACCTGGCGCCGAGGATCGTGATCGGCTCGGCCCCCGACGGGATCGCCGTCCACAGCTTCGGCGCCGGTCTCGGCCAGTCGACGTAGATCTGGCCGGCCTTGATCCGGCTGACCGCCGCGAAGTCCTTCGTGGTCGCGGGCAGGACGATCGTCGCGGCCGCCCCGAGCACCGAGGCGGCCTTCGCGGCGCGGGCCTTGTCGGCGGCGAGCACGACCAGGCGGCCGCCGGGCTTCACGTACGTCTTGGCGGCCAGCAGCAGCTGGGTGATCTCGGGCCCGTCGCGGAATGTGTACCGGTTGATGCCGGTCAGCTCGTCGGCCGTGGCGGTGGCCGGGATGAACAGGACTTTGCGGCGGTCCGCGACCTCGGCCAGCCGCAGCGCGACCGCGTCGGTGAACCCGCCGATCAGGATGCGGCAGCCCCGGTCGGCCAACTCTTCCGCGGCCGCCGCCGCGACGGCCGGGTCACCCCGGTCGTCCACCTTCGTCGTCTTGATCGTGCGGACGCCGACCTTGTTGGAGCGGCTGGTCACCCAGAGCAGGCCGATGCGCAGACCCTGCTCGTACCGGTTGCTCTCGGCGATGGTCAGGCGGTCGCCGCCGGTGCGGGTCCAGAGCAGGCCGATGTCGAGGGTCTTGCCGGGGGCGCCGCCGCCGGTGCCCGGATCGACCGGGCGGGCGCAGCCGGCCGCGGTGGCGGCCAGCGAGCCGAGCGCGGCGCCGAGGAGAGCGCGTCGGGAGACATTCATCGCGGCTGAAAACTACCGCACAGAGGCAACGTCCCGGGTGTGTGGGGCGCGCACATGTGCGGGGGCCCGCGGGTGGTCGTAGGTTCGCGGACATGACGACTGTGGTCGAACTGGATCTGTCGGGCCGGACCGCGCTGGTGACCGGCGGCGGCAGCGGGATCGGGCGGGCGTGCGCCGTGCGGCTGGCCGCGGCGAAGGCCTCGGTGATCGTGGTGGACATGGACGCCGCGGCGGCGGAGGCGGTCGCCGAGGAGATCGGCGGCCAGGCCGTGGTCGCCGACCTGAGCGACCCCGCGGCGATCGCGTCGATTCCCGCCGACGCCGACGTGCTGGTCAACAACGCCGGGCTGCAGGTCGTCGCGCCGCTCACCGACTTCCCCGACGACAAGTTCGCGCTGATCCAGCAGGTGATGGTCAACGCGCCCTTCCTGCTCACCAAGCGCGTCCTGCCCCACATGTACCGGCAGGGCTGGGGGCGGATCGTCAACATCTCCTCGGTGCACGGGCTGCTCGCCTCCCCGTACAAGTCGGCTTATGTCGCTGCCAAACACGGACTGGAGGGCTTGTCCAAGGTGACCGCCCTCGAAGGCGCCCCGCACGGGGTCACCTCGAACTGCATCTGCCCCGCCTTCGTGCGCACGCCGCTGGTCGACAAGCAGATCGCCGACCAGGCCGCGATCAACGGCATCCCCGAGTCCGAGGTCATCGAGAAGATCATGCTGGACCGCGCGGCCATCAAGCGGCTGATCGAGCCGGACGAGGTCGCCGAGCTGCTCGCCTACCTCTGCACCCCGCCCGCCGGCCTGATCACCGGCTCGTCGATCACGATCGACGGCGGCTGGACCGCACACTAGTTTTTCATCATGCTCGAGTTCCTCACCCTCCTCGCCCGGGAGGCCGCGCCCGTCGAGTTCGAGCGGCCGCTGCTGGCCGCCCGCCAGTCCGGCGCGCCCTCCGCCGAGCTCGCCGCGATCGAGGAGATCAAGATCGCGGCGTTGCGGGTGCGCGAGCTCCTCGAACGCCGCCGGCGTCGCGAGGAGGAGCTTTCCGCCCTGTACGACACCGCGAGCGACCTCGCCGGGCTCCGCGACCTCGACGCGGTGCTGCGCGCGATCGTCCACCGGGCGCGCACGCTGCTCGGCGCCGACGTCTCGTACATGACGCTCGACGATCCGGAGCGCGGCGACACGTACATGCGGATCACCGACGGCTCGGTGGCGGCGAGCTTCCAGTCGCTGCGCCTGCCGGCCGGCGCCGGGCTGGGCGGCCTGGTCGCGGTCTCGGGAACGCCCTACTCGACCGCCGCCTACGGCAAGGATCCCCGTTTCCACCACACCAAAGAGATCGATTCCGGCGTACGGGACGAGGGGCTGGTCGCCATCCTCGGCGTGCCCCTGCTGCTCGGGTCGACGGTGATCGGCGTCCTGTTCGCCGCCAACCGCACCGAGCGCCCGTTCGCCCGCGAAGAGGTCGCCCTGCTCGCCTCCCTGGCCGCGCACGCCGCGATCGCCATCGACACGGCGCGCCTGCTCACCGAGACCCAGGCGGCGCTGGCCGAGCTGTCGGCCGCCAACGAGGTGATCCAGGCGCACAGCGCGTCGGTCGAGCGCGCCGCGGCCGCCCACGACCGGATGACCGCCCTGGTGCTGCGCGGCGGCGGCGTCGACGACGTGGCCGCCGACCTGGTCGGCATCCTCGGCGGCCTGCTGCTGGTGCTGGACGCGCAGGGCCGGACCCTCGCCACCGCCGCGTCGCCCGGCGCGGCGGCGCCCTCCGGCGACGTCGACCTCGCCGCCGCCGTCGCGGCGTCGCGGGCCGAGGGCCGCAGCGTTCAGCGAGCCGACGCGTACGTGGCGGCGGTCGCGGCCGGCGCCGACAACCTGGGCGCCCTCGTCTTCCACCCCACGATGCCCCTGGAGGGCGCCGACCAGCGGATCCTCGAACGGGCCGCGCAGATCACCGCCCTGCTGCTGCTGTTCCGCCGCACGGTTGCCGAAGCCGAGGGCCAGGTCCGCGGCGAGCTGCTCGACGACCTGATCGCCGGCCCGCTGCGCGACGAGGAGGCGCTGCGCACCCGGGCCGCCCGCCTCGGCGTGACCCTCGACGAGCCGCACGTCGTGGTGGCCGCCGCCGACCAGGCCTCGGGCGGCCTGCGCCAGCGGGCCCTGTCCTGGGCGCGCACCTTCGCCGCGACCCGGGGCGGCCTGGCCGCCGGCCGCGACGGCCGCATCGCCCTGCTCCTGCCCGGCGCCGACCCCGCGGCCGCCGCCCGCGCCGTCGCCAAGGAGCTGGGCCGCGCCCTCTCCCGCCCGGTCACCGCCGGCGGCGCCGGCCCCGCGTCCTCCCCCGCCGCGGTCGCCGGCGCGTTCCACGAGGCCGACTCCTGCGCCACCGCCCTGCTGGCGCTCGGCCGGGTGGGCGACGGCGCGAGCCACACCGAGCTCGGATACGTGGGCCTGCTGCTCGGCGACCGCCGTGACGTGCCCGCCTTCGTCCACGCCGCCGCCGGCCCGGTCATCGACTACGACGCGCGGCGCGGCACCGCCCTGCTCAAGACCCTGGAGGCCTACTTCGCGGCCGGCGGCAGCCTCGCCCGCGCCGCCGAGTCGCTGCACGTCCACGTCAACACCGTGACCCAGCGCCTCGACCGGATCGGCCACCTGCTCGGCCCCGACTGGCAGACCCCGTCGCGGGCCCTCGACCTCCAGCTGGCCCTGCGCCTGCACCGCCTGCAGGGCCCCCTCTCCGCCGTCACCGGCCATGAGTGACCCCGAGACGCCGACCGGCAAGGCCCGCCGGGTCTGGGACAAGGCGGCCCCCGACTACGACCGGCAGATCGCCTTCATGGAACGGATCTGGTTCGCCGGCGCCCGGGAATGGCTCGGCGGCCGCGCCCGCGGCCGGGTCCTCGAGGTGGCCGTCGGCACCGGCCGCAACCTGCCCTACTACCGGCCCGACGTCGAGCTCGCCGGCATCGAGCTGAGCCCGGCGATGCTCGCGATCGCCCGCCGCCGCGCCGCCGGGAACGGCCGCGCCGCCGACCTGCGCGAGGGCGACGCCGAGCACCTGCCGTACCCGGACGCCTGTTTCGACACCGTCGTCTGCGCGCTGTCGCTGTGCACGATCCCCTCGCCCGCGGCCGCCATCGCCGAGATGCGCCGGGTCCTGGTCCCCGGCGGCCGCCTCCTGCTGGTCGACCACGTCCGCAGCACCTGGCCGCCGCTGCGGGCCGCGCAGTGGCTGGCCGAGCGGATCACCATCCGCACCGCCGGCGAGCACTTCACCCGCCGCCAGCTCCCCCTGGTCGAGGCGGCCGGCTTCACGCTGGTCGAGACCGAGCGCCTCAAGGCCGGCACGATCGAGCGCCTCCACGCGGCCAAGCCACAGTGATCGCCGGCCACATACGAGGCCGGAGTGGGATGTGCGCGGCCACCATGTGGGAGCGCACCAATCGTGCCTAGGCTGCTCGCGTGGAGGAGATCGACGTTCCGGTCCGGGGTGGTTCGCTGCGGGTGCTGGCCTGGCCCGGCGACGGTCCCGTGGTGCTCGCGGCCCACGGGATCACGGCCAACGCGCTGTCCTGGGCCGCCGTGGCACGGGAGCTCGCGGGACGCGTACGGATGATCGCTCTTGACCTTCGTGGCCGCGCACGCAGCGCGAGTCTTCCCGCTCCCTACGGCATGGCCGCGCATGCGGCCGACCTGATCGCCGTGGCCGACCACTTCGGGGTGTCGCGGGTCGGCCTGGCCGGCCACTCGATGGGCGGTTTCGTGGTGACCGCGACCGCCGCCCGCTACCCCACCCGAGTCGGGCCGGTGCTCCTGGTCGACGGCGGGCTGCCCCTGCCGACGCCGCCCGGCATCGACGTGGACGCCGCGCTGCTGGCCACGATCGGCCCCGCGATGCGCCGCCTGTCGATGACGTTCCCGACCGCCGACGACTACCTGACGTTTTTCAAGAGCAACCCCGCGCTCGGCCGCTCGTGGAACCAGGACATCGCCGCCTATGTGCTGCGCGACTACACCGGAACCGGCTCGTCCTGCAACATCGACGCGATCCGCGCCGACGCCCGCGACATGCTCACCGCCCCCGCGCCCGCCGAGTACCCGATGCTGGCCGCCCCGCGCGGGCTGCAGGACGAGGAGACCGGCATGTACCCGGCCGCGGCCCTGGCGGCGGCGGGCGCCGAGATCGTCCCCGGCGTCAACCACTACACGATCCTGCTGGGCGACGGCGCCACCCTGGTGGCGAACCGCATCGCCGCGATGACGACCGCCTGAGGGTCAGCCGGCGTCGCTGCCGCGCACGTGGACCGTTTCGCCGCGTTCACGCAATTCCTCGGTCACCTGGCCCTCGGTCATGGCGACCAGGTGGGCGTCGACCGTGGCGTCCTCCTTGAGCCGCCGGTAGGTCGCGTGCACCCGCTCGTCGAGCTCCGCCCGGTCCACGTCCGGGAACCGCTGGGCCAGGGTGTCGACCTCCCGGCGAAGGGCGGTCTCGGGGTCGACGACGCCGTCGGTGGCAGGTTCGGTCATGACGTGCCTCTTTCCGCTCGGGGATCCCTCACCGGCTTTGTTCCCCGGCCGGCGCGCATCGACACACTCGCCGTCGGGGCCTGTTCGGGCGGGGCCCCGGAAAGTGAACACTCCGCGAACGACCGCATGCCCGGTGGCCGTGCAGGGCAACAATCCGCCGGAGGCAAACGACGACAAGCGAGGTGCCGATGACCGAACCCAGCGCCGGCCCATCGATCGACCCACCGAGCCGCCCGATCGGACGTATCGCCGTCTGCGACGTCGCTCCGGTGGTCGAGCACGGTGAGCGGCCCGCGAAGTCGGTCATCGGTGAGGAGTTCGAGGTCACCGCCACCGTGTTCCGCGAGGGTCACGACGCGGTGGGCGCCGCCGTGGTGCTCACCGATCCGGACGGCCAGGAGCACCGCGTGCCGATGACGCGCGTCAACGCCGGGCTCGACGCCTGGTCGGCCACGGTCAGCGCCGACCGGGCCGGCAGATGGACCTACCGGGTGGAGGGCTGGTCCGACCCGTACGGCACGTGGCACCACGACGCCGTCATCAACGTCGAAGCGGGCGTCGACGTCGAGCTGATGCTCGAGGAAGGCGCACGAGTTCTCGAACGGGCCGGCGCCGAGGTGGTCCGCGGCAAGGAGCAGGACGCCGTGGTGACCCGGGCGGTCGCGGGCCTGCGCGAAACCGGGTGGGCGCCGGAGGCGAGGCTGGGCGCCGGGATCTCCGCCGAGGTGCGCGCCGAGCTCCGCGAACGGCCGCTGCGCGAGCACGTCACCGCGTCGGCCGAGCATCCGTGGCTGGTCGAGCGGGAACGGGCCCTCTACGGCGCCTGGTACGAGCTGTTCCCCCGCTCCGAGGGCGCCCGGTACGACGAGAGCACCGGCCGATGGCGCAGCGGCACCCTGGCGACCGCGGCCCGCCGCCTCGACGCGGTACGCGAAATGGGCTTCGATGTGGTGTACCTGACCCCGATCCACCCGATCGGCCGGGTCAACCGCAAGGGCCGCAACAACTCCCTGCGCGCCGAGCCGCACGATCCCGGATCCCCGTACGCGATCGGGTCGTCCGACGGCGGCCACGACGCCCTCCATCCCGACCTGGGCACGTTCGACGACTTCGACGCGTTCGTCGCCCACGCGCGCCGCCTCGGCCTCGAGGTCGCGCTCGATCTCGCGCTGAACTGCGCACCCGACCATCCGTGGGTCGCGGCCCATCCGGAATGGTTCACCACGCGGGCCGACGGCTCGATCGCGTACGCCGAGAACCCGCCGAAGAAATACCAGGACATCTACCCGCTGAACTTCGACAACGACCCGGAGGGCCTGTACGCCGAGATCCGCCGCATCGTGCGGGTCTGGCTCGCCCACGGCGTCACGATCTTCCGGGTCGACAACCCGCACACCAAGCCGCTCCGGCTCTGGGAACGGCTGATCGCCGACGTCGCCGCCGAGCACCCGGACGTCATCTGGCTCGCCGAGGCGTTCACCCGTCCGCCGATGATGCACGCCCTCGCCAAGGTGGGCTTCCAGCAGTCGTGCACGTATTACGCCTGGCGCCACACCCGCGACGAGCTCGCCGAGTACGGCGCCGAGCTGGCCGGCCCGGCTGCGGCGTACATGCGGCCCACCTTCTGGCCCACCACCCACGACATCCTCACGCCGTTCATGCAGCGCGGCGGGCCGGCGGCCTGGAAGATGCGGGCCGCCCTGGCCGCGACCCTGTCACCGAGCTACGGGATCTACGCCGGCTACGAACTGATGGAACGCGTCGCCCGGCCCGGCGCGGAGGAACAGATCGACAACGAGAAGTACGAGTACAAGGACCGGCGCTGGGCCGAGCACGACGCCGCCGGCGACACCCTCGCGCCGTACCTGAGCAGGATCAACGAGATCCGGCGTGCCCACCCGGCCCTGCACCGGCTGCGCAACCTGCGTTTCCACCACGCCGACGACCAGCACGTGCTCGTCTTCTCCAAGGCCCGCCGGGTCTACGACCGCGACGACGTCATCGTGGTCGTCGCCAACCTCGAACCCGACCGGACCCGCGACACCTGGATCCACCTGGACATGGCCACCTTGGGCCTGGGTTTCCGGGACCATTTCGTGGCCCACGACCTGATCACCGGCGAGCACTGGAACTGGTCGGAACACAACTTCGTCCGGCTGGGCCCGGCCACCGAACCCGTACACATCATTCATGTCCGCCCGGAAGGCATCACCGGCCCGCGCTGATCACGTCAGGACTGCTCACGCCATCGGGAGAGCCGCCGCTCGCCACCGTGCAGCGCCACGCTGACCAGGATCGCCCCCGCGCAAACGGCCAGGATCACCGCGTCGGCCTCCGCCCCGCGCAGGTTGGCGATCAGCGCGGCGATCACGCGCCCAGCGCGCCGACCCTCAACCTCAGCCTCACGGTCACCACCGCAACCCTCAACCTCAACTGGAGCCTTAGGCGAACGCGGAGTCGTAGTACGACGACTCCGCGGGCACCGTCTTGGCGATGCCGAGGGTCGGCAGCTGATCGGCGTACGCTTTGAGGCCGGCCGTGCTGAGCTTGCCGTCGGGGGTGAAGTCGCCGGCCAGCTCCTTGAAGGTCTTGCCGGCCACGTCCTGGGTGATGGCCACGGGCCGCGCCCGGGTAGCCTCGGCGGCGTGACCCACCCCGGCGATCTGGATGCGCTCACGTCCACCCTTGGGCTGATTTATGCTGATCCGGGCAGCAAGCACGACGCGTAACCGTACGACCCGGACGTCGTCGCGGAGTCCCTGCAAGTGGCACGAAGCTGACAACTTCCGGCAACCTGTCTGCGAAAGTGTGCGTTCATGGACTTCAGGAACGGAATCGGGCTGCGGCCGCTGGGAAGCTCGGCGGCCGAGTTCGAACAGGACCTGCTCAGCAACCTCTACTACCGGCGCGGCACGACCGTGGAGTCGGCGAGCGCGCAGGACGCGTACGAGTCGCTGGTCCTCACCGTGCGTGACCGGCTCGCGGCGCGTCGCGCCCGGACGACCGCCGCGCATTTCGCGGCCAATCCGCGCTGGGTCTACTACTTCTCGGCCGAATATCTGCTGGGGCGCCAGCTCGAGCAGAACGTTCTCTATTCGGGTACGGGCGAGATCGCGAACGCCGCGCTGAAGGCGCTCGGGGTTTCGGCCGAGGAGATGGAAGAGCTCGACATCGAACCGGGCCTCGGCAACGGCGGTCTCGGCCGGCTCGCGGCCTGCCTCGTCGACGCGATGGCCACCCTCGACATTCCCGCGATCGGGTACGGCATCCGCTACGACTTCGGCATCTTCAAGCAGACCTTTGTCGACGGCGCCCAGGTGGAGAAGCCCGACGACTGGACGTTCCAGGGAAATCCGTGGGAGTTCCCGGCGCCCGACGACCGGCAGACGGTCTTCTTCTACGGCTACACGAGCCGCGACGAGTCGGGCCGCACGAAATGGATTCCCGGCGAGATCGTGCTCGGCGAGCCCAGCCACATGCTGGTGCCCGGCTACGACACCGAGACCGTCAACATCGTGCGGCTGTGGCGGGCCCGCGGCAGCGAGTCGTCGTTCGATCTGGAGCGTTTCTCGGCCGGCCAGTACGCCGAGGCCGTGCAGGAGGCGGTCCGCGCCGAGAACATCAGCAAGGTGCTCTACCCGGACGACAGCACCGAGCTCGGCCGGGAACTGCGGCTCAAGCAGCAGTACTTCCTCGTGTCGTGCTCGCTGCGCGACATCATCCGCCGTTTCCGCCTGTGGGGCGGGCCGTGGACCGATTTCCCGTCCAAGGCCGTCATCCAGCTCAACGACACGCACCCGTCGCTCGCGATTCCCGAGCTGATGCGGCTGCTGGTCGACGAGGAGGGGCTGAACTGGGACGAGGCCTGGCTCATCACGCAGCGCACGTTCGCGTACACGTGTCACACGCTTCTGCCGGAGGCCCTCGAGACGTGGCCCGTCGCGATGTTCGAGCGCCTGCTCCCCCGCCACCTCGAAATCATCTACGAGATCAACCAGAGGCTTCTCGACGATGTCCGCTCGCGCTATCCGGGCGACGTCGATCGCGTACGCCGGATGTCGCTGATCCAGGAGGAGCCGGAGCGCCGCGTCCGGATGGCGAATCTGGCCGTGGCCGGCACGAGCGCGGTCAACGGCGTCGCCGAGCTCCATTCGAAGCTGCTCGCCGAGACGACCCTGCACGACTTCGCCGAGATGTGGCCCGGCAAGTTCCGCAACGTCACCAACGGCGTCTCGCCACGCCGTTTCCTGCGGATCGCCAATCCCGCCCTCTCCGACCTGATCACGTCGGCGCTCGGCGATTCCCGGTGGGTCAGCGACCTCGACCGCCTGCGCGGCCTCGAGAGGTTCGCCGACGACGCGCTCTTCCTGCGCAGCTGGCGCGACATCAAGCGGGCCAACAAGGTGCGCCTCGGGCTCGGCGACCCCGACGCTTTGATGGATGTGATGGTCAAGCGTTTCCACGAGTACAAGCGCCAGCAGTTGAAGCTGCTGCACGTGATCACGCAATACCACCGCATCAAGGACAACCCCAACGGCTCCTTCGTGCCCCGCACAGTCCTGTTCGCCGGAAAGGCAGCCCCCGCCTACCACGCCGCGAAATCCATCATCAAGCTCATCAACGCGGTAGCGGCGGCCATCGATGACGATCCGGCCGTCACCCCGTACCTGAAGGTCGTCTTCCCGCCCAATTACAACGTCACCCTGGGTGAGCTGATCATCCCGGCGGCCGACCTGAGCGAGCAGATCTCCCTGGCCGGCAAGGAGGCCTCCGGCACCGGCAACATGAAGCTGGCCCTCAACGGCGCGATCACCATAGGAACCCTCGACGGCGCGAACATCGAGATCCGCGACCGTGTCGGCGCCGAGAACTTCTTCCTGTTCGGCCTGGACACACCGGGCGCGACGGCCCTGAAGGCGTCCGGGTACAGCCCGCGCTCGTACTACGAGCAGGACGCCGAGCTGCGCGCGGCCCTGGACGCCATCATGTCCGGCGCGTTCGGCGGGGTCGGCAAGGAGGTGGCCGAGTCCCTGCTGAACTGGGACGAGTACCTGACGCTCGCCGACTACCGGGCCTACGTCGAATGCCAGGAGGCGGTCGACAAGGCCTGGCAGGACCAGAACGCCTGGACCCGGACGTCCCTGCTCAACACGGCCCGCACCGGCTTCTTCTCGTCCGACCGCACGGTCAGCGACTACGCGTCGACCATCTGGCACGTCGAGCCGGTACGAGTCAGCCGCGACTGACCAGGACCGGTATGCGGCCGACGAAGTCAGTCCGCACGGCCGCATACCGCTCCACCAGGCTCCCGGCCTCCGCCTCGGTCAGGGTCGAGGAGGGCAGGCCCAGCTCGGCGCAGCGGATCTGAGCGTCGACGTCCGCGACCTTCCAATGGTCGACCAGCGGCATCAAGTCGTGGAGCACACCCGCCAGCTCGGTCTGGCCCGGGCCGAGGTGGGCCAGAATGCACTGCACGGCCAGATCCCGACGGCCACGCAAGTGGTGAATGTCGAGGCGCTGCAGCAGCTCTGCCACGGCGGGGGGCTCGATGGCGTCATCCAGCCGGAGTTGGCCCAGCAACAAGTCAACATGGTCCACGCGATCGGCGATCTCGGCGTACAGGGACTCCCGGCCGAGGGGCATCTGCATTTGTGCGAGGGCCAGCCTCAGCAGCGAGTTCTGCCAGCTCACCAGGCGGTCCCCGCCGACCGCTCGCGCCCCGTCGACGCGATGCAAGTCCAGCGTCCACAACGGCTCCAGCACCTCCTGGACGAAATCCTCGTCGAAATCGGCGGTGAAGTGGGCGCGGCGCCGGGTGATCGCCAGCCCGCCAGCTCCCCACGGTGGACGCGCTGCCGGTCGTCCCGAGGAGGCCCGACGCGGTCAGGCGCCTCGCGCATAGGGCGAGGACGAACAGGTTCGACGTGTACGCGGCGATGCGGGCCGGCACCGGAAGCACCGCCGGGGCATAGTCGGCGTGGGCTCGCGGCGGCCGGGGCATCGGCGCCGCCCGGAAGAGGCGCACCATCAGCTCGGACCAGTCTTCCCCGGGCGTGGCGGCCACCATGTCACGCAGGAAGGTGACCGTCTGCGCGCGACCGGCCAGGGGCGCGAACGACAGCAGCGCATGCAGCAGGTCGTCGTCGACGTCCGCTTCCGACCGGAAGGTCGACGCCTGCTCCCGCGCGATCATGTCGCGGGCGACGGCGTGGATCAGCCGCGCGACCAGGTACTCGCCGAAGGTGGCGTGCAGGAACTCGTACGTCTCCAGGCTGAGCTTGCGCAGCTCGCCCTCGACCCGGGCGGTCAGCTCGCGCGCCGGCAGGCCGCCGCCCCGTTTCTCCACCTCGCGCCGGGCGAACCGTTCGAGCAGCCGGTCGTAGAGCTGATCGAGCCGCAGGTCCCCGGCGTCGCGGAGCGCGTTCCCCTCGGCGTTGTAGAACGCCAGCATGAGCAGCAGGAGCGGCTGGCCGGCGAGGTCGGGGGTAGCGCATGACCGTCGCCAGGTCGAGCGGCCGCTCGCCGCTGGCCGAATACCAGTGCTCGTTCGTCCGGTTCCAGACCTTGAGCCAGGCAGCGACCCGGTTGCGGTCGAAAGGCTCGAGCCGCACCGCGACCGTCTCCTCGGGCGGCTCGGCCCGATCGGCGACGCTGAGCCGGCTGGTGACGATGACGGCGACCGGCCGGCCCTGATCGGCCTCCCGCCGCTGGAACGCCGCGACCCGCTGCAGGTAGTCGGTCTGGCTGACCCGGGTGGCCTGCAGAAGCTCGTCGAACCCGTCGAGGATCACCACCGGCATCGCGCCGTCGGCCGAGCGGGCCAGCTCCGGCCAGAGCACCCGCTCGCCCGTCTCGGCCCGGATCGCCTGCTCGATCTGGTCCTGTGGATCGGCGGCGGCCGACACCGCCCGCAGCACCACCAGCACCGGCAGGAAGTCGGTGGCCGGCAACTCCGCCGCCAGGATCCTGGTCAGCACGGACTTTCCCGAGCCGGGTTGTCCCAGGATCAGCAGCGGCGCCCGTGCGACTACGGTCGAGGTGAGATGGCAGGTGAGGAATCGGAGCAGGTCGTCGCGGACCGGCAGCCGCTCCCACCATCCTTCATTGCTCAGCACCGCGTTCCCGCTGACGGCGACGGCCCGGTACCGCTGCGGCACAAAGGCCTCCCCGAGCGTCGGCAGCATCAGCCCGATCGGCGCTTCGCCCGACTCGACGACGGGCCTTTTCAACGCCGCCGCATAGGCCCGGGAGAGCCCGCGCCGCCGCTCGTCCGGCGCCCGCCCCGCGGCGATCGGCGCCAGCATCGCGCCCAGCTCGGTGACGCTCATGCTGATCACCCGAAGCCGCTCCCGGCCCGCGGCATGCTCCCGCATCCCCGCCCAGAACGCCACCTCCGGATAGTCGGCGGCCAGCTTGCCCAGCAGGCTGTCGTACCGGGCGAGCGCGGCCTCCGCCAAGTCGCCGAAAGCCGCCCGGGCCCGATTCCGCGCGTCCTCACCGAGCCGTTCCCACACAGCGAGCCCGCCGACGAACTGTTCCACCGTCGTCGCGAGGTCGACGTAGTACAGCCTCAACACCGCCCGGAAGTCCTCGTGCGACTCCGCGGATTCCGGCACCGGCGCGGTCCACCCTGCGAACGGCTCGCGCCCCTTCGCCCCCTTCTCGCCCAGCGTCCGTTGCTCGCTGGCCGTCAGCTCGAGGTCGCGGTAGGACACCGGAAGCTTCGCCTCGGCCATGGCCTCGAAGAAGGCCGTCAACGCCAGCACCGCGTGCGCCGCTCGCAACCGCTCGGTGCGCTCGTACCGCCCGAGCTTTGACCGCCGCTCGACCAGCCCACTCACCAGCCGCTCGGTGACCTTGCCCAGCTCGGCCTTGGCGTCGAACCACCCCAGCACGTCCCGGAACGGCCCGACCAGGACGAGCAGCCCCACCCCCATCAGAGTGTCGAGCAGCCGCACCACCTTGGCCTGGTCCCCGCCGAGCAACTTGACGGCGTCCTCATAGCTGACTTCGCGACCCACCGCCGCAGTATCCCGACATTCTCACCCCCAACCCGTCCCCCGTCCGGCTACCTTCCCCACCGCACGCCGCCCACCGCCTTCCTCACCGCACGGCCCACGGCCCGGCGCCTACCCCACCGACCACCGCCTTCCCACCGCCCGCGGCACGGCGCCTTCCCCATTTCAGGCGTCTCGGCGGCGTAGGACGGCGTAGCCCGCCAGCAGTGCGACGGCCGCGCCCTGAGGGCCCTGATTCCCAGGCCGGTCCACGGTCCGTAGGGGCGCCCGACGCGCGGATCGCCGGCCGGGCCGGAGTTGTGCATGACGAGCGTGTCTGGTTTCCGCCCGTGTCGCACTGACATAGGACGCGGTAGATCGTGAAGATGTAGGCATGAGCTCATCGCAGCCCCCAGGGTCTGCCCCGGATCACCGCTACCTGCTCGACAACGCCCGGGTGGAGGCGGGCGACCGGTTCACCTGGCTGGCCGAGCTGTTCGACGGCGTCACCCGGGGGCACTTCGACCGGCTCGGAGTGAAGGCGGGCTGGCGCTGCTGGGAGGTCGGCGCCGGCGGCCCCAGCATTCCCGAGGCACTCGCCACGGCCGTCGGACCAACCGGCTACGTGCTGGCCACGGACATCAATCCGGCCTGGTTGGACCCGCACGCCGGGTACGAGGTGCTCCGGCACGACGTCGTCGACGACCCGCCGCCGGAGCCGGGCACGTTCGACCTGGTCCACGCCCGGCTCGTGCTCGTCCACGTGCCCGACCGTGCCCGGGCGTTGGCGACGATGGTGGCGGCGCTGCGCCCCGGCGGCCGGCTGTTGGTCGAGGACGCCGATACCGAGTTGCAGCCGCTGGCCTGCCTCGATGAGGTCGGCCCGGCACAGCAGCGCGCCAACCGGCTGCGGCGCACCGTCCGCGAGTTGATGACCCGCCGCGGCGCCGACCTGCGCTACGGCCGCACGCTGCCGCGGGCGTTGCGTGCGGCCGGCCTGGCCGATGTCGCGGCGGCCGGCTGCTTCCCGGTCGGCGGGGTTGCCTGCGACCGGCTGGAGGCCGCGACGGTGCGCATGGTCCGCGCCGAGTTGCTCGCCGCGGGTTTGGCGAACGACGCCGAGATCGACGCGCACCTGGCCGCCATCGATGCCGGCGAGCTCGACCTCACCCTCGCGCCGCTGATCTCGGCGTGGGGACGCCGCCCGGGATAGCCCCGTGTCCCCGCACGCCGCCCCGTACATTTCAGGCGTCTCGGCGGCGTAGAGCGGCGTAGCCCGCCAGGAGTGCGACGGCCGCCCAGAGGGCCATGATTCCCAGCCCGGTCCACGGGCCGTAGGGGCGCCCGAAGCGCGGGTCGCCGGGCGGGCCGGCGATGTGCATGATGAGCATCCCCGCCTGGTCGGGGAGGAACTGCGCCACCGCCTTCACCTTCGGCACGTTGCCCAGGCCCTGCGAGCCCAGGAACAGCAGCGGCAGCAGCACGGCCAGCGTCGGGATCGATCCGCGCAGCAGGGTCGCCACTCCCGTGGCGAACAGGTAGATCAGGATCAGGTAGAGGCACGCGCCGACGGCCGCCTCGAGTGTTCCCCCGACGGTGAACGTGGTGCCGTGCGGACCCAGTCCGGCCTGCGCCGCCGCGAAGGTGAGCGGGACGGTCACCACTGCCGCCGCGCCCGCGACCGAACCGCCCGCCAGGACCTTGCCGGTGTAGAAGCGACCGCGTCTCGGCACGGCGGCGAGCGAGGCGACGATCGTGTTGGTGGCGTATTCGCCGGTGACGACGAAGGCTGCGAGGACGACCAGGGCCAGCTGGGCGATGGTGATGCTGTAGAACGAGGCGAAGAGCGGGTCGAACTGTGCCTGGCGCTCGGCGTCCATGCTGTCGAAGCCGGCGCGGAAACTCGAGCCGACCAGGAAGGCCAGGCCGACGCTCAGGGCGACAGTCAGGGCGAGAGTCCAGATGGTCGACCTCAGCGACCGGATCTTGATCAACTCGGCGGCGAGCAGCGCCCTCATGAGAAGTCACCACCCGCTCTGTGCACGGTCGACTCGTCGGTCACGGACAGGTAGGCGTCCTCCAGCGTGGCGAAGCCCTCGGCTGTGATCAGCTCGCCGACCGTGGTGTCCATCAGCAGGCGGCCCCGGCCGATGATGATGAGACGGTCGGCGGTCAGCTCCATCTCGCTCATCAGGTGGCTGGAGATCAGAACGGTGCGGCCCTCGGCGGCCAGGGAACGCATCAGCTCGCGTATCCAGCGGACGCCCTGCGGGTCGAGGCCGTTCACCGGCTCGTCGAAGATCAGGATGCCGGGGTCGCCGAGCAGGGCGGCCGCGATGCCGAGCCGCTGGCGCATGCCGAGCGAGTAACGGCCGGCCCGGGTGCGGGCCGCGCCCGCCAGCCCGACCTGATCGAGCACCATTGTGACCCGGCTCGCGGCTATGTCGTTCGTGCGCGCGAGCCAGCGCAGATGCTCCACCGCCGAGCGGCCCGGGTGGACGGCGCCGGCGTCGAGGAGGGCGCCGACCTCGCGCAGCGGGTGGTCGAGCGAGGCGTATGCCCGGCCGCCGACCAGTGCCGCGCCGGCCGTCGGCGTGGCCAGGCCGAGCAGGATGCGCATGGTGGTGGTCTTGCCCGCGCCGTTCGGGCCGAGGAAGCCGGTGACCATGCCCGGCTCGGCGCTGAAGGAGAGCTCGTCGACGGCCACCGTGTCCCGGTACCGCTTGGTCAGCTCGTTGACCTCGATCACGCCGGCCACGCTGCCCCATGCCGGCGCCGGGCACATCGGACCACGGTATGACAGACCCAGGGCTGAGGCGCCCCGCGCCCGCCGCCGCTAACGTGGCCGCGTGGACCGCACCCCGCGGCTGAGCCGCCACCAGTGGATCGCGCTCGACGGCCTGGCCGCGATCGCGTATCTCGTGGTGTTCGCGCCCGGCGCCGTGATCGGCGCCGATGTGCCGGCCGGGGTGGCTGTTCCGCTCATGCTGTTGATCGGGGCGCCGGCGGCCGTGCGCCGGCTCTGGCCCGTGCCGGTGTTCCTCCTGGTCTTCGCCGGCTCGGTGGCGGCCCTGGCCGCCGGTGTGCTGACCGATCCCTTCGTGGCCGCCGCCTTCGCGCTCTATCCGGTCGCGCTGGGCACGCGTCGCCCGCGGCTGCCGGCCAAGGTGACCGGCGCGGTCGCCGTCGCCATCCTCGTCGTCACGTCGGTCGTCGGCACGCCGCACGGCATCTGGCCCCGTCTCGGCACGGCCGTGCTCGGCGCCGGCTTCCTGGCCGGCGCATGGACGGGCGGCCAGCTCGTCCGGGCTCGCCGGTCCGAGGCGGCACGCGCGGCGGCGGAGCAGGCGCAACGGGCGGTCACCGAGGAGAGGCTGCGTATCGCGCGCGAGCTGCACGACGTGGTCGCCCACAGCATGAGCGTGATCACCGTGCAGGCCGGGACGGCCAACCACGTCATCGGGACGCACCCCACCGAGGCCCAGGCGGCCCTGCGCGTGATCGAGTCGACGAGCCGCACCGCGCTCACCGAGATGCGCCAGCTGCTCGGCGTGCTGCGCTCCGGGGCCGAGGGCGTCGAGTTCGCCCCGCTGCCCGGCCCGTCCGGACTGCCCACCCTGGTGCGCCGGGCCGAGGAGGCCGGTGTCAGGGTCGAACTCGACCTCCGCGGCACCGAGAGCCTGCCCGGGGGAATAGCCCTATCTGTCTACCGCATAGTTCAGGAGGCTTTGACCAATGTTGTCCGCCATGCCGCGCCCGCTCGCTGCGAGATCTCAGTGATCGTCAAGGGAGGCCAGGTGAGCATCGACGTGACCGACGACGGCCGGCGCGCGGGGGTGTCCGCCGCCGAGCGCATCGGCGCCGATCCCAACGAACAAACGCGGCCGCGGATGCCACCCGACGGCGGCCGGGTCGGCCACGGGCTGATCGGGATGCGCGAGCGGGTCCTGGTGTACGGCGGGTCGTTCCGGGCCGGTCCACGACCGGAGGGCGGGTTCGCGGTGTCCGCACGCCTTCCCTTGACGCCGTGACCGCCCCGATCCGGGTACTGATCGTCGACGACACCGCCCTCGTGCGGGGCAGCTTCCGTCTGCTGGTCGACGCGACGCCCGGCATGAAGGCGGTCGGCGAGGCGGCGAACGGCATGGAGGCGGTCGAGCTCGCGGCAAGCACCGATCCCGATGTCGTGCTGATGGACGTCCGGATGCCCGAGATGAACGGCGTCGAGGCCACGCGCCGCATCTGCGCCGCGCGCGCGTCGGGCCGGCGCCCTCGCGTCCTGATCCTGACGACCTTCGACCTCGACGAGTACGTGTACGGCGCGCTCTCCGCCGGAGCGAGCGGGTTCATGCTCAAGGACGCGCCGCCCGGCGACCTGCTCAACGCCATCCGCGTCGTCGCCGCGGGCGAGAGTCTCCTGGCCCCGACCGTGACGAGTCGCCTGATCGCCGAGTACACCCGGAGCCTGCCTCCGCTGGGCCCGCTGGGCCAGGCGATGGACTCGCTGACCGACCGCGAACGGGAGGTCCTGAAGTTGATAGCACGCGGGCGCACCAACGCCGAGATAGGAGAACGCCTGAACATGCGCCCCGCCACGGTCAAGACCCACATAGGCCACCTCCTGGCCAAACTGGGCGCCCGCGACCGTGCCCAACTGGTCATCGCCGCCTACGAGTCAGGCCTGGTGACCCCGGCCCCCAACTGACCCGAAACCCGCGACCGGCCGAGTTCCGGCCCGAGCCGACAGGACCTACCGGCGCGAGGCGGGCAAGGCGATCGGACCGGCGCGAGGCGGGCAAGGCGATCGGACCGGCGCGAGGCGGGCAAAGCAATCGGAGCGGCGCCCGCCGGCCCGCACCCCGGCGGCGGGCAGGCGGGCGCGCTGCTCGGAGCCAGCCCGGCGGCGGGTGGGCGCCGCCAGGCTGGACGACTACGGGCTCGTGCAGGTACTACGGGCTCGTGCAGGTCACGGTCACCGCGGCGGGGGTGCCCGTGGCCGTGTAGCCGAAGGTGGTGGAGGCGTTGGCGGCCAAGCTGCCGTTGTAGGAGGCGTTGTGAGCGGTCACCGTGGCGCCCGCGACCGAGTAGGTGCCGTTCCAGAGTTGGGTTATCTGCTCGCCGTTGGTGAAGGTCCAGCGGGTGGTCCAGGCGGAGACGGGGCTGCTGCCGGCCTTCACGGTGACGGTGGCCTGGAAGCCGCCGTTCCAGGAGCTGGCCACGGACGACGCCGCGGTGCACGCGCCTGATGGCGCGGCCGTCGGCGAAGACGTCGGGGGCGAGGTCGGCGGCGAAGTCGGGGGCGAAGTCGGCGGGGACGTCGGGGGCGAGGTCGGCGGCGAGGTCGGCGGGGACGTCGGGGGCGAGGTCGGGCCGCTGGGCGAAGCGGTGCCGTTGCTCGTGGTGTAGGTCGTTGCCGTGTAGGGCTGGGAGCATGTCGAGCCGCAGGCTGCCGGGAGGGAGAAGCTGTAGACGCGGCCGCCATTGATCAGCTGGTCGCCCGCGTCGCGTACGCGGATCTGGAAGCTTGTCGCGCCGGAGGTGAGGCCGCCGATGATGTAGGACTGGCCCATGTCGCTGTTCATCTTGGCCGGCTGCCAGGCGCCGACCTGGTAGTACTCGACGCCGTGGATGCCGTTGGCCAGGTGGGAGACGGCGATCGCGGGCCAATATGCCTGGGCGCCCTGCAGGAAGCCGACCTTGATGTCCCCGGCGTAGCTGGGCGCGGGGACGAACTGCCAGCTGATGTGGCGGTTGTTCCAATGGTTCGGGTACATGTCGCCGACGGGCGTGCCGGAGCGGGCGAAGCGGTTCAGCGAGTCCTTCGCCAGGTCCAGATGGTAGGGGTCGTCGCGGCACCAGGCGTTCGAGTCGCCGCAGCTGTCGGCGACGATCATCGTGAGGGTGGCGTTGTTGTACTGGTCGGCCACCCACGAGCCGTTGCGGCAGAACGGCTGGTTGGTCGCGCCGTCGTTCACGCCGGTGCAGTAGTCGCCGATCGAGACCTGCACGAACCGCCCGCAGTTGAGGCCGTTGTTCCATTGGCCGGTTTTCGAGGCGTCGGTCACCGGCCGCGGATAGAAGTTGTAGTCGCCCGGCGTGTTGTAGACGTTCAGCGCGACGAAATCCGGCGAGTCCAGCTGGGCCTGGGGCAGGCCGCAGCCACCGTACGGCGAGCCGAGCGCGTCGAAGTACGTCGCGTTGCCCGTGACGGGGTCGGCGCCCGCCGGCGCCTGGAACGACATCAGGACGAGCGCGGCGGCGACCGCGGCCGCCGTCGCGAGCCATCGGAAACCACGACGGGCCATGGCGGTTCTCCTTCGAGGACGGCCGCCCGGTGGAAGGCGGCGCCGCGACTGGGAGCGCTCCCAAGGTCGCTCCGCCAGATGATAGACCCATCTCGATGAGGAGGTCTAGAAGGTCGCTTCCCAGGGCCCGTCGACCGGCGTCGCCTCGGTCGCGCTGCCGACCGGCCACGGCGGCATGGTCACGGCCACGACCTCCAGCCCGGAGGCTCCCGCCCGGAACTGGAACGAAGTCCCGACCGGAATCGTCAAGCACACCCCGGGCCGCAGCACATCCTCGGAGGAAACCCCGCCCGAAGAGGACGCCGCACCCGAAGAGGACGCCGCACCCGAAGAGGACGCCGCACCCGAAAGGGGAGCCGCACTTGACGCGGGAGCCGCACCCGGCGAGGCATCCGCACCCGACCGACGCCACATCGACCCGGACCCGGCCACGACGTACCAGATCTCCTGCACCGTCGCGTGCACCACAGCCCGCGCGACCTCCCCCGGCCCCAGACTGAAATGCGCGAAGCTCCCGGCCCCGGGCACAACGCACAACGGCCGCACCGTCGACCCGTCCGGCGCCGCGACCACCGGCGCCCCCTCCACAGAAAGCGTCTCAAACGGCTCCATCACCAGAATCCCCCCAGGGCGCGAGCGCAATCGCCGTAGCCCGCTCGACGGCGGACCGGATCACGTCCGGATCATCCCACTGCGACGGATCGTCAAACAGCGCCTGCAACGCCCCGGTCACCGCCCCGGTCAGGGCCCCCGCCAGCGCTCCCGCCGACACCGCGTCCAGCTGGGACGGATATGCCGCCGCCAGATGCCGGGCGATCTCCCGCTGCGCGTCCATCTGGATCAGCAGCCCCCGCCCCCGGACCGCCGGCACCGAATGCATCAGCCGCAGACGCAGCCGCGCCATCCGCCCGGTCAGATCCGCACTGGACTCCGCCACCTCCCGCAGCGCCCGCACCAGCACGGCAGCCGGCCCCTCCGACGGCGACCTGCTCTCGATCGCCGCGACGGTCACCCGCACCCGGTCATCGGCCTCCGGGAAGAGCACGTCTTCCTTAGTCGGGAAGTAGCTGAAGAACGTCCGCGTCCCGATCTCGGCCGCCGCCGCGATGTCGGCAACCGTGGTCCGCTCGTACCCGCGGCGCTCGATCAAGTCGGCGGCCGCCGCGACGATGGCCTGCCGGGTCCGCTCCCGTTTCCGTTCACGCAGTGACACGAAGAACACCTTAATGCATCCAACGCAAACCGGCACTCGTTGCAATCCCGCACTGAGTGCAGCTATGGTGAAGCCATGCGAACCGTACTCATCTCGGGAGCCGGCGTTGCCGGTCCCACCCTGGCGTTCTGGCTGGCCCGAGCCGGTTTCCAGCCCACGGTCGTCGAGCGCGCGCAGGGGCAGCGCTCGAGCGGCAACCCCGTCGACGTCCGCGGCCCCGCCCTCCCGGTCGCCGAGCAGATGGGCGTCGTCCCGGCGCTGCGCGAGGCCGCCACCACCGTCACCGCCATGCGATTGATCGACTCACGCGGCCGCCGCGGCGCGCGCCTGCCGATGCCGTCCAGCCGCAGCGCGGCCGGAACCATGGAGATCGAGGTGCCACGGGCCGATCTCGCCACCATCCTGTACGCGGCCGCGCGCGACCACGCCGAGTTCGTCTTCGACGACACGATCACGGCGATGAGCCAGGACCCGGACGGCGTCGACGTCGCCTTCGAGCGCGGCGAGCCCCGGCGCTTCGATCTGGTCGTCGGCGCCGACGGACTGCACTCCACGGTCCGCCGGCTGGCCATCGGCCACGAGCAGGATTTCGTACGCCACCTGGGCGTCTACGTGGCGACCACCCCGCTCGGCGAGCCGGTCGACCACCCCGACGAGGCGCTCATGTACAACGCGCCCGGCCGCCTGCTCTCGGTGCACCCGTCCCGCGACCATGCCCTGCTGGCGTTCATCTTCCGCGGCGGGGCCGTCCCCGGCTTCGACCACCGCGACACGGCAGCACACAAGAAGATGCTGCTCGACGCGTACGGAAAGGATCGGCTGTGGCGGGTCCCGGAGTTCCTCGATCGCGCGCGCGCGTCCGATGATCTCTATTTCGACAGCGTGAGCCGGGTCGTCCTGCCGAGCTGGTCACGCGGCCGCATCACGCTGCTCGGCGACGCGGCCGCCTCGGTGTCGCTGTTCGGCGACGGCTCGAGCATGGCGATGGCCGGCGCGCGGACCTTGGCCGGGGCGCTGGGCGAAGCCGATGTCGAGACGGCGCTCAAGCGCTACGAGGCCGAGCACCGCCGCCGCACCGACACGAAGGGTCGCGCCGCCCGATTCGCCGCGGCGCTGATCGTGCCGAGCACCCGGCCGGGCATCGCCGTCCGCAACGCCGCGGCGCGGATGGCGCTGCGAGGCGACAAGGCCGCCTGAGCAAGAAGGCCGCGAGCGACAAGGCCGCCCGAACGACAAGCGCTCAGGCGGCGGCGCCCCGCAGCACCGAGTCGACCAGCGACTCGGCGAAGCCTTCCTCCTGCACCGCCGGGTTCCAGTGCAGCAGGCTCTGCATCATCGACGGCCCCGAGATCATCAGCAGCGTGAGCTCGATGTCGAGGTCGGGCCGCAGCTCCCCGTTGGCGACGCCGCGGGTCAGCACCTGCCGCATCACGTCCCGGCGGGGCTCGATGACCGCCTGGTACATGCTGTGCAGGTTCTCGTCCTTCACGAATTCCGGCATAAGGCACACCGTCACCTGGCCGTACCGCCGGGCGCGGCCGGTGCGGTTGGCCTTGACCAGCATCACCAGGTCGTCGCGGACCGACTGGCCCGTGGGCTCGGGCAACGGGCCCTTCATCGAGGCGACCGCGTCGATGAGCAGGGCTTCCTTGTTGGGCCAGCGGCGATAGATGGTCGCCTTGCCGACGCCGGCCTTGGCGGCCACCGCCTCGATCGAGATGGCGGCGACGCTGTGGCCGGCGCCGAGCAGCTCGAGCACCGCGTCGAGGATGGCCTCGTCGGCCTGCGCGCTGCGGGGCCGGCCAGGAGCCTTGCGGTCCTGGCCGGCCTCGTTAACTGCCGTGGTCATGGCGTTCATTGTTACGTAAGCGTCACGCCTCGACCAGCTCCACGCCCTGCTCCTCGGCCAGACCCTCGGCCGAGGTGGGGACGGGAGCGGTGGCCGGACGCTTGCCGGGCAGCCAGAGCAGCGCGACGACCGCGCCGAGCAGGGCGACGATGACGCTGCCGACCGAGGCGTAGTGCATCGCGGTCAGGAAGGAGTCGTTCGCGCTGCTGATCAGGGCCGGACCGCCGTCTCCCAGACGCTCGGCGACCGCATAGGCGCCGGAGATCGACTCCTCGGCGGAAGAGGCGGCCGCGGCCGGCAGGCCGTCGGTGACGCTGCCGAGGTGGTCGCGGTAGACCGAGGAGAGGATCGCGCCGAGCGCGGCGACACCCAGCGCCCCGCCCAGCTGGCGGATGGTGTTGCTGACCGCCGAGCCGACGCCGGCCTTCTCCCGCGGCAGCGCCGCCATGATCGACTCGGTGGCCGACGGCATCACGTTGGCCATGCCGACGCCCATGAGGAAGAACGCCGCGCCGACGATCCAGATCGGCGTGGTGGCGCCGATGAAGAGCCAGGACGCCAGGCCGATCGCCACCAGCAGCAGGCCGACGGCGCTGACCGCCTTGGGGCCGAACCGCTTGACCATCGCGGCGCTGCGCGGGGCGAAGACCATCTGGGCGACCGCGAACGGGACGAACAGCGCGCCGGAGGCGAGCGGGCCGTAGCCGCGGACCAGCTGCAGGTAGAAGGCGCCGAAGAACATGGCGCCCATGGCCGCGAAGAAGACCAGGCCGATCATGCCGGTCGAGGCCGCGAAGGTCTTGTTCTTGAAGAGCCGCACGTCCAGCGACGGGAAGGCGACGCGGCGCTCCCAGGCGACGAAGCCGGTGAGCACTACGACCGAAGCGACCAGCGTGGTCCAGGCGAGCGTGTCTCCGAAGCCGTCCTCGCCGCCCTTGATCACGCCATAGGTGAGCAGGCCGATGCCGATGATCGACAGAAGCACGCCGACCACGTCGATGCGGCCCGGCTTCGGGTCGCGCGACTCCGGGACGATGACCAGGCCGAGGACGATGCCGATGACCACGATCGGCACATTGATCAGGAAGACCGAGCCCCACCAGAAGTGCTCGAGGAGCAGGCCGCCGACGATCGGGCCGATCGCGACACCGAGGCCGACCGCGCCGGCCCAGACGCCGATGGCACGGCCGCGCTCCTGCGGCGCGAAGACGTTCGCGATGATCGACAGGGTGGCCGGCATGACGGCCGCGGCGCCGAGACCCATCAGGGCGCGGGCGGCGATCAGCTGGTCGGCCGAGCCCGCGTACGCGGAGACCAGTGAGGCGATGCCGAACAGGGCGAGGCCGGTGATCAGGGTGATCCGGCGGCCGAGCCGGTCGGCGAGGATGCCGGCGGTGAACAGCAGGCCGGCGAAGACCAGGGTGTACGAGTTGATGGCCCACTCGAGCTGGCTCTGGGTGGCGCCGAGGCCGTGCTCCGGGTCGGCGATCGTGCGCAGTGCCACGTTGAGCACGGTGTTGTCGAGCACGACCACGAGCAGGCTGATGACCATGACGCCGAGAATGGCCCAGCGCCGAGGATGGCCCGCTTGGGTAGCGGCTGGAGTGTCCATGTGTTTCCCCGCGTTTCGAAACGAGACGGTTCCGTATTCGAGGTAGACCATAGACCCGGCAGCCGGTGAAACGGAACGTCTCCGTATCGGAATGTGCCGACGATCACGCGAAGGAGGAGCCGGCAACTCATCCGCTACCGAACGATCCTGGTAAACCGTGATGCCGAGCCGATTTCAGAGGCGTGAAGAGCTGGAGGCTGGGCTGGATCCCCGAAGCGGGACGACTCCGTGACGAGGACTGGCAGCGCCGTCACCGGCTGCTGACCATGCTCCTCGCCGCGACCGTGGTCGGACTGACCGTCTTCGGCGCCTGGACCGACGAGGGCCTCACCAGGTCCTGGCTGTTCACGGTGCTGCTGGTGCTGCCCTGCGTGGTCGCCGCCGCCCGCCTGCCCGGGCGCCGGTTGCCCTCGATCGCGGTCGCGCTGGGCTTCACCGCGTTCTGCGGCGGCTTCGTGGCGATGTCGCACGGGCTCACCGAGGCCCATTTCACCTTCTTCATCGTCATCGCCGCGCTCGCCCTCTACCGGGACTGGGCGCCGTTCGGCGTCTTCCTGATCGCCACCACGCTGCACCACGGGGTGTTCGGCTCGCTGCTCAGCGACCGCACCTACGACCACCACGGCGCGCAGGTGCACCCGCTGCTGTGGGCGGGGCTGCACGGCGCGGCCGTGCTGCTCGCCGCGGCCTTCCAGGTGATCGCCTGGCATCTGACCGCGGCCGAGGAGCGTCGCGCGCAGGAGAACCTCGACGAGAGCCAGGCGCAGCTCAGCATCGCCTTCGACGAGACGCCGGTCCCGATGGCGATGATCGCGCCGGACGGCCGCCTGCTGCGCACCAACGCGGCGTACCGGTCGTGGCTGGGCCTGCCCGAGGAGCTGCCGGCCGGCTTCTCCGTCGCCCACCTGCCGTTGACCCCGATCGAGCGGGACCTGCCGAACCTCTTCGGCGAGCTGGTCAGCCAGGGCTCGGCCACCGCGACCCGGGCCTTCCGGCGGCACGACGACGACTCGATCGTGTGGATCGAGGTGCACAGCACCGCCCTGCACGACAAGACGGGCCAGCTCCGGCTGATCTTCGTGCACTGCCTGGACGTCACCCAGGCCCGCCGGCACGAGGAGGAGCTGCGCCACCAGCTGCGGCACGACTCGCTGACCGGGCTGCTCTCCCGGGAGGGCTTCGACCAGGACCTGGCCGCGATGATGACCGCGCGGCCCGGCCCGGCCAGCGTCCTCTACCTCGACGTCGACCGGTTCAAGTCGATCAACGACGGCTCCGGCCACTCGGCCGGCGACCTGGTGCTGCGCTCGCTCGCGGCCCGGCTGACCGCGCTCGCGCCGGCCGGCGCGCTGCTGGCCCGCTTCGGCGGCGACGAGTTCGTGGTCGCCCTGCCCGGCGGTCTCGAGAGCGGCGCGGCACTCGGGCACGCGGTGGTACGCGAGTTCGCCGAGCCGCTGCCGGTGGGCGGCAACGTGCTCGCCCTGTCGGCCAGCGTCGGCCTGGCCGTGGCCACGAACGCCGACGATGCCGAGGACGCCGTGCTCGCCGCCGACACTGCGATGTACGTCGCCAAGCGCAACGGCGGCAACCGGATGAAGGTGTTCAGCGACCAGATGCGGGTCGCCGTGCAGGACCGGATCGCCTCCGAGAAGCTGCTGCGCGAGGCCCTGGAAGGCGACCGGCGGCAGACGCTGCCGGTGTGGTTCCAGCCGATCGTCTCCGCGCAGACCGGCGAGATCATGGGCGCTGAGACGCTGGTGCGGATGCGCGCCGCCGACGGCCGGATCCTCGGCCCGGGCCTGTTCGTGCCGGCCGCCGAGGAGACCGGCATGATCGTGCCGCTCGGCGAGCACGTGCTGATCGAGGCGCTGCGGCACCTGGTGGCGTGGCGCGACGAGCTGCGCTACG
This sequence comes from Actinoplanes sp. NPDC051513, assembly GCF_044454685.1. Taxonomy (NCBI): domain Bacteria; kingdom Bacillati; phylum Actinomycetota; class Actinomycetes; order Micromonosporales; family Micromonosporaceae; genus Actinoplanes; species Actinoplanes sp. NPDC051513. The sequence continues at coordinate 35,731 of NZ_JBITDW010000036.1, forward strand.
TGTCGGTCAACGTGAGCCCGCGCCAGCTGGCCGAGCCCGACTTCGTGCCGCTGCTCGCCGACCTGCTCGCCTCGGTGCCCCAGCTGGACCCGAGCCGCCTTGTCCTGGAGATCACCGAGACCGCGCTGCTGGCCTCGACGGTCGACATCGAGGAGCGCCTCGAGACGATCAAGAGCCTGGGCGTACGCATCGCCCTGGACGACTTCGGCACCGGCTACAGCTCGCTCACCTGGCTGCAGTCGGTCCCCGCCGACATCGTCAAGCTGGACCGGTCGTTCGTGGCCGGCCTGGCCACCGACCCGAAGAAGTCGTCGATCATCCGGGCGGTGCTGTGGCTGGCCCAGTCGCTGGGCATGTCGGCCGTGGCCGAAGGCGTCGAGGAGGCGGCCGACGTGCAGGCGCTGCGCGAGGTCGGCTGTCCCCTGCTGCAGGGCTACTTCTTCGGCAAGCCGATGCCTCCCGAGGAGTTCGCGGCGCTGTTTCAGCGCTCCAGGATGGCCACGACGCCCTGACCGCCGGCCGCGCAGATGGAGATCAGGCCGCGGCCGGATCCCTTGTCGGCGAGCAGCTTGGCGAGCGTGCCGACGATCCGGCCGCCGGTGGCCGCGAACGGGTGCCCGGCGGCGAGCGACGAGCCGTTGACATTGAGCTTGGCGCGGTCGATCGAGCCCAGCGGCGCGTCGAGGCCGAGCTTCTCCTTGCCGAACGACGGCGACTCCCAGGCGGCCAGCGTCGCCAGGACCTGCGACGCGAACGCCTCGTGGATCTCGTAGAAGTCGAAGTCCTGCAGGGTCAGCCCGTTGCGGGCGAGCAGCCGCGGCACCGCGTAGGCCGGCGCCATGAGCAGCCCTTCCTCGCCGTGCACGAAGTCGACCGCGGCGTCCTCGGCATCGACGAACCACGCCTGCACCGGCAGCCCGCGCTCCTTCGCCCACTGTTCGCTCGCCAGCAGCACGCTCGAGGCGCCGTCGGTCAGCGGCGACGAGTTGCCCGCGGTCATCGTGGCGTCTTCCTTGCCGAAGACCGGCTTCAGCTTCGCGAGCTTCTCCAGCGTCGTGTCGGGCCGCAGGTTCTGGTCCTTCGTGAGCCCCAGATAGGGCGTCACAAGATCATCGAAGAAGCCTTTCGCGTACGCCTCCGTCAGGCGCTGATGTGACGCGAGCGCGAGCTCGTCCTGGGCCTCGCGCGGGATGCCCCACTTGAGGGCCGTGATCGCGGCGTGCTCGCCCATCGACAGCCCGGTGCGCGGCTCGGCGTTCTGCGGGATCGCCGGCATGAACGCATGCTGCGGCCGGATCCGGGCCACGGCCTTGAGCCGGTCGGGCAGCGTACGAGCCCGGTTGAGCGCCAGCATTGCGCGCCGCATCTCTTCGTTGACCTGCAGCGGCGCGTCGGAGGTGGTGTCGGCGCCGCCGGCCACGCCCGCGTCGATCTGGCCCAGCGCGATCTTGTTGGCCACCAGGATCGCCGCTTCGAGGCCGGTGCCGCAGGCCTGCTGGATGTCGTAGGCCGGGGTGCGCGGGTCGAGCCGGGAGCCGAGCACGGTCTCGCGGGTGAGGTTGAAGTCGCGGGAGTGCTTGAGGACCGCGCCGGCCACCACCTCGCCGAGCCGCTCCCCCGCCAGGCCGAACCGGGCGACCAGGCCGTCGAGCGCGGCGGTCAGCATGTCCTGGTTCGAGGCCTCGGCGTACTTCGAGTTGGAGCGGGCGAACGGGATCCGGTTTCCACCCAGGACGGCGACGCGACGCACGCTGTGCACGGCAATCTCCTTCACGACAGAACCCTACTCACGAGTAGGCTACGCCCATGGGAGACAGGTACGCGAACTTCGCGAACTCTGGAATGGGCCGCGGCGTCGTCAAGCGGCTCGGGCTGCCCGACCCGCCGCGCCTGCGGCGTTACCAGGCGGGCGAGCCGCTGACCACCGGTCCCGTTCTGATCGGGGCCGCGCCGGGCGGACGACTGGCCGGGACGGTCGCCAAGCTGCTCGAAGCGGCCGGCACCGAGACCGCCGACGTCGCCGACGACCAGGTGAGATATGGCGCGCTGGTCTTCGACGCGACCGGCATCGCCGACTCGGCCGGGCTGCGCGCCCTCTACGACTACTTCCACCCGGTGGCGCGGTCGCTGACCGGCAGCGGCCGGGTCGTCGTGCTCGGCACCCCGCCCGCGGCGGCCGGGACGCCCCGCGAGGCCACCGCCCAGCGCGCCCTCGAAGGGCTGACCCGCAGCATCGGCAAGGAGCTCGGGCGCGGCATCACCAGCCAGCTCGTCTACGTCGCGCCCGGCGGCGAGACGGCCGTCGAGTCGACGTTGCGGTTCCTGCTCAGCGGCCGCTCCGCGTACGTGTCGGGCCAGGTCATCCACGTCGGCGCCGGCAGCGCGCCCACCCCGGCCGACTGGGACCGCCCCCTGGCCGGCAAGACCGCGCTGGTCACCGGCGCCGCCCGGGGCATCGGCGCGGCCATCGCCCGGGTCCTCGCCCGCGACGGCGCCGACGTGATCGCGCTCGACGTGCCCGGCGCCGGCGACGCCCTGGCCGGGGTCGCCAACGACGTGCGCGGCCGGGCCGTCCAGCTCGACCTCACCGCCCCCGACGCCCCCGAACGGCTCGCGGGACACCTGATCGGCCTGGACATCCTCGTCCACAACGCCGGCATCACCCGCGACAAGACGATCGCCCGGATGGACGAGAGCCGCTGGGACTCGGTCATCGACGTGAACTTGTCCAGTCAGGAGCGCATCAACGACCTGCTCCTCCAGCGCGGGATCATCAACGCCGGCGGGCGGCTGATCGGGGTCGCCTCGATCGCGGGCATCGCCGGCAACCGCGGCCAGACCAACTACGCCACCAGCAAGGCCGGCGTGATCGGCCTGGTTCAGTCGATGGCGCCGGTGCTCGCCGGCCAGGGCATCACGATCAACGCGGTGGCGCCGGGCTTCATCGAGACCGCGATGACCGCGAAGATGCCGTTGTTCCTGCGCGAGGCCGGACGGCGGATGAACAGCCTGTCCCAGGGCGGCCTGCCGGTCGACGTGGCCGAGACGATCTCGTGGTTCGCCTCGCCGGGGTCGGCGACCGTCACCGGGAACGTCGTGCGGGTCTGCGGGCAGAGCCTGCTGGGGGCGTGACATGGCCGTCGTCGAGCTCACGTCGGACCCGGGCGGGCTGTTCCTGAAGGCAGCGCTCGGGATGGTGCCGTCGCGGCGGCCGGACGCCCTGCCCGACCGCGAGATCGTGCGCCGCGGCGTCGCGGTCGATCTGGGCCACCTGGCGCGGTACGACCGGGTGTGCGGGTTCCGGCTCACCGACACGCTGCCCGCGACGTATCCGCACGTCCTCGCGTTCCCCCTCGCGATGACGCTGATGGCGGCGGCGGACTTCCCGTTCCCGGTCGTCGGGATCGTGCATGTGGCCAACCGGATCAGCGTGCGGCGCCCTCTTCTCGCCGCCGAGAAGATCGACCTTCTGGTACGGGCGGAGAATCTGCGCTCGCACGACCGGGGCCGGGTGTTCGACGTGGTGGCGACGGCCTTCGCGAGCGGCGAGAACGTGTGGACGGGCGTCTCGACGTACCTGTCGAAAAACGCGACCAGCAGCGTCGGGCACGCCCCGCGCGACCACCCGCCGACGCCGGCCCCGACGGCCGTGTGGACGGTGCCGGCGCGGGTCGGGAGCGACTATGCCGCGGTGTCCGGCGACCACAATCCGATTCACACCTCACGCATCGGGGCGCGCCTGTTCGGATTTCCCCGGCCGATCGCGCACGGGATGTGGAGCAAGGCGCGCGCCCTGGCCGCCCTGGAGGGACGGCTGCCGGCGGAATACACCGTGGACGTGGCGTTCAAACAGCCGATTCTCCTGCCGGCGCGGGTCGGCTTCTCGGCGTCGCCGCGTTCGTCGTCGCACACCGACGGGTGGGAATTCCGGCTCGACTCGCAGCGGCCGCATCTTGCGGGGCTGGTTACGCCACCGTAACGTTACCGGCCAGTAGAGTCCGTTTGTCGGCCCGAGGGGTGTCCGCGCGCATGGAGTTCTGGCTCGACCTCAACGAGGAACAAAACGACCTGCGGGAATGGGTGCACGGGTTCGCCGAAGGCGTGGTCCGGCCCGCGGCGGCCGAGTGGGACGAGCGCGAGGAGACTCCCTGGCCGATCCTCCAGGAAGCCGCGAAGATCGGGCTCTACGGCTTCGAGTTCCTCGTCAACACGTGGTCCGACACGACCGGGCTGAGCCTGCCGATCTCCAACGAGGAACTGTTCTGGGGCGACGGCGGGATCGCGATGGCGATCTCCGGCACGTCGCTCGCGGTGGCGGCCATCTACGGGTCGGGAACGCCCGAGCAGCTGGTGGAATGGGTGCCGCAATGCTTCGGCGACGCGGCCGAGCCCAAGGTCGGCGCCTTCTGCTCGACCGAGCCCGAGGCCGGTTCCGACGTGGCGTCGATGCGGACCCGCGCGGTGTACGACGAGGCCTCCGACGAATGGGTGCTGCGCGGGCAGAAGGCGTACGCGACGAACGGCGGGATCGCCAATGTGCACGTCGTGACCGCATCGGTCGACCCTTCGCTCGGATCGCGCGGGCAGGCGGCTTTCATCGTGCCGCCGGGAACGGCCGGACTCGTGGGCACACGGAAGCTGAAGAAGCTGGGGCTGCGGGCCTCACACACGGCCGATGTCTTCCTCGACGACGTACGGGTGCCGGGCAGCTGCCTGCTCGGCGGCAAGGAAGCGCTCGACGAACGGCTCGCGCGGGCCCGGTCGGGGCAGCGGGCCTCGCGGCAGGCGGCGATGCGGACGTTCGAGCTCTCCCGGCCGGCCGTCGGCGCGCAAGCGATCGGGATAGCCCGCGGCGCCTACGAATACGCGCTCGAGTACGCGAAGAACCGGGTGCAGTTCGGGCGGCCGATCATCGAGAACCAGGCCATCGCGTTCGCCCTCGCCGACATGAAGACCGAGATCGACGCGGCCCGGCTGCTGGTGTGGCGCGCGGCCTGGATGGGGCGCAACGACCGGCCGTTCGAGGCCGGCGAGGGATCGATGTCCAAGCTCAAGGCGGGCGAGGTGGCCGTGGCGGTCACCGAGAAGGCGGTGCAGATCCTCGGCGGGGCCGGCTACCTGCGGGACCATCCGGTCGAGCGGATGTACCGGGACGCGAAGATCTACACGATCTTCGAGGGGACCAGCGAGATCCAGCGTCTCGTCATCTCGCGGGCCATCTCGGGAATGCAGATCCGGTAATGAGCGGCCCCTTCGTTCTCGCCACCATGGGACGGCGCGGGCTGCTGAACCCGGGGCCGCCGCACCGGATCGTGCAGCAGTTCGCGGCCCTCGGGAAGTGGGGGTACGGGCTCGCCGGCGAGCTGCGCCAGGCCGCCGCCCGCTCGCCGTCGCGGGTTGCGGTGATCGACGATGCGGGTGCCTCCCTCACGTACGGCGAGCTGCTCGACCGGTCGTCCCGGCTCGCCGGGGCGCTGCCGATCTCGGCCGGTGATCGCGTCGGCGTGCTGTGCCGCAACTCGGCCGCCATGATCACCGTGTTGATCGCCGCCACGTCGGTGGGAGCCGATCCGGTTCTGATCAATACTGGGCTGTCCGCGGCTCAGCTCTCGTCCGTGATCGACGACCAGGGTTTGAAGGTCGTCGTTCATGACGCGGAGTTCGCCGGGCTGTTGTCGGGATTCGTGGGGTCCATCGCGATGGACCGGACCGCCGACATGATCGCCGCGGTGCCGCCGGTGAAGCTGTCGCCGCCGGCCCGGCCGGGGCGGACCATCGTGCTGACCTCGGGAACCACCGGGATGCCGAAGGGCGCGCAGCGGCCCACGCCGGGCGGCTTCAGCCCGCTCTGCTCGATCATCGACCGGATCCCGCTGCGGGCCGGGGCGCGGGTGATGATCGCGGCGCCGCTGTTTCACACGTGGGGATTCGCGGGCCTGCAGATCGCGCTCGCGCTGCGGGCCACGGTCGTTCTCCGGCGCCGCTTCGAGCCCGCAACAGCGCTGTCGTTCATGCGGGAGAACGCGTGCACGGCGCTCATCGCCGTACCCGTGATGCTCCAGAGCCTGATGGAACTGCCACCGGAACTGCCGCTGCCCGCCCTGGAGATCGCCGCGGTCAGCGGCTCCGCCCTGCCCGGCGGGCTGGCGACGCGGTTCATGGACCGGTACGGCGACGTTCTCTACAACCTCTACGGCTCCACCGAGGCGTCGTGGGCGTCCATTGCCACGCCGGCCGATCTGCGCGCCGCGCCCGGCACCGCGGGCCGCCCGCCGCACGGGACGGCGGTGGCGGTGCTCGACGAATCCGGAATGCCGGTTCCGCCGGGGCAGACCGGGCGGCTGTTCGTCGGCAACGAGATGCTCTTCGAGGGCTACACGAACGGCAGCGCCCGGGAGCTTCGCGACGGAATGCTCGCCACCGGGGATCTCGGACACGTCGACCAATTCGGTCGCGTCTATGTCGACGGCCGCGAGGACGACATGATCGTCTCGGGCGGGGAGAACGTTTTCCCGTCCGAGGTGGAGGGATTGCTGGCCGATCTGCCGCAGGTGCTCGAATGCGCGGTGATCGGGGTTCCCGACGACGAATACGGGCAACGGCTGGCCGCGTACGTGGTGCTGCGGGAATCGACGGCCCTCGAGCCCGACGCCATTCGCACATATGTTCGGGAAAATCGCGCGCGCTTCTGCGTGCCCCGCGACATCGTGTTTCTGGCCTCGCTCCCCCGCAACGCCACGGGTAAGGTCCTGAAACGCGAGCTTCCTGAATAACCCTCATTGGATGGTCGCCTATGCCGGACCCCTCGCGGCGCGCCGCACGACTGCTGGAACGGGCGCAGGCCGGCGAGGCCGACGCGGTGCTGGCCGAGGTCGCCGCTTCGCTCGGCTCGCCCGGCGGAGATCTCGCGTGCATGCATTTCGTGCGGGTGGTGGCGCTGATCGTCCAGGGCGACCTGCGGGCCGCGCTCGCCGCGGTCGACGTCATGCTGCGGGTCGCGGAGCGTGAGGGCAGCAACGGCTGGGTGGCGTGCGCGCTGGCGACCCGGGCCGGCGAGAGGCTGCGCCTGGGCGAGGAGGACATCGGCGAGTACGACGTCGACGCCGCGCTGCGCGACCTGTCCGCGGCCGAGTCGGCGCTGCGCGCAGCGTTCGACCCGGTCGCCGCGGTGAACGCCCGCGTGGGCATCGCGGTCGGCTATCTGCAGCTGCGCCTGTACGAGCTGGCCGGCCCGCAGTACGAGGCCGCGTACGCGATCAGCGCGGCCGACGCGGAGCAGAACGGCAACCGTGCGATGTGGCTGTTCAATCTGGCCGAGATGCACCTGCACTGGGCGCTGGAGCTGTACCAGGTCGGCCAGGTCGCGGAGGCGGAGGACCACACGGCCTGCGCGGAGCGCTTCGCCCGGCGGGCCGCCGCCGAGGCGTCCGGCTCGTCGGCGGACACGTGGCGCGAGCTGGCCCTGCTGATGGCGGCGTGCGCCCGCGCCGGCCGCGACGATCCGGCCGGCGCGTCGGTCGACATCGAGCACTACCTCGCGGCGTTGCGCTCGCGCGGCATCGCGCCGTCGATGCTGGCGTTCAGCTGGTCCTTCCGGGCAGTGGCGCTGAAGAGATCGGGCAAACCTGACGAGGCCGTCCGCGTCATCGAGGAGGCCGTCGCGACCCTGCCCGCCGACTCCGGCTGGCTGATCATCGCTGCGACCCACCGCACCCACGCGGTGCTGCTCGCAGCCCAGGGCTCCACCGGCGCCACGGTGGGCCTCTCGTACGGCGACACGCTGGCCGCGTCCCTCTGGCGCCAGCGCCAGCACACCCTGCACACGGCGGCCACGCTGAAGTCGCTAGAGGCCCTGCGCGCCCAGCACGAGCAGGCCACCCGCGCCGCCGACCTCGACCCGCTGACCGGGATAGCGAACCGGCGGGCCTTCGACCGCGCCGTCCGCCGCGCCCAGACGCTGCCGACGGCCCCCAACGCCACCGTCACCGTCCTGATCATCGACACCGACAAGTTCAAACAGATCAACGACACCTTCGGCCACCCCGCCGGCGACACGGCGCTGCGCGCGATAGCCCAGGCCCTGTCGGCCCAGCTGCGCGATCAGGACCTGATCGCCCGCCTGGGCGGCGACGAGTTCGGCGCCCTGCTCCCCGACGCGACACCGTCGGCCGCGGCCACCGTGGCGGCCCGCATGCTGTCCGCCGTGCGGGCCCTGCCCGACTGCCCCGCCACGGTCAGCATCGGCGTCGCCACCGGCCCCGCCATCGCCCTCGGCGACGCCCTGTACCGCGCGGACCAGGCCATGTACGAGGCCAAACGGGCCGGCGGCGACGCGATCCGGTCGCCCCACCGCGAGACCCACCGCTACCTGATCCACCACGAGCCCCCGGTCGCCGAGCCGGACGTCCTCGGCCGCTCCTTCTGAGCCGGCCGCATCGTCGCGCTGAGCCGGCCCGCATCGCCGCGCTGAGCCGGCCCGCATCGTCGCGCTGAGCCGGCCCGCATCGTCGCGCTGAGCCGGCCCGCATCGTCGCGCTGAGCCGGCCCGCATCGTCGCGCTGAGCCGCATCCTCGGCAAGCTCGGCCTGCGCGACCGCGTCCAGGCCGCGATCCTCGCCTACGAGACGGGCCTGGTCGGCCCGTCCCGATCAGCGCCCGAGGCATGACCGCCAACCGCCGGCGGGGAAGGCGGCCGTCAGCCGGTGGTGTGGGGAGGCGGCCGTCAGCCGCCGTTCACCGGGCGGAAGGGCTCGATGCGCTCGGCTCGCGCGGTGCGGGCGAGCGTCGCGGCCGCGCCGGCCGGGAGGTTGTCGAGCATCGTCCGGCCGATCACGGCGTGGGCCTGCACGGCCGGATGCGTCGAGCCGTAGTTGTCGAGGTCGCCCAGTCCCTCGGCGAACATCGCGTACGTCAGCTTCGGCAGGCCGTCGGGGCCGAACATGATGCCGGCCTCGTGGCGCGACGCGCCCAGCGTGTTGAAGTCGGCGCCGTACTTGGTGGCCACGCGGCTGCGCTCCTCCGACGACATCACGCGGCGGACGCCGTCCATGTAGCCGTTGATCCAGCGGGTGATGCTCAGCAGGAACGTGCACGACGCCGGCGACAGCAGGGTCTTCGTGGCCAGGCGCCACAGCAGGTCGTGCATCTCGCGCGGCGTCGTGGTGCCCAGGTAGAAGCGGTTCGGATTGGCCACCGGCTCCACCCGCGTGTGGACGAAGCCCTTCGCGGCCAGGATCTCGTTGATCTCGGCGGCCGGCACGACGCGGCCGCACATGCGTACCGCGGTGTTGTCGGAGACCAGCAGCATCGCGGTCAGGAAGTTGGCGATGGTGATCTGGTCGCCCCAGACGGTGTGCAGGAAGTAGATGCCGCTGCCGCCCAGGATGATGTCGGCCGGCAGATCCAGCTTCTGGCCCAGAGAGAGCTCGCCCCGGTCGATCTTGTCCATGACCGCGGTGGCCACGGCCAGCTTCTGGACGCTGTAGCCCTGCGTCACGTGGTCGGCGTCGTCCTCGACGATCGCGACCGGCGTGCCGGTGGCGTCCACGCCGGCGATATGGGTGTGCCAGGCGCCGCCCGCCTTCGTCTTCTCCCGCTGATACGTCGAGCGGATGCACGCCGGGCCGCTCGCGGCGGCGGACGCCGGCGAGGCCGTCAGCGCGGCGGCAGTCGCGGCGGCGGTCGCGGCGCCGAGGCCCAGCGCGGTACGGCGGGTGAACGAAGTGGACATGTGGCTCCCCGGGAAGGAACGGACATCGGCGGGCGTCAACGTACTAGATCGTGTCACCCGATGTCCGCCCGAACCCGGTTCAATCAGCACCCATGACGACCGACCGGTCCGTCCCGGCGGCCACGGTGGTGCCCAACGGTGGACCCCGGCGCCTGAGGCAGATCACCGACAAGCCTCTTCCGGCGCGCGCCGAGCGGGGTTACCGTGCCCGCAACTCGCGGGGAGATTGCGTGACACCCCGCCACACCCACCGTTCGCCGGGTTCCTCCGCCCACCGGCGCTATCCCACCCATGTGCCGATCGGGAGGACAGCGTGCTCACTGACGCAGGAGGAAGACCGGAGCAGGCCCGGGCCCCCGGGCCGTCCGCGCCGGTAGAGCTGCAGATACCGGCCATCGAATTGCGGACCGCCGTGGTGCCGATCGGGCTTCGGCCGGATCGCACGCTGGATCTGCCGGCGCCCGGCGAGGACGCCCCGGCTGCCTGGTACCGGGGGTCGCCCACGCCCGGCGAGAACGGGTCGTCGGTGATCGCCGGGCGGGTCGACTCGGCCGAGCACGGGCCGGCGGTCTTCCACCGGCTGCGGCTGCTGCGGCCGGGCGACGAGATCCAGGTACGGCGGGCCGACGGGAGCGAGGTGCGGTTCGTGGTCATCGGGGTCGGGCTCCACCCGAAGAAGGCCTTCCCCAACGAGCGGGTCTTCGGGCCGCGCGACTACCCGGTGCTGACCTTGGTGACCAGCGGCGGCGCACACCCCGCGAACGTGGTCGTCTTCGCCCGCGTCGCCTGAGGTCGCTGCCCGCGACCCCGTCCGCCGACGTCCGGGCCTACGCGCCGTCGCGGGCCGGCGACTCGCAAGCCTCATGGCGGGCGCGCGGCAACCGATGCTGCGGGCGTGGAGCGTCTTCGTCGGGTGCCGCCGTGGGTCGGCGGGCTGTTCATCGTGGCCGTGGCCGGGATCTTCGCCGGGATCGGCCTCGACGACGTGCTCGGCGGCGGGGTCGCGCTCGGCATCGACTACCTGCCGCTGCGCCACGCCGCCGAGGCGCTGCTCGACGGCCGGTCGATCTACTCCGACCCGCTGTTCGTCTATCCGCCGACCGCGGCGCTCCTGCTGCTGCCCACCGCGCTCGGCTCGCCGAGCCTCGGGTTCGCCGCGTGGGTGCTGCTCGGCACGGCCGCGCTGCTGTTCGCGGCCTGGCTGATCGCGCGGGAGGCGCCCCGGCACCGGCCGGCGGTCTTCGGCGTCGCGGTGATGGGCCTGCTCGGCGGGGTGATCGCCTACCGGTCGTCCTTCCTGGGCAACCTCAGCGAGCTGCTCGTGCCCGTGGCGGTGGGCGTCCTGCTGGCGTTCCGGCGCGGCCGCTGGACCCTCGGCTGCGCGCTGCTGGCGGCGTCTTTGCTGGTCAAGCCGATGCTCGCCCCGCTGGTGCTGGTGCCGCTGCTGAGCCGCCAATGGTTGCCGCTGCTCAACACGATGGTGCCGGCCGGCGGCCTGCTGCTGTTCGCGATGGGCCTGATGCCCGGCGGCGACACCTTCGTGAGTGTGTTCCGCTACTGCTTGACCGGCACGAACCTGCACGGCGCCAACGCGATCAACAACCTGTCGCTGCGTGGCTGGGCCGAGGGGCAGAACGCGCCCCACCTGCTCGGCGTGGCGGCGTCGGTGGTCGCTCTGGCCGCGGTGGTCGCGGTCGTCGCCCGGCAGAAGCCCTCTCCCGTACGGCTGGGAGCGGCGCTGTTGTTCGCCACGTTCCTGGCCGGCGGGATCTCCGAGGTGCACTTCCTTCTCACCGGCTACGCGGTGGTGCTGCTGTACCTGGCGGTGGAGGGAGTTCCGGTGCGCTGGTTCCTGCCGGGGCTGGTCCTGCTCGCGGCGCCGCAGGGCTACCAGGACCTGATCCTCGGGCCGCGCACCGACGGCCAGAGCTGGCTGGTCACGGCCGAGCTGCTCCTGCTCGGGGCGCTGCTGTTCGCGCCGGCCGTCGCCAGGAAGCCGGCCTTGGCGCCGCAGTCGCAGGCGCCAGCCGTGGCGCAGGCGCCAGCCGTGGCGCAGGCGCCAGCCGTGGCGCAGGCGCCAGCCGTGGCGCAGGCGCCAGCCGTGGCGCAGGCGCCAGCCGTGGCGCCGCAGGCGCCGGCGGCCGCGTGAGCGTGCTGATCCGGTATCGGCGCGCGATCGCGGCGGTGCTGGCGGCCATGCTCGGCCTGCTGACGATGACGCTGCCGCCCGACCTCGTGGACTTCGCGGCGGCCGGCGACCTGCTGCTGCAGGGACGGCTCGGCGAGGTCTACGCGAGCGCGTGGAACCAGGCCGGCCCGGCGCAGTTGCTGATCAGCCGGCTGCTGATGATCGGCGCGGCCCCGGACGGCACGCCCTGGCCGCCGATCGTCGCGCTGTGGGACGCCGCGTTCGTGGCCGGCGCGATGTGGCTCTGCGCCCGATTGTCCCGCCCGGTCGCGGATGTCCGGCGCGAAGCGGTGGCGGGTCTGCTCGCTCTGCTCTGGGTCTGCGCGCCCATGCCGTGGAACGGCCACCCCGCCGAGATCCTGACGCCGGTGCTGTGGGCGTACGCGATCGTTCTGCAACGCCGCGGCCGTGACCTCGCGGCAGCGGGCCTGCTCGCCCTCGGCATCGCGCTCGCCCCGTGGGGCATCCTCGCCGTCCCCTGCCTGCTGGCCGCCGCCCGGCCGGCGCGCGCGGTGCGGACCGGCGTGATCGCCGTGGCCGGCGGCGTGGCATGTTATGTGCCGTTCGCCCTGACCGGGCACTTCGCGATGTTCCGGATCACCTGGACCGTCGGCGGCCGAACCCTCGCCTCGCTGCTGGGCATCACCGAGTTCACCTGGTGGCTGCGCCCGGTGCAGGCGGCGGTGGTGGCGCTGGGCGTGGCCGCGATCGCGTGGCGGCTCCGGAGAAGTGAATCCGCGTTCGCCGCCGTGCCGCTCGCCGCCGGGCTGCTGCGCGTCGGCACCGATCCGGTGGAGCACCCCTACTACTGGTATCCGGTGGCGGTGGCCTCGCTGCTGTTGCTGGCGACGGCCCGCCGGTGGGTCCTCGCGGCGGCGATCGCCTACGCGGCGCTGCTGGCGGAGTCGGCGAACTGGCCGGCGGTCGGCGCGGCGGCCTGCCTGGCGTTGCTGGCGTTCGGCCGGAAAGCCCCCGGCGAGCAGGCCGAACGCGGCGCCGGGCGGTACTCCCCGGCGGTGTTCCAGCAGCAGGTGGGCTGAAGCCGGCGGGACTACCGGGGAAGGTGCGTCAAGCCGCAGGCCTCGAGCGTGAGGACGAAACGCGAGCCCCCGGCGGGGTTGGGCTCGTGGTGGATGTCGCCGTGGTTCGCCTGGGCCAGGCCCCGCACGATGTAGAGGCCCAGTCCCGTCCCGCGCACGCCCGCGGCGTCCCGGTCGGCGCGGGCCATCCGCTCGAACAGGCGGGGCTGGAACTCGCCGGGCACGCCGGGGCCGTTGTCCTCGACGGTGACGTGCGCGGCGCCCGTACGCGTGCCGGTGATTTTGATCGCGGTGGCGCCGCAGCCGTATTTCGCGGCGTTGGACAGCAGGTTCACCATGATCTGCTGGAGGTGCCCGGCGTTGAAGAGCACCCGCACGTCCGGTCCGGCCACCGGCAGATGGTCGAGATCCATCGCCGCCAGCGCGCGCGTCACCTCCGTCCGCAGCCACAACTCCTGCCGGGACGCCGTGATCGTGCCCGCGTCGAGGCTGACCATGGAGAGCACCTCGCGCACGATCTCGTCGAGCCGTGCCGCCTGCCGCCCGATCGTGCCGACCGCCCGGTCCCGCTGTGGGCCCTCCAGGCCTTCGGCCAGGATCTCCGCGTAGCCGCGAATCGACGACAGCGGGTTGCCGATCTCGTGGCCGAGCATGCCGATCAGGTCGAGCTTGAGCCGGTTCGCCGCCTCCAGCTCCTTGTTGCGCTCCGCGAGCGCGGCGGCGGCCTGATCACGGGCGTTCTCGGCGGCCCTGCGGCCCGAGATGTCGGTGACGACGCCGATCAGGTTCTTCGGGCTTCCGGCCTCATCGCGTACGAGGGAGATCGTCGCCGCCACATCGACCCAGTGCCCGTCCCGGTGGCGCAGCCGTCCCTCGTGCGTGCAGGCGCCCTCGTCCCCGGCGTAGAGTCCCGCGATCTGGCGCCGCGCGGCCACGAGGTCCTCGGGGTGTACGAGCACCTCGTCCGGGATCGCGGCCAGCTCCTCCGGCGTGTAGCCGAGCATCCGCGCGTACGCCGGGTTGACCTGCACGTGCGAGCCGTCGAGGCTGCGGATGATCTGCCCGGCGGCCGAGTTCGCGAACTGGGCCCGGAACCGCTGCTCGCTCTCGGCCAGGGCCTTCTCGGCGGCGCGGGCCGCGGTCACGTCCGTGTTGATCTCGAGAACCTGCGGGTCGGCGCCGGCCCCCGGGCGGTGCAGCACCTGGCGGCTGAGCACGGTGACCGTGCGGCCGTCGGCGGTGCGGTGCTCGATCTGCCCGGCCCAGTGCCCGTCGTGCTCGAGGCTGTGCCGCACGTCGGCCTCCCGCCCGCCCGCCGGGAAGGAGGTGGTGAGCAGGCGGTGCACGTTCTTGCCGGCCACCGCGCGCTGCGACCAGCCGTACAGGGCCTCGGCTCCGGCGTTCCACCAGCGGATCGTCCCGTCCGGGTCGCGCACGATCACCGCGGCCGGGATGAGCGCGAGCAGCCGGGCGTGCCGGCGCAGCTCGGCGTCGGCGGCCCGCTTCTCGGTGATGTCCTCGACCTGGCTGACCAGGTAGAGCGGATTGCCGTGCCCGTCGCGCACCGGCGCCCCGCACAGCGACACCCACACCGCGTGCCCGTCCTTGTGGCGGTAGCGCAGCTCGGTCCGGTAGGACCCCAGACCGGTGGCGACCGCCGCGCGCACGGTCTCGTCGCTCGGTACGTCCTCGGCGACGATCAGATCCTTGTACGTCATCCGCGTCAGCTCCCCGGCGTCGTAGCCGGTGATCGCCGTCATCGCGGGGTTGACCTGCAGATATCGTCCCCGGTCGGTGGACGACATGCTGATCAGGGTCAGGCCCAGCGGCGAGTTCTCGAAGGTCAGCCGGAACCGGGTCTCGCTGGCCTCGAGCGCCGCCAGCGCCCGGGTGCGCTCGGCGAGCAGCTCGGCGTTGCGCTCGGCGTCGTCGGCGTGCCGCAGCGCCGACGAGAGGCTGTCGGCGAGCAACGCCAGCTGCTGCTCGTCGGTGTCGTCGAAGACGTGCGACCGGGACGCCGAGATCTTGAGGCAGCCGATGACCCGGTTCTCGGCGTGCAGCGGGGCGATCAGCATCGAGCCGATGCCGAGGCGCTCGCAGGCCTCCCGGTTGACCCGCGGGTCGTCGGCGGTGTCGGCGCAGTGCGCGGGCGCGTCGGTGACGAGCACCCGGCCGCTCAGCGAGCCGGCGATCTTGATGCGGGTGCCGGCCGCGGGGGCGAGCGTGCCCGCGGTGGCCTGGTAGTAGAGGACGTCGCCGTCCACCAGCTCGAGCGCGGACCCGTCGGCCGCGTCGAAGAGGTCCACGGCCCGGTCGGCGACCACGCGCAGCGCGTCGTCGCGCACCCCGGCCGCGGCGGTGACCTCGCGCTGCACGGCGAGGGTGGCTCGCAGCCGGCTCAACTCGCGATCGCGGGCCGCGGCCGCGGCCCGCTCGGCGGTGATGTCCTGCAGCTGCACGAGCCGCCAGCGCCGGCCGGCCGGTCCGGGGATCAGCGAGAGGGTGACCCGGGTCCAGGCGATGAAGCCGTCCGGCCGCACCAGGCGGTTGTCGTAGGTGACCTCGCCGGCGCCGCGCAGCAGCGCGAGCCGGGCCCGCGCGGTGGCCTCGATGTCGGCCGGGTCGGTGATGTCGCGGTGGGTGAGACCGGCCAGCTCCTGACGGGTACGGCCGGTGAGCGTGGCCGCGGCCGGGTTGGCGCGCTGGAACCGGCCGTGCTCGTCGGCGATGAGCAGGCCGATCGGGCAGCCGTCGAACGCTGTGCGGAACTGCTCCTCGCTGCGGGCCAGGTCGGCGCGGGCGGATCGCTCGGCGGCGCGCTCCTGCTCGAGCGCGTGCACCGCGTCGGTGGCCTGCCGCAGCAGGTCCTGCTTGTGCGCGGCGTCGGCGGCGTGCCGCAGCGCGCCGGCCAGGGCGTCGGCCAGCAGGGTGAGCTGCTGTTCGTCGGCGTCGCCGAAGGCGCCCGGGCACCGGGAGGCCACGACGATCACGCCGGCCGGGCCGTCCGGGGTGCGCAGCGGCGCCATGACCAGCGAGCGGACCCCGATCGCCTTGCTGAAGTCGTGGTTGGCGCGCGGGTCGTGCCATGTGTCGTCGCAGCGCACGGCCGCGCCGGTCGTCATCGCCAGCCCGGCCAGCGACCCCTCGAACGGCTTGGGCGGGATGCTGCGATCGGCGAGCGCGCCGGTGCCGGCGACCGTCCGGAGCATGCCGCCGCCGGAGTCGAGCAGCTGCACATTCGCCGCGTCGCCGGCCGGGAGCACCTGCAGCGCCCGGTCGGCCATCAGCCGCAGGACGACGTCCTGGTCGCGGGCGGCGGCGATGACCTCGCGCTGCACCGCGATCGTCACGCGCAGGCGCTGCGCCTCGCGGGCGGCCTGTTCCTCGGCGAGCTCGCGCGCGGTGATGTCTTCGCACTGCACGAACCGGTCGCGGGTGCCGTCCGGGCCGGGAATGGTGGTGAGGCCGACGCGAGCCCGCACGACCGTGCCGTCCGGGCGTACGTAACGCTTGTCGAACCCCGACGCCGCCGCGGGATCCGCGGCAACCACCTGGCCCTCCCGCTCGCTCGCGGACCGGTCGTCGGGGTGCGTGAGCTCGGCGAAGTGGCGGCCGATCAGGTCGTCGGCGGACCGTCCCATCAGCGCCTCGAAGGCCGGGTTCACCCGCTTGAGCCGGGCGTCCTCGCCCGCGATGGCCGACGCGATCGGGCTCGCGTCGAAGGCCGCGCGGAACTGCTCCTCGCTGCGGCGCAACGCCCGCTCGACGGCGACCGCGCCGGACCGGTCGACGATCTGGGCGAGCCGGTGATCGTCGCCGAGCGAGGTCACCCCGACCAGGCAGGCCACCTCCAGCCCGTCCTTGCGCAGCAGCCGCAGCTCTCGCTGCCCGGCGCCGGCCAGCGCGCCGTGATCGCCGGGGTTCACCAGCGAGGCCAGCGACCGGCCCTCGAGCTCCGGCGCGGGGTAGCCGAGCAGCATCAACGCGGCCGCGTTGACCCGGACGACGATGCCGTCCGGGTCGAACACGGCCATGCCGATCGGCGAGGTGTCGAACAGCGACCGGAACAGCGCGTCACTCTCGGCCGGCCGGTCCAGGTAGCCGACGCTCACATCCGTCCGTTCGGCCGGTTCTTGCCAATGTTGAGCCCCTCAGCGCTTCGTGTAGATCAACCCCAACTTGTCGACCTCGTCGCCGGCGCGGCCGTGAAAGCCGGCGATCTGCCAGCCGCTGGGCGCCGTGCGGGTGACGCAGTCCGAGGTGGTCGTGCCGCCGGAGAGGGTGTTGCCGGTGCTGGTGGTGAACTGGGCGTAGAAGATGCGGGTGGTGTCGCCGTACTTGCCGCGGCAGAGCTTCACCGAGGTCACGTACTCGCCGCTGCCGAGAGCGAGCGACTTCGCCGTGCCGCCGGTCCCGCCGTGCGCGAGCACCGCGCCGGTGGTGAGGGTGAGGCTCACCTGGTCGACGCGGCTGCCGGCGCGCAGGCTGATCGCGCCGGCCCGAGCGGCCGCGGGCACGGCGTCGATGTCGGTGTAATAGGCGCCGTGCGGGCCGCCGAACTGCTCGCTCAGCTGGTAGGCCGCGCTCGCCGACCAGGAGAACTTCACGCTGATCGGGTCGTGGTCGCTGAGCATCAGGCCGGAGGACGTCTCGAGGAAACCGGCGTGCTCGTTGTGGTAGCCGGTGGCGGTGAGCGTGACGAAGCGGCTGCCGCGGTAGAGAACCTTGTCGACGACCTCGCAGGTGTCGGTGACGGCGCTCTCGTCGCAGACCAGCGCGTCGCTGCCGATCGGCGGCGCGACGCCGCCGCGCTCGAGCTGCACCCAGGCGTCGGTGAGGCCGTTGCGCTGGGCGAAGGAGGCGATGGTGTCTCCCGTACGCGTGTAGCGGGCGTTCGCATCGCCCATGACGATCACGGCGTTGCCCGGGGAATGGGAGGCGATGAACGCGGTCAGCTGGTTGAGGTTGTCGGCGCGGGACGTCAGGTCGCCGCTGCTCGTGCCAGCGTTGGTGTGGATGTTGTAGAGGTCGACGTAGACGCCCTCGGCGAGCCGCTCCCGCATGAAGGTGAAGCCCTTGGGGGTCAGGCAGTCACCCGAGTCGAGCTGGCACGAGTTCCACCGCACCCGCTCGAAGTCGTCGGTGTCGTACGCGTAGTCGCTCAGCGTGTTGAGCCCGCTGCCGATGCCGGCGCCGCCGCTGGTCGGCGTCCGGTACGGGTGGGTGTCGGCTGCGTACAGGCTGGCGTGGTAGTTGAAATCTTCCTGCACGTGCACGAGGTCGAACGGCGCGAGCCGCCCGCCGATCGCGGTGGTCGCCGTGCCGCGCGAGGTCGGCGCGCTGGACAGCCCCTCGGGGAGGCCGGCGACGTTGTAGGTGAGGGCGGTGAAGGCGCCGCTCGCGGCGAGGGCGGGCTGCGGAGTCATCAGCACCGCGGACAGGGTGACGACGACGGCCAGAGCGGCCGTGATCCGGGACATGTACCGGACAGTAGGTTTCGACGATCGTCAATAGAACCGTTCTGGTAAAACTCAAAGGTGAAAAAAGTTTGCGTTCACCGGTGGTTCTCCGGGCGGCCCTCGACATGCCCGACCATCGGACGATCCGGCCCGCGGCGGCGTCCTAGCGCACTTCCACGTACGACAGCTCGACCGCGTTGTTCCCGTAGCCGAGCCGGTTCCACGGCGGCACCTCGGGCTGGATGTCGCCCGAAGCGTCCCGGGCGCGCGCCCGCAGGCTGTGCCGGCCGGGCGTCGCCTCCCACTCGTAGCTCCACTCCTGCCACTGGTACGGGCCCGCCGGCTCGACGTTCACCGGGCTCCATTCGCTGTCCCCGGTGAAGCTCAGGCCCACCTCGACGATCGGCCCGGATCCGGACCACGCCTTGCCGCGGATCGTGTACCTGCCCGCGGGGATCGTGGTCCCCGGCGCCGGGTCGATGATCCGGGCCCGCACCCGCATGAGCGTCACCGGCTCGAACGGCCGGTCCGGCCATTGATAGATGTAGTGGCCGGTCTGGAACTCCCCCGCGAACGGCGACGTGATCACGTCGATCCGCTTGAGCCACTTCACCGACGCCACCGCGTACCAGTGCGGGACGACCAGGCGGAAGGGTGCGCCGTGGTCGGGCACGAGGGGCTCGCCGTTCATCTCGTACGCGATCAGGATCTCGGCCGCCGGGTCGGCCGCGTGAGCCAGCGGCAGCGAGCGGACGAACGTCAGATCGGCGTCGGCCGGTTCGAGGACCGAGGTGAGGTGGTACTTGCCGCTGTCGGCGCCCTCGCAGCGCAGCTCGACGCCGTCCGCCCCGGGCTGGGCCCGGCGCAGCACGTCGGCGAGCCGGGCGCCCCGCCATCGGGCGGTGGAGACGGCGTACCCGCCCCACGGCTCGCCGGTGGGCAGCGGTCTTATGTCGAGGCGGCCGTTGCCCGCGCATTCGAGGGTGACGGCGTGCTCCACGGCCGGCAGGGAGCGCAGGTCGTCGACGGTGAGCGTGAGCGGGTTGCCGACCGCGCCGCCGACCTGGAGGGTGCCGTCGTGGTCGGGCAGGGCGAAGTTGCTGCGGACGTAGTGCAGCTCGGTCGGCGTGACGGCGTCCCGCAGGCCATCATGGGGCGCCTCCGCGTTGAACGGCTCTTCCTTGATCATCGTGAGGGCGGCACGATTACGGGCGATCGCATCGGTGAGAGTCATCGGGGGCGCTCCAAGTCCTCAGTAGTCGGCGTCCTGGAAGGTCGGGTCGCGGTCGTCGTTGAAGGCGCCGATCCCTTCGACGCGGTCCGGGTGGACGGCGGAGCGCCAGTGCGCCTCCATCATGATCGAGATGGCCTGCTCGATCGGCTGCCCGTCGCCCATGCGGACGGCCCGCTTGACCGCCTGCACGGCCGTCGGCGAGTTGCTCGCGATCTTGGCGGCGATGCGGTGGGCGGCCGGCATGAGGTCGTCCGGCGGGTGGATCTCGTTGACCATGCCCAGCCGGTAGGCCTCCCGGGCGGTGATCGGGTCGCCGGTCATGAGCATCTGCAGCGCCTTGCCGGGCGGCAGCGCCCGGGGCAGGAACACCGGCGAGCCGCCCCCGGCCGACAGCCCGATCATCGCCTCCGGCTGGCCGAAGGTGGCGTTCTCGGACGCGATGATGAAGTCGGTGCTCTGGGCGATCTCGGAGCCGCCGCCGTACGCGATGCCGTTGACCGCCGCGAAGATCGGCTTGCGCAGCTGGCGGAGCGTGTAGAGCGTGCGGTCGAAGTCCTGTCGCTGGCGCAGCCATTGCTGCTTGGTCATGCTCTTGCGCTGCCGCAGGTCGCTGCCGACCGAGAAGGCCCGCCGGCCGGCGCCGGTGACGATCGCGACCCGCACCGACGGCTCGACGGCGATCGTCTCGAGGACCTCGGTGAGCCGGGCGCCCATCGCGGTGGTGATCGCGTTGTCGGCCGGCGGACGGTTCAGGGTGATGACGGCGACGGCGCCGCCGGCGGCGTACTCGAGCAGCACCGACTGACCGGGGTCGGCGTCGTCGGGAGCGGGCGGTCCGAAGTCGAGGGGCTTCCAGCGTTCGGTCATCAGGTCTCCCGGTCACGTCGTGAGGCCGGCCAGCCAGCGCAAACCGCTGAGGCTCGGCGCGAAGCAGTACTCGCCGCCGCGGGTCACCACGAACGGCGGCAGGTCGCGCAGCCGGCGGCGGATCGGCCGGCGCGGGATGGTGAAGATCCCGGCGCCGTCGTGCGGACCGACGAGCGGGTCGCTCTCCTGCGGCGCCCCGATGAAGATCCCGTCGTTGATCCACTGGGTCTTCACGAACTCGAACTGCCGGCGGGGGTGGGCGCCCGCGAAGACGAAGATGATGCCCCGGTCGGCGCCGTCGTCCTCGAGCACGCCGTCCGGCAGCATCGGGCCGTAGCTGGTGCCGCGGCGGATCATGCGGTGCAACCGCACGTCGACGGCCCCCTCGTGGTCCAGGGCGTCGCGGGGGTTCGCCCGCCGGGCGTGCGCGCCGGCCGGGCATTTGAGGCCACGCACGTCATCGCCGTACGCGAAATCGTTGTTGCGCCGGGGATCGGCGCCGAGCTCGGGATCGTCCTTGTCGGGCGTGAGCGCGAGCGGCGCCCCGCTCTGCCAGCGGCCGACCATCTTCGCGCCGAGCAGCTCCTCCTCCCGGCGGTCGGCGGCACGCTCGCGCAGGTAGCGCCGGTAGGCCGCGACCCGGGTGTGCAGCTTGCGGAAGACCACGTAGGTGCCGTTGCGGCCGAGCACGTCGGGAACCGGCATCGGCGCCGTGCTCCCGGTCTCGTCCGGGTAGCCGAGGACGAACTCGCCGGCCTTGATCGGCGACTCGCCCGGCCGCTCGGCGAGGCCCTCGACCGACGGCTGGCCGATCCCGTCCTTGAAGCCGAACGACGTGCGGCCGGTCGGCAGCTGATAGCAGTCCTGCCGCCAGATCACCTCGACGCCGGGGAACTCCTCCTGAGCCGCGCGCGCCCGCGCCACCGCATCGTCGAGGGCGTCCCGGTCGGGCGCGAGGGTGGCGAGCGCGATGTGGACGTCCGGGCTGCCCAGCGGCGCCTCCCAGTGTTCGGGGCCGCTCTCGCCGACATCGCCGAGCTGCTCGGCGCGGGCGGCCATGCCCTGCCGGAACTCGGGGGCGAAGCTCTCCAGCGACTCCTCCGGCACGCCGAGCGCCCTCAGTCCGTGGTAGGTCAGGGCCACGGTCAGCCAGGCCGGGGGCGTGCGGCCGACGACCGCACGGGCGGGCGAGAGCAGCGGGATCAGCCGCCGCAGGAGGTCGCGGCCGTCCTGCCGGTCACTGACGTGCAGCAACACGTACGTGCCGACGTACGGCGAGGGCCGCTCGTGCAGGGCGCCGGCCTGGATGTCGTCGAGGTCGAGGGTCATGTCGTCCCTAGAGGTGTGCGGGCGGCTGCGGAGGCTCGGGATTCGGGTCCGCGAGGTACGGGAACACTCGCGAGGCCGGCCGGGTGCACCGGTCGACGCCGTCGCGGATCACCGGGCCGTGTCCGGCGTTGACGAGGAACGTGAACAGGGTGTCCATCGCGTCGTCGTTGAGCGCCCGCCCGCCGCAGGTGCGGTGCTCCTCGCCGGCCAGCGCGGCCCGCTCGATCTCCAGGAACGACCCGCTTTCCCGGTACGGCCGGCGCGTGTCGACCACGAGCCGGTCGGCGAGGACGAGGCGGGTCAGCGGGTGGTCCCCGGCGCCGTCCACGGGCCAGTCGACCTTGCCGTCCAGGCGGTCCCAGAAGGCGAGGTTGGCGTTGAGCCGCGCCCGGTAGGCCCCGAGGTAGCCGTCGCCGAGGTGGTAGGCGTCCTCCATGTTGTAGAGGTCGCGGATCTCGAGGTCGCGGTTCACCGGGTCGAACTGCTTCGGTCCGAGCAGCAGGTTCTTGACCTCGGGCCGGCCGGTGCGCTCGATCCGGACGTTGAGCCGGCCGCGGGTCAGGGTCTCGGCGACGACCCCGAACAGGCCGTGGCCGCCGAACACCCGCGCGCAGTCCACCTCGGCGACGATGCTCAGCACGTTCTTGCCGTCGAGGTAGATCGACGCGGGGTCGGTGAACGCCAGCTGCCCGCTCGCGACCGTCTTGAGGGCCGCGGGGGCGTCGAGGAAGAACGGGTCCCAGCGGGGGCCTGCGAAGACGCGTACGCCGTCGCCTTCGCCCGTGACGGCGGGGACGCCCCGGTCGTCGAACACGCAGTCGATGACGTGTTCCCGGTCGCCCGAGCCGGACAGCACGGACTCCGGCGTCAGCGGGCGGAGCCGGAACCGGTAGATCAGGCCGTCGCTGTGCCGGGCGTCGGGCGGGGCGAACGGCAGGGTGTTGAGCACGAGGACCAGGTGCCCCGGGGTTTCGGGACTCGGGAACGCGTACACGTCGGTGATGTCGGCGATGGGCTCGGCCAGAGCCCGCGGTCCCGAGATGTGATCGGACATCTCAGTCGGCGGCCTCGGCGAGCAGCGGCGCCAGCGCGGGCGCCTCGAGCAGCTCGGCCGCGGCCGGATCGTCGAGCACCTGCTGGAACGCCCGGTTGACCCGCTCGGCCTTGCGGATCTGCTTGACCGTGCCGCCGTAGTTGCGGGCGTAGCCGCCGGCGCTCACCTGGGCGCTGAGCACGAACTTCTTGACCGACTCCAGGTCGGGCAGGCCTTCATACCCCTCGACGTGCCGGAAGATCGCGTCGAACAACTTGAGCGGCTTCGAGGCGAAGTCGTCCATGTACGAGTCCCACGGCCCGTCGAAGCTGGTCGCGAATAGCAGCCGGGTGTCGTCATCGAACGGCACGAACCGCGCCTCATGGATGACCGCGATCGGCAGCTCGTAGTCGCCGGGCCGGTAGCCGGGCGACTCCTGCAGCGCGCGCAGCGCCTCGCGCAGCGCCGGCCCGTGTCCCGGACGGACGTGGAAGAAGAGGGTGAACTCGCTGGTCGGGCCGGCCTGGATGCCCGGCTCGGACGAACCTGCTGCGGTCATGGTCTGAGTATTCGGAGGCCGCGTGTTCGCGCGCCTCACCCGTGCGGGATGACTCCCGGGGCGCATCACCCGATTCAGACGATGGCGCGCGACAAGCCGTGGGTCAGGCCGGTGTGGGCGGCGTGACGCCGAGCTTCCCGGCCGCCACCTCGAGCTCGCCCCAGACCTTGGGCCCGACCGGGATGCCCTCGGCGGCCCGCCTCCCGGCGATCGCGGCGCTGTTCTGCCCCGGATAGCGGATCTCCCCCGTGGCCGGCAGTCCTTGCAGCGCCGTGAGCGTCTGCGACACGTGCTCGGTGAACGCGGCCGGGTCGCCGAACGCCGCCGGGTCCAGGGCGAGGATCAGCGCGTTCTGCCGATGCACCCGCCCCTGCGGGTCGTCCGAGTGGAACGACGACACGATCGGCGCGCCGACGAGCACGCTGGTGATCAGCTCGAAGACCAGCGACATGCCGGCGCCCTTGGCCCCGCCCAGCGGCAGCGGCATCTTGGCCAGCGCCGGGTCGGTGGTCGGCGTGCCGTCCGCGGTCGCCGCCACGCCCTCGGGCAGCGTCCGGCCGGCGTTGCGGTACTGGGCGATCTTGCCCAGCGCGATGCTCGCGGTCGCCATGTCCAGCAGCACGGGGTTGGACCCGGCCGTGGGGACGGCGATCGACAGCGGGCTGGTCGCGACCGCTGCGCCGGTGACTCCTGGGTAGCTCATGTTCGGCATGCCGGCGACGAAGGCGATCCCGACCAGCCCCTGCGAAGCGATCCGGGACGTGTAGTAGCCGACCGCGCCGGTGTGGACCGTGCGGCGCACGCCGACCGCGCCGATGCCGACCGCGCGGGCCCGGCGCACCGCCTCGTCGGCCGCCGCTGTCAGCGCCACCGGCCCGGGCGCGCGGTCGGCGTCCAGAACGGTCACGCCCGACGGGCCGCCGGCGAAGCTCATCTCGGGCGTGGCGTTGGCCTCGCCCGAATCGAGCAGCTCCAAGTAGCGCGGTACCCGGGCGACGCCGTGCGAGTCGACGCCGCGCAGGCTGGCCCACAGCAGCACGTCGCGGATGGTCCGCGCGTGGCCGGGGTTCGGGACTTTCGCGCCCAGCAGGGCGTCGACGAATTCGCCCAGTTCGGCGGCCGGGATCACGACGGGCATGGAGCAGCTCCCCAAGGACTAACGCGAGACGCGGACGTTGACGATCGCTGTGGTGCCGTTGCGCACGGATTTGAGGGCCCGCTCGAGGGCCGGCCGCAGCTCGCCGCCGGTCGAGACCGTCTCGCCGTGCATGCCGAAGGGCTCGGCGAAGGCGGCGAGCGAGGGCTGGTCGCTCAGGTCGTTGCCGAGGAACTCGCCGGTCTCGACGGCCGCCCCCTGCGGGTAGAAGCGCAGGTGGTTCATCTTCATCGAGCGGTACTCGTGGTTGTTGTAGACCAGGATCAGCAGCGGCAGCCCGTTGGCCTTGGCCGCTTCGAGCGACGGGATGACCGGGTTGTAGAGGAACGCGCCGTCGCCGATGGTGAGCACCACGGTCCTGCCGGGGGCGGCCAGCTTGACCCCGAGCGCGACCCCGATGCCCTGCCCGAGCCCGCCCTGGACGTAGAAGTAGCTGTCCGGGGTGGTGCGGCGCAGGTGGCGCTGGACGACGCGGCTGTGCGTGATGGTCTCGTCCACCACGATCGAGTCCTCGCCGATCAGCTCCCGCAGGGTGGCCGTGACGGTGACCGGGTCGAGTCCGGTCGCTTTCTCCTCGGCCTTGCGCACGGATTCCGGCTCGGCGCTCTCCCAGGTGCGGCTGGGCGCGGGGCCGGCCTGGGCGGCCAGGTCACGCAAGGTCGCGGCGACACCCCCAGACAGGTACGCGTCGGCGCGAAGCACCTGGTAAACGATGTGTGGCCGCTGCGGGACGTCGTCGATCACGACGATCTTCGCGCGCGCGGGCCGGCGGCTCGGCGGGTAGAACGGCGCCCGGCAGTCGACCAGGATGATCAGGTCGGCCGTGTCCACCCACGGCTCCAGGTCGCCGCCGGCGTGCAGCTCGTGGTCGCGGGGGAAGTTCGCGCACACCGCCGAGTTCGGCTCGACCACCGGAACGCGGTAGGCGGAGGCGAACGCGACGAGGGCATCGAGACCGCCCTCCTCCCGGCCGGTCGTCTCGGTGACGATCACCGGGTTCGCCGCGGCCTTGATCAGGCCGGCGACGGCCGTGACCTCGGCGGGCGAGCTCACCGTCGTGCCCTGCGGCACGACCCGGTGGATCGGCGTCTCTTCCCACGGCTCGAGCAGCACCTCGAGCGGGACGTTGAGATAGACCGGCCCGGCGGGGGCGTGCGCCGCGAGCTCGGCCGCCCGGGTCACCATGGCCGGCAGCGTGTGCACGCTGGCGGCCTGGCTGCTCCACTTAGTGAACGGCGCCGCCATCACGTGCGGGCCGCCGACCACCGACAGGTTGCGGTACCACTGGCCGCCCGGGTCGGGGCCGGGCCCGTCGCCGTAGGTGGTCGACTCGGAGGAGGCCACCACCATCGGCACGCCGGCCAGCAACGCGCCGTGGATCGCGACCGACCCTTGCAGCAGGCCGGGCCCGGCGTGCAGCAGCACGCCCTGGCCGCGGCGGGTCACGAGGCCGTACCCGGTGGCCATACCGACCGCGACCGTCTCGTGGGTGAGGTCGAGGTAGTGCGGGCAGGGCACGCCGTCGCGGTGGCGGCGGGCGATCGACTCCCACACCGGGGCCCACTCGGAGCCCGGCGAGGAGAAGATGTAGTCCGCGCCCGCCGCCATGAAGGCGCTGATGACGGCGTCGCCGCCGTCGGTCGTGCCAGTCATCTGGCCGAGTCCTGCGCGGTGATCGGCCAGTCGAGGCACTCCGAGATGCCCCGGCCCATGATCCACTCGAGCTCCTCCGGCGTGAAGTCGAAGTGCTTGGTGAACTGCTCGATGGTCTCGACGTAGCTGAGGCCGTGGCCGAGCAGCCGGGTGATGTCGGTGCCCCAGAAGCAGCGCTGCGGGCCCATCTTGTCGACCATCTCGCGGACGTACTTCTCGATGTTGAGGTTCGGGAACGGCTGGGTCGAGTAGCCGGGGATGGCCGAGACCTTCACGTAGATGTTCGGGTGCTGGTGCAGGTCGGCGGTCTCCTGCACCCAATAGCCGATCGCGTCGTCCACGCAGCGGGCCATGATTCCCATGTGATCGATGATGATCTTCAGCCCGGGGTGGCGGGCCGCGATCTGGCCCAGTTCGGCCTTCCAGATCGGGGCGTGCACCATCGTCGGGATGCTCAGCTCCTCGGCGATCGGCCAGTACCAGTCGTTGGTGCCGTCGATCATCCAGTTGCGGTCGATGGGCCGGTGGAAGGTGAGGCGCGTGCCCTTCACGTACGGGTTCTGGGCGAAGTCCCGGAGCATGGCCTTGCCCTCTTCGGGCTTGTTCTGCGGGATTCGCGCCATGATCCCGAACCGCTCCGGGTGCGCCTCGCACGCCTCGAGCGCGTAGTCGATGCGGTCGCCCTCCCAGGACGGCGGGAGGATGAGAGCCCGGTTGACGCCGGCCTCGTCCATCAGCGCGAGGCACTCCTCGTAGCTGAACGGGTCTTCCCGGTGGCCGTTGAGCCGGATGCGCTCGCGGGCGCCGGGGACCCACGGGCGGTCCGGGGTCTCCTCCTTCCAGATGTGCACCTGGGAGTCGACGACGAACATGGGCTCTTCCTTCCTCTGCCGGCCTGCGTGCCGGGGTGGACTTTGACGCTAGAGATGCGAACGGGCGTTGCTAAGTCCGTGGCGCGCAAGCGGTTGTTGCACGAAACGTGGGGGTTAGCCGGCCGTCCTGCCCTCGATGACGTCCATCACGTGCTCGGCGATGGCCATGCTGGAGGTGGCCGCGGGCGAGGGCGCATTGCGTACGGCGGTGACGGCGCCCAGCCGGTGGATGCGGAAGTCGTCGACGAGGCTGCCGTCGCGGTCGAGGGCCTGGGCGCGCACGCCGGCGCCGGCGCGGACGACGTCGTGGACGCCGATCTCCGGGACGTAGCGGCGGGCGGCCTTCATGTACGCCCGTTTGGACACCGACCCGTACATCTCCTTGATGCCGGTCTTCCAGTGCTGACCGGCCATCTTCCACGCGCCCGGCCAGCTCGCGATCCCCCACAGGTCCTTCACGGAGAAGTCGCTGAGCCGGTAGCCCTCGCGGGCGGTCGCCAGCACCGC
This sequence comes from Actinoplanes sp. NPDC051513, assembly GCF_044454685.1. Classification (NCBI taxonomy): domain Bacteria; kingdom Bacillati; phylum Actinomycetota; class Actinomycetes; order Micromonosporales; family Micromonosporaceae; genus Actinoplanes; species Actinoplanes sp. NPDC051513. The sequence goes on from NZ_JBITDW010000036.1 coordinate 63,358, forward strand.
GTTCGGCCCGACTTCGAGCGTTCCGTCGACCCGCCGCGTGTAATGCACCCCGAGGAACGGATACCGCGGGTCGGGAACGGGGTAGATAAGGCCGCGCACTATGCCAGATTTATCAGTATTTACTCGCATGTATTCCCCGCGGAACGGGATGATCCGCGGGGCGGCACTGTCTCCCGCCAAACCCGCGACGAGATCTGACTGGATGCCGGCGCAGACGATGAGCTGGTCCACGACGATCTCGCCGGCGGGCGAGCGCACCGCCAGCCCACCGGCGGCCTGCTTGACCGCCGTGACCGGGAAGTTGAACCGCACCTCTCCCCCGGCCGCCACGATGTCCTCGGCGAACGACTCGGCGATCTTCACGTAGTCGGTGATCGCGGTCTTCGGCGAATACAGCGCCGCGAGACCGGCGCCGTGCGGCTCGATCTCGCGGATCTCCTCGGGGCCCACCCGGCGCAGCCCGGGCACGAGATTGACCCCCGCCCGGGCGGCCAGGGCGTCGAGGCGGGTGACGTCGTCGGGCGTCACCGCCACGACCAGCTTGCCGCACTCGTCGTACGGAAGATGCCGTTCGGCGCAGTACTCGCGGAGCATGGCGCCGCCGCGGGTGCACAGCAGCGCCTTGAGGCTGCCCGGCTTGTAGTAGATGCCGGCGTGCACGACGCCCGAGTTGTGGCCGGTCTGGTGTACCGCGACCCGGTCCTCCTTCTCCACCACCACGACCCGCGCGCCCGGCCGGCGTCTGATGAGCTCCCGGCCGATGGCCAGGCCCACGATGCCGGCGCCGACGATGCCGATGGTCTCGTCCGCCATAGCGCTCACCGCCCGAAATGGATCGCGACGGTCTTGACCCGGGTGTAGAAGTGCAGCGCCTCGACGCCCTGCTCCTTGAACGCCGACCCCGAGTCGCGGAAGCCGCCGAACGGATGGTGCACGTCCCAGCCCGAGGTGGTGGTGTTGACGGCGATCTGGCCGCATTCCACCTCCTCGGCGAACCGGTAGGCGGCTTGGAGGCTGTCGCTGAACACGGCCGCGGACAGGCCGTACTTCGAGTCGTTGACGGCGGCGATCGCCTCGTCGAGCCCGCCCACCGGGCGCACGACGATCACCGGGCCGAACACCTCGTGGCGCCAGATGTCCATCTCGGTGGTGATGTCCGCGAGGATCGTCGGGTTGACGTAGCAGCCGTGCGCGAGGTCGCCGGCCGGGGCGTCGCCGCCCACCTCCACGCGGGCGCCCTGCTTGACGGCGGTGGCGATGTCGCCGAGCACGCTGTCCTGATGCCCACGGCTGACCAGCGGGCCGACCACCGTCTCGGCCTCCTGGCCCGGGCCGAGCCGCAGCGCGGCAACCTTCTCGCGCAACGCCGCGAGGAACTCGTCGTGCACGGCCTGCTCGACCAGCACCCGGCTGGTGGCGGTGCAGCGCTGGCCGGCCTGGCCGAACGAGGCGGCCACCACGGCGGTCGCGGCGGCGGCCAGGTCGGCGCCGGCGAGCACGACCGACGCGTTCTTGCCGCCCAGCTCGGCCTGGAAGCGCACGTTGCGCGGGGCGATCCGGGCGCGCAGCGTCTCGCCGACCTCGTTGCTGCCGGTGAAGGTCACCGCCGCGATCCGCGGGTCGTCGAGCAACGCGTCGGAGATCTCCGGCGTACGGCCGGTCACCACGTTCAGCACGCCGGCCGGCAGGCCCGCGTCGTGCAGCGCGCGGGCCAGGTAGAGGCCACTGGTCGGGGTCTCGGACGCGGGCTTGAGCACGACGACGTTGCCCGAGGCGAGCGCCGGGGCGAGCTTGCGGGCCGGGGTGAGCAGCGGGTCGTTCCACGGCGTGATCGCCAGGACCACGCCGATCGGCTCCCGGTGGAACGACGTACGGGTGTCGGGGCGCACGTCGTGCACCAGCGACCCGTACGCCTCCCGGGCCTGCCCCGAGTAGTAGTCGAAGAAGTCGGCGGCCTTCTCGACCTCGCCGCGCGCCTCCTTGAGGGTCTTGCCGTTCTCGCTGGTCACGCCGAGGGCGACCGCGGCGGCCCGCACCCGCAGCAGCGACGCGGCCTTCGCGAGGATCTTGGCGCGCTCCAGGGCCGGGGTGCGCCGCCAGACCGCGAAGCCGCGCTCGGCCGCGTCGTAGATGCCGGTGACCTGCGCGGCCGTGAGCGCCGGAACCCGGACCACCGGGTGCCGCACGTCCACCGGGTCGAACACGTCGACCCAGGTGTCCGCTCCGGTCCACTCCCCTCCGGCCAGGGTTTCCATCGTTCGTACGAACATCGCCGCTCCTCGGTTTCGCGCATTCAAGGCCGAATAGTAGGAACCCTAATCGGGGACAACCATGGGCTCGGAGGCATGCATTGGTTGCATCGCACGCGTGCCGGGACGGCCCGGAAATCTGATGGAATTCCCGGGCCGAATACGATCGACCTATGGAGGATCTCGTGCCCTATGCGGTGATCGCCCACTACCGGTGCACGGACGAGGACGCCGGCCTCATCCAGGAGGCCCTGCTCACGATGCGTGAGCACACGGTGAGGGAGCCCGGCAACCTGGCCTACGTGGTGCACACCGCCGAGGGGCCTTCTTTCATTCTGTACGAGCAGTACACCGATCGCGCCGCATTCGACGCCCACGCGGCATCGGAGCACTTCGCGGAATACATTCTTGGGACCGTCCGGCCCCGGCTCACCCAGCGTGACGTGCTGTTCGGTCAGGTAATCGCCTAGCCTCGTTTTCCGGGCACGCCCCAGGCCTGGAACTCGAGCTCGTAGCCGAGCGCGGCGAGGACCTCGTCGGCGATCTGCTGGTCCTCGTCGCCGGTGCCGCCCGCGACGCCCAGGCCCCCGAGGATCTCGCCGTCCCGCTTGATCGTCACGCCGCCCTCGGTGGCGACGATCGGGTGGGTGCCCATGGTCGAGAGCGAGGCGAAGAATCCGGGGTTGCCCTCGGCCCACGCCTTGAGCATCTTGGTCGGGCGCTGCATCACCGCGGCGCTGTAGGCCTTGGTGATGGCGATGTTCGGGGTCAGCGGGCGCGCGCCATCGGGACGCTTGACCACCAGCAGGAAGCCGCCGTCGTCGACGACCGCGACGCTGGTGGCCTTTCCGATCTTCTCGGCGGCCTTCTGGACCGCGTTGGCGATCTCCTCGGCCTCGGCCAGGGTGAGCTTCATCGGATTGCCTCCCGCACCCGCACGATGGCGGCGTTGAACAGGTCCGGCCGCTCCCAGTACATCGAGTGCGGCGCACCGGGGATCAGCTCCAGCCGGGAGCCCTTGACCAGCACGTGCGCGCGGCGAACCGTGGCGGCGCTGAGCACCGCGTCGTTCTCGCCGGCCAGGAACGTGATGTCCAGGCCCGAGCCGATGACCTCCTGGATGCTCGGCCCGCCGCTGGACAGGTTCTTCAGGTCGGCCATCTTGGCGACGTTGAACGTGCCCATCTGCTGGAACAGGAAGGTCTTGGCAGGCTCGTTCTCCTGGAAGGCGCGGGTGAGCAGGCGGTCGAGCACAGGCAGCTTCACGGCCTCGGCGCGGTCGGCGGCGACCAGGTCGGACAGCTCGGGATCGGCGATGCCGCCGAGCGAGTGGGCGAGCACCACGCCGCTGACCCGCTCGGGGCGGGCCAGGCCGGCCCGCAGCGCGGCGACGGCGCCGATCGACTGCCCGACCAGCACGGCGCCGGTGATGTCTTCCTGGTCGAGCACCGCGAGGATGTCGCCCGGGAAGTCCTGCCCGTCGAACTCCGGCATCGACGAGTCGGACTTGCCGAAGCCGCGCAGATCGACCGTGAGCACGGTGAATCGATCGCGGAGCGCCGCGACCTGCTGCCACCACGCGGCGTGATGCCCGCCCGAGCCGTGCACGAACAGCACGGCGGGGCCCGAGCCGTGCCGTTCGTAGTAGATGGAAACGCCGTCGGAATTAGCGACCGCCATGGTTCTGTATCTCCTAGCTCGGGCGCTTGCCGTGGTAGACGAGCTCGATCATCGTGTGGTCGGGGTCGTGGATGTAGCAGAACTTCGACTGGTTCTCGGGGCGCTCGACCGGGCGGGTGTGCCGGATGCCGAGCTCCTTGAGGTGGGCGAGGAAGCCGTCCCAGTCCTCCACCTCGATGGCGAAGTGGTAGGGCGCCATCCGGTCCATCTCCTCGACCGGGGTGAAATGCAGGTCGAAGTTGCCGCGCGTCATCAGCACGACCTTGGTGTTGCTCTTCGGGGTGATCGCTTTCAGACCGAAGACCTTCGTGTACCACTCTTTGGTGCGCTCGGGGTCGGTGGTCGGGAAGTTCACGTGGTGGATGTACTTGGGCTTGTTGCTGATCTCGCTGTCGGTCATCTCAGTCAGTCCTCTGCTTCTACCGGGTTGGACAGCACGCCTATCCCGCTGATCTCGATGTCGACGACGGTGCTGGGCTCCAGCTGCACGGTCGCGTCGGCGCCCATCCAGAGCACGTCACCGGGGCGCATGGTGATGTACTTCGTGGTCTCCGCGATGTACTCGAACGGGTCGAAGATCATCGCGCCGGTCGCGAACTTCGCCCTGACCTCGCCGTCGACGCGCACGGTGGTGGTCTGCGCGAGGGGATCGACATCGGTCTCGATCCACGGGCCCATCGGCTTGAAGGTGTCGGCGTTCTTGCTGCGCCAGAAGGTGCGGTCGGCGTGCTGCCATTCGCGGGCGCTGACATCGTTGCCGATGGTCCAGCCGAGGATCGACTCCCGCGCTTCCTGCCTGCTCGCCCGGCGCAGCGTCCGGCCGATCACCGCGACCACCTCGGGCTCGGCCTCGAAACGTCCCCGGACTCCGGCCGGCCGCACGATCGGCGAGCCGTGGCCGGTCAGCGCGTTGGTGGCGCGGTAGCCGACCTCGGGGCGGTCGGGCAGCTTGGCCGCCTGGTAGCCGGTCTGTTTGGCGTGTTCGACGTGGCCGCGGTAGTTGAGGCCGACGGCGTAGAAGACCGGCGGGATGATCGGCGGGAGAAATATCGCCTTCTCCAGCGGTATTTCCGTTTTACCCGGCAGGCCGCCTGCCAGCGGCGAGGCGGTGAGCAGGCGGATCACGTCGCCCTCGGCCAGGCCCCAGGCCGGGCGGCCGTCGTGGGAGATGCGGCAGTACCTCATCAGTCCACCATCAGGTGCGAGACGCGCTTGGTGATCATGTAGCCCTCGATGCCCTCGGGCCCGCCCTCCTTGCCGTACCCGGACTGCTTGACCCCGCCGCTCGGCGCCTCGTGCACCGAGCCGCCGCAGTGGTTGATCGAGAGGATGCCGGCCTCGAGGCCCGCGATCAGCTTCTCCGCGGTCTTCGACGACCGGGTGAAGCCGTACGCGGCGAGCCCGTAGGGCAGCGAGTTCGCGATCGCGAGGGCCTCGTCGAGGTCGCTGAAACCGACGATCGGGGCGATCGGGCCGAACGGCTCGTCGTTCATGACCTGCGCGTCGGCCGGGACGTCGGTGAGCACGGTCGGCGCGAAGAAGAAACCGGCCCGGTCGAGCCGCTCACCGCCGCGGATCAGGGTCGCGCCCTTGGCGACCGCGTCGGCGACGAGCTCCTCCATCGCCTTGAGCCGGCGCGGGTTGGCGAGGGGGCCCATGGTGACGCCGTCGGCGAGGCCGTCGCCCACGACCACCCGGTCGGCGGCGGCGACGAACTCGGTGACGAACTCGTCGTACACGTCCTCGTGGACCAGCAAGCGGCTGGGCGAGGTGCAGACCTGACCGGCGTTGACGAACTTGGCGAACGCGGCCTTGCGGGCGGCGGCCACCGGGTCGGCGTCGGCGCAGACGATCACCGGGGCGTGGCCGCCGAGCTCCATGAGGCAGGGCTTCATCTCGGCGCCGGCCTGCGCCGCCAGGAGCTTGCCGACCGGGATCGAGCCGGTGAACGCGACCAGCCGGGTGGCCGGCGAGGCGATCAGGTGCCGCGAGACCTCGGCGGGCTCGCCGAAGACCAGGTTGAGCACGCCTGCCGGGACGCCGGCCTCGGCGAAGCAGCGGACCAGCTCGGCGGCGGTGCCGGGGGTCTCCTCGGACGCCTTGATGACGATCGAGCAACCGGCCGACAGCGCGGCGGCGATCTTGCGCATCGGGGAGCCGGCCGGGAAGTTCCACGGGGTGAACGCGGCGACCGGGCCGACCGGCTCGTGGCGTACCGAGAGAACGGTGTCGCCGGCGCTCGGGATGATGCGGCCGTAGGCGCGGCGGGCATCGTCGGCGTCCCAGCGCAGCGCGTTCGCGACGCGCAGCGCCTCGCCGCGCGCCTCCTTGTACGGCTTGCCCTGTTCGAGCGTCATGACGCGGCCGACCCGGTCGGCGCGGCTCGTCAGCAGGTCGGCGGCATGGTGCAGGGTCGCGACCCGGTCGGCGATCGGGATGGCCCGCCAGACCTCGAACCCCGCCCGGGCCGCCGTGATGGCGTCGTCGAGGTCGGCGGTCGTCGCGAGCGGGACCTGGCCGAGGACCTCCTCGGTGGCGGGGTTCAGCACCGGCGCGATCAGGCCGCTGCCGCCCTGCCGCCATTCGCCGGCTATGTAGAGACCAAGCTCCGGATACACGTTGCCTCCTAGGCGTCGCGCGACGTGCGCAGGGTCCAGATGTGGTGCGGCGGGGCCGTCTCGTGCACGTTCGGGCCGTACGTGTCGTCGACCCGGTCCATGTCGGCGGCCAGCTCGACCCGGCCGCCCGAGGGCGCGTGGACGAAGCGGAACACGTTCGAGCCGACCGTGTGCCGGCCGAGCTTGCGCGCCTCCTGCCAGCCCTTCTCGATCATGGCGTTGCCGCCCTCGATCACGTCGTCGAAGCCGGGGACCTCGAACGAGACGTGGTTGACGCTCGCCCGGTCGGGCCGGTGGCAGAGCAGGAAGTTGTGCTGGTCGGCGTCGCCGGGCACCCGCATGAACACGCCCATCGGCTTGACGATGTCGGTCGGGATGAACCCGAGCCGGTCGACGTAGAACGCGACCGCCTCCTGGCGGCCGGCCTTCGGGATGTTGAGCGCGACGTGGCACATGCGCAGCGGCTTCACGTCGCCGACCGTGGTCAGGGCTTCGTTGAGCCGGTTGACGGTTCCGGTCACGTTCGCTCGTCTCGGCGCGGCCGGCTCGTGCTTCGACGTGCCGGCCACGGTGAGGCCGACGCCGAAGCCGGTCTCGTCGACGGTGTGGTGGACGCCGCCGGCGTCCCGGGTGACCTCGCGGTCGGCGCTCAGCGCCTCGACGAAGGCGGCCAGCTCCTGCTCGGTGTCGGCGCCCCACACCACCTCGCGGATGGTGTTGTTGCTGGTCTCGACCGAGGGCGGCAGGCCCTCGGTGGCCGCGCCCGTGCGCAGCTGCAGGGTCTGGCCGACCAGCGTCTCGAAGACCGCGTGCTCCTCGCCCTTCCCGATCAGGGCCAGGCCCAGGTCGGTGAAGAAGCGCACGCAGGTGTCCAGGTCATCTACGCTGTAGATCACCGACTCGATGCGCTGGATTCCCATTCCGCTGCCACCTCGTATTTCCGCCGAAAGGCCCTACCGATCCTATGGGCGCTCGCGGCCCTCAAAGCGTTCCGATGGCGCAACCTAAGATGCACGATCGAATGCGGGAATCGGGTTGGCCGAGAACCATTCGGTGAGGAAGCTCAGGAAAACCTCGACCTTGCGCGGCGCCTGCTGCGCGGGCCCGTAGATCGCGTACAGCGACCGGCTCGGGATCGGCAGCTCGGGCAGCAGCACCTTGAGCGTGCCGTTCATCAGCTCGTCGTAGGCGGGCCGGCTGGGCAGCAGCGCGATGCCGCGCCCGTGCACGGCGGCTTTCTGCAGCGCGATGTACGAGTTCGAGCTGAACGCCACGTTCCTGATCTTGTGCAGGGTGCTCTCGTGGCCGTGCCCGATCCGCCAGACCGGGTCGTTGGAGTGCACGAGGCAGTCGTGCTCGGGGAGGTCGTTGGGGTTGGTGAGCAGGCCGCGGCGCTCGAGGTAGCTCTGAGAAGCACATAGCACGAACGGCAACGACGCGATCCGCTTCAGCCGGACGCTGGAGTCGCGCAGGTCGCGGGTGTGGAACGCGATGTCGAAGCCCGAGTCGAGGAAGTCGTACGTGCGGTCGGACATGCCGCCCAGCTCGAACCGTACGGCGATCTTGGGATGGGCCACCGAGAACGCGGCGATCGCGTCGCCGAGGTCGAGGCTGCCGATCCATTTGGGGCAGATGATCGACAGCGGGCCCTCGGGGCGGTCGTGCAGCTGGGCGATCTTGGCATCCTCGTCGTCGATCTCGTCGAGGATGCGGTTCGCGAACTCGCTGTAGCGGATGCCGGGCTCGGTCAGGCTGACCGAGCGGGCGGTGCGGTTCACGAGGCGTACGCCCAGCTGTTTTTCCAGGTCCGCGACGTGCCGGGAGATGAGCGAGCCCGACGTGCCCAGCTGCTTGGCGGCGCCCGAGAAGCTGCCCACCTTGGCGACCGTGACGAAGCTGCGCATGACGAGAATGCGGTCCATGGATCCTCCTGCCGAGCCGGGGTGACGACCGTCACCCCGGCTCGGATGTTACGTCGTTAACCTGATTGTCAACAATCAGGAGTTCAGGCGCGCGTAGCCCTCGATGTCCGGGAAGGGCGGCTCCTTGCCGGGCTGCAGGTCGACCTGGAACGCGTTCAGGCACATCCCGAGCATCGAGAAATTGCCGAGCGAGGCGACCGTGTCGACCAATCCCTGCCGCCCGAAGAACGTCAGCGCGTTCGCGAAGGTCTCGTCGGCCACGAAGTGATCCTCGAGCAATTCCCGGCAGAACCGGTAGAAGGCCTCGTCCTCGGGCCGGTCGAATTGCGGAATCTGTTTGCGGGCGATCGCGTCGACGGCCGCCTGCGGAATTCCCTCCTCGACGCATTTGCCGACGTGGGCGTTCCAGGAGTACTGCGCGTCGACGTGCCGGGCGGCGATGAGCAGGGACAACTCGCGCAGCCGCAGCGGCAGGGCGGACTCCCAGCGCAGGAACGCGCCGAGCGCCTCGACCCGCTCGCACAGTTCGGGGCTGTTCAGCCAGACCTGGAACGGTCCCCGCACGGCGCCGCGCCGGCCCGCGATCCGGGCGGCTATCTCCTGCTGCCGTGCGGTCATCTCGTCCGGCTTGATGACGGGAAGTCTCATCGAGGACGGGCCTCTCTCGCGATGCGTGTTTCACGAGACCGTAACCAGCCGGTGGTACGGGTTCACAGGACCGCGGGCGCAACGTAAGGCTGCAATGCGCGTATCGGTCCTGCCCCTAGGCTCGGAGCCATGACCGTGATCATCAAGTCCTCCGACGTGAAGGTGCTCGACCGTGGCGGCGCGATAGTCACGACGCCGCTGATCACCACCACGGCGGCGGCCGGCGAGAACAAGATCACCAGCGGCATCAGCGTGTATCCGCCGGGCACCGGCGCGCCGATGCACTCGCACAACTGCGACGAGCACGTGACGATCCTGGACGGCGAGGCCGAGGTGCTGGTCGAGGGCACGGCGACCCGCCTCGGCCGGTACGACACCACGTACATCCCCTCGCCCATCCCGCACCTGTTCCGCAATGTCGGGAACGAGCCGCTGCGGATCCTCTGGGTCTATACGTCCGGCGTCGTGACCCGCACGTTCACCGACACCGGGATCACCGTGGAGCACCTGTCTCCCGAGGACCAGATGGGGCGCGGCTGAAGGTCGGCGCCGCCAGCGCCTCGTGCACCCGGTGCAGCAGCTCGTCGGCCGTGAACGGCTTCTCCAGCAGCGGGAACTCCTCGCCGAGCACCCGGGTGGTGCCGAGCAGCCCGTTGCTGTAGCCCGACATGTAGAGCACCGGCAGCCCCGGCGCCCGCTCGTGGACCAGCTCGGCGAGCCGCGGCCCGGACATCTCCGGCATGATCACGTCGGTCAGCAGCGCGTCGCACCCCTTCTCGTTGAAGATCGCGTGCGCCTCGGCGCCGGTCCCCGCGGTGAGAACGCGGTAGCCCGCCCCCGTCAGGATGCGGGTCACCACCCGCGCCAGCGCCGCCTCGTCCTCGACGACCAGGATCGTCCGGCCGTCCCCGCCCGGCGGCGCGGCCCCCCGCGCGACCGGGACCGGGGCCCCGGCCTCGGTGGTCGCGAGCGGCAGGTAGATCCGGAACGTGGTGCCGACGCCCGGCTCGGAGAAGACGTTGATGCTGCCGCCGGCCTCGGTGACGATCCCGTACACGGTGGCCAGGCCCAGACCCGTACCCTTGCCCCGGGGTTTCGTGGTGTAGAACGGCTCGAAGATGTGCGCCGCCACCTCGGCCGACATCCCCTCCCCCGTGTCGCTGACCTGGAGCCTCGCGTAGCGTCCGGCCGGAACCGTGGGCTGCATGTTGAGCTGCTCGCCGTCGAGCTCGGCCTCGTCCGCCTCGATCACCAGGGTGCCGCCGTCGGGCATCGCGTCCCGCGCGTTGATCGCCAGGTTGAGCAGCACCTGCTGAAGCTGGCCCGGGTCGCCGTGCACGACCAGCGGCCGGTCGCAGGGCCGCGCGAACAGCGCGATGTCCTCGCCGATCGTGCGGTCCAGCATCGCCCTGACCTCGCCGATGCCGGCGTTGAGGTCGACGTCCTGCGGCTGGATGGTGTCGCCGCGCGTGAATGTCAGCAGCTGCCGGGTGAGGTTCATGGCCCGGTCGGCGGCGATGCGCACATGGGCGAGGTCGGCACGCACATCGTCGTTGCCGGCGCCGGCCTCGATCGCGAACTCGGTGTAGTTCACGATGATCGCGAGGATGTTGTTGAAGTCGTGCGCGATCCCGCCGGCCAGCTTGCCGAGGCTCTCCATCCGCTGCGCCTGGTGGGTCCGCTCCTCGAGGGCCCGCTGCCGGTCGGCCGCCTCCTTGGCGGCGCCGATGTCACGCGCCACCACCGAGGCGCCCAGGATCGCGCCGCTCGAGTCGCGGATCGCGGCCAGATTGACCGACAACTCGACGGGCGACCCGTCCCGGCGCAGGCGCCGCGCCTCGTACGCGACATGGCGCTCCCCCTGATTGATCCGGGCCAGGATCTCCACCTGCTGCTCGGCGCCGGACTCGTCGCCGATCATCGAGACCGGCCCGCCGATGATCTCGTGGGCCCGCCAGCCGAACATCACCTCGGCACCGCCGTTCCAGGCCGTGATCCGTCCCTGCAGGTCGACGCCGATGATCGCCGCGTCGGTGTGCTCGGCGACCGCCGCGAGCGTCGCCCGGTGCGACTCGGCGACGTCGCGGGCCGCGCGCTCGCGGGCATCGGCCTCGTCGATCCGATGCGTCTCCCCCGGCGACACGTAGATGGAGCCCCCGCCGAGCAGGACGCCGTAGCCGCGGCGCAGCGTCCAGTAGTAGACGCCGATCGTCGCGGTGATCAGATCCCAGATCGCCGACGGCCACGACCAGCCCACACCGTGCAGGTGGGCCGGGGCACCCGCGGCGACGATGCTGCGGTAGGTGGCGATCGCGTGCAGGCCGTGCCCGACCGCGCAGCTGAAGAAGATGAGGGCGGTGGCGACGGCGAGCTTGTTCGACCGGAGCTGCCCGGCCCGACGCACGGGCACGACGATGGCCACCATGATCGCCGCATAGGCGACCATGATCACCAGGTTGCCGAGCAGGAAGAGCTGTTCCGGCACGATCGTCATATCGGTCAGGCGGGCCGGTTACTGAGCTGGCCTTCCGCGCCGGGGCGGGGCGGGGCGAGAAGCAGGCGGGAAATATGCGGGAGCCGGGATCGCCACCGCGGTCAGCAGCAGCCCTCCGGAGCTCAGCCAGCGGCCGCCGACGGCACGCAGCGGGCCGTCGACGAGCACGTCGGCGGTGAACGTGCCGTCGTCGTGCAAGGTCACCTGGGCCTCGGTGAAGTCGAGCCAGCGGCGTGCCACCGGGAACCACGCCTTGTAGATCGACTCCTTGGCGCTGAACAGGAGCCGGTCCCACGACGGCGGGCCGGGCCGGTCGAGCTGGGAGCGTTCGGCCGGGAGCGAGACGGCCTCCAGCACGCCGTCCGGGAGGGGCTCGTCGACCTCGGCGTCGACCCCGACGGTCAGGAAGGCCCCGGCGCGCGCCACGACCGCGCCGCGGTAGCCGGGGCAGTGGGTGATGGAGCCGACCACGCCGGGCGGCCACCCGGGGGCGCCGCGCTCCCCGGGCAGGATCGGCACGGATGGCAGGCCGAGGCGGTGCAGGGCGCGGCGTGCGCACCAGCGGCCGGTGGCGAACTCGCGCCTGCGCTTCGGGACGGCCTGGGCTATCGCCTGTTGCTCCTGAGGAAACAGCGCCTCGGGCACGTCGTCGGCGAACCGCTCGGCCCAGGCGACCCCGGGCGGCAGCAGGGCACCGATCACCGATCGACGATATCCGGTGGCGCTCTGTCGCTCATTCATCGGACAGGTCGTCGAACACCAGCGCAGCCCGCTTGTGACCGAGATCGTGCACACCCAGCAGCCGGAAACCGGCGCCGTCGAACATCCGCCGGGCGATCACGTGCCGCTCGTCGGGGTCGGCCACCACTTTCCGTACGCGGGGATCGGCGGCCCCGAGTCCCAGGGCGACCGCACGCACCATCTCGCGTCCGAGCCCGCGCCCGGTGTTGCCGAGCTCCCCGATCGCGAGCTTTGAATCTCAAGGACATCAGGGACCCCGCTCACAAAGTTAGGTCAGGCTAAGTTAAGCGACCGCGCGTGCGGAGGCAAGGCGGATCTCGCACTACCCCGCCGGTCAGCGGGGCATCACAGCCATGCCTTGAGAAGTCCGGCCGGTCGGGAGGCGACCATGCCGGACAGATCGCGCATTGCCTCGTACAGGCGGGCCTTCGCCTCGCCCGGGGCGAGACCGAGCAGGTCCGCGGCCTCGCGTGCCGTCCGGCGACCGAAGTACGTCGCGACGATGATCTCCCGATGCGGAGCCGGGAGATCTCGCAGCATCAGCTCGATCGGAGGCCGCGGGGTCTCGCGGCCCTCGATCGGATCGGCATGTGTGGTCGGCATCCTTGGCACTGTGGTCATCGGCGAGCCCCAACTCCAGTGCGCACCCGCGGCGTAGTCGTCCCATCACCAGCCGGGCCCGCCTCGCCGATGGCCGGCGTCCGGGCGGTGACGCCCGCGTCTGAGCTGGTCGTGGCCGGTGTACGGCACGCCGTGCGCCTGCGGCCGGGGTCGTCGCAGGTGGGCGGTATCCTTGCGCGCACCGGCGCGGGGGCATGCGCCGGAGGCCGAGCACAGGGACGACGAATATCGATGGCGGCAGAGCGCGACGGTGACCGGCGGCACGTGAGCGACGCCCTGCGCGACGCGATTCTCACGGGCGAGTTCCTGCCCGGTGAGCGGCTGGTCGAGGCCCAGCTGATGAGCCGGTTCGGGGCGAGCCGCTTCAACGTGCGCGCCGCCCTGCAAGACCTCGCCTCCGAGGGCCTGGTCGAGGTGCACCGCAACCGCGGCGCCCAGGTGCGCAAGGTGTCGCTCGACGAGGCCGTCGAGATCACCGAGGTACGCATGGTGGTCGAGGGCCTGATCGCGGCGCGGGCCGCCGAGCGGGTCGATGCCGAGCGCGCCTCCGAGCTCGACGAGATCGGGCTGCTGATGCGCCGCGCCGTCGAGGCGGGCGAATACCGGCGGTACAGCGATCTCAACCAGCGCCTGCACGCGCTGATCCGCGAGATCGCCGGGCACCGCACCGCCGACCGCATCGTCGGCACGCTGCGCGGGCAGCTGGTACGCCACCAGTTCGTGCTGTCGCTGCTGCCCGGCCGCCCGCAGACGTCGCTGCCGCAGCACGAGCGCATCATCACCGCGATCCGCGACGGCGACGCCAAGGTGGCCGAGGCCGCGATGCGCGAGCACATCGCCAGCGTCATCGAGGCGCTGCGCTCGATCGATCAGCTGGGCGGCCCCGCCTGAGGCTCCTGTCCGGCCGGGGGCAGCGTGATGGTCACCGTGGTGCCGCGCGGCGTGGTCGGGCCGGCGGTGACCGTGCCGCCGTGCTGGGCCGCGGTCTGCGCGACGATCGCCAGCCCCAGCCCCGAGCCGGGCATCGAGCGGGCCGACGCCGCCCGGTAGAAGCGGTCGAAGACGTGTGGCCGGTCCTCTTCGGCGATGCCGGGCCCGGTGTCCGAGACGGTCAGCGTCCCGTCCCCGGTCAGCCTCGTGCGCACCTCGCCGCCGGGCGGGCTCCATTTCGCCGCGTTGTCGAGGACGTTGACGACCATCCGCTCCAGCTCCCCGGGGCGGCCGTTCACCGTCACCGGAGTCAGGTCGGTCGTGAAGGTGAGGCCGGGCGCTCTGATCCGTACGCGATTGATGGCCGCCGCGACCACGTCGCCCACCTCGACCGGTTCCGGGGTCTCGCGGGTCGTGTCCTCGCGGGCCAGCTCGACCAGCTCGGTCGTCAGCGTGGCCAGCTCCCGCACCTGGGCGTCGAGGTCTTCGAGGAGCTTGGCCCGTTCCTCCGGCGGCAGCCGGTGCGCCAGGTCCGGCTGCCGTTCGACGGCCAGCAGCAGCTCCACATTGGTGCGGATGCTGGTCAGCGGCGTCCGCAGCTCGTGGCCGGCATCCTCGACCAGGGCCCGCTGGGCGCGCCGGGACGTGTCGATCGCCGACAGCATCGTGTTCACCGAGCGGCCCAGCCGGGCGATCTCGTCGTCGCCGGTCACGTCGATCGGGCGGGTCAGGTCGGTCGTGGCGGCGACCTCCTCCACGGCCTCGGTGAGCCGCTCCACGGGGACGAGCCCGGCCCTCGCCACCGCACGGCCGGCGAAGGCCGCGCCGGCGATGCCGATCACGCAGCCGGTGGCCAGGAGCAGGGCGAGCACGGTCAGGGTCCGCCGGGATTCGTCCTCGTTGACGGCGACCTGGACCGCGCCGCCCCCGGCGATCGGCGTCGTCAGCATCTGGTAGCGGTCGTCGCCGATCGTCACCTGCTCCTGCACCGGCGAGGCGTGGCGCGTCTTCCCGCCGGCCGCGACCTGGCGGGCCGAGCCGGTCACCGGCAGGGGGTTGTCCGGGGCGCTGACGACCTGACCCGACGAGTTGAGGATCTGCCAGCGCGGGCCGAGCTCCCGGCGGTGGTCGTCCCGGCCGGGGTGGCCGTCCCGGCCGGGGAAGCCCTGGCCGGGCGGCCCCGCCCGGCCGGCCGCCCACTGGGCGGGCGACTGGGCGATCGCGACCGCGTCCGCGCTGAGCTGCTCGGAGATGCGGTGCTGCTGGATCTCGCGGGCCGCGACGAAGGCCACGGCCGCGAACGCCACGAGCGCGACGGCCACCGCCCCGGCGACCAGCAGCGAGAGCCGGGCGTGCAGCGATCGGCGGCGCCACCAGCCCCGCCGGCGCCACCCACGCGGCCCGCGGCCGCGCCACCGGCCCCGCCCGCCGCGGCCGGTCAGCGGCGACGCCTCGCCGGTCACAGCGGCTCCTCACGCAATGCGAAACCCACCCCGCGGACGGTGTGCAGCAGCCGCGGCTCGCCCTCGGCCTCCAGCTTGCGGCGCAGATAGCCCAGGTAGACGTGGATGCTGTTGGACGCCTCACCGAAGTCGTAGCCCCACACCTGCTCGAACAGCGCGGCCCGGCTCAGCACCTGCCGGGGATGCCGCAGGAACGCGTCGAGAATCGCGAACTCGGTGCGGGTCAGGCGCAGCGGGCGGTCGCCGCGCCACACCTCGCGGGTGGTCGGGTTGAGGCGTACGTCGGCGAAGGTCAGCCAGTCGCCCGCCGGGATGGTGGTGAGGCCCGAGCGGCGGAGCAGCGCCCGCAGCCGGGCCAGGAGCTCCTGCAGCGCGAACGGCTTGACCAGGTAGTCGTCGGCGCCGGCGTCGAGGCCGGCCACCCGGTCGCCGACGCTGTCGCGGGCGGTGAGCATCAGCACGGGCAGGGTGACACCCTCGGCGCGCAGCCGGCGGCAGGTCTGCAGGCCGTCGAGGCGCGGCATCATGACGTCGAGGATCATCGCGTCCGGCTCGGCGGCGCGGACGGCGTCGAGCGCCGCGACGCCGTCGTCGGCGGTGTCGACCTGGTGCCCCTCGAAGCGGAGGGTACGCGCGAGGGAGTCGCGGACCGCGACGTCGTCCTCCACCACCAAGATGCGCACGGGTCTCCTCAGTTCAGGTGCGCGGCGTCCAGAGCCGATTGCAGCGACTGCTTGTAGCCGTCGCTGGTGACGGTAGCTCCGGAGACCGCGTCGATGTCGGCGCTCTGCTTGTCGAGGGTCTCCTGGCGCAGGGTCGGCAGGGCGCCGGCGTTGATCTCCTGGTCGCGGCGGTTGCCGTCCGGGTAGACCGGCACCGCGACGTCGGTGATCTTCCCACCGTCGACGGTGATGGCGACCTGGACGGGACCCCAGCGGGTCTGCGCCGTCGAACCGGTGTAGGTCTTCCCGGTGCCGGCGCCGCCCTGTGTCTGCGGCGCGGCCGCCACCGCCGCCGTCGAGGGCGCCGGTCCTGCGGTGCTCGTGCGATAGCTGAACAGCAGGACCAGCGCGGCGACCGTCGAGAACAGCCACAGCGTTATCCGTCGCATCGATTTCCCTTCCGGATTCACCAGGAGAACTGCTCGGTGTGCACGCGCCCGGCGTTCGCCCCGGCCTCGAGAGCCGCCGCCCGGGCCGCCGCCGTCCACTCGTCGGGCCCGCAGACGTAGAGGTGCGATCGGGCCACCTCCGGCGCGATCAGGCGCAGCGCCTCCGCGTCCGGGTAGTTCGCGTACCGCGCCGGGAGCCAGGACGGCCGGGCGGCTCGCGGCCCCAGCAGGTACACCACCCGGACGCCGCGATGCCGCGCGAGCCATTCGAGCTCCCCGCGGAACGCGATCTCGTCCTCGCCGCGCGCCCGGTAGACCAGCGTCGCCTCGCCCGGCCGGTAGGGCAGCTCCCCCAGCAACGCCAGCAGCGGCGTCACGCCGATCCCGCACGCGAGCAGGATCACCGGGCCCCCGCCGTACGTGTCGCCGGTGAGCTTGCCGTAGGGCCCCTCGATGATCACCCGGGTGCCGGGCCTCAGCCCGGCGGCGCGGCTGCTGCCGTCGCCCAGATCCTTCACCGTGATGCGCAGGCCGCGCCCGTGCGGCATCGCCGACAGCGAGTAGGGGTGCGCCCGCGTCCATCCCGGCCCGTCCAGGAAGCGCCACTGGAAGAACTGGCCGGCCCGCACCGGCAGCCGATCGAGGTGGCGCCCCTCGAGGAAGACCGAGGTGAGCCCGGGCCCCTGCGGGGCCACATGCGAGACCATCAGCCGGTGACGCCAGGTGCGCCAGGCCGGCAGACCTATCCGGTACGCGATCACCGCACCCGCCGATACCGCGTACAGCGTCCACCAGTAGGCGGTGGCCGCGGGCGAGGTGCGGAAATCCGACCCGGTCCACAGCTGATGCGGCAGCGCCAGGCCCACGCCGAGGTAGGCGTACAGGTGCAGCAGATGCCACGACTCGTAGCGCAACTTTCGCCGCGCCGCCCGCAACGACGTCGCCACCACGGCCAGGATCAGCGCCGTGCCCGCGATCGCGAGCAGCATGCCGGGGTAGTCGACGGTGAAGTCCCACAGGGTCGGCAGAAAGTTTCCGTAGCCGAACGTGATGAGCACGATGTGGGCCAGCATCAGCCAGAACGAGGTGAACCCCACCCACCGGTGCCAGCGGGCCAGCCGGTCCTGGCCGAACGCCCGCTCGACCACCGGGATCCGGGCCATCAGCAGGACCTGGAGCAGCAGCAGGTCGGCCGCCCAGAGTCCGCTCAGTCGTCCCGTACTCATCAGGGTTTCGCTGGAAAGACCCTGCACCCCGCCGTCGCGGACCCACAAGGCCGTGACCACCAGCAGGGAGGTGCCGGCCGCCAGGCCGCCCAGGTCGGACCACCACCGCGGCGTCGCCCGCGGGACGTGCACGGAGAGATGGGGCAGCGCCGCGGTCGTGGTCACCGTCCCACTTTCCGTCGCGCCGGTAAAAGTCCGCGGAGTCCTGTCTAAGAGTTGCCTAAGAGCTCTCCGCCAGCCGCCTGAGGTTCAGCAACTGCCGGCGCGCCATCACGAGGTCGCCGACCGACAGGCCGGGCGCCAGCAGGCGCGACGTCCGCATGACGACCTTGAGAAGCAGCCGGGTCGCGCCGCCGGGCTCGGCGACGAGCACGTACGACAGGAAGGCGCCCATGATGGTGGCCGTCAGGTGCTCGCCGGGCTCGACCGCGACGATCCGGCCGCGCCGTCCCCCGAGCGCCGTCGTGAAGGGCTCACCCACCACCGGCTCGGGCAGGCCGGCCAGCCGCCGCGGCGAGCGCTTGCCGAGGTTGTCGATCCAGTCGTACGAGTACGGCGCCAGCCGCACCTGCGCCACCCACGGCCAGACGGCCTGGGGCGGCGCCTCGACGCGGACGCCCCGCCACGCTCGCAGCGACGGCGAGGCCACGAACCTGTCGCACGGGTAGGGGCGCGCGACCTCGAGGTCGCTGACGCCCCACCGGTCGCCGATCACGCGTTGATCGTAGGCCGCCTGCGCCGGCCGAAGACGCGGCGCAGGGCGTGCCACGTTCCGGTGATGCCCCAGCCGGCCGTGCTGACCAGCCGGTCGCCGACAATGGCGAACTCGGCCACCAGCGACGCCGCCCGGTCCATCGCCCGGCGGGCCTCCTCGAAGTCGTCCGGGTCGTTGCGCAGGGCCCACAGGCGACGGCCCTGGTCCCAGGCGTGCGCGCGGGTCACCGTGACCAGCATCCGCTGGCTCCAGTCGTCGAGCGGGCCGACGAACTCGTCGATCTCCATCTGCCAGCGGGTGGAGAAGCCGCGCCGCAGCGGCGGGATCTCCTCGTAGAAGATCTGGTTGACCAGCAGGTAGTCGGGGTGGATCTCGTCGTCGGCGGGCGCGCCGGTTTCGTTCCAGGTGCCGATGAGCGCCAGCGAAAGGTCGTGGTTGATGTGCGCGTTGACGCCCAGCATGGCGGCCGTCAGGCGGCTCATCTTCAGGTCGTGGCCGCGCTTGAAGAGGACCTCCCAGACGTCGGGGGTCTCCTCGTTGTCGTTGTTCCACAGGTCGAGCGCCGCGAAATAGCGCTTGGCGAACTCCACGTCGAGCAACTCGAGGAACTCGGGCTGGTTGACGCCGGTGGTGAGCGCGGTGTCCACCCGGCGGGTGATCCGGTTGTAGAGCGAGTTGAACGCGGACACCCTGTTCTTCGTCGGGCTGGGCGGCAGCTCGTCCATGATGACCTGCAACGCGTCCAGTTTGGTGATCACCTCGCCGATGCCGCCGGGATGGGTGGACAGCACCTCGGCCATCCGGTCGCGCAGGGGATCCCACCCGCGCCCCGCCGGAATCTCGAGCTCCGAGAGCTCGAGACGCTTCTCCTTGAGCGTCTCGGCGCTGCCGCGCACGCGCTCCCGGTCGAACGTTGTCGTCATGCCAATAGCCTGCTGACCGAGGACTCCCGCCACCAGCACCCTGTCGTGTAACTGTCCGGCGAGATCCGCCACATTCCGGAGAGTGGCCGGCCGGTTACGCAAGAAAATTCGGCTGACGGCGGCGAGAACGACGGATACCGTGGCCCGCATGTCGGTGACTTACCTGGTCTTCGCGCCCTCGCGGGGACCGCAGCACTCGATTCGCACGCGCGCCCGGGGCCTCGCCCTGGCGTAAGCCGTTTCTCCCCGCCAGGGCCGGACGAGTCCACTTCAGATTCGGACGGGCCCTCGATGATGCCTGTCCGCGTTCGCCGCGCCATCCGCGGCAGACGGGACCGCCAAGGCCATGGCTACACCAACAAGGCGCGAGCATTCCCGCGCCCGTCGCACCCTGGGGCAGAACTTTCTCGCCGACCCAGCCTGGGCCCGGCGCCTGGCATCGCTCGCCGTTGACGATCAAGACCTGCCCGTGTACGAGGTGGGCGCCGGTCGCGGCCGTCTCACCAGGGAGCTGCTTTCCTTGTCTGCGCGCGTCGTCGCGTACGAGATCGACGCGGAGATGGCCGACCACCTGCCGAAACATCCCCGCCTTCGGGTTCGCACCGAGGACTTTCTGGCGGCGCGGCCGCCGGCGGAAACTTTCGCGGTGGCCGGAAACATTCCGTACGCGTTGACGGCGGCCGTCGTGCGCTGGTGCCTGGCGGCGCCGGCCCTGCGCCGCGCCACCTTGCTGACCCAGTGGGAGTACGCGCGCAAGCGCACCGGCGACTACGGCCGCTGGAGCAGGCTGACCGTCCTGACCTGGCCGGATTTCTCCTGGCGGCTCGCCGGCCGGGTGCCGCGCCACGCCTTCCGCCCGGTGCCGCGCGTGGACGGCGGGATCCTGCAGCTCGAACGCCGCCCGGTCGCGCTGGTGTGCCCGCATCACCGGCGGGCCTGGGAGCGGCTGGTCGACGACGGTTTCTCCGGCGCCGGCGGTTCGCTGCACGCGACCATCGCCCGGCGCTACGGGAACCGGCGCGCGAACGGGGTGGCGCGAGCGGCCCGGATCGGCTTCGACACCCCGGTCGGCGAGGTCTGGCCCGAGCAGTGGCTCACCCTGTTCCGCCTGCTGGGGCCACGATGAGCGTGCCCAGCCCGGCGACCGCGTCGATGTCGAGCCCGCCCGACTCGACGTCGTCGTCGCCGTCCCCGCGCAGCCGGGTGTTGCGGTCGATCCCCCTGGTCCGATCGCCGTTGAGGACCACCAGGCCGCCGCCGTCGCGCAGCAGCGCCTTCACCGGCACCCGCTCGGCCGTGGTGATCGTCCAGGTGTTGACGCCGCCGGTCATCCGGATCGGCAGTGTCTCGCCGGGTGTCGGCAGCTCCATGTCGATCGTCGCCGCGCCGCCGTTCAGGTCGATCCGCCGCACGAGGCCGTCCGCGAGCGCGAAATCCGCGTCGCCCACGCCGCCGGTCATCTTCACCGACCAGGTGATCTTGCTGTTCAGGCGTACGGTGATCGGCTCGGTGCCCTCGCTGCCCTTCGCCACTTTCGTCGTCAGCCGCACGGTGCTGCCGTCGCGGGCGAGGCTCGGCTTGATGCCGCTGCCGTCCGGGACGCTGACCCGCACGGGGTCCCCGCCGATCGCGGCGATGCTGACGTCGAGCACGGCGACGTCGCCGGCCAGCTCGAACGTCCCCGAGCTGAACGGCGGCTCGGCCGGGGCGGTGGTGGGTTTCGGCGTGGCGCTCCCGGACGGCGGCGCGGCGCTCGCCGACGGCGGCGCCTGCGGCACGATCGACACGGGCGGGTTGGGCTCGGCGGGCGCCGTAGCCTGCGTCGGCGTGGCGGGCGGGGCGCTGATCGCGACCGAGGTCCGGTCGCCGCGCAACACCATCCGGCCGAGCACGACCACGCTGCCGCCCAGGAAGACGGTGACGGCGAGGACGCCGAGCAGGACCCGCAGGGCCTTGCGGTCCGGTGGGGGCGGCGCGCCGATCACACGGGCGGGTGGCGGCTCCACGACGTACTGCTGGGGGGCCGGCTCATCACCGGGGTTGTAGTCGGCCTCGGGTCCCATCCGATGGGGAGCGTCCGGCCAGTAGTCGGCGATGTGTGGCCACTCGCCGGTCGACGTGATCGGGTCGTCGGTGTCGTGTGAGCCGTCCACGCGATCGTCCCCCTCGGTGCGGCTACGTATGGCGTCGACTGGCAATACGGAGCGCACCCGCCCGAAGGTTCGATTTCCCGCGGAGACGATCGCGACGGTGGCCAAAGATGGGCTTAAATCTCACTCTTGCGATTCACGCCCTTCGCCGCAAGAATGCCTTTTCGAGGGTTTAAGAGTGTCTTAGGCAGCCGGCCGCAGGAGCGGATGTTACATGCCCCACGATGTTGATCGAAATGGCCGGCCGCCTTATCCCTATCGGGCCCTCCCGCCCGGGCCGGCCGCCGCCCAGGCCGCGCGGGCGCGCCGGATCCTGGTGGCCTGCGCGGTGGCGATCACCGCCGGGGTCGCCGGCCTCATGGCGCTGATCTATCCGTCCGGTCAGGACGGTCCCGCGCCGGTGGCCCAGGAGATCGTCGAGCCGTCGCCGCTCGAGTGGGAGCCGTCCGCCCCGGTCTCGATGCTTCCGGCCCCGGCCAGCAGTTCCACCGCCACGCCGACCACACCGGCCGCCGCGTCGACCGCCACACGCCGGCCCGCGCCGACCGGGGTGAGCCGCACGGTCAGTCCCGCCCCGGTCGTCGACCTCGACATCGGCGCCACCGTCGGGCTCTCCGTCGCCGGCCGCGCCGACCTCCGGCTGCGGCACCGCGACTTCGTCGGCCGCATCGATCGCATCGTCGCGAGCAGCTCAGCCCTGGAACGCGCCGATTCCCGATTCGTCGTCCGGAAAGGCCTCGGCCGCGAGGGCTGCGTCTCGCTGGAATCGGTTAACTATCCGGGCTATTTCCTGCGTCACCGCAACTTCATCCTGCGGCTCGAGCGACCCGGCCGCTGGGACCGCCGCGGCGGTTCGGAATTGTTCGAGCGCGACGCCACGTTCTGCACGACACCGACCCACGACGGCGCCGCCTTCGTTCTGGAATCGATCAATTATCCCGGCCGCGCCCTGTCCGTCCGCGACGACGGCGTGGTCGGCCTCGACGAGGACGACCCGACGGCGTTCGTGGTGCGGTCGCCGCTCTGAGCGCGGCGACCGCACCGCATCGGCAGCGTCAGGCGCCGGCCTCGTCGAGGCGGGTGAGCTGCTCGTCGCTGAGCTTCAGATCGAGAGCGGGCAGGGCATCCTCGAACTGCTCCGGCGTGCGCGGCCCGATCAGCGGCAGCACCCGCGGCGCGCTCTGGTGCATCAGCCACGCGAGCACCAGCTGGTTCGGCGTCACGCCCGCCTCGGCGGCCACCTCGGTCACCGCGGCGATCCGCGCGTCGGCGTCCAGTCCGGCGTAGTTCGCCATCATCCAGTGGCTGTCCCGCTTCTGCGCGCTGTCGTAGACGCCCTTGACGATCGGCGAGTACGCCACCAGCGTCTGGTCGTCGTTGGCGCGCAGATAGTCCAGCTGTTCGGCATCCACGATGGACGCCGTGTCGAGGCCGGCCTTCGGCCGCAGGTAGCTGTGCTGCTGCTGCACCGCGACCGGCAGCGGCCACCCGTTGCGCTCGCACAGCCCGCGGATCCGCTCGAGCCGCCACGTGCGCACGTTGGACCAGCCCAGGTAGCGAACCTTGCCCGCCTCGACGAATCCGGCGAGCGCTTCGAGGGTCTCCTCGAGCGGCGTGGCCCGGTCGTCCACGTGGATGTAGTAGAGGTCGACGTGGTCGGTGCCGAGCCGGCGCAGGCTGCCGTCGAGGGCGTCCCGCAGCGTCCGGGCGCCGGCCCCCGCGAAGGTGCGCCGCGCGAGATCCCAGTCCGGCGTGCCGTCGGTGGCCCACAGCTCGGGCGAGTACACGGGCAGCGCGCTGCCCTTGGTGGCCAGGAAGAGCCGGTCGCGCTTGTTGCCGTCACGCATCCAGCGCCCGAGCAGCTCTTCGCTCTCCCCGCCGCGGCTGTCGCGGCGCGCCCACCACTCGTAGCAGTCGGCGGTGTCGATGAACGACCCGCCCACCTCGAGATACCGGTCGAGGATCCGGACGGAGTCGGCTTCGTCGGTGGCGTTTCCCATCTGCATCGCGCCGAGCGCGAGCTGGCTGACCTGCTGGCCGGTGCGGCCCAGTTCGATCGTCTGCATGACTCGACGCTATTTCCTGGAGCGCGCTCCAGGTCAACGTCCGGACCGAAGACCAAACCCCGAGATCAGGCGACGGCGGTCGGCACGCGAGCGGCCGCGTGACGGCCGGCCAGCACATCGACTTCATGGTTCACGTATTACCTCCTACCCGATCGGCTACCCCTGTTGGTGCATGGAAAGTAGCCGAGCGGCTAGGCACCCGCAAGACCCGATAGCATCCCGGGATGCACGAGACCCGGCCCGGCACGGCCCGCGAGCGACTCCTCGCGGCGGCGCTCGACCTGTTCGCCCAGCACGGGGTGAGCGGCACGTCGCTGCAGATGATCGCCGACCGGCTCGGCGTCACGAAGGCGGCCGTCTACCACCAGTTTCCGACCAAGGACGAAATCGTGCTCGCCGTCATCGACCCCGCGCTCGATCGGCTCGAGCCGATCGCCGAGCAGGCCGAGGCGCAGCGGGGGCACGCCGCCCGGCGCGACGCGGTGCTGGCCGGCGTGGTCGACCTCGTGGTCGAGTTCCGCCGGGTGTCGTCGACGCTGAGTTTCGACCCGGTGGTGGTGCGCCTGGTGCGATCGCACCACGCGCTGCGGTCGCTGCAGCGCATCCGGCGGCTGCTCGGCGGGACGGCGCCCGACCCCGGCAGCCGGGTGCGGATGGCGGTGCTGAGCGGTGGACTGATCATGGCGGGCGCCGACCCGGCCGTGGCCGGCCTCGACGACGAGGACTTCCGCGACCATCTCCTGGCCGCGGCGCGGCGCATCCTGCGGGGCTGACGTCATCGCGCACGACGCCTAAGCTCGCGCGGTGCGCCGACTCGCCCCCTTGGTCATAGCGATCGCCTTCTACGGCCTGCTCATCCCGCTCGGGCTCGCCGACATCGACCACGGCCCGCCGGGCTGGGTGCTGCCGATCGTCACCGCGATCGGGTGCGCGCTCCCGCTGATCGTGGCGCACGAGTGCGGCCACCTGCTGGCGGCGCTGGCCCTGCGGTTGCCGGTGGCGGGCATGCGGATCCGGTTCTCCGAGGCGTCGTTCGTCCGGGTCTCGCCCTCGCCGTCGGCGCCCGCGCTGCCGGTGCGGTTCGTGCTGCTGCACCTCGCCGGCCCGCTCACCGACGCCGTCCTCGCCATCGCCCTGTTCCGGTACGCGTCGCACGGCGAGATGCCCGATCTGGCGCGCAGCTGCGTGCTGACCGTCGCGCTGCTCAGCGCCGTGATGGGCATCGGCAACCTGCTGCCGCACCGCGACCGCTCCGGTCTGCACAGCGACGGCGCGCGCATCGGGGCCTGGATCGTCCGGCCGGGGCAGCAGCGTCAGGCGCTCCGGCGGGTCACGCCGAATCCGATGACGCCGCGGGTGCTCGATGAGACCATCACCGACGCCGACCTCGACGCCTACATCGACGCCGCCGCCGACCTGCCCCATCGCGCGGTCGCCGTGTTTCTCCGGTGGCGGCGCACGCTCGGCCTGGTCACCGGCCGGACGGAGGCGGCCGTCGGCAACTTCACGATCGGCCCGGCCACCGCGGCCGACGACGAGTGGCTGGGGACCCATGTTCTCGGGCCGGGCGCCACGCCCGCGATGCTCGACGTCATCGCCCCGATGCTCGCCCTGATTCCCGGATTGGGCGAGCTGCACCGGGTGACGGTCGGCGGCGCGAGCGCCGACCCGGCGATCCTGGCCCGCGTCGACAAGGTGCGGCGGGCGCTCGCGAACCGCCCCGACAACATGCAGCGGCGCCTCGTCGCGGCCCTGGGCGACCTGCTGGAGGGCCGTGCGGCGCAGGCACGGCGCCGGCTGGCGGACGTGTCCCCGTCGGCCGACACGGGTGTCACGTGGGCCCTGATGCTCCGTGCGGTCGCCGAGTCCACGCTCGGCGACCACGCCCAGGCCGGCCGTCTCGTCGACGCCCTCCGCCGGGCGCACGCGGCGGCCGACCCGGCCGGCGACAGCGATCCTCCCCAGGTCGTCACCGAGATCCTGGCCGCGCTGCGAGCCGCTGTCTCTCCCGGCGCCGGCCTGCCCGCAGGACAGTGAGGTAGCGGCGGGCGGCCCTGTCCCCCATGCGGGTGCGGACGCGGTCGGCGACGGCATCGAGCAGCGGCTCACGCACGCCGGGGTCGAGTTTGCGGTACGGGGAGTTCGTGCGCAGATGGTCGGCGAAGTCCTGGCCGCTGAACCACTGCACGGTCGGATACCAGCGGACGACCGGCGCGTCGAAGAGGCCGTCGCCGTCCCAGACCTGGTCGATGGCGCGCGCCTGTTCCTCCGACGGCGGGTGACCCCAGTCGGGGTTGCCGGGAGAGAATCTTTCGTGCAGGTCGGCGGTCTCGGCGTACATCTCGGGCTCGCCCGACCGGCGCACCACCACGTGCCCGAGCAGCGCCAGCCAGCCACCGGGGCGCAGCAGGTCGTGCGCGCGCCGCCACCCGACCGACGGATCGACCCAGTGCCACGAGGAGGCGGCGACGACGGCGTCGAACCGTACGCCGTGGTCGTCCCAGCCCTCGAAGGTCGACTGTTCGATGTGGACGTCGCCAGAGGCGGCGAGGTGGCGGCGGGCGAGCGCGGCCATCTCGGGGCCCGGCTCGAGCGCGGTCACCGCGCAGCCGAGCGCCGCCAGCGAGCGCGTCGCCTGGCCGGTGCCGGCGCCCACCTCGAGCACCGGCGACCCGGCGCCGATTCCGGTGATGGTGGCCAGATCGGCGAACAGCTCGCCGGGGTAGCCGGGCCGGACCCGGTCGTAGAGCTCGGGCACCTCGTTGAACACGAGTCCGAGTTGAGGTCGTTCCACCATCGCCAGTCTAGGCGCAGTCGAGGCGGACGGTGATCGCGCTCGCGGCGGCCGGGGCGCAGTGCGCTGCAGGGACGCTGCCTTTCGAACTGCCGTCGTCGATGGCGGCGGTCGAGGCGTCACGGGAGGACGTGCCGAATGACCCGGCCGCGCCGCTCTACCCGTACGCCCACGATCTGAGCATTTGAATTTGAATTTGGTTGCATCGGCGGGGGCGCTCCGGCGCCCCCTCAGCTTGCCCGCCGCGTCGCCGAAGCCAACGGAGACCTCTTCCGTCCGCTTGCTCGCGAAAGGCGCTTGATGACTACCGCTACCGAACTGCCCACCTCGGCCGCGCCCCCGGCCTCGACCGGCACCGGCGGCTCCGGCCGCTGGTGGGCGCTGGTCGTTCTGGCGATGGCCCAGCTCATGGTGGTCCTGGACGCCACGATCGTGAACATCGCGCTGCCCACCGCGCAGGCCGATCTCGGCTTCTCCGACGCCTCGCGGCAGTGGGTCGTCACCGGGTACGCCCTCGCGTTCGGCAGCCTCCTGCTGCTCGGCGGGCGGCTCTCCGACTTCTTCGGCCGCAAGCGGATGTTCATCATCGGCCTGATCGGTTTCGCGCTCGCGTCCGCGCTGGGCGGCGCCGCGAACGGCCTCGAGATGCTGATCGTCGCGCGCTGCCTCCAGGGCGCTTTCGGCGCGGTGCTTGCTCCCGCCGCGCTTTCGTTGCTGTCCACGACATTCACCGCCCCGGCCGACCGCGGCAAGGCGTTCGGCATCTTCGGCGCGATCTCCGGCGCCGGTGGCGCCGTCG
Organism: Actinoplanes sp. NPDC051513; assembly: GCF_044454685.1. Lineage (NCBI taxonomy): Bacteria > Bacillati > Actinomycetota > Actinomycetes > Micromonosporales > Micromonosporaceae > Actinoplanes > Actinoplanes sp. NPDC051513. Next base: position 90,508 of record NZ_JBITDW010000036.1, read on the forward strand.
GCCTCCTGCTGGGCGGCGTGCTGACCGAGTACGCGTCATGGCGCTGGTGCCTCTACGTCAACCTGGTGATCGCCGCGATCGCCGTGGCCGGCGCGCTCATGAAGCTGGCGGACGAGCCGATCACCAGCCGCAACAAGCTGGACGTTCCGGGCGTCGTCACGGCGGTCCTCGGCCTCGTCGGCCTGGTCTTCGGGCTCGGCAAGGTGGAGACCGACGGCTGGCACTCCGCCACGGCGCTGGTCCCGATGATCGCGGGCGTCGTCATTCTGATCGCTTTCGTGGTCATCGAGACCCGGGTCGCGCACCCGCTGCTGCCGCTGCGCGTCGTCCTCGACCGCAACCGGGGCGGCTCGTACGCCTCGATCGGCATCGCCGGCGCGGGCATGTTCGGCATTTTCCTGTTCCTGACGTACTACCTGACCATTTTCCTGAAGTTCACGCCGATCCAGACCGGCCTCGCGTTCCTGCCGATGCTGGCCGCCATCATGACCTCGGCGACCCTGGCCGGCTCGATCCTCACGCCTCGCGTGGGCCCGCGCCCGCTCGTACCCGTCGGCGCGCTGATCGCCGCGGGCGGCATGGCTTTCATGACCCGCCTCGACCTGGATTCGCACTACGCGTCGGGCGTGCTGCCCGGCCTGCTGATCATCGGCCTGGGCCTGGGTCTCGTCTTCGCGCCCACGCAGAACGCCGCCACCAGCGGCGTCGAGCACCGCGACGCGGGCGTCGCCTCGGCAATGATCAACACCGTGCAGCAGATCGGCGGCTCGATCGGCACCGCGCTGCTGAGCTCGTTCGCCGCCTCGGCGGCGACGAACTACGCGGAGAGCCACGCCCCGTCGGCGATGCTGCAGGCCCAGGCGCAGCTGTCGAGCTACCACACGGTGTTCTGGTGGTCGTGCGGGTTCTTCGTGCTGGCGGCGGCCGTCGCGGCGCTGCTGTTCCGCACGGGACCGCTGGATGTCGACCCCGACGCGCCTCGCGCCATGGCGCACTGATCCCTCCAGATCCAGCCCACATCGCCCCGGTCGTGCCCAACAGGCATGACCGGGGCGATTCGCGTTTCGTTCGCCCTCTCGGCCCCATTGACCCATTCGGCGTCGCAGCACACGCTGGCAAGGCGCGTTCGGTACCCCGGCGTCAAGCTCGATGGAGGCGGCAGCGATGACCGACACGACACCCCACCAGCCGGATCCGAAACGCCGCCGCTCGCCCCGGCAGTTCCGCCGCAGCCGCGGGCGCCACATCGGCGACGCCGTCATCAGCGTGTTCGTCCGCGCCGGCGTGGTGCCCAGCACCTACATGCTGACCACGACCGGCCGCAAGACCGGCCGGCCCCTGACCCACCCGGCGACCGTGGTCAAGGAGGGGCAGCGACTGTGGCTGGTCGCGCCCTACGGAGCGGTGTCGTGGGTGCACAACGCCCGCGCCGCCGGCCGGGTGAGCCTGGCCCGCCGCCGGGATCGGCATGACTACGCCCTCCGCGAGCTGCCGGCGGCCGAGGCCGGGCCGGTGCTCAAGCGCTACGTCGCCGTCGCCACCGCCACCCGGCCGTACTTCGACGCGGACAAGGATGCGCCGGTCGAGGACTTCGTCGCCGAGGCGGGCCGCCACCCGGTGTTCGAGCTCCTCCCGATCGACGAAACTCGCCCTCCCCGTTCGTGACAACTCCCGGTGCGCGCTTGGATCCGGCGAGGGCAGCTGTTTTGATGAGTTGGGCTCTGCTCGGATCGGGTGTGTTGGCGATGACCTTCCTGGGAAAACCGTTTCCGCGTGCGGGGATGACGCTGGCGCTCGTGACGATCGGGTTGGGGCTGAACCTGCGGGCCTCGATACTTCTCGGTCCGCACCTGCACGAGCGGTTCGGCGTCACCGCGGGCTGGCACCTTGCCTTGATCGGGTTGCCCGTGCTGGTGGCGGCGGTGGTGCGGTTGCCGGTGGGTGTGCTCACCGACCGCTATGGCGCACGGGTGATGTTTCCCGCCGTCAGCCTGGTAACGGGAGCATCGGTGGTCGGACTCGGCCTGGCCGGCTCGCCGGCCGGGGCGGTCGTCGCCGGAGCGGCGGCGGGAGCGGGCAGTTCGGCGTTCGTCGTGGGCGCCGCGATGGTGTCGCGGATGTTTCCTTACGGCCGGCGCGGCCGGGTGCTCGGGGTCTTCGGCCTCGGGGCGGCGCTCGCCGCCATGTTCTCCGCCGTTTCCTGGGGCATCGACCGCGAGGGGCAGCTCACCGCGCTGCTGCTCGGCGGGTTGCTGGTGGCCTTCGCCGCGCTGGTGGCGGTGCTGATCCGCGAGCCCGCCCCGGTCGATCGCGCCGGTTCGCCGATGCGCGAGTGCGCGGCGCTGATCCGGCTCGCCTCGACCTCGTCGGTGTCGCTGCTGTACGTGATCGCGCTGAGCGGCATGGTGTCGATCGCCGTGTTCCTGCCCGTCTACCTGGCCACGGCGCTGCGGTTCGAATGGTCCCACGCCCTGGCGATCACCGGGTCCGTGGTCATCCTGGCCTCGGTGGCGCGGCTGGTAGGGGGATGGCAGACCGACCGCCGCCCGACCGCCCGGTTGTTGATGATCTGTTACGGCATCGCCGCGGGCCTGTGCATGGTCGTTGTGCTCACGCCCCGGTGGCTCCCGGTGGCCGCGATCACCGGGATAGCCGTCTGCGACGGCGTGGCCGGCGGCGCCCTGCTCGCCTTGATCGGCAAGGCTGCGCGGCCGTACAGCGTCGGCGCGGTGATGGGGGCGACGAGCGCCGCGGGCGCCCTCGGCGCGCTGATTCCGCCGTTGCTGCTCGCCGGTCTGTACAGGCTGACGCACTCCTACACCGCGGCCTGGACCCTGCTGGCCGCGGTGCTGCTGTCCGCGGTGCTGTACGTCCGGACGCGTGGGCTCAACGTCGGGCTCGGCCTCGCCGTCGGGTTCCGCCCGCGGCCCAGCCCCACCGCGACGACCGTAGCGGTCCTCGACGAGCCGGACACCCGGCTGGGTGCCGCGGCAGTGGTTGCCGACCTCGCCGAGCTGGCCACGAGCGACGAGTTGGTCGTCGTCTACGGCGTCGACGAGCCTGCGCGGCTCGGCCTCAGCCCCGCCGGCCTGGCGGCCGGCCTCCGAGCCCGCTTGCCCCGGCACACCGTCGTCGCCCTACCGGTCGACGAACATCCTGAGCTGCTCGGCCGGGACGCCCTTCTGCTCGGCGAGCACGTCGACGCAGGAGCGCTGGCGATCGCGGTCACCCCGACGGCAAGCCTGCACCGCGTCGCCGCCGACCTCTCGATCTATCTGCAGGCCGACCGAATTCTGACGGTCTCCTACGATCCGGCCGAAGGCGCCGAGCTTCACCCGGTCTGACAGGTGTATTCGAACTGGCTTTGAAGAGTCGCCCGGCAAGCGGCCTCCTTCGGGTCCGATTGATCTGATGTGCTGGACGCATGGAAGCCGACAGCCGAAGCCGGTCGAGCGTGCCACGTGCGGAAGCAGCGCAGACTCGGGCAGCGGGTGCTCTGGACTGGATGATCAGGTCAACGTGGAGCACCGACGCCGGCCTGCCGCGGGCGGGTATCGACGAGGCTGACCACTCGCTGTACAGCGGCATGGCGGGAGTCGTGCTCGCGTTGCTGGAGGGTCAGTGCCACTTTCGCGATGACCGGTACGGCGATGCCGCCCTACGCGGCGCGGCAGCGTTGGCCGCTGCTGTCGACGACGAGCAGAGCTGTTCGCTGTATTTCGGGCTGGCCGGTACGGCAGTCGCCCTGCGCGCCGTACACAGCCTGCTGGGCGACGAGCCGGCCGCCCGGGCCGCGGACCGGGCACTGAGCAGCGTCCGTTCGCGTTTCGACGGAAGGCGCTGGGGTGAGATGTTCGAGTTGCTCGGCGGCAACGCCGGCATCGCGCTGGGTGCGCTGCACGCCGGTGACCTCGAGCTGGCCGTCCTCGCGGTCGAGCCGTACCTGGCCACCGCGGACGCGACCCCCGGCGGAGTCAATTGGGCAGTCCGGCCCGGCCCGGCGCGTTCCCATCACATCGCGCACGGAACGCTGGGCATCGTGTATGCGCTTGCGGCCGTGGGCGCCGCTGCCGGCCGCGACGACCTGATCGAGTTGGCCCTGACGGGCGCCGCCGACGTGGTGTCCCGTGACGAGGCGGGACCAGCGGGCTTTCTCGTCGCGCATTCCGACCCGCAGCACCGGCCCGAGCTGATCGAGCGCTACAGCTATGGCTGGTGCAACGGCCCGGCGGGCGACGCTCAGGCCTTCCGGCTGCTCGGTGCGCTGACCGGGGACGCCGGCTGGACCGCTCTCGCCGACCGATGCTGGCATACCGTCACCCACTGCGGTCTTCCACGCCGCGTACGCCCCGGCTTCTGGGACAACAACGGCCGCTGCTGCGGAACGGCCGGGGTTCTGGCACTGGCCTGCGACCGGCACGTCGAGCAGGCGCAGCCGCTCGACTTCGCCAACGTGCTGGTCGACGACCTCGTTGCCCGGGCGACGGTCGACGCCGACGGGGTGCGCTGGTCGAATCGCGAGCACCGCGTGACGCCCAGCATGCTCGATCCCGAGGCCGGATGGGCGATGGGAAATGCCGGCATCGTCCGTGAGCTGTTGCGATTCGCTCGCGCCGCCGGTGGAGCGGATTCGTCGTACGCCGTGCCGTGGCCCGACCATCCTCCCGCCGCGCCACCGAGAGTGCGGCTCATTTCGCCTGCCAGTTCTAGGCGCGGTCAGGACAGCTCGCGGTAGGCCCGCAGCGCCGCCTCATCTCGGCGCGGTCAGGTCAGCTCGCGGTAAGCCCGCAGCGCCGCCTCATCTCGGCGCGGTCAGGTCAGCTCGCGGTAGGCCCGCAACACCGCCTCGGTGCGCTCGGCAAGCTCGGACCCGGCATCCGCCACGATCGCCGGCCCCGCCGAGGTCAGCCGGGCGAGCGTCTCGTCCGCCTCCCTCGCCAGCGCATCGATCTCCTGATCGCGGATCAGCTCCTCACCGGCCACCGCAACGGCGTTCAACGTCGCCAGACGCTGGGTCACCTCGTCGTCCAGTTCGGCCAACGCCGAGGTCGCCTTCGCCATTCGCGGCGCCAGCTCGAACGCGCCGTCGTGCTCGGCCAGCTCGGCGTGCAGGTCGCGCAGCTCCTGCCGCCGCTCGAGGGCTCCCGCCAGATCGAACAAAGCCTGCGCGAGCTGCTTCTCCGCGATCGGCACATCGATGAGCGCCCCGAGCGCCGGCCACGTCTCCGACGTTCGCTGACACAGGTCGATGGCATCCGAGAAAACTTTCCGATCCCGATCGTCGACGAGCACATGGTGCTGATCACGATCGCTCTCGAGGCTCGGCGCCGAGATCACGCCCGGCCGCCGGCGCAAGCCGTACAGGACCGCCCCACCACCGGCAGCGATGCCGGCCAGGACGAAGAAGCCGCCCCAGAACACACCGCCCAGCAGAAGCACTCCGCCGATGATGCCGAAAATGGTGCCGAAGCTGTAGAGCACACCGGTCGTCGGCCCCGAATCACCGGGCTTGTCCGCGGGAGTGACCTCGAGGACACTGCCCCAGCCGAACGAAAGCCCGCGCCCGCCGACCACCTCGAGCGGAAGCCGGGACACAATGGCCAGCTTGTCGTCGTGGGCCACGTACAGAGACGGCATCACCCTCGCTCCCCTCGTCCAGCCGGGCGGCCTGCATCATCCCATGGCGAAAGTGAGCATGATCGAGCCCGCCACGGGGTGCTTTCCCCGCGCCGGCCTTGTTCGCTCAGAACACGACGACGACCTTGTCGGTGGCGCCCGGCGTGCCTGCGAGCTCGACGGCCCGCGCCGCCTCGTCGAACGGAACGCGGTCGCTGATGATGTGCTGATACAGCCGCCAGTCCGCGACGATCGAGTCGGTCACCTCGAAAATTTCCGTCGGGTAGCCCATCGAGAGCCGGATTTCCGGCTCGTTCACCAGCATCGACTGGAAGTCGAGCTCGACCGGTTTCTTGTGGACGCCGACCACCGACAACACGCCGCCCCGCCGCAGCGAGCCGAGCGCCGTCGTGATCACCGCCGGCGCGCCGGCCGCGTCGATGGCGACCTCGGTGAGCGGCCGATCCGGTCCGTGCTGGAAACCCGGCTCCGAGCCGTGCAGCTCCCGCAGCCGCGACACCACGTCCTCCTCGGCCGAGTTGATCACTGCGTCGGCGCCGACCAGCAGCGCCTTCTCGAGCCGGTTCGCCACGATGTCCACGACCACGACGTGCTCGGCGCCTTTCGCTTTCAGCCCGATCGCCGCGCCGAGACCGACCGGTCCCGCGCCGAAGACGACCGCTTTCGTGCCCTTGCCCGCACCCGAGCGGTTGACCCCGTGGAAAGCCACCGCCATCGGCTCGTTGAGCGCCGCCACCTCCCACGGCACCTCGGCCGGAATCACCCGGAAGTGCACGCCCGCCACCGCGTCCTTCAGCACGACAGTTTCCGAAAGCCCGCCCTGTGCCCCGCCACTGCCGATGATCCCGTCGGCCGCGGCCATCGGATTGATCACCACGTGGTCGCCCACGGCCGCCCCGGTCACCTCGGCGCCCACCGACGCGACCTCACCCGCCGGCTCGTGCCCCAGCGGCGTCGCGCCCTGCCGCGGCGGGATGCCCCCGATCTGCTTGTAGAACACGTCCGAGCCGCAGATCCCACAAGCCTTGACGCGTACGACGAGATCGCGCGCACCCGCGTCGGGCGCCGGCACGTCCAGCATCTCGGTCTTACCCGGCGCCGTGATCACCAGGCTTTTCATTGGTCCTCCCAGGCCGCACATCGCTAATCCGAATTAGTTGCCAAGCTAGCACCTTGAGCTGGGAGGATGTCCAGAATGAAGGCACGCCGAACCACGATGCGGGATGTGGCGAGGACGAGCGGCGTCTCCCCGGCCACGGTGAGTTTCGTGATGAACGACGCCCCCGACCAGACGATCTCCGAGGCGACCCGCGAGCGGGTGCGTCAGGCCGCGGCCGAGCTGGGCTACCGCGCCCACCCGATCGCCCGTGCCCTGCGCGAGGGCACGTCCCGGGTGGTCGTGCTCGACGTCGGCGGCCTGCCTCGCGACCGGGTCCTGGAAAGTTTCGCCGACGGCATGGAGTCTGAGCTGTCCGCCGCCGGCCACGCGCTGCTGGTCTCCTACTCGCGCCGTTCCCGCCGCGCCCAGATCGACGCCGTCAACCCGCGCGCCGTCATCGATCTGCCGGCTCTGTACGCACGCCCGGGCGCCATCGCCGACGGTGGCTGGGTGGACGGCATGGCGTCCCATTACCTGACGCAGATCGAGTTCTTGCACCACCTCGGCCACCGCAACCTGGCCGTGGCGGTCCCCGCGCGCCCCGACCGTTTCATGCGCCTGATGACCGACTACGTCTTCCGCGCCGCCGATGCCCTCGGCCTACCCACTCTCCAAGTGTTGCCGATAGCCGGCGAGGCCGCGACCCGGTCCGCGGTCCGTGACCTGCTGGGCCGGGCGACCGCGGTGGCCGCCCTGACCGACGGCCTGGCCCTGGCCGTCCTGGCCGCCCTTCACGACACGAACGCGCAGGCCCCCGGCGACCTGGCCGTGATCGGCTGGGGCGACAGCGCCGAGGCCGCCCGCTGGCGCCCGGCCCTGACGTCGGTCCGCATAGACGCGGCGGCGTACGGCCGCCGCCTGGCCCGCCAGGCGCTCGACCTGCCCACCGACGACGCCGGGCCGGCCGCAACCCGGGTGATCCGCCGCGCCACCACGTGACGCCGCCCGTTACCCACAGAACCGCAACTCATCAACGACGAGCCGCCACACCCACCAACGCGAACTCATCACTGATAAGTCGCCGCACGCACTGAACGCCAACTCATCACTGATAGGTCGCCCGCGCGCACCGCACGACAGCTCATCATTGATGAATCGCCGCGCGCACCCAAACGCCAGCTCATCATTGATGAATCGCCGCGCGCACCCAAACTATCCAGTCCCATGACATCTGTCAGTGTTGAAGTCCCGATACATGTGTCACTTCGCCGGGATCTTGGACGTGCTTATCCGTGCTGCCAGGTATGGCTTCTCGGCGGCATGTGATGAATCTGTGGGCTTGACCCGTTTTGACGGACAGGGTCGATGTGTTGATCTTAGTTAGGCAGCCAGGCCGATGGATATCGGTTCGTGGGCGAGGGCTTCGAAAGCGGCGGGGCTGAGGTAGCCGAGGCTCGAGTGGCGGCGCCGGGTGTTGTACCAGCCTTCGACATACTCGAATATTGCCTGCC
>NZ_JBITDW010000037.1:0-92490 GCF_044454685.1 Actinoplanes sp. NPDC051513
ACCGTTCTGACCTTCGACAAGCCAGAACCTAGACAGGACAACGGCGTGCGCCACCCAGACGCCCAGAAACCACCCACACAAGCGTCAGTAGAACCGTAATTGTCGTACCCTCCGGCTAGCTTGTCCGGGTGACGACCTCCCGTACGGCCGCGAAGGCTGCCCGACCTGCCTTCGTCTGCGATGCCTGCGGGCACCAGCCGCCGAAATGGCTCGGCCGGTGCCCCGAGTGCGGCGAGTGGGGCTCGGTGATCGAGTCCACCGTGACCGGCCCACTCGGCGCCGGCCGGGTGGTCAGCTCGCGCATGCCGGCCGAGCCGGCCCGCCCGATCGCCACGATCAGCGCAGCCCCGGCCAAGGCCGTGCCGACCAACGTCAGCGAGCTCGACCGCGTGCTCGGCGGCGGCCTGGTCCCCGGCGCGGTCGTGCTGCTCGCCGGCGAGCCCGGTGTGGGCAAGTCCACTCTGCTGCTCGACGTGGCACAGCAGTGGGCCGCCGGCTCCGGTACCCCGTCCCTGGTGGTCAGCGGGGAAGAGTCGGTGAGCCAGGTCCGCCTGCGCGCCGAGCGGCTCGGCGCCCTGCACGACAAGCTCTACCTGGCGTCCGAGAGCGACCTGGGCGCCGTCCTCGGCCACCTCGACGCGGTCAAGCCCGGCCTGCTCGTGCTCGACTCGGTGCAGACGATCTCGGCCCCCGGCACCGAGGGCGTGCCCGGCGGCGTCACCCAGGTCCGCGCGGTCACCGCCGCGCTGGTCGGGGTGGCCAAAGAGCGCGGCATCGCCACCGTCCTGGTCGGTCACGTCACCAAGGACGGTCAGGTCGCCGGCCCGCGCGTCCTCGAGCACCTGGTCGACGTCGTCCTGCACTTCGAGGGCGACAAACATTCGTCGCTGCGCCTGGTCCGCGGGGTGAAGAACCGCTACGGCGCCGCCGACGAGGTGGGCTGCTTCGAGATGCACGAGGGCGGCATCGCGAGCCTCCCCGACCCGTCCGGCCTGTTCCTCACCCGCTATCAAGAGCCCGTTCCCGGCACCTGCGTGACGGTTGCCATGGAGGGCCGGCGCGCCCTGGTCACCGAGGTGCAGGCCCTGATCGGCGCCGAGGTGCAGGGCTCGCCCCGGCGCACCGTTTCCGGCCTCGACAGCGCGCGCCTGGCCATGGTCCTGGCCGTGCTCGAGCGCCGCACCAAGCAACTCAAGCTCTACAACCGCGAGGTCTTCGCCGCCACCGTCGGCGGCATCCGCCTCACCGAGCCCTCGGCCGACCTCGCGATGGCCCTGGCCGTCGCCTCCGGCGGCCTCGACCTGGCGATGGCCCCCCACCTGGTGGCGATCGGCGAGGTCGGCCTCACCGGCGAGATCCGCCGGGTCGGCGCGGTCGGCCGCCGCCTGGCCGAGGCGGCCCGCCTGGGCTTCCGCGAGGCTCTGGTCCCGCCCGGCTGCGCTCCCGAGGGCGCGCCACCCAAGGGCATGCGTGTCACCGAGGTCACCGACCTACGCTCCGCATTGCAAACCGCCGCCCGCGCCTCGGCCGAGCACGGCAACCGGTGACAGAGCGTGAGGTTTCATCACGCTACGGAGCATTCATCGAACCACGCCTCCGCGGCCTGGATGACAGTCCGTAGAATGTACAGGTGCCGCTCGACCGCGATGGTTCCAAGCCCGCCGCCGCCACCCCGACGCCACGTCCCGGCGTCAACGGTTCGGCGCGCGCCGCGGCGACCACATCATCAACCCCCGGCCTCTCCGGCGGCGGCGTGACCGCCGACCCGTTGCGCGCCAACCTGGCCCTGATGGCCCCCGGCACCGCCCTGCGCGACGGTCTGGAACGCATCCTCCGCGGCCGCACGGGCGCTCTGATCGTCCTGGGCAACGACGCCGTGGTCGACAGCATCTGCACCGGCGGTTTCCCGCTTGATGTGGAGTTCTCGGCCACCCGCCTGCGCGAGCTGTGCAAGATGGACGGCGCGGTGGTCCTCTCCAGCGACGGCACCCGCATCGTCCGCGCCGCGGTCCACCTGATGCCCGACCCGTCCATCCCCTCGGAAGAGTCCGGCACCCGCCACCGCACCGCCGAGCGCGTGGCGAAACAGAGCGGCTTCCCCGTCATCTCGGTGAGCCAGTCCATGCGCATCATCGGCCTGTACGTGAACGGCCAGCGCCACGTCCTCGACGACTCGGCCGCCATCCTCTCCCGCGCAAACCAGGCCCTCGCGACCCTCGAGCGCTACAAACTCCGCCTGGACGAGGTCTCCGGCACCCTGTCGGCGCTGGAGATCGAAGACCTGGTCACCGTGCGTGACGCCGTGGCGGTGGTCCAGCGACTCGAGATGGTCCGCCGCATCGCCGACGAGATCTCCGGCTACGTGGTAGAGCTGGGCACCGACGGCCGGCTCCTGGCCCTGCAGCTCGACGAGCTGATGGCGGGCGTCGATTCCGACCGCACGCTGGTGATCCGCGACTACCTGCCCACCGGCCGCAAGGCGCGCACCCTGGACGAGGCCCTGGTCGAGCTCGATCTGCTCTCCGCCACCGAGATGATCGACCTGGTGGCGGTGGCGAAGGCCATCGGCTACCCGGGCGCCTCCGACGCCTTGGACGCCGCGGTCAGCCCTCGGGGGTTCCGGCTCCTGGCCAAGGTTCCTCGTCTGCCCCAGCCCATAGTCGACCGCCTGGTCGACCACTTCGGCAGTCTCCAGCGACTGCTGGGCGCCACGGTGGAAGATCTGCAGGCCGTGGACGGGGTGGGGGATGCTCGCGCTCGCGGGGTTCGGGAGGGCCTTTCCCGGCTGGCGGAAGCCTCCATTCTGGAGCGCTACGTCTAGGTAGCCTGGCTGGGCTTGCCATGGCCCCGGGCGGTACCTAGAGACCATCTGGGGGGTCACCACCCCGGAGCCACGGCTGCCAGCCAGCCCAACCAGACCCGCGCCCAGAGGTGTCTAGCCGCGGCGGCTCGGGCGGCGGTGGCTCAGGCAGTGATGGTGATCACGACCGGCTGGCTGACGAGCGTCCCCAGCCGAGCCCGCAATTCGTACTGCCCCTGCGGCGGGACCGGCCCGGCAGCCTGGTTGCCGGTGCAGCTGCTCGACTGCCGCCCATTCCAGGTCACCTTGTAGGAGCGCGTCTCGCCCGGCGCCAGCTGCCGTACGTCGCTGCCCTTGTTGGTGCTGCAGGTGTCCGACGACCAGTACTTGCGCGCCCCCTGGTCGAGGTACAGCTCCTGCGGCCCCGCCCCGACGTCGCGGCTGCACGCGCGGGTGCTGATGTTCTTCACCGTGAGCGTGATGTCGAGCGAGGCGTTCCGCTTCATCGTCGTCGACGCGACGCTGGGCGCGACCGAAATCTCGTTGTCGGCGCAGGACCCGTCCGCGGGGGCAGTGACGTTGGTGTTCTGCCCGGGCGGGGCCGTGGTGGGCGCGGTGGTCGCCGCCGCTCCGTCGTCGCCGTCACCCGTCGTCGGCGATTCGAGGTCGCCGAGGGCCGGTAGCGACGGCTGGTTGCCGCCGGGCACACCATCCAGGAAGGACGGCTCGCTCGACGAAGGCGACGTCTTGGCCGGCGCCGGGGTGGGAAACTGCGATTGCGACTGCCCCGCGCCCTTGCCGCGCTGGTCGCCCTTGTCGCCACCGGAGCAGGAAACGAACAGCACGATGATGCCGAGCAGGACAGCTCCCAGCACGACCGCACGACGCCGCCAGTAGACGGCGGATGGAAGGGGACCAACCGTCGTTCGCATGATGGGGCCACCGTAAACCCGGACACCCCCGGCAACGGTCGCGACGCGCCGGGTATGCGACACCGACTCGCCTTACCAATCGTTAGAGATAGACCTTGCGCTGGTAGATGGCGTGCGCGCCGGCCACCCGATCGAGGAAAAGCTTGCCGGCACAGTGGTCGATCTCGTGTTGCAGGGCGCGTGCCTCGAAGGCGTCGGTGGTGATGGTGACCGGCTCGCCGGTGCCGGGGGCGACGGCCTCGACGACGACGCGGCCGGCGCGTTTCACGTCGCCCGTGAGATCAGGCACCGACATGCAGCCCTCGCGCCCGGCCTTCCACCGGCTCGCCTCGACGATCTTCGCGTTGCAGAGGACGAACGTGCCGTGGGTGGTGGCCGCCTTGGGGTGGCCGACCACGTCGACGGCGAAGACCTGCACGCCGACGCCGACCTGGGGTGCGGCGAGACCGACGCAGCCGGGCGAGATCTTCATGGTGACGACAAGGTCGGCCGCGAGCTGCACGATCGACGGATCGGTGGGGTCGACCTCCTCGCCGGGTGCGCTCAGGACGGCCGCGGGGGCTGTGACGACCGGGAGGACGTGGCCCTCGACGGCAGAGCTCACAGGATCTCCGACTCGGCCTGGCGCAGCGTCACGTCGACGCCCAGCTCGGCGCCGGCCACGGCGAGCCGTTCGGCCAGTTCGTCGGAGACACCCCCGGGCAGGTCGACCTCGGCGATCAGCACGTAGAGGGTTCCGACCAGGCGCGTACTGAGATCGGTGATGTTGCCGCCCTCGGCCGCCACGACCCGGGTCACGGCTGCGACGATGCCGAGCCGGTCGGCGCCGTGCACGCTCACCAGCCACGGCTCGCCCGCGTCGGCAGCCTCCGCTTCCGGCTCGACCCGGCGCACCGCGGTGGTCACCCCTTCGAGGGGCGCAAGCGCCGTCTCGGCGGCCTCCAGGCCCGTGCCGGTGCAGATCAGGGTCATGGCGAAATGGCCGCGCAGGCGGGTCATCGTCGAGTCGGTGAGGTTGGCGCCGACCCCGGCGAGCGCCTCGGCCACGTCGGCGACGATGCCGGGACGATCGGGGCCGATGACGGTGATGGCAAGCTCGTGCACCCGCCTACAGTAAGTCCTGCCATGACTTTCGCCGATGATGCCATCGCCTGGTTCGACCGGAATGCCCGCGATCTGCCCTGGCGGCAGCCGACCACGACCGCCTGGGGCGTGCTGGTCAGCGAGGTGATGCTCCAGCAGACGCCGGTCGTCCGCGTCGAGCCCGCCTGGCGCTCCTGGATGACCCGCTGGCCCACCCCCGCCCACCTGGCCGACGATCCGCCGTCCGAGGCGATCCGCATGTGGGGCCGCCTCGGCTACCCCCGGCGGGCGATGCGCCTGCACGCCTGCGCCGTCGCGATCGTGGAACGGCACGGCGGCCGGGTGCCCGAAGACCTGGAACAGCTGCTGGCGCTGCCGGGCGTGGGAACGTACACCGGCCGGGCGGTGGCGACCTTCGCGTACGGGCAGCGGCACCCGGTCGTCGACACGAACGTGCGGCGGGTGGTGGCCCGGGCCGTCGAGGGCAAGTCGGACGCGGGGGCTTCCACGACCGCGGCCGATCTGGTGGCGGTGGCCGACCTGCTCCCTCTCGATCAGGCACGGGCCGCGCGGGCAAGCATCGCGTTCATGGAGCTGGGCGCGATCGTCTGCACGGCACGGGCGCCGCGCTGCACGGCGTGCCCGTTCGAGGCGGCCTGCGCGTGGCGGGCCACCGGCGAGAAGCTGCCGGAGGGGCCGAGCCGCAAGCCGCAGCGGTACGCGGGCACCGATCGGCAGGTGCGGGGGCTGCTGCTCGAGGTGCTGCGGCATGCCAGCGGGCCCGTGCCGCGCCAGCGCCTCGACATGGTGTGGCGGGACGAGGTGCAGCGAGCACGGGCGCTGGCGGGGCTGGTGGAGGACGGTCTGGTGGAGCCGCTGGGCGCCGACGACTTCGTACTGGCCGGCGACGCCCCGCAACCTTCGACGCAACAGATCCATCAATAGTGATCAACTAGCCGCCGCCCCCACGGACCGCCCCCACCCGGTTTGGGTGGGGCAAATAAAGCAGCCGGGTCTGACATTTTTGGGGCATTGTCCACAGCGGGGGGCTAATACACATACGGCCAGCCGCTCGAGTCGTACGCGAGCAGGTTGATCCCCAGGCGGGCGGCGCCGTTGTCGGCGTAGTAGTGGTAGACCAGCACGTCGGCGTCCGTGTCGGTGAAGACGGACTGGCCGCCGGGGCCGTGGATGCTGCCGTGGCCGGCGAGGATCTCCGAGCCGCCGCTGCTGGTCATGGCGGTGCCGTTCTTGTCCACGAAGGGGCCGGTCACGCTGGTGGAGCGGCCCACCATGATCCGGTACGTGCTCGAGGCGCCGCGGCAGCAGAGGTCGAACGAGGCGAACAGGTAGTAGTACGACCCGTGGCGGAACAGGAACGGGGCCTCGATCGCGCCGCCGCCCCGGCCGGCCAGGGAGCGGATCGTGCTGTCGAGCCGCTTGCCGGTGGACGCGTTGAGCTGCACCTGCTTGATCCCCGACCAGAACGAGCCGAAGCTCAGCCACCAGCGGCCGGACGGGTCGACGTACAGGTTGGGGTCGATCGCGTTGAAGTTGTCGCTGGTGTTCGACTCGATGACCAGGCCCTGGTTGCCCCAGCTGCCGGAGGCGCCGGTGGTGCTGGTGGCCAGGAAGATCGCCGAATGGTTCGAGCCGAAGGTGGACGCCGAGTAGTACATGAAGTACTTCCCGTTGCGGTACGAGATGTCGGGCGCCCACAGGTTTCTGCTGCCGCCGGTGTACGAGGTGGTCCAGGACGCCCCACTCGGGAAGGCTGCCCCGGCGTCGCGGAAGGCCGTGCGATCCGTTGACGTCTTGAGCACGATGTTGTCGCCGGTGTGCGCGATCAGGTACATGCCGTCGGGCTTCTTCACGATGCCGGGGTCGTGCACGTTGATGCTTCCGGTCACGGTGCCGGGGTTCGGGTAGGTGGCCGCCTCGGCCGGCCCGACGCCGACCGCGACCGCACCGGCCGCGACCAGCGCCACCGCACTGGCAAGCGCTTTCCTGCGGAACGACATGAGACTCCCTCTCGCCGCTGACATTTCGGGGGTGTTACGGCTAGAGTGAACGTTCACATAGATGGACGTCAAGACGTGGGCGATGGCTTAAGGCGGCCTTCAGCAGGACGTTTTACAGATTGCGCGAGCACCGGGGACGCCCGAAGCCAACCAAACGATGTTGACGTGCACAAGGACATCTCGGGAGGGACCCCCGTCATGCCCCGATTCCGGACCCGACTCGCCGGCGCGGCCGTCGCGCTGGTCGCATTGCCGCTCGCGGTGGCACCACCGGCCTCCGCGGCCACCGACCCCGACTACACGATCACGCTGCGCCCGCAGCAGCAGGGCGCCGCCATCGACGACGAGATGTACGGCGTCTTCTTCGAGGACATCAACTTCGCGGCCGACGGCGGCCTCTACGCCGAGCTCGTCCGCAACCGATCCTTCGAGTTCCTGCCGGCCGACAACCGCTCCTACACCGGCCTCACCGGCTGGACCGTGACCGGCACGGCCACCACTGTGGACGATGCCGCGCGGCTCGACGACCGCAACCGCACCTATCTGCGGACCACCGGCGCCGCCGGGCTCACCAACGCCGGCTACAACAGCGGCATCGCCACGAAAAAGGGCGAAATTTACAACTTCTCCGTCTGGGCTCGCGCGGATCAAGGCGCGACCCTGACCGTCAGCCTGCACGCGGCGGACGGGACCACGCTGGCCGCGCCGCTCAGTAAGAGGATCACGAGCGACACGTGGGCCAAGTACACCGGCACGCTGCGGGCAACGACCACCAGCGACACCGGCCGGGTCACCATTGGGACCGATAATTCGTCCAGACTGGACATGATCTCGTTGACCCCGCGCGAGACGTACAAGAATCATGGTCTTCGAAAAGATCTTGCGGAGAAGATCGCGGCGCTTCATCCCGGATTCCTGCGCTTCCCGGGCGGCTGCCTCGTCAACACCGGCAGCATGTATTCCTACGACGCCGCGAACAACTACCCGAGGGCCCGCTCCTACCAGTGGAAGGAAACGGTCGGACCGGTCGAGACACGGGCCACCAACGCCAACTTCTGGGGCTACAACCAGAGCTACGGCCTCGGCTACTACGAGTACCTGCAGTTCGCCGAGGACGTCGGCGCGAAGCCGCTGCCGGTCGTGCCCGCGCTGGTCACCGGCTGCGGCCAGAACCGCGCCACCGACGACCCGACGCTGCTGCAGCGCCACATCCAGGACACGCTCGACCTGATCGAGTTCGCGAACGGCCCGGTCACGTCGACCTGGGGCAAGCTCCGCGCGCGGATGGGCCACCCGAAGCCGTTCGGCCTCACCATGATCGCGGTCGGCAACGAGGAGAACCTGCCGAACGAGTATTTCGCCAACTACCTGCAGTTCCGGGACGCGATCACGGCGAAGTACCCGAGCGTCACGGTGATCAGCAACTCCGGGCCGGACGACATGGGCGTCACGTTCGACAACCTTTGGGCCAAGAACAAGGCGGCCGGCAGCGACATGGTCGACGAGCACTACTACAACAGCCCGTCGTGGTTCCTGCAGAACAACGCGCGCTATGACTCGTACGATCGCAGCGGTCCTGATGTTTTTCTCGGTGAGTACGCATCGCTGGACGCGAAGTTCGCGAACTCGCTGGCCGAGGCCGCCTACATGACCGGGCTGGAGCGCAACGCCGACGTCGTGAAGATGGCGTCCTACGCGCCGCTGCTGGCCAACATCGACAACGTGCAGTGGCGGCCCGACCTGATCTGGTTCGACAACGACGAGTCGTGGGGCTCGACCAGCTATCAGATGCAGAAGCTGTTCATGAACAACGTCGGCGACCGCGTCGTGCCCTCGAGCGTCACCGGCGGCAAGGTCGTGCAGCCGCAGCCGATCACCGGACGGGTCGGACTGTCCACGTGGGCCACCGCGGCCCGCTACGACGACCTCAAGGTCACCACGCCCGACGGCAAGCCGCTGT
The DNA here is from genome assembly GCF_044454685.1 of Actinoplanes sp. NPDC051513. Taxonomy (NCBI): domain Bacteria; kingdom Bacillati; phylum Actinomycetota; class Actinomycetes; order Micromonosporales; family Micromonosporaceae; genus Actinoplanes; species Actinoplanes sp. NPDC051513. Next base: position 8,797 of record NZ_JBITDW010000037.1, read on the forward strand.
TCGCCGATGACTTCAACGACGGCAACGCGGACGGCTGGTCGACGCTCTCCAACCGCGGCACGTGGTCGGTGCAGGACGGCGCCTACGTGCAGACCGACACCGCGGCGACCAACACGATGGTGGCCGCGGCCACGAACATCACCGCCACCGACTACGACATCACGCTCAAGGCCACCAAGACGGCGGGCGCCGAGGGCTTCCTCATCCCGTTCGGGATCAAGGACTCCGGCACCTGGTACTGGTGGAACCTCGGCGGCTGGAACAACACGCAGGGCGCGATCGAGAAGGCGTCCGGCAGTGCGGACGCCAAGGAGCAGCTGCTGACCAGGCCCGACACGGTGGTCACCGGCCAGACCTACAACCTCACCATTCAGGTACGCGGGACACAGGTCACCCTGATCCGCGACGGCGAGGTGTGGGGCAGCTTCGACGACAACCAGGTGATCGAGCCCTTCGCGCAGGTCGTCACCCACGACGACAAGACCGGCGAGCTGATCGTCAAGGTCGTCAACGCCGCCGACAGCCCCGCCCTCACCAAGATCGACCTCGGTGGGCTCAAGGTGGCGCGCACGGCCCGGATGACCGTCCTGTCCGGCGACCCCGGCGAGCAGAACACCCGCTCGGCCGAGCCGATCCAGCCCGTCACCAGGACGGTCGGCGGCATCGGCTCCTCGTTCACCCGTTCCTTTGCCGCCGACTCGGTCACCTTCCTGCGGATCAAGGAGACCTCATGAAGTACGCACTCAGCCGGCGCACCCTCTTGCGCGGCACGCTCGGGGTCGCCGCCGGGGCGGGGATCGCCGGGCTCGCCCAGGCCGGGACCGCCGAAGCCTCCGGGCCGCGCACCGACGCCGAGATCTACGGTGTCCCGACCACGCAGCCGCTGGTCAGCCAGCGAGCCGACCCCTTCATCACGCCCCGCACCAACGGGATGTACTACTTCACCGGCTCGGTCCCGGAGTACGACCGCATCGCGGTGCGCGGCGCCACCACTCTGGGCGGCCTGACCGGGGCGTCCGAGACCGTGATCTGGCGACGCCCGGCGAGCGGCAAGATGGCCGGCCATATCTGGGCGCCGGAGCTGCATCGCGTCGACGGCCGCTGGTACGCGTATTTCGCGGCCGGCGACTCCGACGACGTGTTCCGCATCCGTACGTACATCCTGGAGTCGCCGTTGGCCGATCCGCTCGATCCGTCCGGCTGGACCCTTCGCGGCCAGCTGCTGACCGAGTGGGACGGCTTCACGCTCGACTCGACGACGTTCACCCACCGCGGACGCCGCTACCTGGTGTGGGCGCAGAGCGAGCCGGAGATCGCGGTCAACACCAGCCTGTACATCGCCCGGATGGCCACGCCCTGGTCGCCGGCGACGAAACCGACCCGGATCACCACGCCCACCAAGAGCTGGGAGATCCAGGGTTACCGGGTCAACGAGGGTCCGGCCGTGCTGATCCGCAACGGCCGGGTGTTCCTGACCTTCTCGGCCAGCGCCACCGACGCCCGCTACTGCATGGGGCTGCTCACGGCGTCCGCGGACGCCGATCTGCTGGACCGGGCGTCCTGGGTGAAGACCCCCGACCCGATCTTCGTCACCGACGACGCGACGAAGCGGTACGGGCCAGGGCACAACTCGTTCACGGTGGCCGAGGACGGGGTGACCGACGTGCTGGTCTTCCACGCCCGCGACTACCGGGACATCACCGGCGACCCGCTGTACGACCCGAACCGGCACACCCGGGTGCAGAAGCTGTACTGGCACCCGGACGGGACGCCGCTGTTCGGGGTGCCGGTGGGCGACGGCGGGCCGATCGTGCGGCTCTCCCCCGGCGGCCACGACTTCGTACGCCACGACGACGGCGGCCTGCTGGTGGTCTCGCGGGCGCCCCGCGATCTCGCCGCGACGCAGTTCCGCTTCGAGGCGCGCGAGGGCGGCGCCGAGGTGATGCGGTCGGTCGACCGGCCCGACCAATTTGTCCGCATCGACGGCCCGGACGTCAAGCTCGACACCGCGCCCACCGCCTTCCGGCGCAGCTGGAAGCGGCACGGCGTCACGATCGAGGCCGACGGTGGCGGCTACCTGCGCGCCGACCACGGCAAGATCACGGTCGGGCAGACGGCGACGACGTTCGAGCTGAGCTGAGAACGCGGAACGGCCCGGCCGCGTAAGCAGCCGGGCCGTTCCGTGTCTAGCCGGTCGTCATTCCTCGGTGGAGGCGGCGCCCAGGTCGGCCGGCACCGCGTCCGGAACCTGGACTCCTCGGTCGGCGCCGCGGAAGGTCAGCTTCGACTTCTCGACGTTGGCCGGGTCGCCCTCGCAGTCCACCACCACGATCTGGCCGGGGCGCAGTTCGTTGAAGAGGATCTGCTCGGAGAGGGTGTCTTCCAGGTCGCGCTGGATCGTGCGGCGCAGCGGCCGCGCGCCCAGCACCGGGTCGAAGCCCTTGTTCGCCAGGTACTTCTTCGCGTTGTCGGTCAGCTCGAGGCCCATGTCCTTGTTCTTGAGCTGGCCCTCGATACGCGAGGTGAAGATGTCGACGATCTGAAGGATCTCGTCCTGGCGGAGCTGGTGGAAGACGATCGTGTCGTCGATACGGTTCAGGAACTCCGGGCGGAAGTGCTGCTTCAGCTCGTCGTTGACCTTGATCTTCATCCGGTCGTAGTTGCTCTCGGTGTCTTCCGAGGCCTGGAAGCCCAGGGACACCGCCTTGGCCACGTCGCGGGTGCCGAGGTTGGTGGTCAGGATGATGACGGTGTTCTTGAAGTCGACGATCCGGCCCTGACCATCGGTCAGGCGGCCGTCCTCCAGGATCTGCAGCAGCGTGTTGAAGACGTCCGGGTGGGCCTTCTCGATCTCGTCGAACAGGACCACCGAGAACGGCTTGCGGCGCACCTTCTCGGTCAGCTGGCCGCCCTCGTCGTAACCCACGTAGCCGGGAGGGGCACCGACGAGGCGGGACACCGTGTACCGGTCGTGGAACTCGGACATGTCCAGCTGGATCAGCGCGTCCTCGGAGCCGAACAGGAACTCGGCCAGCGCCTTGGACAGCTCGGTCTTACCGACGCCGGACGGGCCGGCGAAGATGAACGAGCCGGAGGGGCGCTTCGGGTCCTTGAGGCCGGCCCGGGTGCGGCGGATCGCCTTGGAGACGGCCTTGACCGCGTCCTCCTGGCCGATGACCCGCTTGTGCAGCTCGTCCTCCATGCGGAGCAGCCGGGTGGTCTCCTCCTCGGTGAGCTTGTACACCGGGATGCCGGTCCAGTTGCCCAGGACCTCGGCGATCTGCTCGTCGTCGACCTCGGACACGACGTCGAGGTCGCCGGCCTTCCACTCCTTCTCCCGCTGGGCCTTCTGGCCGAGCAGCTGCTTCTCCTTGTCGCGCAGCTGGGCGGCGCGCTCGAAGTCCTGCGCGTCGATCGCGGACTCCTTGTCGCGACGCACCTGGGCGATGCGCTCGTCGAAGTCGCGAAGGTCTGGCGGCGCGGTCATCCGGCGGATGCGCATCCGGGCGCCGGCCTCGTCGATGAGGTCGATCGCCTTGTCGGGCAGGAAGCGGTCCGAGATGTACCGGTCGGCCAGCGTCGCGGCGGCCACGAGGGCGGCGTCGGTGATGCTGATCCGGTGGTGCGCCTCGTAGCGGTCGCGGAGACCCTTGAGGATCTCGATGGTGTGCGCCAGGGACGGCTCGCCCACCTGGATCGGCTGGAAGCGGCGCTCGAGAGCGGCGTCCTTCTCCAGGTGCTTGCGGTACTCGTCGAGGGTGGTCGCGCCGATGGTCTGGAGCTCGCCACGGGCCAGCATCGGCTTGAGGATGCTCGCCGCGTCGATCGCGCCCTCGGCCGCGCCCGCGCCCACCAGGGTGTGGATCTCGTCGATGAACAGGATGATGTCGCCGCGGGTGCGGATCTCCTTGAGCACCTTCTTGAGGCGCTCCTCGAAGTCACCGCGGTAGCGGGAACCGGCGACCAGCGCGCCCAGGTCGAGCGTGTAGAGCTGCTTGTCCTTCAGCGTCTCGGGCACCTCGCCCTTGATGATGGACTGCGCCAGCCCCTCGACGACGGCGGTCTTGCCGACACCGGGCTCACCGATGAGCACCGGGTTGTTCTTGGTGCGGCGCGACAGCACCTGCATGACCCGCTCGATTTCCTTTTCCCGGCCGATGACCGGGTCGAGCTTGCCCTCGCGGGCGGCCTGGGTCAGGTTGCGTCCGAACTGGTCGAGCACCAGCGACGTCGACGGGGCAGCCTCGCCCGCCGCGGCGCCGGCCGCGGCCGGCTCCTTGCCCTGGTAGCCCGAGAGCAGCTGGATCACCTGCTGGCGGACCCGGTTGAGGTCGGCGCCGAGCTTGACCAGCACCTGGGCGGCGACGCCCTCGCCCTCACGGATCAGCCCGAGCAGGATGTGCTCCGTGCCGATGTAGTTGTGGCCGAGCTGCAGCGCTTCGCGCAGCGACAGCTCCAGCACCTTCTTCGCTCGAGGCGTGAACGGGATGTGCCCGCTCGGCGCCTGCTGACCCTGGCCGATGATCTCTTCGACCTGTTGCCGGACGCCCTCCAGCGAGATGCCGAGGCTCTCCAGAGCCTTGGCGGCGACGCCCTCGCCCTCGTGGATCAGGCCGAGCAGGATGTGCTCGGTCCCGATGTAGTTGTGGTTGAGCATCCGGGCCTCTTCTTGGGCCAGGACGACAACCCGTCGCGCTCGGTCGGTGAACCGCTCGAACATGCCCTCGTGCTCCTCACGTGCCGTGCGCCAATGAACTGGCGGGGCCCCTAACCCTCTCGGGCCGGCACGGGCATCGGTGATGCCCGTGCTCTAACTCTATCGCCGCCCGGCGGTTCTGCTGGGCCCTCGTGGCCCGGCGAAACCGACCGCAACGTTGATTTAGCCAACTTCGCACGCTCAACGGCTGTTCCCCCACCCGAACGAGTACGCGGACAGCGAAATCGCCGGAGGTCGTGCATCCACAGGCTGTGGACAACCTCGTCCACACCTGTGGATAACTCTACGTAACCCGGTCAAAGATCACCCGGAAAGCAGCGAGGGCCCGCCGCGCTCTCGCGCGACGGGCCCCGCAGGGTTTTGCCTAACTCATCCCCTTCCGGGGCCTTTGGCGTGGAACTCATCCACGATCTCCTGGGGGATGCGGCCCCGGTCGGAGATGTCCTTGCCGTTCTTCTTGGCCCACTCGCGGATCGCCTTGTTCTGCTCGCGGTCGGCGGTAGCCCCTCCGCGGCCACGTGCGGCCCGGCCCCCCACGACCACACCGCCGCGGGCCACCTTCGACCCGGCTCCCACGTAGGGAGCGAACACGTCCCGCAATTTCGAAGCGTTCTTCTCGGAGAGGTCGATCTCGTACTGAATGCCGTCGAGCGCGAACTTGACGGTCTCCTCGGCGTCACCGCCGTCGAGGTCATCGACCAGCTTGTGAATGATCTGCTTGGCCACGCGCCGCTATCCTCCCGAACACAGGTTCTCCCGCAACGGTCAAGACAATAACGCCAGGGCGGCAGTATCCGTCAATGGCGGGTCGAATATTACTCGGGCCGGACCAACGGGAACAGGATCGTTTCCCGAATGCCGAGGCCGGTCAGCGCCATCAACAGCCGGTCGATTCCCATTCCCATCCCGCCGGTCGGCGGCATTCCGTACTCCATGGCGCGCAGGAAATCCTCGTCCAGCTGCATGGCCTCGGGATCGCCGCCGGCGGCCAGCAACGACTGGGCGACGAGCCGTTCGCGCTGCACCACCGGGTCGACCAACTCGGAATACGCGGTCGCCAGCTCGAAGCCGTTGACGTACAGGTCCCACTTCTCGGTGAGGCCCGGAGTTTCCCGGTGTGCCCGGGTCAGCGGCGCGGTCTCTTCCGGATAATCCCGTACAAAAGTGGGCCGCTGCAGGTTGTGCACCACCAGGTGCTCGAAGAGCTCCTCGGCGAGCTTGCCGTTGCTCCACTTCGGGTCGACGGAAAGGTCATGCTTTTCCGCGTAGCTCTCGAGTTGTGCCCGATCGGTCGTCACCGTGACTTCTTCGCCGACCGCCTCGGAGAGCGCACCGAACAGGGTCACCGCCGGCCACTGACCGCCGAAGTCCCACTCGCTGCCGTCGTAGTGCGTCACGATGTGTGATCCACTCACCGCGAAGGCGGCTTCCTGAATCCACTCCTGCACCTGCTGCTGCATCACGTTGTAGTCGGCGTACGCCTGGTACGCCTCGAGCATCGCGAACTCGGGGGAGTGACTGGAGTCCATACCCTCATTGCGGAAGTTCCGGTTGATCTCGAAGACCCGCTCGATGCCGCCGACCACGGCCCGCTTCAAAAACAGTTCCGGCGCGATCCGGAGATAGAGGTCCGTGTCGAGCGCGTTGCTGTGCGTCACAAACGGGCGGGCCGCCGCGCCGCCGTGCAGCAACTGCAACATTGGCGTTTCCACCTCGAGGAAATTGCGGCGGAACAGCGACTCGCGCAGGCTGCGGACCACGGTGGCGCGGGTGCGGACGGTGTCGCGCGCCTGCGGACGGACGATCAGGTCGACGTACCGCTGGCGCATCCGCGTCTCCTCGGAGAGCGGCTTGTGCGCGACCGGCAGCGAGCGCAGCGCCTTGGCGCTGACCGCCCAGGAGTCGGCCAGCACGGACAGCTCGCCGCGGCGGCTGGTGATCACCTCGCCGGTGATCCCGACCAGGTCGCCGAGGTCGATCAGGTGCTTCCAGTCGGCCAGGGCCTGCTCACCCACCTTGTCGAGGGAGAGCATCGCCTGCAGCTCGGTGCCGTCGCCGTCGCGCAGGGTGGCGAAGCACAGCTTGCCGCCGTTGCGAATGAAGATCACCCGGCCGGTGATCGAGACGATGTCGCCGCTGGCGGTGTCGGTCGCCAGGTCCGCGTACTTCGCCCGGATCTCCTTGAGCGTCGCGGTGCGGGGCAGGTTGACCGGGTACGGCGGGACGCCTTCGGCGAGGAACCGCTCCCGCTTGGCCCGGCGGACCCGCATCTGCTCGGGAAGGTCCTCGACCGCGTCGCTACCCAAGCCTGGACTATCAGTCGGCGGAGCTCCGGTCGGCGGCACATTCTGCTCGGTCACGGCACGACTCTCTGTGGAAAAGAAACAACGTCAGCGGACAAGCCTACTGAGCGGCTCTCAGACGTTCCGCTCATATACCATCCGCAGCCCGATCAGCGTGATCATCGGCTCGTGCGCGGTCAGCGTGCGGCACTCGTCCTTGACCAGCCCGGCCAGCCCGCCGGTGGCGATCACGGCCTTGACCGGCCCGATCTCCTCGATCATCCGCTCGACGATGCGGTCGACCTGGCCGGCGAAGCCGTAGTACATGCCCGACTGCAGGCACTCGACGGTGTTCTTGCCGATCACCGAGCGCGGCTGGGCCGGCTCGACCTTGCGCAGCTGGGCGGCGCGGGCGGCGAGCGCGTCGAAGGAGATCTCGATGCCGGGCGCGAACGCGCCACCGAGGAACTCGCCCTTCGCACTGATCACGTCGAAGTTGGTGGTGGTGCCGAAGTCGACCACGATCGACGGTCCGCCATAGAGGGCGTGCGCGGCGAGGGTGTTGACCACCCGGTCGGCGCCCACCTCCTTGGGGTTGTCGATGGCCAGTTGAACGCCGGTCTTCACGCCCGGCTCGACGACGACGTTGGGCAGCTCGCCGTAGTAGCGGCCGAGCATCGTGCGCAGGCTGCGCAGCGCGGCCGGCACCGTCGAGCAGGCGGCCACCCCGGTGATCTCCACGGCGTCGCCGGCGAGCAGCCCGCGGAACATCAGCCCCAGCTCGTCGGCGGTGTTGCGGGCGTCGGTCTTCACCCGCCAGTTGTGCACCAGCTTGTCGCCATCGAAGGTCGCCAACACGGTATTCGTATTACCGATGTCAATACAAAGAAGCATTAAAACCCTCATATCGTACGAGGAAGCGGCTTCTCCAACCGCAACAGCGACAGTCCCCGCCTGCTGAAGCCGGCGTCGGCGCCGGGTGGGTTCAATCGTCGCAGGCCGTACTCCGATGGCCGACCCAGGGTCAGCGTGGGCGGAGATCCATGGCGATGTCGAGGATCGGCGACGAATGCGTCAGCCCGCCCACCGAGAGGTAGTCGACGCCGGTCGCCGCGTACGCCTCGGCGGTCGCCAGCGTGAGGTTTCCGGTCGCCTCGAGCTCGGCCCGATCGCCCACCGCCGCGACGACCTCGCCCAGGAGCCGGGGCGTCATGTTGTCGCAGAGCAGGAACGTCGCGCCCGCCTCGACCGCCTCCTGCGCCTCGGCGAGGTTGGTCACCTCCACCTGCACGGGAACGTCGGGGAACTTCTCCCGGACCAGGCGGTAGGCGGCCGTGATGCGGCCGGCGGCCAGCTTGTGGTTGTCCTTGATCATGGCGACGTCGTAGAGGCCCATGCGCTTGTTCGTGCCGCCGCCGGCCCGGACCGCGTACTTCTCGAGGTGCCGCAGCCCGGGGGTGGTCTTGCGGGTGTCGAGCACGGTCGCCTTGGTGCCGGCCAGGACGTCGGCCCACTTGCGGGTGTGCGTGGCCACCCCCGACATGCGGCACAGCAGGTTGAGCGCGGTGCGCTCGGCGGTCAGCAGCGCGCGGGTCGGGCCGGTGACCACGGCGAGCACGTCGCCGCGGCGTACCCGTGCGCCCTCCGCCACCCGGATCTCGAAACTCGCCGAACCGCCGGAGGTGGCCGCGAAGACCTCGAGCGCGACCGGCAGACCCGCCACCACGCCGTCGGCCCGGGCCACCAGCTCGGCCGTGTCCACCTGGCCGGCCGGGATCGTCGCCTCGCTGGTCACGTCGCGCGGCGGGTCGCCGAGGTCCTCGCCGAGGGCGGTGTAGACCACCCGGCGGACCTCCTCAAGATCAAGACTCACGACATCTCCTCGAAGGACTGGGTCAGCGTGCCCGTGGCGGACAGGCCGTCGAGCAGGTGGCCGCGCCACTCGTCCTCGGCCACCGGGTAGTCCTCCCGCCAATGGCAGCCGCGGGTCTCGCGGCGGATGCTCGCCGACGCGACCAGCGCGCTCGCGACCGTGAGCAGGTTCGTCGCCTCCCAGGCCGCGTTGCGCGGGGCGGCGCGCAGCCCGGCCAGGCGGGTCAGCTCCTCGGCGGTGCCGGCCAGCGAGGCGGCCGAGCGCAGCACGCCGGCGCCGCGGGTCATGGCCCGCTGGAGATCGCCGCGGATGGCTGGGTCGGCCACCCATTGGCCGGCCGGTGTGGCGGCCGGGTCGGCCTGCGGCGGCAGCTCGCGGGCGATGTCGCCGGCGATCCGCTTCGCGAAGACCAGGCCCTCCAGCAGCGAGTTGCTGGCCAGCCGGTTGGCGCCGTGCACGCCCGTGCAGGCGACCTCGCCGCACGCGTACAGGCCCGGGATCGTGGTGCGGCCGTGCAGGTCGGTGCGGACGCCGCCGGAGGCGTAGTGCGCGGCCGGGGCGACCGGGATCAGGTCGGTGGCCGGGTCGATGCCGGCCGAGCGGGTGGAGGCCACGATCGTCGGGAAGCGGTGCTCGAGGAACTCGCCGCCGAGGTGGCGGGCGTCGAGGTAGACGTGGTCGGCGCCGGTGGCGAGCAGCACCCGGTGGATGCCCTTGGCCACGACGTCGCGCGGGGCGAGCTCGGCGAGCTCGTGCTGGCCGACCATGAACCGCTTGCCGGCCTCGTCGACCAGGTGGGCGCCCTCGCCGCGCAGCGCCTCGGAGATCAGCGGCCGCTGCACCGAGGTGACCGCGGCGCTCACGAACGAGGTGGGGTGGAACTGCACGAACTCGACGTCGGTAACGGTCGCGCCGGCCCGCATGGCGAGCGCGACGCCGTTGCCGGTGGAGACGGACGGGTTCGTGGTGGACGAGTAGATCTGGCCCATGCCGCCGGTGGCCAGCACCACCGCGCGGGACAGGATCGCGCCGACGCCGTCCTCGCTGCCCTCACCGAGCACGTGCAGGGTGAGCCCGCAGGCCCGGCCGTCGGCGCTGCGCAGCAGGTCGAGCACGAGCGCGTGCTCGACCAGCTTGATCCACGGGTCGCGGCGGACCGCCTCGTGCAGGGCGCGCTGCACCTCGGCGCCGGTCGCGTCGCCGCCGGCGTGCACGATCCGGTCGGCGCGGTGGCCGCCCTCGCGGGTGAGCATCAGCGAGCCGTCGGGGTACCGGTCGAACTCGGCGCCGATCCGCATCAGCTCGCGCACCCGGGCCGGGCCCTCCTCGACCAGCACCCGCACCGCGGCCGGGTCGCAGAGACCGACCCCGGCGATCTCGGTGTCGTTGGCGTGCGAGGCCGGGGTGTCGAGCGGGTCGAGCACGGCGGCTATTCCGCCCTGCGCCCAGCGGGTGGAGCCGTCGTCGATGTTCACCTTGGTGACCACCGTGACGTGCAGGCCCTGTTCCCGCAGGTGCAGCGCGGCGGTCAGCCCGGCGACGCCGGAGCCCACGACCAGCACGTCGGTGGTCTCGCTCCAGCCCGGGTCGGCGGCGGCGAGCCGGCGCGGCAGCCCCGGAAGATCGGCCAGAATTGACATCTGCTCAGTACACCCCGCAGCCGCGACGCCAGTCACGCGGGGGCGGCATCTCAGTGGCGGGCGTTACTTGTACTGGACGGGCAGGCTCGCGGCGCCCTTGCCCTTGAGGGTCGCGGTCAGGTCGGCGCCGTCCAGCCACAGGTAGCAGCGCACGCCGTAGTCGCCCAGCTGCCAGACGTCGCTGTTGCCGGGCAGCGAGATCACGCCCGTACGGTATTGAAGGTCTTTGTCGTCGGGGACGCCGACGTAGGCGGAGACCAGCGCGCGGCAGCCGTCGTGGAAGGCGCGCCAGGCCTTGTCGTCCTTCGGGTAGGCCAGATCCTTGGCGAACCAGATGCCGGCGAACTCGGCGTTGTGCTTGGCCGAGCAGGCGACGCCCGGCATGCTCGCGATCGCGCCCGAGCTGTCCATCGCCACGGCGTAGCAGCTCAGCAGCAGGTCGGAGGAACCGTCGGCCAGCGCGTTCTGCAGGGTGCCGGCCCGCTGCACCAGGGCGCCGTCGTCCTCGACCGAGCTGAGCTCGAGCGCCTCGCAGCGGAACCAGCGCGATCCGCCGCTCCAGGCCGCCGTGGTGGGGTGGGTGACGCCGATCCAGACGCGCGCGGTTCGCCACGATCCGCCGAGGTAGGCGGTGGTCTGCTCGTCGCAGACCCGATAAGCGGCCTTGGCCCCCGCCGACCCGTCGGCGGGCGGCTCGTCGGCATCCGCGGCCGGCGACTCGTACGTGCCGATGTAGACGGTCTCGGTGCGATGCCGCAGCCCGCAGTCGATCTCCTCATAGGTGGACCGCGACCCGACGGTGTTGAAGTTCGCCCCGTGGCAGGTGCCCGCCACCGGCTCGAATCCGCTGGCCGGCTCCATCGCCGCCCAGCCGTTGGTGAGATCCCCGTCGACTCCCCCGGGCATGGCGCAGCCGGCCAGCAGCACGCACAGGCACGCCACGATCCCCAACGGGATCCGCACCCGGTACCGCACGACTGCCCCTCCCCACGCCCTCTATCACCGAGCATATGGCGATAAAAGACATCAAGAAGCCCAAAACCATTTTCGGTACGGGCGGAGCACCGCGCTCCCCGTTCAGACCGCGCTCCCCGTTCAGACCGCGCTCCGGTTCAGACCGAGCTCCGGTTCAGACCGACAGGGTCAGATCACCCCGGGCCAAATCGCCGGCCATGCCCTCGACCGCGGCGGCCGGGTCGGCGCCCAGCTCGATGATCTCGTTGTCGGCGTTCACGTGGACGACCCGCGGCCGGTAAGCGCGGGCCTCGGCGTCGTCCATCTGGCCGTAGGCGATGAGGATGACCAGGTCGCCGGGGTGGATCAGGTGGGCGGCGGCGCCGTTGATGCCGATCACGCCAGAGCCGCGCTCGCCGGGGATCACATAGGTCTCCAGACGGGCGCCGTTGGTGACGTCGACGATCGCCACCTGCTCGCCGGCCAGCAGGTCGGCGGCCTCCATGAGGTCGAGGTCCACCGTCACCGAGCCGACGTAGTGCAGGTCCGCCTGGGTCACGGTGGCCCGGTGGATCTTGGACTTGAGCATGGTGCGGAGCATCAGCGGCCCTTCAGCTGGAGCGGGACGTTGTCGATCAGGCGGGTGCCACCGACCCGGGCCGCGACGAGCAGGCGGGCCGGGCCTTGCCGCGGCGCCGGGCCCAGATCCGGGCCGGTCAGCGCCAGGTAGTCGACGCGGACACCCGGCTCGTCGTCGAGGATCTTGGTGGCGGCTTCGAGGACCGTGTCGCCGTCAGTGTGCGCGGCGCCCTCGCGCAGCGCCCGGGAGAGCGCCAGCGCGGCCGACCGTTCCCCGGCCGACAAGTAGCGGTTGCGGCTCGACAGCGCCAGCCCGTCCGGCTCGCGCACGGTCGGCACCCCGACGATCTCGACGCCCAGTTCCAGGTCGTGCGTCATCCGGCGGATCAGCGCCAGCTGCTGGAAGTCCTTCTCGCCGAAGAACGCCACGTCGGCCCGGGTGAGCAGCAGAAGCTTCTCGACGACCGTGAGCATGCCGGCGAAGTGGCCGGGCCGGCTCGCGCCCTCGAGGATCTCGCCGAGCGGGCCGGCGTTCATCGTGATCGACGGCGCGCCGTCCGGGTAGATCTCGTCACGGCCCGGCGCGAACACGACACTCACGCCCTCGGCCCGGCACACCTCGAGGTCGGCCTCCAGCGTGCGCGGGTACTTCTCGAAGTCCTCGTTCGGCCCGAACTGCAGCGGGTTCACGAAGATCGTGACCAGCACGAACGTCGATCGCTCGCGGGCGGCCCGCATCAGCGCGCGGTGCCCGTCGTGCAGCGCGCCCATCGTCATCACGACGGCGACCTTGGTGGGGGCGGCCGCGACCGCGGCGGCCAACTCGCCCCGGGTGTGGATCAGCTCAGTCACAGCGCGCTCCCCACGCCGCTGCGGGAGTGGGCGGCGCGGGACAGGACGTCGAGCAGCGGCGCCGCGTCCTGTGGACGCAGGCGGCCAGAGGCGATGGCGCGGTCGGCGGTGCGACGGGCCAGCGCGAGGTAGGCCATGACCGACTCGGGCGGCATCCGGTCGAGATGTTTGCCGACGGTGCCCGCGTCGCCGCGGGAGACCGGGCCGGTCAGCGCCGCGTCGCCGAGCCGCAGCGCGTTGTCGAGCGCGGCCCGCAGCAGCGGCTCGAGCACCCGGCCGGGCTCTTCCACGCCGGCCGCGCGCAGCAGGTCGGCGGCCTCGTTGACCAGGGTGACCAGGTGGTTTGCGCCGTGCGCGAGCGCCGCGTGGTAGAGCGGGCGGGCGTCCTCGGCGATCCACTCGGGCACGCCGCCCAGGTCGGCGACCAGGCGGGTGGCGAACGCGCGGTCCCGGGTGGTGATGCCCCAGGCGATGCCGGGCAGCCGGTCGAGATCTTCATCGGCGCCGGTGAAGGTCATCGCGGGGTGCAGGGCCATGCCGTTCACATCGCCCAGAACGGCCAGTCCGTGAGCCCCCGAGGTGTGCGCCACCATCTGGCCCGGTCGCAGCGCGCCGGTCGTGGCCAGGCCGGCCACCACGGAGGCCAGCGCGTCGTCGGGCACGGCCAGCAGCAGGAGATCTCCGGCGGCGCGGGCGACGTCGTCGGCCGGCAGGATCGCGGCCTCCGGCAGGAGCCGGCGCGCGCGATCGCGGGAGGCTGCGGAAACGGCCGCGGCGGCGACCACATGGTGGCCCGCGGCATTCAGAGCGGCGCCCAGCACGGCCCCTACGCGGCCGGCGCCTACGACGCCGACGCTGAGGGGACCCGCGCCCGTGCGGCCGCGCGACACTGCGCTCATATCAGGATCCAGTCCTCGAGAAAGGGGTACCGGTCGAGCAGAATTATGCGCCGCCGTAACACGCTCGTGACAACCACGTGTGGTCAACTCCATTGCCTATGTTTGCCCCGTGACGACGTGGCGCACCGCGATGAATGCCGGCCTTTACGGTCCCGGCGGCTTCTTCCTGAGTGGGGAGGGCGGTCCGTCCGAACATTTCAGGACAAGTGTCCATGCGTCGCCTCTGTTCGCGAGGGCGGTGCTGCGGCTGGCCGAACGGGTGGACGCGGCGCTGGGCCACCCGAAGACGTTCGACCTGGTCGATGTGGGGGCCGGGCGGGGAGAACTGCTGGCCACGATGCGCGCGATGCTGCCGGACGACCTCGCCGCACGCGCCCGGCTCACGGCGGTCGAGGTCGCGCCCCGGCCCGAGCGGCTCGACGCCGAAATCGGCTGGGCGCGGGAGGTGCCGGACGGGATCGTCGGGCTGCTGATCGCCACGGAATGGCTCGACAACGTGCCGCTCGACGTGGCCGACATCGACGACCACGGGCGGCTGAGGAAGGTGCTGGTCGACCCGGAGACCGGGACCGAGACGCTCGGTGGGGCACCCGACGCGGCCGATCTCTTGTGGCTGGCACGGTGGTGGCCGGGAGCCGAGCGGGCCGGAACGGAGCAGGACAACGGGCAGGCCGGGAACGCGCAGGCTGGGAACGGCCAGGCTGGGAACGGGCAGGCTGGGAACGGGCAGGCTGGGAACGGGCAGGCTGGGAACGGGCAGGCCGACAACCGGCAGGCCCACAACCGGCAGGCCGGGAACGAGCAGGCCGGGAACGAGCGGGCCGGGAACGAGCGGGCCGGGACGGGGCGGGTCGAGATCGGCTGGCCGCGTGATGCGGCCTGGGCCGACGCGGTGGGGCGGGTGCGGCGGGGGTGCGCGCTCGCCGTCGACTACGGGCATCTGCGCGATTCGCGACCGGCCTGGGGGACGCTGACGGGCTTCCGGGAGGGACGGCAGGTGGCGCCGGTGCCGGACGGGAGCTGCGATGTCACCGCGCACGTGGCGATGGACGCAGTTGCGGCGGCGGCCGGGACGCCGTACCGGATGATGCGCCAGCGTGAGGCGCTGAAAGCGCTGGGAATCGACGGCGCGCGACCACCGATTGATCTTGCACGCAGCAACCCGGCGGCCTACCTGCGAGCCCTCTCCGCGGCGGGCGAGGCCGCCGAGCTCCTGGAACCGGGCGGACTCGGCGGGCACTGGTGGCTTCTGCACACGGTCGGGCTGGACGGGCGTGGGAGCATGCTGCTGTGAGTGACGTTCTGCGGGAGATGACCGTCGGGACCGGCGCCGGGCTCGACACGGCCGACATGGTGCTCAACATCGGCCCCCAGCACCCGTCCACGCACGGGGTGCTCCGCCTCAAGCTCACCCTCGACGGCGAGCGGGTCGTCGCCTGCGAACCGATCGTCGGGTACATGCACCGCGGCGCCGAGAAGCTGTTCGAGGTGCGCGACTACCGGCAGATCATCATGCTGGCCAACCGGCACGACTGGCTGTCCGCGTTCGCCAACGAGCTGGGCGTCGCGCTCGCGGTCGAGCGGCTCATGGGTATCGAGGTGCCCGAGCGGGCGATCTGGCTGCGCACCGCGATGGCCGAGCTCAACCGGGTGCTCAACCACCTGATGTTCCTCGGCTCCTACCCGCTGGAGATCGGCGCGATCACGCCGATGTTCTACGCGTTCCGCGAACGGGAGACGCTGCAGGCGGTGATGGAGGAGGCCACCGGCGGGCGGATGCACTACATGTTCAACCGGGTCGGCGGCCTCAAGGAAGAGGTGCCGGCCGGCTGGACCAAGCGGGCGCGGCAGGCGATCGCGCTGGTCCGCAAGCGCTTGCCCGACCTCGACCGGATCATCCGGCTGAACGACATTTTCCTGGCCCGCACGGTCGGGGTGGGTGTGCTCACGGCGGCGCAGGCGGCGGCCTACGGGGCGTCGGGCCCGGTGGCGCGGGCCAGCGGGCTCGACTTCGACCTGCGGCGCGACGAGCCGTACCTGGCCTACGACCAGCTGACCGTGCCGGTGGTGACGAAGAAGGACGGCGACTGTCACTCACGGTTCGAGGTGCTGCTCGACCAGGCGTACGTGTCGCTGGACCTCGCCGAAGAGTGCCTCGACCGGGTCGACAAGATCTCGGGACCGGTCAACGTGCGGCTGCCCAAGGTGGTGAAGGCGCCCGAGGGCCACACGTACGCGTGGACCGAGAACCCGCTCGGGGTGAACGGCTACTACCTGGTGTCGCGCGGCGAGAAGACACCGTGGCGGCTGAAGCTGCGGACGGCCTCCTACGCCAACGTGCAGGCCCTGGCGACGCTGATTCCCGGCTGCCTGGTGCCCGACCTGATCGCGATCCTGGGGTCGATGTTCTTCGTGGTCGGGGACATCGACAAGTGACCTATCGCCGGCCGTACCCCTGGACGTAGCGCTCGTCGGGCTGGGGCTCGTTGTCCCAGCCCGGGTAGCCGGCGAAGTCGGCGAGCGTGCCGACGTTGGTGTCGTTGGCCGAGGGGCGGTGGCGGCGAGCCTTGTAGGCGGGGTCGCCGGAGGACTGCTCGCCGGGGCCGTCGTAACCGCCGTCGAGGCCGTAGCCGGTGAGCTCGGGATCGGCCTGCGAAGGGTAGGAGTCGTAGTCGTCAGCCGGGTCGTAGCCGTTCGGGCCGTCCGCCGGACCGTAGCCGTTCGGGCCGTCCGCCGGGCCGTAGCCGTTCGGAGCGTCCGCTGGGCCGTAGCCGTTCACGGACGCCCGGCCGTTGCCGTTCACCCGGGCTCGGCCGCCGCCGTTCGCGGGGCCGTAGCCGTTGACCGACCCGCTGCCGTTGCCCGGGCCATAGCCGTTCACCGAGGCGCGGCCGGTGCCGCCATCGGGGCCGTAGCCGTTCACCGAAGCCCGACCGCCGCCGTTGGGTGGGCCGTAGCCGTTGTCGACCTCGGGATATCCGTCGCTCGCGTGACCGTTGGCCCGGGCATAGCCGTAGTCATCGGCGGGGTAGTCGTCGGGCTCGTCGTAGCCGGGGCCGTTGACCCGGGCGGAGCCGTAGGTGCCGCCTGGGACCGGGTAGGAGTTGGCCGCAGGCACGTCGGCGTAGCCGTTGGCCGCCGGCACGTCGGCATAGCCGTTGGCCGCCGGCACGTCGGCATAGCCGTTGGCCGCCGGCACGTCGGCATAGCCGTTGGCCGCGGGCACGTCGGCGTAACCGTTGGCCGCGGGCATGTCGGCGTAGCCATTGCTCGCGCCGAAGTCGCCCTCGAGCTGCTCAGCGCGGCCGTAGGCGCTTCCGCCGGGTGGGACGCTGCCGGGTCGCACGGACGCCGAGGCGCGCGGGGGCGCCGAGGCCGGAACCGAGGCCGAGCCGCGTGGCTGCGGGATGCCTGCCGAGGCGAAAGCGACCGCGGGGGCCGGGACGCTGGCACGGCCGCCGCCGGCGAAGCCCGGGTCTCGGCGAGGCGCGGCCGGGAACGGGTCGTCTTCAGGCGGCATCATCGGGGCATCGCCGAAAAACCCGGAATTATCGGAATTGTCGAATACCGGGGACATGCCGGAAGCGCCGAGACCGGGGCGGAAGCCGGGACCTGACGGGGCGGCGCGGCTGAACTCGGCTCGTAGGTCACGGCGCAGGACCTCGATCTCCTCGGCCACGCGGTCCTCGACGTGCATGCGCTGGAGGACCGGGTCGTTGCGGATGAGCACCGACGCGCCGATCAGCACGACACTCACGGCTACCAGCAGCACGGCGAAGCGAACCGAGGCCGAGCTGTCGCCGAGCAGCACAACAGCCGCGGCCACGGGAGCGAGCAGCACGCCCGCCCAGATGAGGCCGCGGAGCAGTCGCGAGCTGTTTCCAGTCTCGGGGTCCCTCTCCGGCATGGCCGCCGATGTTACCCAGAGTGCGCCAGGATCGGAACGGTCAAGCGCCGGGCTTCGCGTGAAACCCGGCGCTTGCCCTTCAAACGGTTAATTTTTGGTGAAAAAGGTCACCCTGCTGCCGGTCGCCCGGCAAACGGTCAGCCGGCCGCCAGTGCGCCGTCCGAGCTGAAGACCAGGCCGACGCTGATCGTGGCCTGCTTGAGGGCCGTCTTGGTCAGCGGGCCGCCCGCGTCCAGGCTGGAGAACTTGCCGGCCTGGAAGTTGTAGACGTCGACGAGGCCCTGCTGGCACTTGGGCCGCTGCGGGCACTCGGCCGGGCCGCCGAGCACGGTCGCCGCGCCGGAGCACTTGGCGGCCAGGTCGGACAGCGTCTTGACGCCGTACTTGTCGGAGAAGGCGGTCGTGGTCGCGAACGCGTTCTGGTCTTGCGCCTCGGAGGCCTTGCCGAAGACCAGGCCGACCTTCTCGCCGAGGGCCGTCAGGTTGGTCACCGTGGTGGCCAGGTCGGACGAGGACGGGTCCTTGCCGGTCTTGTCGACCTTGCCCTGCAGGAAGGTCGCGAGGGTGGCCGCGTACTCGGGGACGACCGAGATCTCGCCCTTCTCCAGCGCCGGCTCGTACAGCTCGCGGTTGCCGATCTGCTGGACCTTGACCTTGAAGCCGGCCGCGGTCAGGACCTGGCCGTAGATCTCGCCGAGGGTAGCGCTCTCGCTGAAGTTCGCCGCGCCGACGGTGACGTTGCCGGAGCCCTTCTCGAGGCCCGCGGTGATGTTGTTGGTGGTGATGAACTCGGCGGCCGCGTCCTTGGAGGACTTGCGGTCGATGTCGACCGCCTTGTTCAGCGCGATCAGCTTGGTCGTGTCGAGCGCCGCGGACACCTTGTCCAGACCGGCGATCAGCTGCGGCGAGGACGCCTTCTTGTTGATCGCGGGGATCACGTTGTCGGTGTTCTGCAGGTGCTTGTCGTCGGTGAGGACGACCAGGTCGTTGCCCGCGACCGGGGCGCAGCCCTGGCCGGTGGCCGACGAGGGAGGTGCCTCCGTGCCGGAGGAGCCGGCGCTGCCACAGCCGGCGAGAGTGACGATGGCCGCTGTGGCACTGGCGGCCATCAGGAGCAGGTGTCGACGCATACTGCCGCCTTCTGTGTCCCGGCGCGACCGTGTGGCCGTGCCGCGTGTCCGACGGGCAGCCGAAGTGCGATTGCCCGTATGTATGCAGTGCCTAGGTCTACCCGCTGGGTATGACAACTTCCGCGAAAGATGCTGGTCCGTTACCCGGTCGTAGCCGCCCGGGGGACCCGGCGGCGGCGCACCGAACGCAGCGGACGGGGCGTGACCAGGCGTTCCAGGCCCGCGAACAGGGCCTCGGCAAGAAGTGCGAGGAGCACCACAGCTATGCCGCCGGCCACAATCTGCGCGCCGCCGACGCTGATGCCCAGTCCGAATCCGGCCGTGATGATCGTTCCGAGGCCGCCGCCGTTCACAAACGTTGCGAGCGTGGCGGTCGCCACCACCTGCACCACCGCGGTACGCAGGCCGCCCGCGATGTACGGGACCGCGAGCGGCAGCTCGACCCGCCGCAACAACTGCCCGCCGGAGAGCCCCATCCCGATCGCCGCGTCCTTGGTCTCGGCGTCGACCGATCGCAGCCCCGTGTACGCGTTGGCCAGCAGCGGCGGCACCGCGAAGACGGCCAGCGCCAGGATCACCGGGAGCTTGCCGAAGCCGATCGGGGTGAGCGGCAGGATCGTGAGCAGGGCCAGCGTGGGCAGCGCCCGGGTGAGATTGGCCACGGTGACCACGGCGCCGCCGCCCCGGCCGCGGTGGCCGAGCCAGATGCCCAGCGGCAGCCCGACCACGCAGCCGAGCAGCACCGCCCAGAACGTGATGATCAGGTGCTCCTGAAGGCGGTCGAGCAGGCCGCCCGGGTTGGTCCAGTTGAGCGGGTCGTTGAGCCAGACGATCCCGTCGCGGAAGTAGCTCATGCGAGGCGCCTCCGGCTCCACGGTGTCAGCACGCGGCCGAGCCCGATCAGGGCGAGGTCGAGCACCAGTGCCAGCCCGACGCAGAGCACCGTGCCGGTCATGATCTCGGCCTTGTAGAAGTTGTTCCAGAAGCCGCCCATGATCAGATCGCCGAGGCCGCCCTGCCCGATGATCGCGCCGATCGTGACCAACGCCACGGTCGAGACCGTGGCCAGCCGCAGGCCGGTCACGATGCCCGGCAGCGCAAGCGGCAGCTCGACGTGCCAGAGCCGCCCGAATCGCCCGTATCCCATGCCGGACGCGGCGTCCTTGACGTCGGCCGACACCTGGGTCAGACCGGTCAAGGCGTTACGAACCACCAGCAGCAGGGCGTAGAGCACGAGCGCGATCAATACCGTCACCCGGCTGGTCGCGCCGAGCAGCGGGGCCAGCAGCGCGAGCAGCGCCAGCGACGGAATCGTGTAGAGCACGCCGGAGAGTGCGAGAATCGGGCCGGTCAACGGTCTGATCCAGTACGCGAGGACGGCGAGCGGCACGGCGACCAGCAGCGCGATCACCACGGTCTCCAGGGTGATCCCGATGTGGAAGCCGAGCTTGGTCATGATGGTGTCCGCGTTGTCCTGGACGTATTGCCAGGAGAACCACGGATTCCCGGGCCCGTCACCGGCGGGTGCGGCCAGCGGCGGGGGCGCCGGCGCCCGCAACAGGAAGGACATACGTGGACGCTACCGCGATCAACGGATCCGGGCCTGCCCGGAGCGCGGCCTCGATCACGCTGGAGGACATCGGCAAGACGTACCCGGACGGGACGGTCGCCGTCGGCGATTTCAGCCTCGAGGTCCGCGCCGGCGAGCTCACCGTGCTGATCGGGCCGTCGGGCTGCGGAAAGTCCACCATCCTCCGCATGATCAACCGGCTGGTCGAGCCGACGCACGGGCGGATCCTCATCGACGGCGACGACATCCTCAAGCGGAATCCTGTCGAGCTGCGCCGGCACATCGGCTACGTGATCCAGAACGTCGGGCTCTTCCCGCATCAGAACATCCGCACCAACATCGGCACGGTCCCCCGACTGCTCGGCTGGGACAAGGCGAAGATCAACTCTCGCGCCGACGAGCTGCTCGACCTGGTCGGTCTCGATCCTTCCCGGTACGCCAAGCGCTATCCGCACGAGCTCTCCGGCGGCCAGCGGCAGCGCGTCGGGGTGGCCCGGGCGCTCGCCGCGGACCCACTGGTGCTGCTGATGGACGAGCCGTTCTCGGCGGTCGACCCGATCGCCCGCGGCCGGCTCCAGGAGGAGTTCCTGCGGCTGCAGGCCACGGTGCGCAAGACGATCGTGCTGGTCACCCACGACATCGACGAGGCGGTGCGGCTCGGCGACCGGATCGCGGTGCTGGCCGAGGGCGGCCGGCTGCTCCAGTACGCACCGCCGGCCGAGCTGCTCAGCAAGCCGGACTCGACGGCGGTCAGCGACTTCGTGGGGGCCGACCGCGGGATCCGGCGGCTGGCCGTGACCCCGCTCAAGCAGGCGATGAGCCCGGCCGGTTCGGGGGCCGCGGCGGGCGGCCGGCCGACCGTGGACGCCGGCGGCACGCTCTACGACGCGCTGGCGGCCATGCTCGCGGTGGACGCGGCCGAGGTGACGGTCGTCGAGGGCGAGCAGGTGGTGGGCGTCATCACCCGTACGTCGATCTTTGAAGTGCCCGAAGCGGAAGCGAAGGTCTGAGCGCACGGGCCGGGGGTTTCACCACCCGGCCCGCACTCACCGCGTGGGGATCAACTTCTCGTGCCGCGGTAACCGCCGAGCGTGGCCAGGCCGACGATCCAGCCGATGAACAGGCCGTAGGTGGCGCCGCTGCCGGCCGACTGGAACGCGCCGAGCAGTGACGGGTTCTTGAGGAACAGGGTCGTGAGCAGCGCCGCGAAGGCGCCCGCAAAGATGTACGACGCCCAGCCCGCGAAGAACTGGCTGATCGTGCCGCGGGCCCGGGCCAGCTGCGA
This sequence comes from Actinoplanes sp. NPDC051513, assembly GCF_044454685.1. Taxonomy (NCBI): domain Bacteria; kingdom Bacillati; phylum Actinomycetota; class Actinomycetes; order Micromonosporales; family Micromonosporaceae; genus Actinoplanes; species Actinoplanes sp. NPDC051513. The sequence continues at coordinate 30,485 of NZ_JBITDW010000037.1, forward strand.
GCCGGGCAGCATGTACAGGAAAAGCGCGGTGAGAACGACCAGCAGGATCGCCCGCAGGTCGCCCACGATGATCTCGCGCAGCGAGTCGTTGGAGTTGAACGACCAGCGCGGCCAGGAGAGCAGCCGCAGCCACCACCCGCCGGCGGTGTTCGGGTTGGTGTTGTCGGATACCCAGTCCACGTACCACGTGCTGCCGAAGACGAGGACCAGTATGAGTGCGGCCAGAGTGCCCGCACCGATCGCAGATTTGAACCGGTTGCCGAGAGCCATGCGCCGATAATTCCCAGCGCGAATGGCTTTTCAAACGACCGCGGTAAATACCGCTATTCGTGCTTCTGCAGGTAGTCGATGAAGGCCGCGCGCAGCAGCGGCTCCGACTCGCCGTAGCCGTGCTCCTGGTAACCGCCGCGGCCCCGGAACTCGCGCCAGAGCGCGACGTACTCGTCGATGATCGGGCCGATCGAGTTGGGCGCGCCGTCGAGCTCACCGACGTCGTCGGAGTCGGGCAGGTGCTTGCTGACGGTCCAGAAGAACTTGATGTCGTGGTGCTTGCGCGCCAGGGCGAAGGCGCGCTCGCGCAGCTCCTCGGTCGTCAAGGCGTCCAGCTCGGCGAAGCTCGGAGTGGTCATGACGGCAAGCATAGGACCGCCGGGATCTGCCCCGACCGGCAGGACAGACCGTCGCTACCGGCCGGATCCCCAGGGTCCCTCGTCCCAGCGGTCGGTGCGGGCCGAGGTGGTCGTCGCCGGGTTCCAGCTCTCCAGGTCGGGCGTCCAGTTCGTGACGCCGGTCGTGGGGGCCGCGTTCCAGTCCTCTCCGCTGCCCGGCGAGAGCGGGCGCCCGTAGGTCTCGACCAGCCGGGTCACGATCAGGCCGCCGCCGAAGACGCAGGCCGCGGTCGCGAACAGGGCGATGTCCATGCCCTTGCGGGTCGACCAGTCGAGGAAGAGGGTGAGCGCCGCGACCGCGAAGAGCGTGCCGAAGATGCCGCCGCGCCGGCCGTACGCGCTGGTGCCGGCGAGCATGGCCAGGCCGAGGGCGATGCCGCTCCACTCGAGGCCGGTGCCCGGGGCGATCGCGGTCACCGACTGGGCGGCCATCAGGATGCCGGCGGCAACCGCGAACAGCGAGGACAGCACCAGCGAGAGGATCACGGGGGCGGCGACCACCGCGCCGCGGCGGCGGGCCGGGTCGCCCTGCGGGCGCATGCCGCCCAGCCAGCGGCGCACCGGCGTGACCGTGCCGAGCGCGCCGCCTAGGACGGCCAGCAACGCGAAGCCGCCGAAGAGGAAGAACGCCTGGTCGGTGGGGTCGTAGTTGCCCTGCACGACGACCGGGTCGACGCGCAGCTGGTCGTAGACGATCACACCGAGCGCGGCCGCGAGCGTTGCCGCCCAGCCGGGCACGTGCAGCACGAGGATGAGCAGGCCGACGACGATCGCGCCGGCCGCCGCGATGATCAGCGCCGGAACCGCGGCCTTGAGCAGGCCCTGGTCGCCCTGCTCGGCGTAGTGCAGGGAGGCGGCCAGGGCGATCGGGCCGAGCGCGAGGTTGGGCACGCCGGCCCGCAGGGTCAGCCCGCCGCCGAGCGTGAGCAGTCCGATCGCGGCGCCGGTCACCAGCAGGTTGTCGAGCGAGGGGCGCTTGAGACTGGAGGGGTCGAGCCGCCAGAGCAGGAAGCCGAAGGCCGCCGCCGCCAGCAGCAGCACGACCTCCCACCCGAGGTGGATGCCGAGCCGGTCGCGCCCGTCGTCGTCGCGGCGCAGCAGGTCGGGCGAGGTGTCGGCGGCCGCCGCCTCGGCGGCCAGTTCCTCGCGGCGACGCTGCTCGGCCGCGGCCAGGGTGTTCGCTCGGTAGGCGGCCGGATCGGTCGGCTGTTCATCAGTCCGACTGAAGGTCGTCTCGTCGTACGCCATCCTCGCGCCTCCTCGTTGCTCGCGCCCCGAAGCATACGGATAGTGGTCGGTCTCAGTTCAAGGCCGAAATAGTGGCGGATCGACGACGGCCGGTAGCGCCCGGTTATCGATGCTTGCCGCTGGCAAGGATCGGCGGCCCCGAAATCAGCGCCGGCCGCTGGGGCGGTCGGAGTCGTCCTCGTCCTTGGCGTCGGGTTTTTCGGGGATGCGGCACGCGCGCTCGAGCCAGAGCGCGGCCCCGACCAGGGCCAGCGCGGAGACCAAGCCACCCACCGCGGTCGGCAGGTCGTCGTGCGCCGCCTGGGTGGGCTCCATCGCGAGCCAGGCCAGCAGGCCCGCCGAGAACCCGGCCGAGATCGCCCCGACCAGCGACGACGCCTTGGCCAGCGCGACGTAGCGGGCGACCGCGAGCGGGTCGACCGGCAGCGTGCCCGGCTTGCGCTGGATGCGGGCGCTCGTGTTCTGCGCGAGCAGGCCCTCGGCGATCGCGAGCACGAGCAGCACGATGATCGGGGACCACGGCAGGTCGGGCAGCGACGAGTAGGAGAAGCTGAGCAGCAGCCAGCCGAGGGCGGCCGCGGTCAGGCCGGCGACGATCAGCACCGAGATGCTCGTCGGCCGCATCGACGGGTCCGACTTGGGCGCCTGGGGGTTGCTGCTCACAACCTCGACTCTAACGGCAGATCCGGGCGCGGGGTCATTCCGGCGAGGTCGTCGGCGAGGGCGGGATCGTTGAGCAGGTCGGTCAGCCAGCCGTGGCCGGGCAATTGCCCGTACGGCTGAATGTCGATCCACGGCCGCAACACGAACGCCCGCAGATGGGCGCGGGGGTGCGGGAGCGTGAGCTCCGGATCGTCGCTGATCACCGGCTGGTCGTCGGCATCCCAGACCGCGATCACGTCCACGTCGAGCGTGCGCGGGCCGAACCGGCGCTCCGGGTCGCGCACCCGGCCGGCCGCCGTCTCGCACGCCCGCGCCCGCTCCAGCCAGTTGTGCGGGGCGGCCTTGGGGTCGACCGCGAGCACCACGGCGTTCAGGTACGCGGGCTGGTCGGTGTCGCCCCACGGCGGGGTCTCGTAGACGCCGGACGCCACGGCCACGCTCTCGCCCAGCGCGCGGACCGCCTGCTGGAGGTGGCGGTAGCGGTCGCCCAGGTTGCTGCCGATCGACAGCACGGCCCGGGTCACGACCGGCCCCGGCGCAGGGTGACGGCCACATCGGCGAACTCGTGCGGGATGGGCGCCTGCGGCTTGTGGACGGTGACCTCCGCGGTCGCCACCCGGTCGTCGGCCAGGCAGACGCCGAGCAGCCGGTCGGCGAGCGTCTCGATCAGGTTGACCGGATCCCCCGCGATCACCGCGACCAGCTTCCCGGCGAGCTCGCCGTAGTGCACGGTGTCGGTGACGTCATCGGTGGCCGCGGCCTTGGACAGGTCGAGCTCGAGCACGACGTCGACCACGAAGTCCTGTCCCTGTTCCCGCTCGAAGTCGAAGACGCCGTGGAACCCGCGTGCCTTGAGCCCGCTGAGCGTGATTGTTCCGTTCATGTGCCTCACCTCCTACTCAGCCGCGGCGAGCCGGAGGCTCGCCAGACGGCGAGGGCGTCGACGGTGCCGCGGACGTCGTGGACGCGTACGCCCCAGGCGCCGGCCGCCACCGCCAGGACCGAGGTCGCGAGCGTGGCGGCCTCACGCTGGTCGACCGGGCGCGGGTGGCCCTCGGCGTCGGCGAGCAGCCGGCCGAGGTAGGTCTTTCTGCTCGCCGCGAACAGCACCGGGTAGCCGAGGTCGACGAAGACGTCGAGATGCCGGGTCAGCTGCCAGTTGTGCTCGGCGTTCTTGGCGAAGCCCAGGCCCGGGTCGAGAATGATCTGTCGCGGGTCGACGCCGGCACTGACCGCGTCGTCCACCCGCTCGAGCAGCTCGGCGCGCACCTCGGCGACCACATCGTGGTACACGGCGAGTTTGTTCATGTCGCGGGAGTGCCCGCGCCAGTGCATGAGGATCCACGGGCAGCCGGCATCCCGGGCCACCCCGGCCATCGCCCGGTCGGCCAGGCCGCCGGAGACGTCGTTGATCACCGTGGCGCCGGCCGCGACCGCGGCGGCCGCGACCGCGGCCCGGGTGGTGTCGATGCTGATCGGTACGCCGGCGGCGGCCAGCCCCCTGATCACCGGCACGACCCGGGCCACCTCGGTCTCGGCGTCCACCCGCTCGGCGCCGGGCCTGGTCGACTCGCCCCCGATGTCCACGATGTCCGCGCCGGCGCGGTGCAGCGCCATGCCATGTTCCATCGCGGCGTCCACGTCGGTGTACCGGCCGCCGTCCGAGAAGGAGTCCGGCGTGACGTTGACTATCCCCATCACGACCGGGTGATCTCGGCGGGTCGTTTCCCCGCCCGTGAGCTGCGCATCCATTGCCTGACTCGTCACGGAACGAGGGTAGGACGGGCGGGTTGTGGCACGTATGTACGATGTCTGGTGACTCATTTTCACGCATGCGCTTACCTTGCGTAACGAATGGGCCGCTTGAAGCCAAGAAAGACGCGCCGTACTCTTCGGATCTGGGCATCATGAAGGAACCGAAGAGAGCAGACGAGCATGGCAGTGCCCGAACAGCTCACTCGACGCGGTGAGCTGGAAGTAGCACGATATGGGCGTCGCCGTGCGGCTTCACAACTGCGACGTGTCCGGACCCCCCTAACCGGACGCGGGGAGGTTTACCAATGATCGCCACCGAGCTCGCCACGCATGTCGTGGCAGCTGTCCAGCAGGGAATGCTGGCCGCACCCGAACCCAAGGGCATCGACACCCAGGGCATCGTCAAGTTCTTCGCGAGCAACATCGCACCGATCCTCCTGGCGGTGCTCGGCGTGATCTTCATCGGACGCGCCAGTCGCGGTGAGATCTCGAAGGTGCTGACCAGCTCCGCCATCGCGATCGTGGGCCTGGCCTTCATCGCGGGCGCGGCGACACTGTTCTTCGTCGGCGACTACCTCATCAACCTGATCTTCAACTGAGATGCGGCTTCGTACCGACGACGACATCTACCGGGCGCGCTTGGTCTATCTGGGTCCGCCCGGCTACACGCTGCCCATCCACCTGCCGTACGCGCAGTACGGCATGTTCGTCGCGCTGGTCCCCCTGTTCATGCTCGGGCACTACCTGATCACGTTCGACTTCGACGTGTTCCCGGCGTGGGAGATCGCCCTCGCCATGGTCACCACGTCGTACGTGTTCCGGCACGTCGACCCCGATCGGCCGGCCCGGGTCGTCATCCGCACCGCGCTCACCGATTGGCGTCGTACGCGCGAGCCGGCCGTGGAACAACGCGATCCGAGACTTGTCGCCACTCGCATCCGGGTTCGGGAGGAGTTGGTATGACCAGTTTTGCCGCACGCTCCCTCGGGGTTGGCGCATGACCGGATCCCTACCGCACGGGCAGCCCCGCGCGGACGCGAACACGCCGGGCAGACAGAGTAACGGTATGCGTTCGGACCACTACTCTGCGCCCGATTCGGCGGAAACGAACCCGGAAGAGCTCGTCGCCGCGCCGGGGCACGGCGCGGTCGGGGTCTTCCAGGCGCCGCAGCCGGTCCGGCCGCGCGGCGGCGCCGTCGACACCACGCTCGACATCGACTCGCCGTTCCTCGACCTCTTCGGCGGGACGCCGGTGTCGGTGACTCCGGCCGTCGAGCCTTCGCCTTCGGGCTCACCCGAGTCCGAACCCGACTTCGATTTCGGGTTCGATTTCGACTCGCCGGGAGCGCCGTCGCCCAAGGCGCTGCCGCCGGCGTCGGCGCCGCCGGTCTCCGCGCCGCCGGTCTCCGCGCCGCCGGTCTCCGCGCCGCCGGTCTCCGCGCCGCCGGTCTCCGCGCCGCCGGTCTCCGCGCCGCCCGCCTCCGCGGCGCCGGCCGCAGCTGCGCCTATATCTGTGCCGCCGCCTGTTTCCGCCCCCGGCGCGTCGCCGACCGGCAACGGGTCCGCCGGGGCCTGGGGCGTGCCCGAGTCGATCCCGTCGTTCAGCCGGGCGCCGGTGGGACCCCAGGCCGACTTCTATCAGGAGAACGGCGGCGGGTCCGACGAACAGTGGCCCAACTTCGACGACTGGCCGGCGACCCCGCCGGTTGCCGTGGCGCCTCCGGAGACTCCGACTCCCCTCTGGCAGACCGTCGGCTCCCGGCCCGCTCCTGCCCCGGCGGCGGCCGTGCAGCCGTACGCGCCGCCCGCGCAGACCGCGCCCGATACCGCTCTACCCGTACCCTCTCCGGCGAAACCGCCCGCGAAGCGCAAGGAAAAGTCCCCGGCCCGGCGAAAGAAGGAGGCGGATAACCTTCCCGCCCTTCCTTCGAAGAAGGACGTCAAGGCCGCGCAGCTGCGCCCGCACAAGCTCAAGTTCAACGACCGCGACCCGGCCATGGAACTCGCGATCAGCGAGATCGCCGGACACCTGACCTTCACCCAGAGCACCGTCACGGCCTGGTACGCCCTGCCCGAGGTGCGCTGGGCGTTCCGGCCCGACGCCGAGCGTGAGGCGCTGCTGTCGGCGATCTCCGAGCAGTACGCGGGCCTCGCCGGTTTCCGCCTGCACCTGCGGCGCACCAACCGGCCGTTCCCGGCCGACGAGTGGGCTCGCACGGTCGACTCGTTCACCGCGAAGCCGCTGCCCGACGTCCGCGGCGCGACCTCGTGGTCCGACCACCTCGTCGCCGCGCAACGCCACCTGCTCTCGGTCAACCACGCCGAGGGGCAGACCTACCTCGGCGTCACCTTCGCCCGGCGCTCCCTCGGCGACACCTTCGCCGAGCGGATCATGCGGGTCTTCGGCAAGGGCACCACGGACGGCGAGCGGCGCAAGCTCGGCCGCACCGTCGAGCAGTTCGACGAGGTCCTCAACGCGTTCGGCATGCGCGGCCGCCGGGTCGTCCCCGCCGAGCTGGAATGGCTGATGTACCGGTCGGTGGCGCTGTGCATGGCGCCGCCCGCCCTGCTCTCGCCGATCACCAACGGGCAGTGGGAGACCGGCGACCTCCTCGCGCTCACCGAGCAGGTCGAGCGCTACCGCACGCCGTACGGATCCACGGTCAAGCTGGTCAACCGGATGACCGGCGAGGAGCGGCACGTCGCCGTCCTCTCCGTCGGCCGGATGGAGCCGCTCGAGATCCCCGAGAAGCACGAGCCCTGGCTGCATTTCCACGAGCGTCTCCCGTGGCCGATGGAGCTGTCCTCGCGCATCGACATCCTCGGCTCCAACAGCTCGTTCAAGAACCTCGAGCACCGGCTCCGCATGATCCGCTCGCAGCAGCTCGACTACGCCGAGCACGGCATCGACGCCCCGCCCGAGCTCGAGCGCCTCGCCAAGCGCGCGCTGGTGATCGGCGACGAGATGACCACCGGACTGCCCGTCGAATCGGCCCGCGCGCACGGCTGGCACCGGATCGCGGTCGGCGGCGCCACCCGCGAGGAGTGCCTCGAGCGGGCCCGCCGGCTCATCCAGCTGTACTCGCGCGAGCTGCGGATCTCGCTGCAGCACCCGAAGAACCAGGACCAGCTGGCCCGCGAGTTCATCCCCGGCGAGCCGATCGCCAACACCGGCTACGTCCGGCGCATGCCGGTCAAGCTGCTGGCGGCGGCGCTGCCGCAGGCGGCATCGAACGTCGGCGACCGTCGTGGCGACCTGATCGGGCGTACGTCGGGCACCTGCCGTCGCCCGGTCTTCCTCGACCTGCATTTCCCGATGGAGGTGCGGGAGCGCTCCGGCCTCGGGGTGTTCGTGGCCGAGCCCGGCGGTGGAAAGTCGACGCTGATGGGCGCGCTGGGCTACCTGAACGCCCGTCGCGGCGTCCAGGTGACCCTGCTCGACCCGTCCGGCCCCCTTGCCCGGCTGTGCCAGATGCCCGAGCTCCGGCCGTACTCGCGGGTGTTGAACTTGACCGGATCGGAACAGGGAACCTTGGCGCCGTATGCGCTGATCCCGACGCCGGTGCGCTCCGAGTTCCCGACCGGGCCCGGAGGCGACCGGGAGTTCGAGATCGCCGTCTCGAACGCCCGCGCCGAGCGCCGCATGCTGGTGCAGGACATCTGCTCCATGCTGGTGCCGCCGCAGGTCGCCAAGGAGGCATCGACGGCGACCCTGCTCCGGCACGCCGTCCGGCGGGTGCCCGCCGAGGAGTCGTCCACGCTCGACGACGTGGTCCGCACCCTGCAGGGCCTCGACCACGACGGCCAGGAACTCGCCAACCTCCTGCTCGACACGGCCGAGATGCCGCTGGCGCTGCTGTTCTTCGGCTCCCCGCCGCAGCACCTGCTCGGCGCCGACGCGGCGCTCACCGTGATCACCATGGCCGGCCTGCGCCTCCCCGACCTGAAGATCGAGCGGGAGTACTGGTCGGCCGAAGAATCGCTCGCGCTGCCGATGCTGCACACCGCCCACCGGCTCGCGGTGCGGCGCTGCTACGGCGGCTCGATGTCCTCCCGCAAGATGGTCGGCCTCGACGAGGCACACTTCATGGAGGGCTGGCGCTCCGGCCGCTCGTTCCTGGTGCGGCTCGCCCGCGACTCCCGGAAGTGGAACCTCGCGGCGCTGGTGGCGTCGCAGAACCCGCGCGACATCCTCGGGCTCGACGTGCAAAACCTGGTCTCCACAGTCTTCGTGGGCCGCATCGCGGAGGACCAGGAGATCGCGTCGGAGGCGCTACGGCTGCTGCGGGTGCCGGTCCACGACGGGTACGAGGCGACGCTGGCCTCGCTGTCCCAGGTCGACACTTCGTCGACGAACCGGCTCGGCTTCCGCGAGTTCGTGATGCGCGACGTGGACGGACGCGTCCAGAAGGTGCGTGTGGACGTGTCGTACGTTGAGGGCCTGCTGGAGCACCTGGACACCACACCTGCGGCGGCGCCGCCTGCGGCGATTCCGATGTCTGCGTCAGACATGGAGGACTGAGAAATGGTGCGGCGGGCGGTGGCGCTGGCCATGACGATGTTCGTCACGGTTGTGGCGTCGATCGTTTGGGCGGTGGCGGCGCCGGCACCTGCGGGGGCTGCGGTGGGTGGCGGGGTGCTGAAGGCGCCAGGCGGCGCGTGCAGCACCGAGGAGTGGCAGGTCGACTTCAAGGCTTGCGTCAGCCGACTGGCTGACGTCAGCGCGGGCCGAGCTCAGTGTCTCCTGCCCCCCACACCTAGCACACCGGACTCCGGGCTCGCAGGTTGGTTTGCCGAACGTCCAGCTTCGGCTGACGGGCTTGGATACGACGGCCTTTATAGCAAGTACGGCTACGCTGGCTACAGCTACACCACATACGATCTCGACAGCGGATGCGCATCAACGCTGATAGATCCTGACTATAAATTCGAAACAACTGTCGCCAATGGCGAATTCATGATCGCTACTGCGATCATTGGCGCGTCGAATGCGCTACGTGAACGGGCGTGGGATCCGCAAACACTATGGGGTTGGGCCGATCCACTGGTAGATCAAGCCACCAAGGCTGTCTACCAGAAAGTCTTCAGCGTTTTTGGCGTCATCACCCTGGCCATCGTCGGCTTGTACCTTCTCTGGCGATCGCGGCAAGCCGACATGGGCGCAGCGACGACGACTGCAGGTTGGGCCATTCTTGTCATGGTCGCTGTGACAGCGATCGCCGCATGGCCGGTGCGATCTGCCAACTTGGCGGACCAGACCCTCATCACGAGCCTCGGCGTTGTCCACGATGCCGTCGGCCCCCGCGCCCACGACACTCCGCCGGGTCAGTGCGACGACCCGACACCTGGCGCATGCGACGACAACCGGCCTCCGGCGGTTCGGGCGAGCGACACGGCTACCGAAACGATTCTCTACCGGAATTTCCTTCGTGGGCTCCTTGGCTCGGCCGACAGTGAAACCGCCAAGAAATACGGCCTAGCTCTCTACGACGCGAAGTCGATTTCGTGGCAGGAAGCCGAAAAACTCCGGGCCAACCCGCAGACACGGGACGCCTTGATCAAGCAGAAGAACACCCAGTGGGAGAAGGTCGCCGAGCAGATCAAGCAAGAAGACCCTGAAGCGTATCAGTACTTGCAGGGTGTAAACGGCATGGATCGCATCGGTGCGGGCTTCATATCTGTTCTCGCGTCAATCATGTTCGCAATGTTTGATCTGACTGCGTCGGTCCTCGTACTGCTCGGATTCTTGATCTTCCGCTGGGCGGTAATCGCCGCTCCGATCCTGGGCACTGTGGGTCTACTTCGCCCGGCGAGCGCGGGAATTCGGCGACTGGGCAACGCAGTCGTCGCCGCCATTTTCAACATCGCGATCTTCGGCACTGGCGCGGCGGTCTACCTGTTCGCAGTTGACCTGATCATGAATACGCCGAGCCTGCCCGGCTGGCTGCAGGTCGTGCTTGTGTGGCTTTGTGGTGTGGTCGGATGGCTGCTGCTGCGGCCGTATCGGCGGATCACGCAGCTGGGCGGCAAGGACGGCACTCGGGCGATCGCTTCGGCCGGGCAGTGGCACCGGCGGTTCTTCCGGGACATGCGGGAGGCGGCCAAGCTTGACGTCGCCGAGGGCGGCGGTACTCGCGAGCCGACGATGGGCAAGAACGGCCGGACCGTCTACGCCGACCAGGGCAACCTTCGGCCCGAGGCACGCCTCGAGGACCCGGCCCACTCGGCGACGAGCCGCGCCGAGCTCGAGCCGGCCAGGAGCGGAGGCCGCGAGGTCGTCCCGTCACATACCCGCCCGGACGGCAACGAGTCGGTGCATGACCATCCGCCCGCACCGACGGGCGACAAGCCGCGCCGCGACCCCGCCGGGCCTGCCCGACCGCGCCGGGCCACGACATGGACCGAGCCGGACGTGACCGAGCAACCTGCCTCGTACGCCATCTATCGGCCCGAGACCGGGAACACGACCCGGGAGCCCGCCACGCCGCGGGTGCGCTCCGAGGCCAAGTGATCGCATGCCCCGAATCCTCGAACTCGGCCTCAACCGGATCTTCCGCTCCCGTATCGGCGTCGCGATCGTCATCGTGGCGCTCGTGGGGGCGGTGGTCGGGATCGGCCGAGTCTTCTCGAACGGCGATGACGGGCGGCCGTCCCTCGGGGCGGTCTCACCGGCCCCGGCGATCAGCATCGACCCGAAGGACGACGACAGCGTCATCGACTCGGGCCCGCCGCCGAGCCCGTCCACGCTTCCTGGGCGGGCCCAGCCCGAGGAGGTCGCCTACGCCTTCGCGTCGGCCTGGTGCAACCACACCAAAGTCACTCCGAAGACGTGGCGTGATCGGCTCCTGCCCAACTCCACCAAGAACCTCGCCGACGAGCTCAACGGCGTCGATCCGGTCGGCGTCCCCGCCGATCGGGTGATCGGCCGGCCGGCGCTCGTGCCGGTGAGCGAGACCGTCGTGACCGCGGTTGTCACCATGGACTCCGGCAAGCTCAAACTGCGCCTGGTCGCGCCCGACGGGCACTGGCTCGTCGACGGCATCGACTGGGACGGGTCATGAGTGTCCCGCGCCCTCGCCGGATCGTCCTCCTGGTCGCCCTCGTCGTGACGCTCGTCCTGCTGTGCTGCGGCGGAAGCATCACCGCCGTGCTGCTCGGCGGGCTCACCGACGGTGAGAACAACAAGCTCAATGCGGCGCTCGGCTGCGGCAAGGGCGGGCCGGTCGACCCCGACTCGAAGCTGCCCCGGGTCCGGCAGTACGGCGCCGCGCAGATCCGAAATGCCGCTGTCATCATCAATGTCGGATCCGATCTGAAGATGCCGCCCCGAGCCTGGGTCATCGCGGTCGCTACCGCGATGCAGGAGTCCCGGCTCACCAACCTCGGCAACCTCGGATCCAAGAACGACCACGACTCGCTCGGGCTGTTCCAGCAGCGACCGAGCTCCGGCTGGGGCACTCCGGCGCAGATCACGGACCCGGTCTACGCGAGCACGAAGTTCTACGAGAAGCTCAAGACGGTCGGGGGCTGGGAGAACATGCCGCTCACCGAGGCGGCCCAGCGGGTGCAGATCAGCGCGTATCCGGATGCGTACGCGAAGCACGAGCCGGTCGCTACCCAGATCGTGAACGAGCTCGCTGACGGGGCGGCCGGGGCGGTGGGCAACTCGATCAGCATGGTCTGTGCCTCGGGCGGGCAGATCGCGGCGTCCGGCTGGACCAACCCGGTCAAGGCGGCCGTCGGCTCCGGCTTCCGCACCGCGGATCGACCTACCCACCAGGGCGTCGACCTGATCGTCGGGCGGTACACGCCGATCGCGGCGGCGGCCAGCGGCATCGTCTCGAAGGTGAAGTGCGACGAGGACCACAACGGCCGGCAGACCTGCAATGTCGACGGCTACCCCGGTAAGGGTGGCTGCGGCTGGATGGTGGAGATCCAGAGCGCCGGCGACGTCATGACCAGGTACTGCCACATGGTGCAGCGCCCGTTCGTGAAGGAGGGCCAGGAGGTCACGGCCGGTGAAATCATCGGCCGGGTCGGCACCAGCGGCAATTCATCCGGACCACACCTTCATTTCGAGGTACACCTGAACAATGATCGGTCGAGCGCCGGGGCGATCGATCCCGTGCCGTTCATGCGGCAGCAAGGCGCCCCGCTAGGAGGTGAGGGATGACCGGAGGAGCCGTGCCAGATCCGTTCGCGGCACATCCCGACTGGGCGCTGGACCCGCCACGGTCGATCGTTCCCACGCCCGCGAACATGAGCGGGCAGCTGCGCGGGCGGCGAGTGATCGTCGGCCTGCCCGGCCACGGCTGGCGGGCCGACCTGCGTGCCGACGAGAAGGTCGTGCAAGGTAGCCGCACCTACGTGCCGGTCATGGTCGAGTCCGAGTGGTATCGGGCGGAGGCCGAGCAGACCGAGGTCTTCGCGCCGCTGGTGCCGATCGAGCGGGTCTGGGTCGAAGAGTTCGGGATAGCCGGGTTCTCGACGGATCAGGGCCTCACGGCCCGGCTCGTGTCGCTGGACGAGCCGCCGCGAAAGGTACCGACCGCCGCGCTCGATGCAGGCATCATCACCGGCCGGCGGGTCGTCGAGCTTCTGGAGGACGGTAGCGAGCGCCGAGACCTGCGGGCCGTGACGGAGCTGCACACCAACGACGTCGGTGACATCTGCGCGCGCGTGGCCGGCGAGCTCGATTGGTATCGCTGGGCCTGGAGCGGAAAAGCTCCGAAGACCCTCGAGGTTCCTGTCCACCTGCTGTGGGTGGAATAGGGGGCTAGCCGACCTTGGTTCCGGCGCAGAGTCGCCAGCTATCACTCTCGTCGATTGCGCGGAATCGCCAGTCTTCGTTTCGACTGCTACTGATTTGGCCATTCGCGGAGCCCGAGATCGTCAGCTGCGTGGTCACGTCCTCTTGCCCGGGGCCAACGGCGTGGCGGTTTAAAGCTCCCCAACTGACTGACACCGTCACGTTGAACTGCTTCTCGCGTGCGACAAGCTGATCGCGAAGGGCACTGATCTCAGCAAGATCTGGGTTCTTGCACGTGAACAGTTGGGCAGCCTTGTCGTCGCGGTTCACGAGATAGGCGATGAGGAAGCTGTCGGTGACCACATCAGGCTCGCTGCGATCGATTTTTGTGGCCTCGTCGTAGAGGGAGACCACGACGCCGGCTACGCCGAGGCAGAGCAGGGCCATGACGCCGCCGACCATGGCCAGGATCAGGCGTGTGCGGCGGTTGGGGGTCTTTCGGCCGGGGCGCACCGCGGGCGTGAGTGGCACCGCCGGCGGGGGCGGGGGCGCTGCTCCGGTCACGGGCTCCTGCGGCTGCACACATACGACAGTAGTGCCTCCCGGCACCCAGACCGTGCCACACCACCCAAGGCCGTGAATGCCGCGGCACGGAACCCGCTGGCCCCCGGGAGCACGATGCCGGGCCCGGTCTGGGATAAGTTTTATCCGCACACAGGAGGTGAGGGCGGTGGCGGATTCAGCTTTGCGGGTCCAGCAGGCTGCTGCCCTGCATCGGCAGGCGGGCGCCGTGGTCGAGGCCGCCGCCGTCGCGCTGGAGGCCGAGGCGCGGCCGGTCGCCGACCCGTTGGAGCAGCACTCGATCGCTGAGCAACTGCGGGCCGCTGCGGGCCTGCTTGCGCCGGGCTGGCTGGGCTCCCCGTTGGACGCGCAGTCCGCCAACACGCCGCTGGGCGGCGTCTACCCGCCTCAGTTCGTCCGCCTGGGTGTCGCTCAGCCGCTCGATGACGCCCGCTTTCCGGTGATTGTGCCGCTGCTCGGCACCGGGCATCTCACGGTCGATGCCAACGCCACCGACTCCCGTGTCTTCGGCCTTCTGCGTTGTCTGCTGGTGCGCCTGCTGGCCGCCGCGCCCGCCGGCTCGTTGCTGGTGCGGGCCGTCGACGGGGTCGGCGGCGGCGCCGTCTTCGCCCCGTTCGCCGATCTGTACGACGCGGGGCTCATGTCGCCGCCCGTCACCGATCGGCAGGGGCTGCTCGACGTGCTCGCCGAGGCCGACAAGTGGCTGCGGCCGGGGCGGGGCGCCGCGCCGCGGCGGAGTCGTCGGGACCGCATGATGCTGGTCGTCATCGCGGGCCTGCCGCACCTGACCGAGGGTGAGGAACTGCGGCGCATCGCGGCGCTCGCCCAGCAGGGTCCCGACTCCGGCCTGCACCTGATCGTGGCCGGCTGGCCGCCCCCGCCGCTGACCGCCGAGACCTCTCAGGCGCCGCTGCCGCGCACCACCACGGTGTCGGTCCGCGATCCCTATGTGGTGGTCGGCGATCCGCCCGGCGCCACGTACGGCTCGATACCCGATGCCCGCTGGCTGAACGCCCCGGTCTACTTCGACGACGACCCGCCGCCGCACCTGGTCGACCAGATCTGCCGTGAGCTGGCCGCGCACTCGTCCGCCGCCTCCCAGGTGGGCCTGGCCGATCTGCTGCCCGAGCCGGGCGAAGAGTTGTGGGGCGGCGACGCGGCCGAGGGCCTGAGCACCGTGGTGGGCCACGACGGCGACACCCCGCTGGTGCTGCGCTTCAACGACCTCACCCCGCACTGGCTGGTGGGTGGCCGTTCCGGCGCCGGCAAGACGGCGTACCTGATCAACGTGCTTTATGGCCTCGGCGCCCGGTACAGCCCGGACGAGATGGCGCTCTACCTGCTCGACTTCAAGGAGGGCGTGTCGTTCGCCGAGTTCGTGCCGACCCGGCGCGACCGCACCTGGCTGCCGCACGCCCGCGCCGTGGGTGTCGAGTCCGACCGCGAGTACGGCCTGGCGGTGCTGCGCGAGCTGGACGCCGAGATGACCCGGCGCTCGGTGGCGTACAAGAACGCCGGCGTGACCCGCTTCGCCGACCTGCGGCAGGTGGCGGCCGAGGAGGGGCAGCGTCGCCCGATGCCGCGGATCCTCTGTGTCATCGACGAGTTCCAGGTGCTGCTGGCCGGCAACGACCCGATCGCCACCGAGGCGGTCGGCCTGCTCGAGTCGCTGGCCCGCAAGGGCCGCTCGTACGGCATCCACCTGATCCTGGCGAGCCAGACGGTCCTCGGCGTCGAGGCGCTCTACGCCAAGCGTGACTCGATCTTCGGCCAGTTCCCGGTCCGGATCGCCCTGCCGGGCGGCGGCGACGTGCTGGAACCGACCAACGACTCGGCGGCGGGTCTGCCGCTGGGCACCGCTGTGGTGAACACGGCGGGCGGCCTGGGCGGCCCGCGCGGCGCCACCCGCGGGCACGAGCGGGTGGTCCGCTTCCCCGACCCGCACGCCGACCGCGAGGTGCTGAGCGCGTTGCGGCACAAGCTGTGGGGCGCCCGCGACCCCGAGGCGATCCCGCCGCGCATCTTCGCGGGCTACGCGCACCAGCATCTGGCCGACGACCCGACGTACCGGGCCGCGATGGCCGGCCGCGCCGGCCGACCGGCCGCGCTGGTGGG
Organism: Actinoplanes sp. NPDC051513; assembly: GCF_044454685.1. Lineage (NCBI taxonomy): Bacteria > Bacillati > Actinomycetota > Actinomycetes > Micromonosporales > Micromonosporaceae > Actinoplanes > Actinoplanes sp. NPDC051513. The sequence continues at coordinate 46,265 of NZ_JBITDW010000037.1, forward strand.
CCGGGTGATCGACGTGAGCCTCTCCACGGCCGCGTTCCCGCTCGACGCGTCCCCCGGCCGGCATCTGGCGATCTTCGGCTCGTCCGCGACCGGCTCCGAGGTGCTCGACGCGGCGGCCCGTGGCGTGGCCGCGTTCCATCAGCCGCGCACCACCCGCTTCGTCATCTCGTCGCTGGTGGCCGAGGGCGACCGGCTCGCCGAGGCGCTGGCCGAGGAGATCGGCCACCGGCAGGAGGTCACGCTGGTCGACGCCGCCGGGCTGGCCACGGCGATGGACCTGGAGCGCCCGGGCTATCTGGTGGTGTTCGGCATGGACGCGGCGAGTCCCGGCAGCCTGCCCGGCCTGCGCCGCCTGCTGCGCGAGGGGCCGGGCCGAGGCGTGCACCTGCTGTCCTGGTGGCGGGGCACGCGCCGGTTCACCGACGAGACGGGCGGCAGCGCCGGCCGGGAGGACGTGGCGGGTCTGCTCTTCCTCAACAGCCCGCAGTCCGATGTGGCGTTGATGCTGGGCCGCCCGGTCGACTGGCACCCAAGGCCCAACCGGGCGCTCCTGCACGACCGCCACGCCGACCGCACCGTCACGATCGTCCCGTTCCTGAAGCCCGAAAGCGACGAGCTATGACGGCGATGACAAAGCCCGAGAGCGACGAGCCATGACCGACCAGCAGGAGCAGGAGACGACCGGCGGCATTCCGGCGCAGGCGACCCAGCAGGCGACCCAGCCGGCGCCCGGCCCGTGGGCCGACTATCTGGCCGCAGCCCAGCGCCTCGACGCCGTCCGCCGCGCCGCGAGCGCCGCGGCGAGCGAGCAACAAGCGACGGCCACGGCCGCGCACAAAGAGTTCGCCGACGTACGCGCCCGGCTGGCTCCCCAGCACGCACGGCTGGTGCGCGACTTCGGCGTACCCGAAATAGAGCTCACCCCGCGCCCGGCGGAACTGGAATCCGCGTCGCTGGCGATGGCCGGCGGGCCCACCGCCGTGCTCGCGGCGCTGCAGCAGGCCCGGCGCACCGCCGACACCGCGGACGCCACCCTCCTCGACACCGCGAAGGCCAGCCCGTTGCGCCCCTGGGCCCGCAACCTGCTGATCTACGGCCCGTTCGCCGCCGCGGTGCTGATCGTGCAGATCGTGCTGTACCTGGTCGCGCCGCAGGGCTCGGTGCCGACGTATGCGCTGCTCTGCGGCCTGAGCATGCCGGTGCTGGCGTTCGGCCTCGGCTGGGCGACGATCGGCTTCGTCTACGGCGGCGGAGGGGTCAAGGTCGACCGCACCCCGATCCTCGGCGCGGTCGTCTGCCTCACTCCGGTTCTGCTGACCTGCATGGGCGTCGGCCTGCTGGCGTTCTTCCGTTGACCGCCCGAACGAGCCGGTAAAGGGAGCTGCGATGGCGAGCGTCGAAGAGGTCAAGGCGCACGTGTCCGCGTCGGTGGACGGCGCGGGCCGGGCGGTGAGCGGCATCCAGCAGGTCACCGACCAGCTGGAAGACTCGCTGGCGCTGCTGCGGATGACCGCGGTGGGATCGTTCCACCCATCGGTGGCGTCGGCGATCGCGCAGCTCGAGCAGGCCCGCATGCGGCTCGACGAGGCCGCCCAGCTGACCCGGGCCGCGATGGACGCGGCCGACACGTTCCGCACGGTGATCTAACCGGGAAGCGCCGCTGTCAGGTCGACCTCGATCAGCTGGCCGCGGTAGCCGAGCGAAGCCACCCCGAGCAGGGTGCTGGCGGTGGTGAAGGCCGGCGCGAGCGGCGAGGCGTTGAGCCGCTGCCACACTCCGGCGAGAACAGCGCTGTCGGGGCTGACCACGTAGATGATCGAGCGAACGACGTCGGACGGGCCGGCGCCGGCCGCCGCCAGCACCGCGAGGCAGTTGGCGATCACCTGGTCGGTCTGCGCGTCGAAGTCGCCCGGCTCGCCGACCACCTTGCCGTCCAGGTTGAGCGGGCACTGCCCGGCCAAGTGGGCGAGCCGCCCGGCGGACGTGATGGTGACGTGGCTGTAGCCCGCCGGATCATGCACGGTCGGTGGGTTGAACTTTTCGATCACGTCGCCAGTATCGCGGCGCCCGCCACCGATTATCGGGCGTTGATCAGCGCCATCGCCTCGGCGCGCACCTTGCCGTCGGTCTGGAAGGCCCCGCGCACCGCGCTGGTCACCGTGCGGGCCCCCACCTTGCGGATGCCTCGCATCTCCATGCAGAGGTGCTCGCACTCGAGCACCACGATCACCCCGCGCGCCTCCAGCCTTTCGAGCAGGAGGTCGGCTATCTGCGAGGTGAGCCGCTCCTGCACCTGGGGCCGGCGGGCGTAGACCTCGACGAGCCGGGCCAGCTTGGAGAGGCCGGTGATCCGGCCGTGCGTTCCCGGGATGTACCCGACGTGCGCGACGCCCTTGAACGGCAGGAGGTGATGCTCGCACATGCTCATCACCTCGATGTCGCGGACGAGCACAAACTCCTCGTGGTCGGCCTCGAACGTGGTGGTGAGGACCTTCGCCGGGTCGACCCGCAGGCCGGCGAAGAGCTCGGCGTACGCGCGGGCGACCCGGGCGGGAGTCCGCACGAGGCCGTCCCGGTCCGGGTCCTCACCGATCGCGATGAGGATCTCCCGGACCGCTTTCTCTATGCGGGCCAGGTCGACGGCCTGCTCCACCGGCGCACCGGTGAGCTTGCCGTCGACCAGGCGCGCGGCGAGATAGTCGAGATCGCCGTCGTCGCTGATCAGTTACTGCCTTCCACGAGGCCGTTCGGGTTCGAGCCGACCGCGAACTGACCGTCCGCCTCGGCCTGAGCCTTCAGCTTCTCCCGCTCGGCGGGGGTGAGCACCGGCGGCGCCTCCGACGGCAGGCGCTTGCCGAAGCCGTTGAACGGCGACATCGGCGGGCGCTTGGCGACCCGCTCGCAGATCCGGTCCATGTCCTCGCGGGTGATGGTTTCCTTCTCCATCAGCTCGAGGACCATGTTGTCGAGGACGTCGCGGTACTCGACCAGGATCTCCCACGCCTCGTCGTGCGCGAGCTCGATCAGCGCGCGCACCTCGGAGTCGATGTCGGCGGCGACCGAGTCGGAGTAGTCCCGCTCGTGGCCCATGTTGCGGCCCATGAACGGCTCGTCCCCGCTGGTGCCGTACTTGACGGCGCCGAGCTTCGAGCTCATGCCGTACTGGGTGACCATGGCACGGGCCAGGCCGGATGCCTTCTCGATGTCGTTGCCGGCGCCCGTGGTGGGCTCGTGGAAGACGAGCTCCTCGGCGGCCCGGCCACCCAGCGCGTACGCCAGCGTGTCGATCATCTCGGCGCGGGTCTGGGTGTACTTGTCTTCGGTCGGCAGCACCAGCGTGTGACCCAGCGAGCGGCCACGCGGCAGGATCGTCACCTTGTGCACCGGCGCGGAGTGCGGCAGCGCGTACGCCACCAGGGCGTGCCCGCCCTCGTGGTAGGCGGTGATCTTCTTCTCGTTGTCGCTCATCGCCCGGGTGCGGCGCTCGGGGCCCGCGATGACCCGGTCGATCGACTCCTCGAGGAAGTAGTTCGAGATCGCCCGCTTCTCGTTACGCGCGGTGAGAAGAGCGGCCTCGTTGATCACGTTGGCCAGGTCGGCGCCCGAGAAGCCGGGCGTGCGGCGGGCCACCGCGTCGAGGTCGACGTCGGGCGTGAACGGCTTGCCCTTGGCGTGCACCCGCAGGATCGCCTTGCGGCCCTCCATGTCGGGGTTGTCCACCGGGATCTGCCGGTCGAAGCGGCCCGGGCGCAGCAGCGCCGGGTCGAGGATGTCGGGCCGGTTGGTGGCCGCGATCAGAATGACGCCGCCCTTGGTGTCGAAGCCGTCCATCTCGACGAGCAACTGGTTGAGCGTCTGCTCGCGCTCGTCGTGGCCGCCGCCCATGCCGGCGCCGCGGTGCCGGCCGACCGCGTCGATCTCGTCGACGAAGACGATCGCCGGCGCGTTCGACTTGGCCTGCTCGAACAGGTCGCGGACGCGGCTCGCGCCGACACCCACGAACATCTCGACGAAGTCGGAGCCGGAGATCGAGTAGAACGGGACACCGGCCTCGCCGGCGACCGCGCGGGCTAGCAGCGTCTTACCGGTTCCGGGCGGGCCGAACAGCAGCACGCCCTTCGGGATCTTGGCGCCGAGAGCCTGGTACTTCGCCGGGTTCTGCAGGAAGTCCTTGATCTCGTACAGCTCCTGGACCGCCTCGTCGGCGCCCGCCACGTCGGCGAACGTCGTCTTCGGCGTGTCCTTGGTGATCATCTTCGCCTTGGACTTGCCGAAGTTGAGCACCCGGGAGCCGCCACCCTGCATCTGCGACATGAACAGCAGCAGCAGGATCACCAGGATGGCGATCGGCAGCAGGTTGATCAGCAGGCTGAAGAGGATGTTGTCGCCGGAGACCTTGGTGTCGATCGTCCCGGTGATCCGGCCGGCGGTCTTGGCTTCCTGGACGTCCTGCCAGATCTCGCTCGTGACCTCGTACGGGTACTGAGTCTCGATCTTGTCGGTCGTCTTGCCATCGATCCGCTCAGGGGTCGCCAGGTCGATCTGGAGCGTCTGCTCCTTGTCCTTCTGGACGACGTCCTTGATGCCGGGCTGGTTAAGGCGCTCGAGCGCCACGGAAGTATCGACGCGCTGGTAGCTCGGACCACTGGTGAAGAACGAGCTCAGCGCAATAACGCCGATGATCACCAGAATGATCCAGACCACCGGGCGGCGGAAGAAACGCGTACGCTCCATGCTGTTGTCGGGCGGCGAGCGCCCCGACCCTCCTGATTGGCGTCCTGGTCACCTCAACGTCGCCGCACACCGGCGGCCCCTCCGGCGCTCTGTGACACTGCGGCCATCGGTCACTCGACGGTACACCGTACGTGCCGCCCGCGAACCCGTGAGCCCGCTGGCCGGACACCACCGCGCTCTCGTCCGTTCAGCCTGCTTTCGTGGCAAATCCACCCATAAAGACGAATTCTGAGAAGAGGCTGAGGAACCGGTTCAGCTACGGGCGTAGACCTCGGGCTTGAGCACGCCGACGTACGGCAGCTCGCGGTACCGCTCGGCGAAGTCCAGGCCGTAACCGACCACGAACTCGTTCGGGATGTCGAAGCCCACGTACTTCACCGGCACCTGGACCTTCACCGCGTCCGGCTTGCGGAACAGGGCCACCACCTCGACGCTCGCCGCCGAGCGCGACTGAAGGTACTTCATCAGCCAGGAGAGGGTCAGGCCGGAGTCGACGATGTCCTCGACGACCACGACGTGCCGCCCGGTGATGTCGCGATCGAGGTCCTTCAGGATGCGCACCACGCCCGAGGAGGTCGTGCCCTGCCCGTAGGAGGAGACCGCCATGAACTCCATCTCGACGGAGGGGCCGTGCTTGCCGAGCGCCCGGGCGAAGTCGGCCATGAACATGACCGCGCCCTTGAGCACGCAGACCAGCAGGATGCCGCCCTCGGCGCCGGAGTGGTCGGCAGAGACCTGCTTCGCCAGCTCGGAGATCTTGTCGCGGATCTGCTCCTCAGAGATGATCACGTGATCGATGTCGGCGTCGTACCAGGAGCCGTCAGCCATGACGGTAAGACTGCCGCATGAAGGTTGCCGCTCGTCGCACGGGTCTCCAGTCCGTTCCTGAAGAACCGCTGGAAAGATGCCCTTTCCACCCATCAAGCCCGGCGAATCAGACACTCTGAGTGACAGTTCTCACAGGCGTTCAGGCCACCCGAACGAGTCTTCCTTGCACCCGCGCCACCCGAATCCCGCCCGGAAGGTGCACGGGCCCCTGACCGTGCCAATCGGTGATCAGCGCGTCGAGCGCCTCGACGTGCCGGTGCGAGAGCGCCGACCCGGATGCACCGAGCTGTTTGGCCCAGGTATGCAGCACCCGGGTCCGGATGGCGCTCACCATTCCCGACAGAACCAGAATTTCAAGACCGCCGCTTTCGTACGCCGAAAGCAGAGCATCCCGGGCGAGCGCGTCCAGCGCCGCGTTGTCCGTCGCGACCTGCCCCGCGGTCCGCGCGAGATTCGCCACCACCGCGGGCCCGAGAGCCTCGACCAACGCCGGCAGCGCCGCCCCACGCACCCGGGATCGAGCGAACGCCGGATCCACGTTGTGCGGGTCGTCCCACGGCACGAGCCCCTGGGCCGCGCAGGCCTTGCGGGTGTCCGCCCGCGCCACATCGAGCAGCGGCCGCACAAAGAGCCCCTTGCGGGCCGGCATCCCCGCGATGCCCCGCGGCCCGGCCCCCCGGGCCAGCGCCAGCAGCACGGTCTCGGCCTGGTCGTCGCGGGTGTGCCCGAGCAGCACCGCCACCGCGCCCACGCGAGCGGCGACGGCGGAGAGCGCCTCGTATCGAGCCTCCCGAGCCGCCGCCTCGGGCCCGCCCGGCCGGCCGCCGACCGCCACCGTCACCACGTCGACCGGGTCAAATCTGGCCGAACGCGCCCAGGACGCCACTGACGAGGCGCGCGAATCAGACCCCTCCTGCAGCCCGTGATCAACCGTCACGAGCCCCACGCCGCCGCGGTGGACGAAACGAACGGCGGAGGCGAGGGCCAGCGAATCGGCCCCGCCCGAGCAGGCCACGAGCACGAGCCCGTCGGCCGGGAGCGCGTGGCGCACGGCCTGCCGCACCGCCGCTACCGCCGCCGGGATGCGCGCCACCTACCCCCCGATCGCGGGCTGCGGCCCGTGCACCCGGGTCACCCAGGCGTCGGGGTCGCCCAGTTCGTCGAGCCGGGGCAGGGTCAGCGGCGAGTCGAAGACCTTGTTGAACCCCTCCATGCCGACCCGTTCCACCACGCCGTGCACGAACTTGCGGCCTTCCGCGTACTGCCGCATCTTGACCTCGATGCCGAGCAGCCGCCGGATCGCCTTTTCCAGCGGGTTGCCGCTCTCGCGACGCCGGTTGAACTTGGAGCGGATCGACTCGACGCTCGGGATCACCTCGGGGCCGACACCGTCCATCACGAACTCGGCGTGCCCCTCGAGCAGCGTCATCAGCGCGGTCAGGCGGTCGAGCACCGCCTTCTGCGCCGGGGTCTGCACGATGTCGATCACCGAGGAACGGCTTTCCGGGTCGCGCAGCGCGTCGGAGAGGGTGGCGACGCCGCGGCGCAGCCGCTCGAGGATGTGTTCCCCGCTCTGCGACGCGTCGACGAACGCCTGCACCTCGCCCAGGAAGTACCCCCGCATCCAGGGGACCGCCGTGAACTGGGTGCGGTGGGTGACCTCGTGCAGGCAGACCCAGAGCCGGAAGTCGCGCGGGTCGGCGCCGAGCTTGCGTTCCACCTCGACGATGTTGGGCGCGTTGAGCAGCAGCTGGCCGGGGTTGCCGGAGAACACTTCGTACTGCCCGAGGACGCGGCCGGAGAGATAGGCCAGGATCGTGCCGGCCTGTACGCCGGTGACCCGGGAGCCGATCGCGTCGGCGAGCCCGCCCGGCTGCTTGTCGCCGGAGAGCCGGGTGACCAGCGGAATGATCACCTGCTTGAGGCCCTGGATGTTGACGGCGGCCCAGTCCTTCCGGTCGACCACCCGAACCGGCGGGACCTCGACCTGCGACTGCAGGCCGGTGTACGTGGCGACGTGGCCGGCCGCCTCGTCGGTCAGCGCGCGCAGCTCGGTCACCACCGCCATCGCGTCGTCGTAGGAGACCGCGGGCCCCGATTTGGACAGGGCCCCCGCGGTCGCAGCGGCCAGATCCCAGTCAACGAACTGCGCCATGCACCCACCGTACCCGCGGAAATCCAGCCCGCACTCGGTGGAAACCCTGACCTCAACGGGCTCTCAGCGGGCTCTCAGCGGCTCAGCAACCGCACGCGACCAGCCGGGCCGGCACGCGGTCGAGAGCCGACTTGGCCGTGATCGCGTTGGCCGATCCGCTCGCCATGATCGCGAAGACCAGCAGCCGGCCGTCCTTGGTCACCAACACGCCGGCCATCGTGTTGACCCCGCTCAGCGTTCCGGTTTTCGCTCGCACGATCCCGTACGCGGCACGGTTGGGCGCCGGCGTCACGAACCGTCCGTAGAGCGTCCCGGACCAGCCCGCGACCGGCAGCCCGCTGAAGATCCCGGTGACCGCCGGCTGCTTGCCGCTCGCCGCCAGGGCAAGCACCTGGGTGAGCAGCGTCGGGCTGATCCCGTTGTGCCGGGAGAGCCCGCTCCCGTCGTACAGGTCGGCCTCGTCGCCGGGCAGCCCCAGCTCCCGCAGCTTGGCGATCATCGCGTCGGTGGCGCCGTCGAAGGTGGCCGGCTGGCCGGCCGCGACCGCCACCTGCCGGGCCAGCACCTCGGCGATGATGTTGTCACTCTGCTCGAGCATCCAGTCGGTGACCTGCACCAGCGGCGGCGACTGCACCTCACCGAGCCGGGCGCCGGGCACGACCTCGGCCGGCCCGGACGGCGCCGCCGACGTGGCCGGGGCCGGGGCCTTGCCTCGCTTGACCGTCGCGGTCGAGACCCCGAGCAGCTTCGCGAACGCCTTGCCGGCCCCGATGGCCGGATCGCCGAACCGCGGATCGCCGCCGTGTGCGTTGTGCACCGGTTTGACCCGCCCGCCATTGGTCATCAACGGCTGCACCCGGGCGACCTGCCCGGCCGGCGAGACGTCGTCGGACGACCAGCCCAGCGCGGTCTCCGGTCCACTGAACAGCGACGTGTCGACCAGCACTCTCGTCGGCTTGGCGCCGCCCAGCGCCTTCTTCACCTGGGCCGCGAGTTGGTCGAGCCGCGCCGCGCCCGGGTACAGCCCCTTCGCGTCGACCGACAGCGTCGGGTCGCCGCCGCCCACCAGCACCACCTCGCCGGGAGCGTTGCCCGCCACCGCGGTCGTGCTCAGCCGGTAGGCCGGTCCGCGCGCCGCCAGCACGGTCACCGCGGTCAGCAGCTTCGTCGTCGAGGCCGGTGTGGTCGGCACGTCGGCGTCCCGTTCGTAGAGCGGTTGCCCCGACGTCGCATCCACCACCGACATATGGACGGTGTTGCCCAGCGCCGGCGCTCCCACCAGCGGATCGAGCGCCGCCTTCACCTTCGCGGGATCCGGCGCCGTCCCGCCACCTGCGGCCGCGACCAGCACCGGCGTGGGCGTGGGATCCGGCGTCACCGGCGCCTTCGTGGGCGCGCTGCTCGTCTCCGCCTCGAGCCAGCCCTTCACCGGCCCCGGCTTCACCAGCCCGACCACCGCAACCCCGGCAACCAAGACCAGGACCGCGGAGATCAAGGCGATCACCATGCGCTTTTTGAGGGTACGAGGACCGGCATCCGTCCCCGCCGTTTCCGGCCCGGCGCCGTCGCTGGTCACGCCATTGCCGCCGCCGCCGGGCTGAGCTGCCGGGCCATTCCCGGGCGCGCCCGCCGGCCGCCCGGGCGCCCCGGGCGGCGAGGACCACGCCCCGAACGCACGCTCCGGCGAACCGGGCAGCGGGGCTTCGGGACGACCGGCGTACGGATCCTGGGGCTGCATCTGTTGATCTTCCGCCCGATTCGTCGCGTTTGGCCGCCCTCGCGGCGAATCCACCCTATCCGGGCCCCAGGTGGCGTCGGCCATCGGAAGGCGCATCGGCGGCGTGGCCCGCGGCGACCCGGGCGGATTCGTGGCGGGCGGCGGACTGTCGGAAGACCCGGAAGGCACGGAAGGCACGCTCGCGCGCCCGGCGGATGCGTTACCGTAACCGGAAGCATGATGGCGCTCGGGCGCGCCTTCGTAAACGGGCCCGTCGTGTGAATCTTGCCTCCCCACGCGCCCCTCCTCGCCCGCCGCACCAGACTTAGGGGAGACTAGCGACATCCGGCACACCGTTGCGCGCGGATCCCGTGGGCACTGACATCTCGCCTCGGTCCCCGCCCGTCGTGACCGGCATTTTCGGTGGGCGAGTCAAGGGAGCATAACGATGGATTTCGACGTTCTGGTTGAGATCCCCAAGGGCCAGCGGAACAAGTACGAGGTCGACCACAAGACGGGCCGCATCCGTCTCGACCGGACCCTCTTCACCGCGACGCAGTACCCGGCCGACTACGGCTTCATCGAGGGCACCCTCGGCCAGGACGGCGACCCGCTCGACGCCTTGGTCCTGGTGCAGGAGCCGACGTTCCCGGGCTGCCTGATCCGCGCCCGCGCGATCGGCATGTTCCGGATGAGCGACGAGAAGGGCCGCGACGACAAGGTTCTCTGCGTTCCCTACGAGGACCCGCGTCAGGAGCACCTGCGCGACATCCACCACCTGGGCGAGTTCGACCGCATGGAGATCCAGCACTTCTTCACGGTCTACAAAGACCTCGAGCCCGGCAAATCGGTCGAGGGCGCGACCTGGGTCGGCCGGGTCGAGGCCGAGGAGGAGATCCGTGCCTCCTTCAAGCGCGCCGAGGTCGAGGGCGAAGAACACCACTGACGTACCCCGTGATCGTTCCGCCACGGTCACCCCGGATCCCAGCCGCGGCAACCTGCTCCACGCCGCGGTGGGACCTGATCTCACGCGGATCTACAGGCTGATGCTTCCGACGGCGGCATAGAGCCCCACCACGGCGCAGGCCACCGGAATCACCGAGACCACCACGAGGGTGTCGACGATGTCGGCGGCGCGTCCCATGTACGGCGACGGCGGCCGCGCGGAATAGGTCGCACCCGCGACCACGGTCACGATCGCGAGCAGCAGCACGCCGACGGTCAGCACCAGCAGCAGGGTCGCGTCGGCGGAACGCATCAGGTCGGCGCCGAGCGCGAACACCCCGATCAGGCCGCCGACCACCAGCGGCACCCGCTGCCGCAAGGTCACGAAGAGCCGGGAACGCAGCAGCAACGCGGCGGCCGACACGGCGATCAGGATCCGCGACGACAGCGACCCCGAGGCGGCCAGCACCAGGAACGCGCCGGCGGCCAGCACCGCGTGGCCGAGCAGCATGCCCGCGAGCAGCTCTTCCGTCCGCGTGACCGCCGCGAAGACCGTCTCGCGGTCGGGCCGCTCGCGGGCCACGTCGAACGCGCCGGCGGCGCTCGCGCCGGTGAAGCCGGCGGACGCGTCGGTCCCGGTCGGCAGGGTGACCGGCGGCGTCGGCATCTTCCCGAACCGGATCGCCAGCAGCGGCATCGCCCCGATCCCGCACACCAGCACCGAGATCAGCACCGCCGCGGCCCCGGCGGCCGTCGTGAACATGCTGACCAGCGCCGTCACGGCGCCCAGCAGCCCGGTGACCACACCCGCCGTGAACAGCCGCAGCGCGGCCGACACGCCGACACCGCCGAGGGCGGCCACGATCAGCAGCGCCACCGACCCGGCGAGCAGCTCGGAGTCGCCCAGCCAGGGCAGGAACGCCAGCACGCCCACCCGGTCGTTGGAGGCGACCAGCACCGCGCCGCCGGCGAACGCGTACGGCATCGCGTAGGCGCCGAGCGCCGCGCCGGCCCGGCCGTCGTTGTAGGCGCGGGACGCGGTGACGCCGGCGACCGCGAGCACGATCGCGACGCCCAGGCCCGCGACGGCCGCGCCGTTCCAGGACGGCCCGGCGAGCAGGATCGCGATCAGTCCGAGGCTGAGCAGCACCCCGGCCGCGGCCAGGGTCGCCGTCCGGGTGGAGGCCGCCGTCCAGGCACTGCCGCGACGCCGGGCGCCCTCGGCGATCGCCTCGACCACATCGTCGTACTCGAGCTCGGGCCAGTCGTTGTGCGCGGGCACGAGATGGAGGACTTCGCCATCGCGTACGCCCTGGGGGAAAAGCCCTTGGGACGTGATCAGCGCGACCCCGTCGGTTCGCCGGAGCACCCACCCGCCGTGCCTCTCGCCGTCGTCGGCGAGACCCTCGCCGGCGTGACGCAGCACCTCGGGCAGCAGCTCGGCCAGCGGCACGTGCTCGGGCAGAGCGACGTCAACGCGACGGTTCGGCGCGCTGATGGTGACTCGGGCGAGGCCGACGCTCACGTGACTTCTTTTCCCATCGATGTTTTGGAAAGTCTTTAGTCGACTTTAGGGTGGCGGTGGGGTGGTTGGACGGGTGCGGAACGAACCGCACTTTACCTACCATGGGCGCGTCGCGATGTCCGGCCAACGGCGCGCGCACACGGGGTGACCACACCCCTTTGTGGACGAAGGGGATATTCCAGGCATGAGCACGGTGGTGATCAAACGGTCGGCGCGCCGCCCGGCGCCGGAGATTCCGACTGGAGAGATCGCTGTCGAGCCGCCGCCGGAGATCCCGCAGGCGACCGGCGGCCGCTGGCAGCAGGCGATGATGGCGCTGCCCATGCTGGGCGGCTCGGTAGCCATGGCGATGATGATGGGCCAGGGCCGGAGCGGGCCGTATTCGTACGTCATCGGCGGTCTTTTCGGGGTTTCCTCGATCGCCATGCTCACCACGAGCATGGGCTCGAGCGGCTCACCCAAGAAGGCCGAGATGATGGCCGCGCGCCGGGAGTACCTGCGCCACCTGTCCGGGCTCCGCCGCCGAGTCCGCGAGACGGCGACCAAACAGCGCGTCGGCATGCTCTACCGCCACCCCGACCCGCACCAGCTCTGGTCGACCGCGAGCAGCCATCGGGTGTGGGAACGCCGCCCGGCCGACCCCGACTTCGGCGTGGTGCGGCTCGCGGTCGGCCCGCAAACCCTGGCCACGCCGCTGATCCCGCCCGAGACCCGGCCGCTCGACGAGCTCGAGCCGATGACCGCGGGCGCGCTGCGGCGCTTCCTCGACGCGTACTCGGTGGTCCCCGACCTGCCGGTCGCGGCCTCGCTGCGCGGCTTCGCGCGGGTCTTCGTGCGTGGCGCCGGACCCACCGGCGAGCAGGACGCCCGCGCGCTGACCCGGGCCGTGATCTGCCAGCTCGCCACGTTCCACGCGCCCGACGACGTGATCGTCGCGATCTGCGCCGGCGCCGACCGCCGGGCCGACTGGGAATGGGTCAAGTGGCTGCCGCACAACCTGCACCCGTCGCGCACCGACGCGCTCGGCCACGTGCGGCTGGTCGCGAGCACCGGCCCCGATCTCGAGCGTCTGCTGGAAGACGTGATCGGCAACCGGCCGCGGTTCAACCCGATGGGCGCGAGCACGAGCTCACCGCACGTGGTCATCGTGCTGGACGGCATCGACCTCAAGGGCGCCACCCAGCTCGACGACGGCATCGACGGCGTGACCGTGCTCGACCTCGACGAGCTGCCGCCACGCCTGCTCGACCGGTCGCTGCTGGTGCTCGAGACCGCGCACGCGGGCGGACGCCGGGTCTTGAACACCTACTCGATGGACCACGAGGCCGAGGTGGGCACGCCCGACCAGCTCACCGTCGAGCAGGCCGAGGCAGTCGCGCGCCGGCTGTCCCCGCTGCGGCTGGCCGCGATGTCGAAGTCGTCCGACACGCCGCTGGCCGCCGAGATGGGCCTGCCCGACCTGCTCGGGCTGGGCGACCCCGAGACGTTCAGCGTGCAGCAGAGCTGGGCGCCGCGCCCCAACCGCGACAAGCTGCGCGTGCCGATCGGGGTGGGCGCCGACGGCAGCCCGATCGAGCTCGACTTCAAGGAATCGGCGCAGGACGGCATGGGCCCGCACGGCCTGCTGATCGGCGCGACCGGCTCCGGCAAGTCCGAGCTGCTGCGCACGCTGGTGATGGCGCTGGCGGCGACCCATTCGTCCGAGACGCTGAACTTCGTGCTGATCGACTTCAAGGGCGGCGCGACGTTCTCGTCGCTCGATCGCCTGCCGCACACCGCCGCCGTGATCACCAACCTGGCCGACGAGCTCGTGCTGGTCGACCGCATGGTCGACGCGATCGACGGCGAGATGATCCGCCGCCAGGAGATGCTCCGCAAGGCCGGAAACTACGCGAGCCTGCGCGACTACGAGAAGGCCCGGGCCGGCGGCGCGGCGCTGCCCCCGCTGCCGTCGCTGCTGGTGATCTGTGACGAGTTCTCCGAGCTGCTCAGCGCCAAGCCCGACTTCATCGACCTGTTCGTCCAGATCGGACGGTTGGGCCGATCGCTCGGCGTGCACCTGCTGCTGGCCAGCCAGCGGCTCGAGGAAGGCCGACTGCGCGGACTCGACACGCACCTGTCGTACCGGGTGGGTCTGCGGACCTTCTCGGCGCTGGAGTCCCGGGCCGTGCTCGGCGTGCCCGACGCCTACGAGCTGCCCCGCTCGCCCGGCCACGGCTACCTCAAGTTCGGCACCGAACCGCTGCTGCGCTTCAAGGCCGCGTACGTGTCAGGGCCGATGCGCAAGGCGGGCGCCCGCGCCGCGGCCGGTGGCGCCAACGCCGTCCCGCAGGTGCTGGAGTATTCGACCCGGTACATCCCGGCGCCGAAGCCCGCGAAACCGGTGCAGCCCAAGCCAGAGGAACTGGCCGCCGAGAGTTTGGCCGCGGGCGAGAGCGTGCTCGACGTGATGGTCGACCGGCTCAACGGACAGGGCCCGCCGGCCCACCAGGTGTGGCTGCCGCCGCTCAACCTGTCGCCGGCCCTCGACGAGTTGCTCGGCCCGGTGGTCGTCGACCCGAATCGCGGCCTCGCGTTCGCCAACCCCGAGCTGCACGGCGCGCTGCAGGTGCCGATCGCGATGGTCGACAAGCCGCGCGAGCAGCTGCGCGACGTGATGTGGCTGCAGCTGAGCAGCTCGGCCGGGCACGTGGCGATCGTCGGCTCGACGCTTTCCGGCAAGTCGACCGCGCTGCGCTCGATGATCTGCGGAATCGCGCTGACACACACCCCGGCCGAGGTGCAGGTCTACTGCCTCGACTTCGGCGGCGGCTCGCTCACCACGGTCCGGGACCTGCCGCACGTCGGCGGCGTCTCGGGCCGGCTCGACACGGTCGGCGTGCGACGCACGGTCGGCGAGATCTCGACGCTGCTCACCGAGCGCGAGACGCGGTTCGCGGCGATGGGCATCGACTCGATGGCCTCCTACCGCCGGCGGCGGGCCAACCCGGCCGGCGGCGCGGCCGACGCCGACCCGTTCGGCGACGTGTTCCTCGTGGTCGACGGCTGGTCCACATTGCGCAAGGAGTACGAGGAGCTCGAGTCGGTCATCACCGACATCGCCACCCGCGGCCTGTCCTACGGCATCCACGTGGTGGCCTCGTCCTCGCGCTGGATGGACTTCCGCCCGGCGATCCGCGACCTGTTCGGATCCCGGCTCGAGCTGCGGCTCGGCGACCCGAGCGACTCCACCATCAACCGGCGGGCCGCGATGTCCGTGCCCGAGAAGGCGGGCCGCGGCATCGTCGAGCACCCCACCGACAAGAACAAGTTCCTCCACCTGCTGACCGTGCGGCCCGAGCTGAGCACGATGGCCGATACCAACGCGCTGGTCAAGGCGATCGCCACCAACTGGCACGGGCCGCTCGCCCCGCGCGTGCGCATGCTGCCGTCGTCGGTTCCGTACGCCGAGCTCGACCTCGACCGTGGCACCGGGCTGCGGCTGCCGATCGGCATCTCCGAGGCCGACCTCCAGCAGGTCGAGATCGACTTCGCGTCCGACCCGCACTTCCTGCTCTTCGGCGACGCCGAGTGCGGCAAGAGCTCGTTCCTGCGGGCCCTCGCGACCTCGGTGATCCGGCGGTTCTCCCCCGAGGAGGCCCGGATCATCCTGGTCGACTACCGGCGCAGCCTGATGGACCTGCCCGAGTCGGAACACCGCATCGGGTACGGGATCCAGGCCCAGAAGACGTTGGAGCTGATGCAGTCGGTCGCCGGATACATGGAGCGCCGCCTGCCGGGCCCCGACGTCACCGCGCAGCAGCTCCGCGACCGGTCATGGTGGACCGGACCCGAGCTGTTCGTGCTGGTAGACGACTACGACCTGGTGGTGGCCGGCCCGACCAACCCGCTCAACCCGTTGCTCGAATACCTTCCGCAAGCCCGCGACGTCGGCCTGCACCTGGTGCTCACCCGGCGGGCAGGCGGCGCGAGCCGGGCGCTCTACGAGCCGGTGATCCAGCGACTGCGGGAGCTGTCGGTGCCAGGCCTGGTGATGTCCGGTCCGTCCGATGAGGGCGCCCTGATCGGCGCGGTCAAACCGACGCTGATGCCGCCGGGACGTGGCCGCCTGCTCACCCGTCGTGAGGGCATTCGCCTCGTGCAACTTGCGCACCTACCGCCGTATGCGTGAGCGAAACCGATTTAACACACTGCCGGTGCGATATCCATCGACGGACCCCACCAACAAGCCCCCGTTTCGGAGTAATCTGCATCGACCATCCAGGATCGGATAGGCGATGCGACCCGTGAGTGCTGCGAGCCCCGGCCCCTGGCCCGCCAGGGCGCGATGCCGCGTGCCCTCCGGCGCCGCGCGCCGCGCAGCCTCCGATACCCGCGTGACCTGCGGCGACTCCGACTCTCCCCGGCCCTTCGGCGGTGCCCGTTGCTGAGCGGCCGACGGCTTGCCTCCGCCGCGCTCGCTGGGGTGTTCACGCTCGCCGTGCCCGTCGCGCCCGCGACCGCGCTCGCCGCGCCGCCTCTCGCCGCGCCGCCTCTCGCCGAAGCGGCCCCTCTCCCGGCGCAGGCCCGTCTCGCTGCGGTGGGCCCTCTCGCCGAGCCGGGTCCCCTCGCCGAGCCGCCCAGCCCGCTGGTCGGCGACTCGGTCCGCGACGACCAGTGGTACCTGAAGACGCTGAACATCGCCGGCGCGTGGACGTATTCGAGCGGCGCCGGCGTCACGGTCGCGGTCATCGACTCCGGCGTCGACTCCACCCACTCCGACCTGACCGGCCAGGTGCTGTCCGGCCTCGACCTGGTCGACCCCAAGGGCGACGGCGACACCGACCTGGTCGGCCACGGCACCACGGTCTCGGCGATCATCGCGGGCCGCGGCGACGACCTGACCGGCGTCATCGGCATCGCCCCGAAAGCCAAGATCCTTCCGGTACGGGTGCTCGACGAGGAGAACCGCTACGACGACGCGATCATCGTGGCCAAGGGCGTCCGCTGGGCGGTCGACCACGGCGCCCGGGTGATCAACCTGTCGCTCGGCGGCAACGGCAGCAGCGCCACCCTGGCCGCCGCGCTCGACTACGCGTTCGCCAAGGACGTCGTGGTGGTCGCCTGCACCGGCAACACGAGCGCCTCGTCGGACAGCGAGGTCTGGTACCCCGCTCGTGAGCCCGGCGTGATCGCCGTGGCCGGTATGGAGAAGGACAGCAGCTCGCTCTGGTCCGGCTCGATCACCGGCAAGGAAACGGTGGTGACCGCCCCGGCCACCCAGTTGGTCGGCGCCCAGTCCGGCGGCGGCTACTGGAAGGTGCAGGGCACGAGCTTCGCGGCGCCCATGGTGACCGGCACGGCGGCGCTGATCCGTTCCCGCTGGCCCACGATGCCGGCCGGCGAGGTCATCAACCGCATCATCCGCACTGCCCGCGACGAGGGCCCCGCCGGCCGCGACGCCGGCTTCGGCTTCGGCATGGTCGACCCGACCGGCGCGCTGACCGCCTCGGTCCCGGCCGTTTTCGACAACCCGCTGGACACCTCGCCGTCGCCGGGCATCGCCCGCTTCGGCTCGGCTCCCGCCCCCGGCCAGGCCCAGTCGGCCCCCGACGACGCGTCGACCGTGCCGCCGCGGGTGGCCGCCGGCCAGGCCGCCTCCCCCGCGACGGTCGCCGAGAAGCCGGCAAGCCACACCTGGTGGCTGGCCGGCGCCCTCCTGCTGATCTCGGCGACGGCGGCCCTGCTGACCGTCCGCCGCTTCGCCTACACGACCTGACGACCGCCGACGCCATGACGTCCGCGGGCTGGTCCTTCGCCTCGGCGCGGGAGCCCGCCCAGTGGCCCGGCACTACGCCCCGCTCGACCCCATCGAGGGCGAACGGGCGGTGGCCGAGGCGCTCGACGTCCCCGAGCCGAGCGGGCTCGTCCTGGCCGCGGAGTACATCGTCGTCCTGCCCCACGACGGCCCGCCCGTGATCGGCCGGGCGGCCGCGAAGCCCGGAACCGACAGTCCGACCTCATCGGGCCGCGCCGGCCCGGCGGTGCCGACCGCCGACGGCGCCGGTGCGGAGCCGGCCAATCACTCAGCGTGTTCGGCCAGACGGGCCCGGTTACGCGCAGTCGTCGGTCGAGACGCCTCGGGTGCGGCTGAGGCCGGCCTGGGCGACCGGGGCCGCCTCGCTCGCGGTGAGGGCGAAGCCGGTGTTCTTGTCGTCGGCAGCCGCCGCGAAGATCACGCCGAGGACCTGGCCGGTCGGGGTGATCAGCGGGCCGCCCGAGTTGCCGCTGCGGACCAGGGACCGGATCGTGTAGATCTCGCGGGTCACGTCGCCGGAGTCGTAGATGTCGGGGCCGGTGATCCGGCTGACGTCGCTGACCCGGGCCGACTGCGCGTCGTAGGGCCCGTCCTGCGGGTAGCCGAGCACGATCGCGCTGGCGCCGCTCGCGGCCTGTTTCGGGACGAACGGCATGACCGGCGCCTTCAGGCCGGGGACGTAGACCACGGCGAGGTCGCGCTCCGGGTCGTACACGACGACCTTGCCCTGCAGGCGCTCGCCGTCGACCTCGACCGCCACCTCTCGGGTGCCGGCGACCACGTGCGCGTTGGTCATCACCCGTTCGCCGGCGTAGACGAAGCCGGAGCCCTCGATCCGCCGCGAGCAGCTCGGCGCGGTGCCGAGCACCTTGATTACCGACTTCTTGGACTTCTGCACGATCTGGGAGCCCTTGAGCGCCGGGTCGGGCGCCGCGACCTCCTTGGTCTTGGTCGGCGCGAGGCCGCCGAAGACGTCCGGGAAGCCGTTGGTGTCGAGCGTCTCGCGCAGGGCAGAAGAGAGCGCCTGCGCCTGCTCGGGCATCAGGCTGTCGATGCCGCCGAGAATGGCGCTGTTGCGCACCTCGCGGTTGAGCCCCTCGAACGGGGTGGAGCCGAGCGGCACGGCGATCAGCCATGCCACCAGCAGCACCGCGACCAGCGAGATCAGCGCGCCGCCGGCGTCGTCGACGCGCTGGAGGGGCTTGCTGGAGATCTGCCGGCGCAGGTGGGTGCCGAGCCAGCCGGCCAGGGTCTGCCCGAGCACGGCGAGCGCGAAGATCGAGGCGAGCGACACCACGAGCCGGGCGGTCGGGTCGGAGAACTTGTCCGCGATGAGCGGGCCGATCTGGAGGCCGATCAACACGCCGCTGAAGAAGCCACCGAAGGACAGCGCGCCAATGACGAAGCCCTGGCGGTAGCCGCTGATCGCGAAGACCAGCATGAGCAGGATCAGGATGCCATCGACCACGAACACTCACTCAGCGTAGAGGCGGCGGGCCAGTGGGAGATCATGGCAGAACCTCGTCCGGCGCACCGCCGCGTGCCGCCGGTACCGGAGCGGACGCTTCCGGCAACTCCACTATGCGACCCGGCTGCCAGGGTCGCGACCAGCCACCCATGTCGAGCAACGCTGAGATCACCCCCGCCGTGAATCCCCAGACCAGCAATCCACGGACCTGGAAGGCGGGTCCGACCCAACCGCTGGGGTGTCGCACCCGGATACGGTTTTCCGGGTCGACGAGTTCATTGATCGGCAGACGGGCCACGTGCGCGACCTCGGCGGGCTGGCGGGGGTGCACCGGGTGCGGGCGGCGCCACCAGGCCAGCACCGGGGTCACCACGAACGAGCTGACCGGGATGAACAGGTCGGGCAGCAGCGCCAGCACCTCGGCGCCGGCCGGGTCGAGGCCGACCTCTTCCTGTGCCTCGCGGAGCGCGGTGGCGACCGCGTCGGCGTCTTCGGGGTCGGTGCCACCGCCGGGGAAGGCCGGTTGCCCGGCGTGGTTTCGCATCGTGGCGGCCCGCTGGAGGATCAGCAGGTCGGGCTCGCCGGGGGTCTGCTCGCCGAGCAGCACGAGCACCGCGCTGGGGCGGCCACCGTTGGCCGGCGGGCG
Organism: Actinoplanes sp. NPDC051513; assembly: GCF_044454685.1. Classification (NCBI taxonomy): domain Bacteria; kingdom Bacillati; phylum Actinomycetota; class Actinomycetes; order Micromonosporales; family Micromonosporaceae; genus Actinoplanes; species Actinoplanes sp. NPDC051513. Next base: position 66,080 of record NZ_JBITDW010000037.1, read on the forward strand.
CAGCGGCGTGAAATCTTCGGTGCGGCAGGTGGCGACCCGGGTCAGCAGCGGGTCGAACCAGGACGGCAGATCGTCGGGGCGCGACAGCACCCGCCCCTGACTCACAGGGCCACCGCCACGCCGGTGTGCTCGCGGAGCATCGTGGTGAGCCTCGGGGCGTCGAGCGGCAGATTGTTCACGAATGCCTTGCCGGACGCGTCGACGAAGATGGTGACCGGCAGGTTGATCTGGGCCACCGCGTTGAGCAGCTTGCTGTCGGGGTCGAACAGCGTCGGGAACGTCACGCCCTTGGCCGCGGCGAACGAGGCGCCGGCCTCGCGCCCGTCCCGGGTGTCGACGCCGACGACGGTGAGCTTGTCGCCGGCCTTGTCGGCCAACCGCTGCATGACCGGCAGTTCCTCGCGGCAGGGGCCGCACCACGATGCCCACAGGTTGATGACCGTGGGACCGCGCAGCGAGCGCAGCGCCACCTCGTCGTCACCGGTGAAGCACGGCAGCGTCACATCGGGAACGGTGGAGGACGCCGGCCCATCGCCCTCGAGGGCGGCGCAGGCGGCGAACGGCGATGGAGTCTTGGAGTCTTCCGCCGAAGCGGTGCACCCGGCGGCGGCGAGCGCGAGCGCCACGGCGCCGACCGCAAGCGAGGCCCGTAAAGCCCGGGCCCCCGGCGAGGCCCGTAAAACGCGAGCCCCCGGCGAGGACCGCAAAGCCCGGGCCCCCGGCGAGGACCGTAAGGCGCCAGCGCCGCGCGAGGCCCTCACGGGGCCTCCGGCGCCGTCACGGCGGCCGCGGGGACCAGATCGGGGTCGACGCCGGCGGCGGCCGCCAGCTCGCGGGCGCGCGGGCCCTTGAGCAGCTTGGCCGCGGCGGCGGCCTCGGTCGGGCCGGTGCCGTAGGACGGGCACATGGCGGCCAGCGTGCAGGCGCCGCAGGCCGGCTTGCGCGCGTGGCAGACCCGCCGACCGTGGAAGATCACCCGGTGCGACAGCATCGTCCAGTCGCGCTTCTCGATCAGATCGGCGACCTGGAACTCGATCTTCACCGGGTCTTCCTCGTGCACCCAGCCGAAGCGGTTGGTCAGCCGGCGGAAATGGGTGTCGACCGTGATGCCGGGGACGCCGAACGCGTTGCCGAGGATCACGTTGGCCGTCTTGCGGCCGATGCCGGGCAGCTTGACCAGCTCGTCGAGCTTGCTGGGCAGCACGCCGTCGTGCTTCTCGACCAGGACCTGGCCCAGCTTCATCAGCGAGTCGGTCTTGGCGCGGAAGAAGCCGGTCGGGCGCAACAGCGTCTCGAGCTCGGTGCGGTCGGCGGCGGCGTAGTCGGCCGCGGTGACGTAGCGCTTGAACAGCGTCGGCGTCACCTGGTTGACCCGCACGTCGGTGGTCTGCGCCGAGAGGATGGTGGCGACCGCCAGCTCGAGCGGAGTGGTGAAGTCGAGCTCGATATGGGCATCGGGATGGGTCTCGGCGAGGACCTTGGCCATCTTTCGGGCGCGCCGCTTGCGCCCGATCGGCGTCTCGCCCGCGAATCGCTTGACCGACCGCACCACCAGAGTCACCGGTAAAGAGTACGTCGTGGGTACGACAGGAATCGTTACGCCGGTGGCTTGATCGATCCGTCCTTGCCGAGCGCCGCCGCGGTGTCCCCGAAGTCCTCCTCGCTGAGCTGCGCGACCAGCCGCCGGCCCATCTCCTGCCCGGTGTCGCGGGTCGGGAGGCCGACAGAGCTCATGTACGTCGAAAGGAACTTCCCGCCCGCGTACGAGCCGTCCTTGCCGAGCGTGACCCGCAGAATCCCGCCGTACTTGAGCACGCCCTGGCTGGACAGCGTCTTGCCGCCGCCCGCGAAGTTCCCGAGGCTGTACGCGATCAGCTTGCCCTGGTAGAACTCCATCCCCCGCAGCACGTGCGGGCTGTGCCCGACGACCAGGTCGGCCCCCGCGTCGATGACCGCATGGCTGAACTTGATCGGGTCGCCGCGGTTCTCCCCGTGGAAGATCTCGTTGCCGGGCTTGACGTGCTGCATGGTCGCGCCCTCGGCGCCCATGTGCACCTGCACGATGACCAGATCGGCCTGCTGCTTGGCTTCCTGGATCACGGCCTTCGAGTGCTCCAGATCGTTGAGATTGTTCGCTCCCGCGTACCCGGAGAAGCCCACCACCGCGACCCTGATCCCCTTGACCTCGACGACGGTGATCTCGTCCTTGTTGCCGGTGTATTTGATGCCGGCGTCGTCGAGGGCGGCACGGGTGTTGACCGCGCCCTTCGCGCCGAAGTCCTTGGTGTGGTTGTTCGCGAGGTTCATCAGCTCGAACCCGGCCTCCTTGAGGTGTTTCGCGTAGGCCGGCGGCGACCGGAACGCGAAGCAGTTCGCCGAGGGCGGCGAGCCGCACTTGGAGGCGCCGGTGTCGACCGTGAGCGGCTGCTCGAGATTGCCCATCACGAGATCCGACTCGAGGCCGGCCTTGACCGAGTCGAAGAACCCGTCGCCGTCGTCCGGCGGCATCTTGCTCGGCGCGTTGCTCATCATGATGTCGCCGGTCGCCGAAACCGTGATCGTTTCCGGCGCCGACGTGGCCTCGGTGGCAGCGGATTTCGCGGGCGCGGCCGCCGGGGACGAGGCGGCGGCGGGCTCCTGCCATTGCGGGCCAGGGCCCGATCCACGATTGGCGAAAGCGACCCCGCCGGCGCCGACACCGGCCAAAACCGCCAGGACAATCGTGATAGTAAGGACAGGGCGCCCGAAAAGGCCCGGGCTATGGGACGAGGGGTGGGAATTCATCGACGGCGACGATACCTTCGGGTTGCACCGCGGACGTTCCGTCGAATGGCTTGTTGTCGCGTATGCGTGAGCGACGAACAACACGGCCCGTCACGGTCGGAATGGTTACCCCGGAGTATCTGGATCAAGGGGTGCCTGCCCGATTCCCGCCCGCGTGCGCCTAGACTGATCGAGCGCAGGCGTTGCGCGTGTTCGGAGGTGTGCGGCATGGATGAGGTGCTGGCGCGGAGCGGGATCTTCCAGGGCGTAGACCCGGAGGCCGCCGAGGCGCTCGCCAAGGAGATGGACACGGTCGAGGTCCGCAAGGGCGACGTCCTGTTCAACGAGGGCGAGGCCGGTGACAGCCTGTACATCGTGCTGTCCGGCAAGATCAAGCTGGGCCGCCGTGCCGCGGACGGCCGGCAGAACCTGGTCTCGATCATGGGCCCGTCCGACATGGTCGGCGAGCTCTCCCTGTTCGACCCGGGTCCGCGCACGGCGACCGCCACCGCGGTGACCGACGCCCGCCTGGCCCGGCTCAAGAAGACGTCGCTGCGCCCCTGGCTGAACAACCGGCCAGAGATCGCCGAGCAGCTGCTGCGGGTGCTGGCCCGCCGCCTGCGCCGCACGAACGACGCGCTGGCCGACCTGATCTTCACCGACGTGCCCGGCCGCGTCGCGAAAAACCTGCTCCAGATGGCGGGCCGGTTCGGCACCCGCGACGGCGGTGTGCTGCGCGTCACGCACGACCTCACCCAGGAAGAGCTGGCCCAGCTGGTCGGCGCCTCACGCGAGACGGTCAACAAGGCGCTGGCCGACTTCGCCTCCCGCGCCTGGCTTCGGCTCGACGGCAAGAGCGTGATCATCCTCGACCCCGAGCGCCTGGCCCGCCGGGCCCGCGTCTAGGCCCGACGCACCGATAACGGCAGAGTCCTCGGAAGAGGGCTCTGCTTTTGCGCGTCCTCATCACGGGCCGTAGAGGGCTGCACCGCAAACACGCCGATTACCCCTGAAAAGGCGACAAAGCCGCCGCATTCGGATCCGTGTCGCACCCGCTTGGCCGCTCGTTACGGAGGTGGTCGAGAGGCACCGGCGAACACGAGAGGGCGCGGCTTTGAACATGGTGGGGGGCGTACACCGCATCGGGGTCCCGACGTGACCGTGCTCGACACGGCGATCGACCCGCGGACCCCCGCCTACCTGGAGTGCCGCGGGGTCGCCCTGGCGCGGCTCGCCCGGCTCGAGGCGGCGCTGGACGAGGCGCGGGCCGGCGGCGGCGAGAAGGCGGTGACCCGGCATCACGCCCGCGGCAAGCTGCTGCCCCGGGAACGCGTCGAGATGCTCCTCGACCAGGACAGCCCGTTCCTCGAGTTGTCGGCGGAAGCGGCCTGGGGCACCGAGTTCCCGGTCGGCGCCGGCGTGGTCACCGGCGTGGGGGTGGTCGAGGGCGTCGAGTGCGTGATCATCGCGATCGATCCGACCGTCGAGCGCAACACGGTCGACCCGTACCCGCTCGAGAAGATCCGCCGCGCCGCGCGGATCGCCGCGGCCAACCGCCTGCCGCTGGTCAACCTGGTGGAGTCGCCAGGCGAGGCCAAGGGCGGCCGGCGCCGCTCCGGCGGGCTCGCACGCGACCTGAGCCGGCTCGCCGCCGAGCGGATACCCACGGTCTGCGTCGCGTTCGGACCGGTCAGCGGCGACGACGCCTACCTGCCCCAGCTCTCCGACTACACCGTCCTGGTGCGCGGCCACGCGGGCGCGACCGGGCCCGCCGACCAGCTGGCCGAGGACGAGCGGGACGGGCTGCGCCTGGCCCGCCAGTCTGTGCGCCGGCTCAACTGGCGCAAGCGCGGCCCGGCGCCGCGCACGTTCCCGCCGGAGCCGCCCAAGTACGACGCCGAGGACCTGCTCTCGCTCACCCGGGACGACGATCCGCGCGAGATCGTCGCCCGGATCCTCGACGGCAGCGACTTCGACGAGTTCAAGCCCGTGCACGGCCCCGCGCTCGTGGCCGGCTGGGGCGAGCTGCACGGCTACCCGGTCGGCGTGCTGGCCGGCACCGGCGCGCCGCACGGCACGGCCGAGGCGCAGAAGGCCGTCCACTTCATCCAGCTCGCCAACGCCACCGACACCGCGCTGCTGTTCCTGGCCACGCGGTTCGGCTCGGCCGAGATCGAGGCGCTGACCCTGTCCTCGGTGCCGCACCTGGCACTGGACACCGGCCGCGCCGGCGACCCCCGCTTCGTGTTCAGCTGGCCGGCCGACGAGCCGACCTGCGGTGACGACGACGGTGTCATCGACCCCCGCGACACCCGTACCGTCCTCGGTCTGTGCCTTTCCGCCGCGCACAGCGCGGTCGTCGAGGGCGCCGGGCACGTCGGCGTGTTCCGACCCGGAAAGGTAGACCAGTGATCCGACGGCTATTGGTGGCAGACCGTGGGGAGATCGCCCGCCGGGTATTCGCCACCTGCCGCCTGGTCGGCATCGAGACGGTCGCCGTCTACTCCGACGCCGATTCCGACGCGCCGCACGTGGCCGAGGCCGACTACGCGGTACGCCTGGACGGCGGCGCCTCCGCGGCGGCGTACCTGCGCGGCGACCTGATCATCACGGCCGCCCAGCGGACCGGCGCGAACGCCATCCATCCCGGCAACGGCCTGCTCGCCGAGGACGCCGACTTCGCGGCCGCGGTCGCCGACGCCGGGATGATCTGGGTGGGCGCACCCGCCAAGACGCTGGGCGTGCTGCGCAGCAAGCGGGAGACCAAGGAGCTGGTGGCCGAGGCCCGGGTGCCGGTGCTGCCGACCTTCACCGAGCCGTCCAAGGTCCCCGGCTATCCGGTGCTGATCAAGCCGGACACCGGCTCGGGCGGCGCCGGCATGCGGGTGGTGCGCGACGCGGCGACGCTCGCCGAGGCGATCGCCTCCACCCGGCGCGAGGCCGGCTGCGACGTCTTCTGCGAGCCGTATCTCGACGAGGTCCGGCACATCGAGATCCCGATCCTGGCCGACGAGCACGGCTCGGTCGTGCCGTTCGGCGAGCGCGAGTGCTCGGTACAGCGCCGCTACCAACAGATCATCGAGGAGACGCCGTCGCCGGCGGTCGATCCGGCGCTGCGCGAGGAGCTGTGCCGGGCGGCGATCATCGCGGTCCGGGCCATCGGGTACGTGGGCGCGGGCGCCGTCGAGTTCCTGCTCGACGCCGAGGGCGACTTCTGGTTCCTCGAGCTGACCCCGACGCTGCAGGCCGAACACGCCGTCACCGAGTGCGTCTCCGGATACGACCTGGTGCGCCTGCAGCTGCTGGTGGCCGAGGGCGGCGTGCTGCCGATGCCGGGCCCGCCGCCGATCCGGGGACACGCCATCGAGGTGCGCATCTGCGCCGAGGACCCGGCGTATGCGTGGCTGCCCGCCTCCGGCACGCTGCACCGCTTCGCCGTTCCCGACGTGGCCGGCGCCTTCCGGCCGCTGCCCCAGCCCGGCCTTCGCCTGGACGCCGGAGTGGAGGACGGCTCGGTGATCGGCGTGCACCCCGATCCGACGCTGGCCAAGCTGATCGCGTGGGCGCCGACCCGGCAGGAGGCGGCGCGCATGCTCGCCTCGGCGCTGACCCGCACCCAGCTGCACGGGGTGGCCACCAACCGCGATCTGCTGGTCCGGGTCCTGCGGCATCACTCGTTCCGCACCGGCGACCTGGACACGGGCTTCCTCGACCGGCGCCCCGAGGTGTTCGCCCCGTTGCTTTCGGCTGTCGACGCCGTACGCATCAGTTGTCTTGCCGCGGCACTGGCCGGCGCCGCCGGACGGCGCGCGACCGCGACGGTGCTCGGCTCGCTGCCCTCGGGCTGGCGCAATGTCCCGTCGGGCTCGCAGACCGCGGTGTACGACGGCCCGGCCGGCCCGGTCGAAGTGGGCTACCGGATGAACCGGCACGGCGAACTGGCCGGCTGGTGGGTGCGCGCGGTCGACCCGGAGGAGCTCGATCTGGCCGGGCTGGGCCAGGCGCCGGTGGTCGGCGATCACCCGGAGACCGTGGTGGTGGCGGCCGGCGACGAGCGGGTGGTGCTGGACGTCAACGGGATCCGGCTGACCTTCAACGTCCACCGGGTCGGCGAGGTCTCCTACGTGGACAGCCCGGAGGGGTCGGTGGCGCTGCGCGAACTGTCCCGCTTCCCGCTGCCCGCGCCGGAGGCCGCCGAGGGCTCGCTGATCGCCCCGCTGCCCGGCGCCGTCCGTCGCGTGCTGGTCGTGCCCGGCCAGCGGGTGCGCGCGGGCGAGCTGCTGCTCACGCTGGAGGCGATGAAGCTGGAGCACCCGGTGCACGCGCCGAGCGCGGGCGTGGTGGCCTCGCTGCCGGTGCACCCGGGCGCCGAGGTGGACACCGGGGAGCTGCTAGCGGTCCTGGATCCCGAGTAGCCCGAACAGCCACTTCTTCTTGGCCGGCCGAAGGGGATTCTGCTGGCGGACGGTCGGGGTGTCGTCGCCGGGTGACCAGCGCGGCGGCGGGACCCGCGGATTGCCCGGGCCCTCCAGGTCCACCTTCGTCAGCAGGTCGCGCAGCTGCTCGGCGGTGGGCCGGGAGGCCGGGTCGTTGGCCATGCCGTAGCGCAGCAGCCGGATGAGCTCGCCGGGCACGCCGGGCAGGTCGGGGATGGGCTGGTGGAACAGTTCCATCAGGGTGATCAGGCTGGGGTTGCGGTCGCCGTCCCAGCGCGGCGGGCGGCCGCGCATCACCGCGTACAGGGTCGCGCAGAGCGCGTAGACGTCGACGGCGCCGGACGGGTTGTCGTGCCGGAACATCTCGGGCGGCGCATAGGCCGGGGTGAGCACCTCGAGGGTGACCGAGGAGTCGCGCATCTCGCCCAGCACGGCCAGGCCGAAATCGGCGAGCACGGCCGAGTTGAAGTGCGAGTAGAGGATGTTGGCCGGCTTCACGTCGCGGTGCAGCACGCCGTTGGCGTGCGAGTGCACCAGCGCATCGGCGATCTTGATACCCATGTCGCGCGCCTCGGTGGCGCTCAGCGGCGAGATCCGCATGCGGTCCAGGTAGGAGCCATCGCAAAGTTCCATGATCAGGTACGGGTGCTGGTCGACCGTCACGCCCACGTCGAACAGATCGACCACGTGCGGGTGCGAGGACATGCGGCCCGCGGCCCGGGCCTCGCGCAGGAAACGCGCCTGGTCACGGTTGCTCTCGAGGCGCCGGTTCTCCATCTTGATGGCGACCTCGCGGCCGACCGAATCTTGCATCGCGCGATAGACCGTCGCGTATCCGCCGCGCGCCATGACGGACAAACCGGACATGCCCGGCACGTACGGCACGGGCAGGGGTCCTGGCGGCGTCTCCGTCATGCCACAGAACTTACGCCAGGACCGCGCTAGGTCATCCCGGCACGTCCGACGCGTACGCGACAGTTTCCAGCGGCCCGGTGGCGAGGGTGGCCCGCAGTTCCTCGGCCGCCGCCCGCTCGCTGGCCTGCTCGGTCGCACACGCCAGCAGAACGGCCTGCTCGGCCGCCTGCCGCGCCTCGTCGCACCGGTCGGCCGCGGCCAGCACCCGGGCGTACGTCATCTCGGCCAGCACCCCGCTGCGCACGTCTTCGGACTTCGCGTCGCGGGCCCGCTCGATCCAGGTCAGCGCCTCGGCCACCCGGCCGTCGGCGAGCAGGGCCGACGCGTACGACGCGAGCGCGTGCCGCCGGGCGAACAGCAGCGACGGCGAACCGGTGTCGCTGGCGATCGGGGCGAGCAGGCCGATCGCCGTCACCGCGTCGCCGGCCCGGATCCGCGCCTCGGCCATCAGCACCCGCGGCCCGACCTGGGCCGGGGCCAGCGGGTTGTGCGGCTCGACGGCCGCCATCACCCGGCGCGCGTCGGCCTCGGCCAGGGCCAGATCGCCCCGCTGGAGGGCGACGAAACCGCGCAGCGTGCCGGCCATGCCCAGCAGCAGCGGGTGACCGGTGCGGTCGGCGTACCCGAGGGCGTCGCTCAGCAGGTCGAAGGAGTGGTCGAGCTCGCCGAGGCCGCGGGCGATCGCGCCGCGGACGACCAGCGCCAGGCCCCGCCCCCAGTCGTCGCCGACCGCGTTGAAGTCCCGGTAGGCCCGCCGGGCCTCGCCGTCGGCCTCGCCCAGCTCGCCGAGCTCGCTCGCCGCGTACGCCTCGACGGCACGCAGCGTGCCCACCGCCCACGCCTCGCCGACCCGGTCGCCGAACGGCAGGAAGATGCGCGCCAGCCGGCGCGACTCTTGCAACCGGCCGGCCAGCAGCCGCGCGAACGCCGTGGTGCCGCGCAGCCAGGACCGGCCCACCGGGTCGCCCAGCTCGGCGAAGAGACGCGCGGCCCGGCCGAGCACGGCGTCGGTGCCGGCGAAGTCACCCCGCGTCGTGGTCACCCAGGCCAGGTTCTGCAGCGCCCAGGCCTGCCCGTGCCGGTCGCCGGCGGCCAGGGTCACCTGATAGGCCGCCGCGAACCGGCTGCTCGCCTGGCTCAGCCGGCCGGCCAGGAAGTCGGCCATGCCGAGGCGGCGCATCGCGTTGGCCCGCTCGGGCAGCAGCTCGGCCTCGGTGGCCACGTCGAGCGCTTCCTGCCAGGCCGCGACGGCCCGGCCGATGTCGCCCAGCGCCTCGTGCGCCCGGCCCACCACCAGCAGCGCCTCGGCCCGCGACACCGGCTCGTCGGCGGAGTTCTTGGCGATCTTCTCGCCGTGGGCCAGCGCCTCCTCGGCCCGGCCCAGGCGCAGCAGCGCGCGGGCGTGCACGAGTTGGTCGGCCGCCGGCAGTGGCTCCTTGACCAGAAGCGAGGCGCGCTCGGCGTACTCGATCGAGGCGGCCGGCTCGATGTTCGCCAGCGCCCGCCGGGCCATCCGGCCGAGCGCCGCGACGCCCAGCGGGGCCACATCGCGCACCGCGGCGTCGGGCCGCAGCCGCACCTGGTCGGCGAGCTCGACCGCGCACTCGGCGTGGGTGGCGACGAACGCGTCCCGCTCGTTCTCGGTGAGGCTCAGGCGCGAGGCGCCGTCGTAGCCGAGCCGGTCGATCAGCTCGGGCGCGGCCCAGGTGGCCAGGTAGGAGTGCCGGTCGGCGAGGTCGGCCTTGCCGATGCCGGAGTATGCCGCCTCGCGCATCAGCGGGGTGGTGAACGCGTACCCGCCGCGCACCCGGTGCAGCATGCGGCGCTGGAGCAGCTCGTCGATCGAGCGCTCGAGCTCGACCGCGGCCACCGCGCCGGGCCGCGCGTCGCTGGTCGCCCGCCGCTCCCGGAGCGCTTCGATCACTCCGGTCGGCACGGTGTCGCCGACGACGGCGGCGTCGCGCAGCACCGCGCGGGGCTCGGGCGGCAGCGCGTCGATACGCGCCGCGAGCACCGCGGCCAGATCGCGGGAGAGCAGTTGGCTGCCCAGTGCCTGACTGCCCAGCGAGCTGCCGAGCGAGCCGTTGGTGAGCTGCCATTTGCCGACCGCGTTCGCGCCCACCGCCGGAGTCAGCGCGCCGCGCTCCATCAGCAGCGTGACCATCTCGGCCAGGTAGAACGGGTTGCCCTGTGCGGTGGCGAGCAGGCGGTCGGTGTCGGGCTGGGGCAGCTTGCCGCCGTTCAGGTACGACGTGAGCAGCCGGGACGCGTCGGCGCCGCGCAGCGGGGGAAGCGTGTAGACCTCGGCGTCGGCGAGCCTGGTCAGCGCGCCCGCCGTGCGCACCAGCTCGGGGCGGCCCAGCAGCAGCACCACGACCGGGCCCTCGAGCAGCGACAGGGTGCGGCCGAGCCCGTCGACCGTCGACGCGGTGGCGTCGTGCAGGTCGTCGACGATGACCACCAGCGGCGCCTCGGCCGCGAGCGCCGAGAGCAGGTCGGCCACGGCCGACGACACCGCGTCGGCGTCCTGCCGGGTGGTGGCCGGCTGCCAGTCGGCGCCGGTGGCCGGGCCGACCGGGTTCGCCGGCGCCTCGCCGTACCCGAGCAGGGCCAGCAACCGGTCGATATCGATCTTGGCGGCCTCCCCTTCGCGGCTCAGCCGGTTGGTGAGCTTGCGCAGGCGTTCCTCGACCACCGTGCGGCCGACCGTGGAGACCACGTCTTTGGGCAGGCCGACGGACTTGCGCACCAGGTCGGCCAGCGGCGCGAAGCGACGGCGCTCGCCGAACGCGCGGCAGCGCACCCGCAGCACCCGGGCGCCGGTGTGCGCCGCGTACCGGCCGCCGGCGCCGACGTCATAGCCGGCGGCGAGCCGCTTGACCTCGCCGGCGAAGCGGGACTTGCCGATGCCGGCCTCGGCGGTCATCACCATGACCCGCGGCGTGCCCGAGTCGATCGCCTCGGCGAGCCGGCCGGACACCCGGCCCAGCTCGGTCTCGCGACCCACGAACGGCGCCTCGTCGCCCAGGCCCGACCGGGTGCCGGGCGCGTCGTGCAGGCCGAGCAGCTCGAACGCGGGCACCGGCTCGCGCTTGCCCTTGAGCCGCAGCGGGCGCAGCTGCCGCCAGGAGGCGACGTGCCGGGTGCCGGCGCTGGTGCGCGAGCCCGCGTAGACCGCGCCGACCGCGGCCGCGTCGGCGAACCGCGCGGCCGTGTTCACCGTGTCGCCGATGACCGTGTATTCGATGCCGGCCTGAATGCCGGCGACCACGTCGCCGGTGTTGACGCCGATGCGCAGGCCGAGCGGGGCGCCGCCGCCGCGCTCGTCGTCGAGCACCCGGCGGACCGCGCGCTGCATGCTCAGCGCGGCGCGGACCGCGCGCTCGGCGTCGTCCTCATGGGCCACCGGGGCGCCGAAGACCGCCATGATGCCGTCGCCGGTCAGCTTGTCGACGTGACCGCCGAACGTCTTCACCGCGCCGGCGAGCGCGGCCAGCACGCGGTCGGTCACCGCGCCGACGCGCTCGGGATCGAGATCTTCCGACCAGGACGTGAAATCGGACAGGTCACCGAAGAGCACGGTCACGATGCGTCGCTCGGCAGCGGGCAACGTGGCCGCGGCCGGGAGGGCGGCGCCGCAGTTGTGGCAGAAGCGGGCGCCGGGGACGGCGACGGTTCCACACACAGGACAGGTCACAGCCGATCCAACCCGTCGGCCCTTGTTCCTGATTCCCGATTTTTGTGACGGAGATAATCCAGTTGCGCTTTGGCACTGAAGATCGCCGCAAACCGCACGGCCGGGTCGATGTCGGGATAAACGAGATCAACAACCGCTTCCGGGGTCTCCGCGCCGCGCGCCATGGCCGCTTCCACCTGGGCGAGGCGCTCCCGCCGGTGATCGAGATAGAACCGCGCGAATACGGCCACGTCGTCCTGCGCCGGGCCGTGGCCCGGAAACATCAAGACGCTTTCGTACGCCGTCAGCGCCGTCAAACTGTCGAGATAGGAGCCCAGGTCGCCATCGGGCGCGGCCACCACCGTCGTTCCGCGCCCGAGGATCGTGTCGCCGGTGAACATCGCCCGGACATTCCCGGACTCGACCAGAAAACACACCGAATCGGCGGTATGCCCGGGAGTAGGGAGAACCTGGATGTCCAGGCCGTCACTCTTGATCTCGGACCCGGTCGCTATCGGCGTCGCACCCAGCATCTCGGACAGCCGCGGAGCACCTTCGACGTGGTCGTGGTGACCGTGCGTAATCAGGATGGCGCGGAACGGGCCGTGCTCGGCGATCTTGCGGAGGTGACCCTCGTCGAGCGGGCCCGGGTCGATCACGAAGCCGAACTCTTCGCCCGGCGCGCGCAGCACCCACGTGTTGGTGCCGTCGAGGGTCATCGGCCCCGGGTTGGGGGCACGGAGCAGCGTCACCCAGCCCGGCAGGCCGTCGAGCGCAGCTCCCCCCATGCGCGAAATCCTACGTCGCGCACGGGGGTGGAGCCGAGGACCGGATGTGCGATCTCAGCGGCCGCTCAGGTCACGCTGCGTTGCCCTTTCCGGCAAAACGGATCTCTTGGCTCTTCAGGCGACCTCTACTATCGCTTCGACCTCGACGGGCGCGCCAAGGGGAAGCTCGGCCACCCCGACCGCGCTGCGCGCGTGCCGGCCCTGCTCGCCGAAGACGTCACCGAACAGGTTCGAGGCGCCGTTCACGACCGCGGGCTGACCGGTGAAGCCGGGCGCCGACGCCACGAACCCGGACACCTTCACGATCTTGACGACCCGGCCCAGGCCGACCAGCGACTCGACGGCCGCGAGCACGTTCACCGCGCAGGTGCGGGCCAGCTCGGCGGCCTGCTCGGCGGTGACCTCGGCGCCGACCTTGCCGGTCAGCGGCAGCTTGCCCTCGACCAGGGGAAGCTGGCCCGAGACGTACACGTAATTGCCGGATTGAACGGCCGGGAGGTACGCCGCGAGCGGGGGCACCACCGGCGGAAGCGTGATCCCGAGCTCGGCCAGCTTCTCGTAGGCGTCGACGCCGCCCTCGCCGGCGATGGGAGTCGTCACGACTTCGGCCGCTTCATGTAAGCGACCAGCTGCTCAGGATTGGGACCGGGAACGACCTGGACGAGCTCCCAGCCGTCCTCGCCCCAGTTGTCGAGGATCTGCTTGGTCGCGTGGACCAGCAGGGGCACGGTCACGTACTCCCACTTCTGCATCGCCTGCATACTCCCTAATCGTCGGGTACCGGGTCAGCTTAGGACCCACGCACGGCCCGGCTTGGCTAGGCTGACGCCAAGGCCTCGCAGAGGAGATCTTGGAGGGCGACATGACGCACCCGCAGGGCGGCCACCCGGGTCATCCGGAGCCCGCGCCCGTGCCCTCGCCCGAGCCCGAGCCGCCGCAGCCGATCCCGCCCGGCGACCCGATCCCGCCGGAACCGCCGCACGTGCTCGACTTCATCGACGCCGCGCCCGATCCGCACGCACCGCAGTGGCCGCCGTCGGGAACGTTCGCCGACGAGGCGCCGACGGCCTCCATGCCGACCGTCGTGCCGGCCGCTGCGGCCGATCACACACAGGTGATTCCGGCCACTACGCCCTGGCACGCCCAGCACGAGGCGGCGGGGCAGTGGCAGACCCAGCCGCCCGAGAACATGGGCTGGGGCCCGTCCGCGCCCGAGGTCCAGCCCGAACCGATCTGGTCGGGGCCGCAGCAGCCTTGGCAGGTGCCGCCCGCGCCGGCCGCCACGGGCAAGCGCGGCGGGCTCTGGGTCTCGCTGGCGCTCGCCGCCACGCTGTTGCTCTGCGCCGGGGGCGCCACCTCGGCATACCTGCTGCTCCGCGACGCCGACAACCCCGGCTCGCCCGACCCGGCGACCGCGGTCAACCGCTTCCTCACCGCGGTCTACACCCAGCAGGACGCGACCGCCGCCGACGACCTGGTGTGCCGCGAGGCGCGCGACAAGACCAAGCTCGCCGACCGGGTCAACGAGATCCGGACGTACTCGGAGGGCTATCAAGACCCGGTCTACCGCTGGGAAGAACCGGCCGTGTCCACCTCCGGCGAAGACCGGGCGCTGGTCTCGGTGCAGATCACCATGTCGACCGGCGACGAGAAAACGGCCAGGCAAGCCCTCGAGTTCACCGTGATCCGCAAGACGGGCTGGCTGGTCTGCGAGGTGTCCGGCTGACAGCCCGCCGTACCGTTGTGGGCATGGGCGAGCACGTCAACAGCAGATGGCCGGCGCGGCTGCACGTCGTGACCGGCAAGGGCGGCACCGGCAAGACGACGGTGGCCGCCGCGCTGGCCCTCGGCCTGGCCGAGGGCGGGCGCCGCACGCTGCTGGTCGAGGTGGAAGGCCGGCAGGGCATCGCCCAGCTCTTCGAGGTGGCCCCGTTGCCGTACAAGGAGCTGCGGATCGCCAAGCTGGCCGGCGGCGGCGAGGTGCGCGCGCTCGCGGTCGACCCGGAAGAGGCGCTCCTGGAATACCTCGACATGTTCTACCACCTGGGCGCGGCCGGCCGGGCCCTGCGCAAGGTGGGCGCCATCGACTTCGCCACCACGATCGCGCCGGGCATGCGTGACGTGCTTCTCACCGGGAAGGTGAAGGAGTCGACCACCCGCTCGCACGACGGCCGCCGGGTCTACGACGCCGTGGTGCTCGACGCCCCGCCCACCGGCCGGATCGGCCGGTTCCTCAACGTCACGGCCGAGACGGCCAAGCTCACCAAGATGGGCCCGATCAAGACGCAGAGCGACGGCGTCGCCTCGCTGCTGCGCTCCCCGATCACCTCGGTGCACGTGGTCACCCTGCTCGAGGAAATGCCGGTACAAGAGACGCTGGACGCGATCGCCGAGCTCCAGGCGCTGAACATCTCGCTCGGCCGGATCATCGTGAACGGCGCCCGCCCGGCGCTGCTCACCGCCGGCAAGGTGACCAAGGCCGAGCTCAAGCGCGGCCTCACCGACGCCGGCCTGCCGACCGACGCGGCGACGGTCAACGGCCTGGCCGCCGAGGCGAAGGCGTATCTGACCCGGCGCGATCTCGAGGAGTCCCTGCGGGTCGAGCTGGCCGACGCCGGCCGCCCGGTGATCGAGCTTCCCCTGCTGCCCGGCGGCGCCGACCGTGCCGGCCTGGACGAGCTCGCACGCGAGCTCATGCGGGCCTGACCGTGATTACTCTGGAGTAGTGGTGGCTGAACCTCTCGACGTCGACCGTCTTCTCGCCGATCCGGCCATCCGGATCGTCGTGTGCTGTGGCGCCGGCGGCGTGGGCAAGACGACCACCGCGGCCGCGCTGGGCGTACGCGCCGCCGAGGTGCACGGCCGGCGCACCGTGGTGCTGACCATCGACCCCGCGCGCCGGCTGGCGCAGTCGATGGGCCTGAGCGAGCTCGACAACACCCCGCGCCAGGTCAAGGGCATCGACACCGAGAACGGCGGCGAGCTGCACGCCATGATGCTCGACATGAAGCGCACGTTCGACGAGGTCGTGCAGCAGCACACCACCCCGCAGCGCGCCACCGAGATCTTTGCGAACCCGTTCTACCAGGCCATGAGCTCGACCTTCGCCGGCACGCAGGAGTACATGGCGATGGAGAAGCTGGGGCAGCTGCGGTCCACCGACGAGTGGGACCTGATCGTGGTGGACACCCCGCCGTCCCGCTCGGCGCTCGACTTCCTGGACGCGCCGGCTCGCCTGTCCCGCTTCCTCGACGGCCGCATGCTGCGTCTCCTGCTCGCGCCGGCACGCTCGGGCAAGAGCATGTTCAGCCTGGTCACGGCCTCGTTCGGGCTGTTCTCCCGTACCGTGCAGAAGATCCTCGGCGCCCAGCTGCTGACCGACCTGTCGGGCTTCGTGGCCGCCCTCGACTCGATGTTCGGCGGATTCCGGCAGCGCGCCGACGAGACGTACCGGATCCTGCAAGACCCACAGACCGCGTTCCTGCTGGTCGCCGCGCCGGAGCGCGACGCGGTCCGCGAGGCCGCGTATTTCGCGGAGCGTCTGGTCGCCGAGCGGATGCCGCTCGCGGGCCTGGTCCTCAACCGGATGCACCGGTCGGACATCTCCGATCTGCCGGCATCCCTGTCCGACGCTTCGGCCGACGCCTTGCCGCCGGCGCAGGCCACGACGGCCGATGCGCTCCGCATTCATGCCGCGCTGATGCGGCAGATCGAGCGAGAGGTACGCGTGGCCGCCACGTTGACGGACGCGTTCCCCGACGTCCCGGCCGCCTCGATCACGGCGCAGCCCGCCGACGTCCACGACGTCGACGGGCTGCGAACGATAGGCGCCCTGCTCACAAGTTGAAGTCAGCGGGTCGGGACGAGAACCTTGTCGGCGCTCTTCTCCCGGAGCGCGGCCTCGAACATCTTCCGCCAGCTCGCCACGTGCGGGTGGCGGCGCAGCAGCGCCCGCCTCTCCCGTTCCGTCATGCCTCCCCAAACGCCGAACTCGATCCTGTTGTCCAGGGCATCGGCGAGGCACTCGTAGCGGACCGGGCAGCTGCGGCAGATCCTCTTCGCCACGTTCTGCTCGGCACCCTGCACGAACAGCGCGTCAGGGTCGCCACTCTGACACGCCGCCATGCTGGGCCAGTCGCTGATCATCCCCATCTGTACACGTCCCCCCTTGCGGTTCACCCCCTGACGTCCGCGCGCTTATGTCCCCCAAGCAGTGCAGACGTCGTGCGACAGCTCGCCGGACCATCATGCTCTGTAGTCGGGTGATTACGCAACGTTGTCCCTCAAATACGCATAGCTCGGGTGTACCGGGCTTTTCGGCGGCACCGGCTTCCGAGAAGGGGCAGCACAGAGTCGCCGCTTCGTAGCACAATCAATCTGGGCGACCCGTGAGCTTCTCGACGGGCGATCCCGTGTGCCCTTCGCGTACCCTGCTCAGGTGACCTCCTGGATGCGCAGACGCGATCACAACATCTTCGCCAACGCGACGTCGTTGCTGATCTGCGGATTACTCGCCGGCGTCGTCGTCGCGGCGGCCGCTTTCCCGGCCGCTGCCATGTCGGGGCTGGCCGCCAAGGCCGGCGGCCAGACGTTCGCGAACCTGCCCAGTGAGCTCAAAGACTTCAGCTCCCCCCAGATCACCCGCATCTACGCGTCCGACAACAAGACGCAGATCTCGCAGTTCTACGACGAGTTCCGCAGCGACGTGCCGCTCAAGGACATCTCGAAGTACATGACCGCGGCCATCGTCGCCGCCGAGGACCGCGAGTTCTACCACCACAACGGCGTCGACCTGAAGGGCGTGGCCCGGGCCTTCGTCAACAACAACAACGGCAAGTCCAAGCAGGGCGCCTCGACGATCACCATGCAGTGGGTCCGCATGTCGCTGGCGTACTCGGCGACCAACCCGCAGGAGGTCGTGGACGCCACCAAGGACACGCCGAAGCGCAAGGTCACCGAGATGAAGTACGCGCTGCAGGTGGAAAAGGAGCTCTCGAAGGACCAGATCGTCGAGCGCTACCTGAACATCGCGCCGTTCGGCAACCAGGCGTACGGGGTCTTCGCCGCCAGCCAGGTCTACTTCAACAAGAAGCCCAAAGACCTGACCGTCGGCGAGGCCGCGATGCTCGCCGGCATGGTCAAGGCGCCGACCAGCTTCAACCCCACCAGCAAGGAGGGGTACGACCAGATCCTCCAGCGCCGGAACAACTACGTGATCCCCGGCATGGTCGAGATGGGCGCCATCACCCAGGCCGAGGCCGACAAGGCGGTCAAGGAGAAGATCCCGACCAAGGTCAAGCCGGTCGGCAACGGCTGCGTCTCGGTCGCCAAGAACGCGTGGGGCTTCTTCTGCGACTACTTCTACCGCTGGTGGATGGGCCGCGAGGAGTTCGGCGAGACCCAGTACGACCGGGAGCGCCGCCTCAAGAGCGGCGGCTACCGCATCACCACCACGCTCGACATCAAGGCGCAGACCTCGGCCCGCGCCAACATCACCGACGAGATCGGCGACAAGAACAAGAACGCGCTGCTGATCTCCGCCGTCGAGCCCGGCTCCGGCAAGGTGCGCGCCCTGGCGGCGAACCGGAAGTACAAGCTAGACGACCCGTCGCACCCGCAGAACGAGATGTCCTCCGACCCGAAGAAGGCGAAGAAGGGCGTCCGGGGCACGTACCCGAACACCACGAACCCGCTGCTCTCCGGCGGCGGCGACATCACCGGCTACCAGGCCGGCTCGGTGTTCAAGATGTTCACGATGGTGGCGGCCCTGGAAAAGGGCTACCCGCTGAGCTACACCATCAACGCGCCGAAGCAGTACAAGTCGGGCTACATCATCGACTCGAACAGCCCGTCCGCCTGTAGCGGCACCCACTTCTGGTGCCCCGGCAACGCGGGCGAGGGCGAGGCCGGCGTCTACAACATGTGGACCGGCTTCGGCAACTCGGTGAACACCTACTTCGTGCCGCTGGAAGAGCGAGTCGGCGCCGAGAACGTGGTCGCGGTCGCCAAGCGCTTCGGCGTGCAGTTCCGCGTCAAGCAGGACGCCGACCTGGCCGCCCCCGGCTCGGCCAACCAGTGGGGCGCGTTCACGCTGGGCGTGTCCGCCTCGACCCCGCTGGACATGGCGAACGCATACGCCACGCTGGCTGGCGACGGCATGTACTGCGAGCCCACCCCGATCGAGCAGATCACCACGCAGAACAACGAGAAGCTCGACATCGGCAAGTCACACTGCATCCGCGCGACAAGCAAAGACGTAGCCCGCGCCGCGCTGGACGCGGCCCGCTGCCCGGTAGGCGACTCGGCGCAGATGGGCCAGTGCCACGGCACCACCGCCGGCCAGACGCACGGCGTCGTCGGCCACCCCGTCTTCGGCAAGACCGGCACCACCGACCACGACAAGACCGCGGCCCTCATCGCAGGAACCACGTCGCTGGTGGTAGCGGGCTACTTGGTGAACCCGGACTACCAGGACCACTCCGACCGCATGTCCCACGGCACCGTGAACCCGGCAGTCTGGAACACCCTGGCCGACTTCATGAAGGGCAAACCCAAGGTCCAGTTCAAAACCGCCGGCGACGACAAGATCGCCACCGGCGACCAGCGCTCGATCCCCGACGTCACCTGCGACTCGGTCGACAGCGCCCGAAGCCGCCTGGAGAGCGCCGGCTTCGACGTCTCGGTAGGCCAGGACGTCGACTCGAAGTGCCCAGCAGGCACCGTGGCCGGCACCAACCCCAGCGGCCGCACCATCAAGGGCGGCGTGGTGATCATCGAGAAGAGCAACGGGAAGGGCGCCGAGCAGCCCCAGACCCCCCAGCTCCCCGGCACCCCCACCGTCAAGCCCACAAAACCCGGCCGCCGCTGACGGCTTCGACGTGACGAACGGGCGGGCCATCATCCGATGGCCCGCCCTTTTCGGTGCTCAGGGGTGCAACGGCACGCGACGAAGACCCACCTTGCGATAGGCGATCCGCCACCCGCGCGCTTCCTTACGCACGACGTCCTCGTAGACAACGCTGCCCGCGGTGCCGTTGGCGTAGATCCCGATCCCCTTCGACCGCACTCGCACGGTGCCGTCCGCGTCCTCGGTCACGCAGATGTTCGTGACGTGATGACCGACAGGGTTCGCGTCGCCCAACGCCAGGCTCGCCTCGGTGATCGCCTCGTACCCGTGCAATTCCTCGCGCTCGAACGCGGAGAGGTCGTAGACAACGTCGGCGGTGAAGAGCTCGCCCATCCGGCCGAATTCGCCGCTGTCCATCAGGTGGCCGTGCAGCGAGATGAGCTCATGCACCGCAAGCCTGTCTTCCACGGACAACGCCACAGCAGGCTCTCCCAACTTCAACTGCAACCAAGCGACGACCGAGCCTACGGCCCTCGCTGGCTCGTTGCTCGCCGCTCGTTGCTTCGTAAACCCAGCGAGTTGCTGGACTCGGCGCTGGCCCACGTCGAGGACGCCGGCGTTGCCGGGGGATCTGGTGGTCGCGGTGGCTTCCCTGCCTGCTCAGTCGCCCGGAAGGGATAGCCAGACGGTCGGTTGCCCAGGACGCAGCAGAGGCTGCTTCCATTGAAGGAAACGGCCTCTGACCTGGTCGGGGTGGCCGGATTTGAACCGACGGCCCTCTTCTTGCCAACCGTCACTCCAACGGGTTTGTCATTGTTCGTCAGGAGTAACCACCACCAGCGCATGCGTGCGCCGAGGTCGATCGTCATTTGCCGCCCTTGATCAACGGTTGTAAGTGGTTTTCGGGGGGTAAACGAGGGCGCGGTCGGCGAGCCCGCCGCCGTGGGCTGCACAAAGAGCATCGTCAGCGGATCTTGCCGTCGAGGTACTCCTGAGCGGGACCGAATATCGGGTACGGCACGTATGCGGCAAGCATTGCGCGGTCACACCAGGCCACGTCCGCTATCTCGTCCATGGCGGCCACATATGCCGTGCCGGCGACAACGTCGCATGCGACGTAAAGCATCGACCTGCCGGTGTCAGGATGCACTCGTGTGCCAAGGCGGCTGATGGCTCGAACGGTCAGGCCAGTTTCCTCCAGGGTCTCCCGGACAGCGGCGGCATCACCAGACTCACCCGGATCCAGCTTCCCTGCCGGAAACTGCCACGAAAGCCGGCCTTCCTCCACACGCCGACGGACCAGCAACACCCGACCGTCGTCTACAACCACGGCCGCAGCGACGGCTAAATCCTCAGTGTTCCCTGACTCGGTCATATGTCCTCGCTCCGTCATGGACCAAGATGCTTCGCGGCTCGCCTCCGTAGTCTGGCGAAGGATCCAAGCCCGACCAACCCCGTCCGCAAAGGAACAAGGTCCGACAGTAGGCGCCACGGTCGTCACTTGATCAGTCACTCACCGGCGATTACTCCGCCGTGCGCCTTGCGGTCTGCGGTGGTCGGCTGTTCCCGTCCTCCCGGAGGCCTAAACCCGGATACCGACGGACCCGGGGCTGTCAAGTCGCGAAGCGACCCCACGCACCAAAACGGCAGGGAGGCGTGTCGTGCCAGGACAGCCATCAGACAGGCGCCCACCAGAATTACGCTGAAGGCAAGACGTACTACGTGGGCATCTTGACGTAGTACGCGGCATGCCATACGTTGCTACTCGCGCCACTTCACTGTGGAGGGCGCCGACTGACGGAGGCATCACGTTGTTCTTCGCGGAACTTGGCCTTACCCAGCACGACTCATTGACCGCGGCTCAGACTGCGGCGAGTGAGGCCGCGTCGGCGGCAGGAGGCCGCGTCTTTACGTGCGTCGTTTTTCAGCAGGGCGGTCGCCTCATGCTGACCACGGCCTTCTCGAATGCCTTCCTTGTCAAGCATGTGGTCGCGGACTCGGCAACCAAAGGGGGCAATCCCCGCATGGCTACAAACCGTCCGATGGACACCGGCCATGTTCGCTCCATTGCCAAGTACTTGACCGACAACGAGGGCAACTACATCCTGCCGCCGGTCACGCTCAATGTCCGCTCCATCCCTGCCATCCACATCCCGCGAGGGAACTTTGCAATGACCGCCGGATTCGTCGTCATCGGAGACGAGACGAAGTTCTCAGTGACTGACGGCCAGCATCGTCTTGCCGCGATTGCCAGGCGCAGCGAGTCTTTGACCGATATCGACTCGCCGTTCATGAGCGACAGCATCTCTGTGGTTATCGTCGTGGAACCGGACCTGGCCCGTGTCCATCAGGACTTCGCTGATGCAGCACAGACCAAGCAAATCCCCGCCAGCCTCCTAGCTGCATATAACACCAGGGAGCCGTTGAATAGGGTCTTGACGAAGATCGTGGACGGTTCAGCCCTAATGCGAGGGCGAATCGACGAAACCTCCAAGAGCCTATCGAAGCTTTCACCAGCAATCTTCCTCCTCAACCAGGTTCGCGGGATGGTCAAGGAGCTACTCTTCCATGATTACGCATTGAGCGAGGCGAGCATTCCGAGCAGAAGCCTCCAGGTAATCGGCTCCACCGAGACTCAAGACGCCTTCGTCGAGCGGACCCTCGCCATGCTCGCCACCTTGACCGAGCACATGGCACCGTGGAACTCCATTGCAGCGTTGCCTACGTCGGGTGGGCCGGCGAATCAGGTCGTAGACTTCCGAAAGCACTTCATCAATATGACCGCGACCGGCTTGGTCGTCATTGGTCACGTAGCTTATGAGATCGAAAAGAATCCGGACCCGGATTGGAGGACCGCCCGCTACATCGACCTCGCCACCACGATCGATTGGCGCCGCGATGCCGAGATGTGGGACGGCAACATCATCGCGGATGACAAGATAAGCACCACGCGAGGCCCTGGACGCGTGGCGGCCAAGAAGGTCATGGCTGCACTTCGTCTCCCGGCACACGATTCTGCAATCAGCACGTTGCCCATGCTGTGAATACATTCATAGGCATCCTTGCGTTTGCACGCAGACAAGGTCGACACGTGTTGAAGGCGTAGCAAGCCATATTTGCGGAAAGAATCATATCTAGAAGTTGAGCGGCCGGTTCTCATCCGCGGGGACTCGCTGAGGTGCTGTCTTCAATAAACCCTAACGACTGCTTACAGGAAACGCATTGAACGCCGAAGGACGAGTTGCGAAGGTTCGACTGGTCGAACCCGAAATTTATCGAGTATGGCTTGACTTTCAGGGCGGCGCAACAGGCTACTTTGAATCCGGCGATTGTGAGAGCTACTCAATAGGCGATGTGCTCTTTTGCGTAGACGGCGAGCCTGCCGAGAAAGTTTCGGCCAATCTGTGGAGCACGGGCTCAGACGTCGGCACGGTCCGCCTCGTGGCCGAGGATAGCGCAGTCGTCGAGATCGACGGCAAGCTTAGGTCCTTTCGACAACGGCCGAACCTACCGTTCGAAATCGGTCAGACAATTGAGATGGACTCGTCGGGAAACCCCGGGAAATTGCTTTCAGCCAAGCCGGTTGATCGTCTGGGTCTTCTCGATCGGAACGAATTCGATATTGAGTCTTTGATATACGAGCCCTCGGACACAACAACACTTGATGATTTTGGCGGCTCAACCAAGATGGTGAAGCGCGCCAGGGATTTGGTCACTGTGGCGCTTGACCCGGCCAACAGGATAAAAGCCATTGGCGCCAATCCCATCAAGGGAATGCTCTTCTCTGGCCCTTCCGGTACCGGCAAGACGTTTCTTGCGAAAGCGCTCGCTAGCGCCACTCAGGCACGTTTCTACAACATTAGTGGCCCTGCGATCATTGATCAGTTCGTTGGGCAGAGCGAAAGAACACTCAGAAGCATCTTCGAACACGCTCAAAGTCACGCGCCGGCGGTTCTGTTCTTCGACGAGATCGACAGCCTATATACACAAAGGGGGGCGGCGAATCACGAGGCAACCAATCGCCTTGTTGGCCAGTTTCTTTCTCTCCTTGATGGTTTCACCGCCTATGAACAAGTAATCGTAATTGCGACCACTAACCTAGCCGGGAGCCTTGACGAGGCCCTGCTTCGGCCTGGTCGACTATCCCATAAGCTGGAGTTTTCGCTTCCCGATGCAACAAATCGCAGCGCAATCCTGGCAGCTTCTGCGCGGCGGCTGAAGTTTTCTGAGCAGCCGAACTTCTCGGAATTGGCAGCCGGGACCGATGGTTGGACGGCAGCGGACCTATCGGCAATCTGGACCGAAGCGGCTGTCCTCGCCGCGCTCGACGGCCGCAACTCTCTTTGCTTAGAAGATGTCAATGAAGCCGTAACGCGAGTACAGCGCATACCAACGCTAAAGAAGACTGGCCAGGAATGAATATCTTTCGCAAACGTGACCGGTCATGGTCCAAGCAGCGCCGAGAATTTGTTTACCTCGACGAGGTAAGCGTTACGAGCCTGATTGCGGCACGGGACGGAGCCATTAAGGATACAGTAAAGGAGACTCTCACAAGGTCAAGCGAACGCGAGGCCAAGGCGACGTCTGGCTTAGCAATGAGCAAAATAAAGTTCGGCTCCGAGTCGAGAGTGAAGAATTCGGATACTTCCGCCAGGGAGACCGTCCGGAAAGCCGTAATTCAGAGCACGTTTCGTGATTTGCGCATTGGCGGTGAGGATGAGCTGCTATTGACAGCCCCTGGCCCAAAGCGTCGATGGCACGCAATCGAGCACGGCTCTCTTGCAACGGTAGCTGATATCTCTGGAAATCGGCGGAAGCTAATCCGTCACGGCCAGATGATATCTATGGATCAAGTCAAGCGTGGCGACGTCCTGGAATTGGAACTCACCCTCTCGGCGGAGAAGACATATCAGCTCGTGAGCGCAGTTTCCTCTATCGTCGAAATCGTCAAGGACCGAGAGTCCTTCTTTGGAATTGACAAGTCGAGCTACGAGCAGGCCGTGACGATCTTACAGATGATTGACGGACTTTTGGTCGGCCTAGTCCCGGTTTGCGGAATTAGCAACAAATATGCGGTTCTAAAGTTGGACGATGAGGAGATCTTAGTCGAGCGCTCCCTCATCATGCCCGAAAGTCGCATTGCGCACATGCTCGTGCCGCTTGAAATTGTTGGAGTCACCAATTTTTCGGCCTACTCGCGGGATCTACGAAGGGTTCTCTTCGGCGAAGAAGCCTACACCGCCTACGTACGCGTAGAATCGCCGAAGCTTCGCGATAAGTGGGATCCCGTAAAGCTCTCTGGCGTCCTCAAGAGCGTTTCTTTGGACGTAACAGAACTCATGTCAGCGCTTCCGGATGACTTTTCTGGACCCAATGAAAATGACGCAAATCCGCCAAAGATTGACTGGCCTGAAGTCGTGCGGGACTTCGGACACAACTTGGCTTGCGAACTGGGTGTCCAGACGAATGCAGCAGCCCTCGCAGCCGCGGTAGATGCCGCAGCGGCAACGCTAGAGGACAATGGCGAACTGGAATCGCAGAGACGAGCTTTTGACGTTGTTGTGAGGGCCGTCGATACACAAGCCGACCGCGAAATCGTCCGTCGCGTTCGCGAAACCGCTCTTCGGAACATTTCAGTTCCTGAGGGCGGCGGCCAGAACAATCTGGTACAACGTAGACGAGCCGACGCACCGCTTACCCGAAAGCTTGAGGTCGAATTTGTTGCCATTTACTGGTAGCGAACCCCGAGATTGAAGCCGCGCCTCCCAACGTGTAGGACTGGGCAGATTCAGCCGGTGGAAGCATGTGACTCTACGAGTTCGGCTAATACCTCGGAGGGTTTCTTCCAATCGAAGATCTTACGAGGCCGGTCATTGAGCCTTTTTCATCCTCGGTAGATCGGGTTCTCGATGTGGTGTAGAGCGAGGATGGCCTGCACGATCGCGGTCGCTCGGCGCGGGCAGCAACGTAGCTTGGTCAGGACTTTCCAGGTCTTGAGGGTGGCGTTGGCGCGTTCGCCGAGGGCGCGGAGGCGGGCGTGGGCCCGGTTGACGGCTCTCTGCCGGGCCGACAGTTTCGGCCGGTACCGGTGGCGTTTGAACGGCGTCCGGATACTGCCGCGGGCACCCTGGTACGCCTTATCGGCGAAGGTCATCACGTTGGCACCGGTCAGGGCATCGATGATGCCGTGGGTGCGGGCCGCGGTCAGGTCGTGGGCGGCGCCGGGCAGCGCGGCGGACGCCCAGACGAGACGACCGGCCGGGTCGGCGATGACCTGCATGTTCACGCCGTGGCGCCGGTGTTTCCCGGAGTAGTAGGGCTTCTGGTCGGCGACCCGGTCGGCGGGGATCAGGGTGCCGTCCAGGATTGCGTAGGCCAGCAGGCCGATCCTGTCCATCGCGGTGTGCAGGCCGTCAGCGGTCGCGGCGAGCAGGTCGACGGCCTCACGCACGTACCGCCAGGCGGTGGCCACGCCGATCTCGAATCCGCAGGCCAGCCGGGTGTAGGTGTCGCCGTTGCGCAGATGCGCCAGGGCGAGCAGGGCTTGCCGGCCCGGGTCGAGGCGCCGCCACCTCGATCGGCGCAGCTCGCGGTTCCGGCGGATGAGGCCGGCGAGGTGGTTGAGGGTGCGGGTGGACAGCGGAATCGCGGCAGGGTAAGACAGCACAGCGAGGCTCCCGGTTGGGGCATCGGATCTTGGTCGACTGCTGTCTTACCGGGAGCCTCGTCCTATGTAGACACCGGGTTGCCGCAACGACCGTGACCTGCACCATCACGTTGAAAATGGCTCATTGAGCGATGGAGCCACCACGACTCGGTCGGATCGGGTGTAATACGAGGTCAGACCTCCTGCGACGGGCTCCTTGGGCCCGGCAGGTCGAATCGGTTGCTGCTAGGGCGTGTTTATGAAGTGTCATAGCCACTCGTTGATCGCGGCGATGTGGACCGTGGCCTGGTACCGGACGGCGAGTTTGTCGTAGCGGGTG